>NZ_KZ559417.1:22808-80430 GCF_002850715.1 Citrobacter sp. L55 | reverse complement strand
CTTCTGGAACCGTGTCTGTCCTCACTGAACACGCTGGGGACATGCTGCATCAGTTCCTCACGGGTTAACGGACGGTCACGGCGGATCTGGTTAATTCGGCCAAAGCGGCTGGCTAAGCGCATGGAAATTTCCTTTCTGAGAAACAAAAGAAAACGCCCCGCTCGGATGAGCAGGGCGTCGGTAGTGTGTAATACCTGTGTTATGACAGTTGTCAGGGCTGGCTCGTCGGTTCTGCCCCGGCTGGCGCGGGTTCATTCAGTGCTGCTGTCGTGCCATGAATAATCTGGTGTTTCGCCAGCGCCTGCTGCATGTCATTGATGCAGTACGTGATATAGAAGACGTTAAACAGCACGGTATAAAAGGCGTTCATCTTCAGGTCGAAGCGAAAGGTGTTCAGCGCATAGTGACGCAGCACCGTTCTGGCCTTAAAGGCCCAGACCACATACATCACTCCGCTGGCCACTGAGAGCAGTCCGCTGAGTGCCAGCAGGATATCGCCGGTTGAGTCGTAGCCATACGGGTCAGGCGCAGCCATGACACCCAACTGACGGCTGAGCCCGAAACAGACGGTGAGCCAGATAATAAACAGATTGCCGTAAAGCGGGTAGCCCGTGGTTTCGCTGATGATATCCTGCTTTTTGTAAAGCCAGAGCAGGGGCCAGACGCCACAGGTGGCCATGCTGAGCAGGACAAAATGCAGCGTACGGGTATTCAGCCGCTGGCCGAGGGTGTTAATCGTGATATCCATCATGAACTAAATTCCTGTATTAAACGAGTGGGGGAGGTGTGTCCGGAAATTAACCGGCCGTATTTTCACAGTCGCTGATATTTTCCAGTTCCTGCTGCGTATTCCTGATCCCCGGATGAAAACTGCCGGCTTTCCTGTCATTCACATACACATCAAAATGTGCTGCCTGCCCCAGAGCGGTAATAAACTGCGACCAGGCATTGTCTGCATTACGCCATCCCAGAGACGAAGGGAGCGGGAATTGTCGATCGTTTATGACCAGCGTGATGACGGTCTGGTCGTCATGTGAGTCCGCTCCGGAACCATCAGGAAAGGTGAGCATGACGTGATGCTGCAGGATGTTCTGCTCATCGGGGTTGCCGGTGCAGTTGAGGTTAAACATCACATTTTCGGGACTGGTGATGATGTATTCGGTCACCCCCATGCCGAAGCCGCTGGTCCACATATTGGGGATTGCGTGTGCGAGGCCAGTGAATGCCAGTGTTGTTACCAGCAGAACGGCAGATAGTTTGCGCATGAACTTTTCCTTAAATTATCGAAGAGGTGGTAACTGTTGATGAACCCGTCGTGGGCGTTACATAAGCTGTTTGCCCACCGTTATCAGACCGGTCAGCCAGCCGATACACTGAGGTCCCACAAGCCAGAACAGGCGGGCTTTAAGCAGCCCGGTCATACCTTCGCTGGTGTATACTGCATCCGGCATCAGCCACTGGCGCAGGAACGCGCCGACCGTCATACCTGCACCGGGGCCGAGCGTCATCCAGAACAGATACCCCATTCCCTGCCCGAAACTGCGGATTTCGCCCGTATTCCCGAATACATTAAACAGGACCACCGCAAGCGCGATGCCGAAGGCAATCGCAAAATATTTAATAACAAGCGCCATTCTTTTCAGTCCTTATTTTCTGCACTGCTGAGCAGCGCTCAGCATGTTGTCCATGAAGCGGGGAGGTACATAGCCGTACTGCTGGTTCATTTTCTCCAGTTCCCCGTGGGTATATTTCGTTTTCAGCTCGTCCCAGATACAGCCGCAGATCGCGGTGGTTCCGCCACCGGACTTACAGCCCCGGATAAACTCACGTTCGTTTTTGTCACCACAGCCGCTCAGGGCCAGCGCTGCCAGCAGCGTGAAGACCAGTAATACGCCCCGGTGAGCGGTCGTCATTTTTAATTGCCTGTTCATCATTGTGTGAATATCCATTCGTTAAAACGCCTCTGCTCAGAGGCTGTCCGATTCCGTCACGTCTTCCTGTGCAAGTGAATGGCTGATATTGTTCACCACCGTATTCGGGTCGAGACGGATTTCCGCCAGATGTTTACCCTTCTCCGGTGTTCCCTGATAAACGTCCAGGGATGCGAACGGTGTGCCTTCATCGTTTGTCCCGGCAGATACCTGGTATGAGGTGTCGCCGTTTCGGACAGTGAATTCCTGCAGACTGATTACCTGATTGTTCTGATATGCGTACGTGGTGGTGTTTGCCGGTACGGTAATGTCCATTTCCTTATGTTCTGCGCCTTTCTTCCCGAATGAATAGGATACCGACGGGGTGATGATGCAAATCTCGACCTCTTTTTTGTGGTTAGCGGTCTGTGCATAGAAGACGGGCTTGCCGCAGCGCTGATGATGTGCCTGTATAAACGCATCGGGCGTAGCGGCATTTGCAGCTGACAGCGATGACAGCATCATTCCTGCGCTCAGCAGCAGGGCTTTGCCGTATTTCATGTTTTAACTCCTTTTGGTCTGGTCTGAGGTTCGGGAGAATGCTCCCGGAAGGTGTGAATGACGTTGCTGATAAAGTGAAAATGCGGAAGGGCATTGATGAAATCCGCGTCCACAATGAGCGCGCTGGTCTCACTGCGTCGGTGAAAAGAGCGTTCAGACAGGGAGACCGACGTTACTTCTTCAACCCTGAATACCCGTATCGCACCATACTGGCTGGCCACCAGATACCAGTATGCCTGTGAGAAAATCAGCCGGTAGGGCTCGAGGTGGTCGTGACGAATACCCTTTACCAGCAGGCTGACCATCCGGTGGTGGTAAATGCCTTCAGCAAGCCTCTGAAAGCAGTCCGGGAGGATCCCCGCTGGATGCTGTACATGACCTATCAGACAGGGCGATGTGCCGCTTTCATCCATCAGCAGCTGCATCAGTTGACGGCTCTGTGAGGGAATGAGACGGGCTATTCCGGTGTTGCGGGCAAACGCCAGTGCACCCGGGGTATGATCGCGCATCGGGTTCGTTCTTAAACGCCAGAAGCCATTATCGCCAGTCAGATCCAGATGCAGCAGACGCTGAGAGAAATCCCGGCGCAGGGTGCGTTCAGATACGCTAAATTCACCGGACAGCGCTTTCAGTGAAAGGGATTCACCGGCAAGAAGCCGGCTGATAATAACTGACAGCCTGAGTGCCAGCCTGTCGTGTCGATGCGCAGGATCCGTGGCGCGCATATGCCCTCCGTGAATAAAAATACTGAGATAACTCATGCGGTTATTATGCAGGACGGGGTGGACAGGTTATGACCAGCGATGAGAGGAAGAGGCAGAAAAGATGAAATATTTTTTCGAAAATAACTGACTGAATTCTCGCGGATAATTGCACATTGTTCAGTGAGTGAGCTGTAGGTGGTCATACCCTGTCATAAAGCCGGTCAGCAGGATGCGCTGTCAGGGCTGAAGGTGGCTGCAGTATTGCGTTTTATTAATCTCTCCCTCAATAAACGCAGTAAGATGCGAAACAGAACGATGAGAGCCCAACGGACGCGGTGGATCGCTTTCTCCGGCCTGCCTGCGTGCCGACAGTAACCCAGGATCCTGTTTACTATCTGTCTTCGGATATAGCGCAGCAGCATGCGTAACAGAGGCCATGTCAGCTTCCTGAGTATCATTTCCACCTCCTCAAAAAAACCAGTGCCACAGTGCGGAAGCGGCATTCACAATGCCATCGCGGATTGTTCCCAGCCCTTCCCGGACCGACTTTGGCAGCGGAATGGCGTCAACTATCCGGCTGAATAACTCACCCAGCAGATCGCCAAAATCCTTTCGGGCTGTACTCTNTCTGTCTTCGGATATAGCGCAGCAGCATGCGTAACAGAGGCCATGTCAGCTTCCTGAGTATCATTTCCACCTCCTCAAAAAAACCAGTGCCACAGTGCGGAAGCGGCATTCACAATGCCATCGCGGATTGTTCCCAGCCCTTCCCGGACCGACTTTGGCAGCGGAATGGCGTCAACTATCCGGCTGAATAACTCACCCAGCAGATCGCCAAAATCCTTTCGGGCTGTACTCTCTGCCTCTGCAGACCGGTGTTCTTCCCTGACCTGACTAAACACGCCGCTGCTGGCCTCCGGGGGCAGGGCGAATATCATTGTTTCGACCAGACGGGCCAGGTTGTAGCCGGTTTTTGCCGACACTGCATGCACCGGATAAGGACAGGAGAACTGCCGCGAGATGGATGCGCTCCGGGCAGTCAGTGTCAGTAGCTGGCCGGTGGAGGGCTGNGACTAAACACGCCGCTGCTGGCCTCCGGGGGCAGGGCGAATATCATTGTTTCGACCAGACGGGCCAGGTTGTAGCCGGTTTTTGCCGACACTGCATGCACCGGATAAGGACAGGAGAACTGCCGCGAGATGGATGCGCTCCGGGCAGTCAGTGTCAGTAGCTGGCCGGTGGAGGGCTGACAGGCTTCCCTGTCCCATTCCAGCGAGGGTTCTGCCTTGTCGGCCTGGTTAATGACGAAGACAATGCTGCCTGATGAGACACCGCATTTGAGCAGGAACCGGTGAAATGCCTCATCAGTAGCACAGGCCCGGTCATCCGCCTTCATCACCCAGAGGATAAGATCCAGCGTCGGTAACTGCTCTTTATACAACTGCCGGTATTCACGGTCATAGTCCAGNATGCTGCCTGATGAGACACCGCATTTGAGCAGGAACCGGTGAAATGCCTCATCAGTAGCACAGGCCCGGTCATCCGCCTTCATCACCCAGAGGATAAGATCCAGCGTCGGTAACTGCTCTTTATACAACTGCCGGTATTCACGGTCATAGTCCAGAGATTCTCCGGCACCGGGTAAATCGACCAGCGTCATGCGGCGCCCGCCGATATCGAGCGTGAAGCGAAGCGGTTCACGGGTACAGCCCTGAGCATCGCTGACCGGGCTGAGGGGCTGCTGAAAGAGCGCATTACAGAGCGAACTTTTTCCACTTCCTGTTTTACCCATAATGCCAATGACCGGCTCGTAATGGATGTGCTGCCGGATGCGGTTCAGTATTGTGCGGGAGAGTGTTTCGGGCAGGATAGACAGCTGTTGCTTCAGGGCATCAAGGCCCTGTTCAGTTTTATCGGACACATTAACCTCCGTGAGTGGAATAATAAAATGGCAGCATTTCTGCTGCCGTTCTCACACAGGTAATATAGGTCTGAAATTTTTTTGAATGTANCCTCCGTGAGTGGAATAATAAAATGGCAGCATTTCTGCTGCCGTTCTCACACAGGTAATATAGGTCTGAAATTTTTTTGAATGTAATTTCTGGTCTGTATGATTGAGACTTTCATTCACTTCTGTAGTCAGGGAGAAAATTTATTCACCACCGCAGGTTTTCCGGTAATGTTCATTAATCAACATTTCCAGCATATCGCTGATACGAACCCCGCTACGATCAGCCATAAAGTCGAGTCGCGTTTTGGTTTCGTTCTTAAGATATGTGTTCAGCGCTTTTTTATCAGTACGGGACTGGCGTAGCTTTTGTTGGTTCCAGGCTTTATTGAGGTTCAGGAGAAACAAACGTTTTGAGTCCGGGGCATTGTCCCATAAATCCAGCGCTGCACGCAGGGCAAGGTTACGCTCTGTATGACTGAGAGGAGTAAACCATGTTGTTAACCCACCGGAGGTCATACTCAGTTCCTCCAGGGTACTGATGCTGACTTTCTGTACTTTACTCAGGTTGTTCCACGCCCACAATACAGCGTCCTCTTCATCCGGCAACCATTTTAGCGGGAATGGTTTGCTGTAAATATTTTTCCACTTGTCTTTAAGTCTCTCCATGACCTGTTTTTTTAAATACGTCACAGGGGGAGGCGTGATGATAATGCGATCAAATATATGACCTATGATATTCACCCGTTCCCTGTGATTGACTGGAGACAGAGATAATCCGAAATGTGTATACCAGTTTGGACCGTATAGTGTATTTCCATTTCGGGTAATCCCAAAATCTTCATCGCTAACTTTACAGAGGTAACCCCACAACCAGAATGTAGCTCGCTCATCCTGATTCAGCCAGTCAAAACTATCCAGTGGCAGAATGTTTTCTTCCCTGCCCATTTCCATATCCTGGAGCAACCTTATCTGTTGCTCTTTATCCGGAATGTATTGATTAATAAGTTCATTTAATGCTTTTCTGCAACTTTCTGCATCCTGTCGTGGAATGTTTCTGGTGTCGATTCGGTTATTCGTCATCAGCCAGTCAGCATAATAATTGCAAATCCGCATATCCCGACTTTTTATAATTCCCTGACTTCCATTGTAGAAATTAACTGCCATTATTAATTCCTTTGTTTTTAAACTACATTGTAGTGATTTTAGTGGTGTGTTTAGTGGTCACACAGTAGCATGGATACGGTTTTACAGTCACTAAAAAACACATCTGGTAGTCAGATTGAGGTTAAGTGGTGGTTTTAAGTGGGTTTTTAAAAGGTGATAGCGTGGTGTGAGTGTAGTCGTTAATGTTATTAAATTTCTTTCTAATACCTTGTTTTCTGGTTTTTATCTTCAATATTCCCTTTGTGAAAGGCGCATCTTAGCTACCCGATCATCCTTGTGTACACGCGCTTTTTCATCCCCATCATGGTGCCTGGTTCGCTGCTGGATACATTTTTGGCATCAGGTATGGTTACCCTGGTATAGTTTCACTTCATTGCTCAGAATCAGGGAGATGGCTTCTGTGAGCTGTGGAAATTTTGGTGTTATAGTGGTTGAGGTTATTTGAGGCGACAAAGTGTCTTTTTTTTGGTTGTTGGTAAAGATAATTCCAGAGTGAACGTGCATAGCTTTTATCGCGCATAGACCAGGCCTGACGTAACCTGCTCTGGTATTGCAGTCAGGCCCGATGTGTTGGATTGGTATTAATATAATAAAGAAGGGGGTGTCTTTATAGTTCAACAACAGTTAATACAAGCGTATTGCATCAGAAGGGTGAGTGATAGCTAAGAAAAGAATGTCATCTGAAAGGGAGTGTTACTGTTAAGAAGAGTGTTACCGATGATATCAGTCGGTAGGTAAGGTTGTTATTAAGATAGTACTTGAGCTCAGATATATCCCCTTTATCAAAAAACAGGGTGAGGTGGTTGCCCTGAGATAAGGCTACGTAAATACGTTAGATATTAAATTTAGTGATATTGTTGCAGGTGTATAAACCTCCATGGAGTGTAGTGCTGTCGATAATGTATCAGGGGAGTAACCTTGGTGTAAGGCAGCTTTTAGCGAAGTGAAAATGCATAGTGAGTATTACTGGTGTTAGCCTGCCTGCTTAACGTGTTATTACGAGAACTGGCCAGGAAAGATCAATGACAGCTGAATGGCTTGTATTGATCCGTTTAGTGTGTACCAGAGTATTGATTACATCAACGAACCATAATCCATGTTGTAGCCTGCGTCGGGAGTAATAATCGGGGTAGATACCGTAAGCCGAATAACGCAGTTAAAACTTGTTTATTCTTATGGGGAAGGCCATCAGTATGCAGGGATGATTAATACACTGGATGTCAGTGATTTGATAAGTGACTGAGCGTTTTAATTCTGAATATTACTGAAGCTTTCTGAAAGTCCCTGTAATCGCATGAAAGATAGAGGTAATGGAAATCTTTGAATGGTTCGAATACGTTGAACCTGACGCGACACAGTGCGTTTTAGAAGGTATTGAATAGTATTATCTTTCGGGGTAATGAATGGGCTAGTAATATCAGTTTCTCAGCGGGTGCAGATTGTATAGTAGTCATTAGGATCCGCATTGCTGGCAGACCGGCAGGAACAACGGCATTAACAGAGCTACCTGGCCATTGATTGCATCAGGGCTTACTGCCTGGCTGTGGCAGATGTATAATGTTTCTTTTTTCATCAGAACACTAAATAAGGCTAAACATGGACGCAGAGAAAATTCAGTCAGATATCGATGCCCTTTTGACGTACATGAACGACGACATGGAGAACCTTGGAGAAACGATAAAAACTGTTTCATTTGGATTCGATGCAGGCCAGAACGATCGCATTGCTATTGACGAGCTGCTTCACTGGTCGGAAGAGTACTTATTCAAGATCATCAATATCTGCCATTCCCGTTCTCTGGTAAGCAAACGAAATGGGCTCTTTGCAAGAGTAAGCTTAACAGAAGAAGGTCAGAGTCGTGCTATCTCAGTCAAACACGGGAAAAATCGTTCATACGAGTTAGGGGCCAGTATGCAAATTGCGACGCTAAATGTTCATGGGCCAGCGCAGGTTGGCAACGGTAACACACAAAACATCCACAACGTATTTAACCAGTTGCTTCAGCAGATCGAGATGTCTTCAGCTTCTGATGAAGAAAAACAGGAAGCTAAGAGCCGCCTTGCTAAATTTCTGGAACACCCTCTGGTCGGATCTATCGTTGGCGGACTTGCGGGTTCGCTTCCTGGTCTGATGGGATGATGGACGATCTCAAAGAAACGATCCGGCTGCGTTGTGCATTCTGTCGATCGGAGCAGTTTGCTTTACCCTGCGAGGAATACTCACCTCCGGGTCATAGCTTTGTCGTCTGTGCCAACTGCGGGAGGGAGAATGACCTGACATCCCTGCTCATCGTCGCTAAATCGAAAGGGATGGAAATAGCCAAAGCGTATGCTGATAAGCTGGTTCAACAGATGAAAAAGGATCTGGTTAACACTTTTAAGAATAATAAATTCATTAAGATAAAGTAATTGACCACAACAACATCGAAGAACAACGGTTCAGGGAGTACGAATGACCAGAGAAGCGATAACGCCATTAAACTACACATCTTCTGCGATCGATGATCTGCGTGAGCTGGAGCGTAATTGCCTGCACGACGCGCCGTATACTGCTTACGTCCTGCGGAACGTGATAAACCTGCTGGAGAGCAGCGTCAAATTTATCCTGCCAAACTGCGCTGACTTCATTGCACCAGAAGATCTCCGCCAGACGCATCTGGATCTTGCCCGTTTGCCTTACCCTGTGGTGGCGTTTGAAATACCGTGGGAAAAAGATGTCCCCCTTGAGCAGTATTCTGAAATGCCGGTTCTTCGTTCAACAAAGCGAATAGCGTTATGCTGGGAAGCGGTCACGACGCTGGAGCTGGAGCCTGTACCAGGTATCAATCGGGTGCTGGAGCATTTTCCCGGTGGTGGTGTTTTCGTCTGTTCAGTCTATTGGGTTGATCAGCAGAATCGCTGGCAGATGAACTACGGGGGAATGTTTTACCCTTACGACAATCAACTTAATAAAACCACAGACATCAGTCAGCACCCTTCAGCAACCAGACTGGCGGTTGAATCGCTACAGGAAGCGGGGCTGGTTAAAAAGTCTCAGTTGAAGCAATTCAGTGCTGAACCTTTTATCGCACTGCCTGAATTTGCTGAACGAGCGCAAGGTATGCTCGGAGGTCGCGACAAGCTGATGGCCGACATTATGATAAATACGCGCGATGAGTTGCAGTCATTCATCAACGCCTGCAGTGTACTGAACTGTGCTAACGTTATCGTGGATACCATCACCCCGGCAGACAGCAAAACACCCCGATTCATCCGGGGTAAGCGAGTCAAAGCGGCAGAGCCCGCGATTAAGCCTCGCTTTACTTACAAAGTCCTGCAGATTTCAGATGAGCAACGATCTGTGAGTGGAGGGGAGGGGAGCGGTACGGGATCGCATACAAAGCGCATGCATCTGCGCAGAGGGCACATTCGCCGCCGGGGAGAACGGTTGATCTGGATCCGCCCGGCGGTTGTGAATCCTGGCTCTGCAGAGGGCGTTGTCACCAAAGATTATCAGCTAAAAAAATCAGCTGATTAGCCGTGACGTTGAGAAAGGTTACCTCGAAACCTTTCTCCGTCGTTTGTTGGCCAGGGGCTAGCTTCACCACGCTGCGCTAAAGCCCTGTCCTTTCAGCCTGTGGCGGGTGCGCTTAACATAAACTGCGTCAATTAAATCATCAGGTGTCAGATCCCGGGTGATATTACAAATCGTCGCCAGCGCAGTATCTGAAAGTTTAAACGTCCGTGGTAATGAGTAATGGTACCCTGTTTTTTGTTCACTGATTCGATCAAATAACGCTCTGAAGAAATCCGTCAGCGAAGGCCTGCGGGCGTTGATGATCGCTTCCGTCGCTTCATCTGCAAATGTGATCTCCACCTCTTCCATCCCCAGCGAACGAATGATAGTAAGCGTCTAGCCACTGCCGCCTGTGATTCTGGTTCCGGGATCGCTAGCTTAGAGCTCCACCTAATTTAGAAGGAGCTCTATTCATGGACAATGCTGCCGACTGGCGAACTGAATCCCGCACTGTTTATTCCAATGACTTCAAACTTCGCATCGTTGACCTGGCATCCCAACCTGATGCCAATGTTGCTAAGATCGCCCGCGAAANGTAAGCGTCTAGCCACTGCCGCCTGTGATTCTGGTTCCGGGATCGCTAGCTTAGAGCTCCACCTAATTTAGAAGGAGCTCTATTCATGGACAATGCTGCCGACTGGCGAACTGAATCCCGCACTGTTTATTCCAATGACTTCAAACTTCGCATCGTTGACCTGGCATCCCAACCTGATGCCAATGTTGCTAAGATCGCCCGCGAAAACGGTGTTGCTCACAACCTCATTTTTAAGTGGCTGCGCATGTGGCAAAACGAGGGGCGGGTATCACGTCGCCTGCCAGCTACCATCACCTCGTCTTCAGAGTTGTCACTGTTGCCTGTCGAGATCGTACCTGACCCGGCAATATCAGATACCGGTTCCGGGCAGTGCCCGTTGAACGCTTCCTCCTGCAGCGTGGAGTTCCGCAACGGTAAAATAAGCCTCGAAAATCCTTCGCCAGAGTTGCTTGCTGTGCTGTTGCGTGAGCTTACCGGGAGAGTGCCGGGATGATTAATCTTCCGTCAGGTACCCGCATCTGGCTGGTTGCCGGCGTCACGGATATGCGCAAATCGTTCAATGGTCTGGGCGAGTTGGTACAGCATACTCTTGATGAAAGTCCGTTCTCCGGCCACCTGTTTATCTTCCGTGGCCGCAAAGGTGACACCGTGAAGATCCTCTGGGCTGATGCTGACGGCCTGTGCCTGTTTACCAAACGGCTGGAAGAAGGCCAGTTCATCTGGCCTGCTGTACGTGATGGTAAAATCGCCATCACCCGCTCACAGCTCGCCATGCTCCTCGATAAGCTGGACTGGCGTCAGCCAAAAACAGCTCGCCTTAACTCTCTGACTATGTTGTAAAAAGCACATGACCGCATTATAAATGGGTTCATGAGTCAGGACTATCTCGCCCGTATCGCTGCGCTGGAAGACGCGCTTCGCCAGAAAGACAGCCAGCTCAGTCTCGTTGCAGAGACTGAGTCGTTCCTGCGTTCGGCGCTGGCCCGCGCTGAAGAGAAAATAGAGAACGAAGAGCGCGAAATAGAGCATCTGCGGGCACAGATAGAAAAACTGCGGCGGATGCTGTTCGGTACCCGCTCAGAAAAACTTCGCCAACAGGTTGAAGAAGCCGAAGCCCTGCTGAAACAGCAGGAGCAGCAAAGCGATCGCTACAACGGACGGGAAGACGATCCACTGGTACCTCGCCAGTTGCGCCAGTCCCGTCATCGTCGCCCGTTACCGGAACACCTTCCCCGTGAGATACACCGGCTGGAGCCAGCGGAAACCTGCTGCCCGGAATGCGGCAACGGTATGGAGTACCTCAGCGAAGTCAGCGCGGAGCAACTGGAGCTGGTCTCCAGCGCCCTGAAAGTGATCCGTACGGTCAGAGTAAAAAAAGCCTGCGTCAGATGCGACTGTATCGTTGAAGCCCCTGCGCCATCACGTCCCATCGACCGGGGTATCGCCGGACCGGGTCTGCTGGCACGCGTGTTAACGAGCAAGTACTGTGAACATACGCCACTGTATCGCCAGACTGAAATCCTGGCCCGTCAGGGTGTGGATCTGAGCCGGGCGCTGCTCTCCAACTGGGTGGATGCCTGCTGCCGGTTAATGGCTCCGCTGGATGAAGCTCTTTACCACTACGTGATGGACTGCCGCAAACTGCATACGGACGATACCCCGGTGCCAGTGCTGGCACCGGGCAGAAAGAAGACGAAAACCGGGCGCATCTGGACGTATGTTCGCGATGACCGGAGCGCTGGCTCGTCAGATCCGCCAGCGGCGTGGTTCGCCTTCTCGCCGGACAGGCAGGGGAAGCATCCTCAGCAGCATCTTCGTCACTATCATGGTGTGCTGCAGGCGGACGCCTTCGCAGGTTATGATCGGTTGTTCAGTCCGGAACGTGAAGGAGGGCCGCTGACAGAAGCTGCATGCTGGGCCCATGCGCGCAGAAAAATCCATGACGTCTATGTAAGCACGCAAACGGCGACAGCAGAGGAAGCCCTGAAACGTATCGGCGAGCTGTACGCGGTAGAAGAGGAAATACGAGGTCTCCCGGCAGCAGAGCGTCTGGCAGCCAGGCAATCCCGTAGCAAACCGCTGCTGGCCTCCCTGCATGCGTGGTTGGTGGAAAAAAGCACGACACTGTCAAAAAAATCCCGGCTGGGCGAGGCGTTCGCTTATGCCCTGAACCAGTGGGATGCCCTGTGTTACTACTGCGATGACGGTCTGGCAGAGCCGGATAATAACGCTGCTGAGCGTGCGCTACGAGCGGTCTGTCTGGGGAAGAAAAACTACATCTTCTTCGGCAGCGATCATGGTGGCGAGCGTGGAGCCCTGCTGTATGGCCTGATCGGAACGTGCAGACTGAATGGAATCAATCCGGAAGCCTACCTCAGATATATCCTGAGCGTGCTGCCGGAGTGGCCGTCGAACAAAGTGGCAGAACTTCTGCCCTGGAACGTAGATCTCACCAATAAATAGCCGTCAATACGGCTCTCACTTTACGCTTACNTCTTCGGCAGCGATCATGGTGGCGAGCGTGGAGCCCTGCTGTATGGCCTGATCGGAACGTGCAGACTGAATGGAATCAATCCGGAAGCCTACCTCAGATATATCCTGAGCGTGCTGCCGGAGTGGCCGTCGAACAAAGTGGCAGAACTTCTGCCCTGGAACGTAGATCTCACCAATAAATAGCCGTCAATACGGCTCTCACTTTACGCTTACGAATGATATCGGCGATGCTGGGCCAGTATTTGAGATCGAGACCGTTAAGTCGCTGTAATTCCGGCTTAACGTAAAACTGGTAATGGCCGTTTTCCTCTCCGGCATCATCGATAAATTCCGTTAGTTTACGCATACGATCGCATTGGAAGTGGCCGTACTCGCATAGCTCCGAACGTCGTTCAAGCATTTCAGCCAGTTGCATGCTTATTACGCTGATATCGTCATTCAGGGCTGTAAGCTCCCGATAATCATCCCGCAGTGCTGTAAAACGTTCATCAGTTCCAAAGCTGGCGGCATGGATGATCTGTTCAAGAGGTACCCAAAACTGCTGCCTGGTGAGACTATGGGATGCTATCTCCCTGTAGGCTGAATTCATCTCATCATGACGTTCAATAAGTCGCTCAACAACGGGCCATGTTGAAGGCCACGATGGCGGAATGGTCTTTTGCCAGCCAGACAGCGTTTCTGTCAAAAGCGTCAGGGCAATCGCCGGTGCTTCATCAACGTCAATAATCATTGTCATTCCCTCCGGTTCTTATCTGTTCATGTCCATTGTTCACTGAAGCTCGCGACTTGTCGGTAACGGGAAGACTGTTTTTCGCAGTATTCGGGTCACCCTGCGCCAGAATCGTTGCTAATTCGTATTTACCTCATGGCTTAAGTCTCTGTGCTGTTACCCGTTGCATACATCTCCCTGCCACCCCCGATATTTTATCGAATCCAGCCGTCTCTGTGGACCTGCTTAGGGACCCGCTGAAGGCAAAAAGTTATTTTTTACGGCGCTGGTAATGGTTATGAACGATAACCCACCGGAGTCCATTTTAATGAGTTACACATACGACCTTTTCTGGCAGCAACGCATCGCCGATACCTTCAGTTGCGCACTTAACGCTTACACCCGCTTACTGGCCCTGCGTGTTGACCTCCGTCTGCCGGATACGCCAGCGGCCACCGATGCGGCCGTTATCTCCCGCTTCACCGATGCCCTGAAAGCCCGCATTGCAGCCCTTCAGGCGCGTCAACGTCGCGAGGGCAAGCGCGTATGGCCGACCACGCTGCGTTTTGTCTGGGCGCGGGAGTTTGGTGAAATCAAAGGGAAGAAGCATTACCACGCGGTGCTGTTGCTGAACCGCGATACGTGGTGCGGACCGGGAGATTACAAAGACCCGGATTCGCTTGCAGGTATGATTAAACAGGCGTGGTGCAGNCGTTTTGTCTGGGCGCGGGAGTTTGGTGAAATCAAAGGGAAGAAGCATTACCACGCGGTGCTGTTGCTGAACCGCGATACGTGGTGCGGACCGGGAGATTACAAAGACCCGGATTCGCTTGCAGGTATGATTAAACAGGCGTGGTGCAGTGCCCTGAAGGTGGATGCACAGGCGCATGCCGTTCTGGCCCGCTTCCCGAAGAGCCCGGTGTCCTGGCTGACGCGTGGTAATACCACAGAGCTTCAACAGGCGGTGGCACAGGCCGCTTATCTTGCCAAACGCGAAACCAAAGTCACCGGTGATGGTGAACGTAACTTCGGTTGCAGCCGCGGCTGAGTCAGACATACCTCGATTTACCAGGCCTGATGGTATGGGCCTGGTAATTTTTTACAACGTTCCCCTATCCTCTGAGGCGAACCGGTAACCCCATAATTCAACCACCACCGGACGTCTCCCGACAGCCATATCCTCAGAGGGAGAAAANTTCGGTTGCAGCCGCGGCTGAGTCAGACATACCTCGATTTACCAGGCCTGATGGTATGGGCCTGGTAATTTTTTACAACGTTCCCCTATCCTCTGAGGCGAACCGGTAACCCCATAATTCAACCACCACCGGACTCTCCCGACAGCCATATCCTCAGAGGGAGAAAAATACCATGACCACGACGAATTCGGACATTAATGCCAGTCCTGACACACGGCTTTCAGCTCAGGACCCGCTTATCGACATGACCTTTATCACCACGTACACCGGTATGACGGACAAGTGGTTCTATAAGCTGATTGGCGACGGGCTGTTCCCGAAACCGATTAAATTAGGGCGCAGTTCCCGCTGGTTCAAAAGCGAGGTGGAATCCTGGATGCGACAGCGCATTACCGATTCCCGTGGCGTCTGAGCAGAGGGACTATCTGAATGGAAAAACAACGTCGTACTAAACCACTGAATATCCCGGAGCGCTGGAAGTGTTCCCATTGCCAGCGACAGTATTGCGGTGCCAGACCCTGCCCCGTTTGTTTTCGCACCTCTGTAGCGCCTGCACAATCGTAACCCCGGCGGCTGGCAGAGACTGAATACCACGAATCATCTTCCGCTAACGCATAACTGACCCGCCAGTCACACTGCCATGCCGCCCATACCGGGACGGCTTACGCCTGCGTGTCGTCTGGCGGCTAGGAGCACCACGATGTACGCCAAATCTTTCATCGCCCTTGACGGTAATGGTCGTCTCACCGGAGCCAGAACGGCACAACGGTATCCGTATGACCGCTACACCTGCCACCTGTGTGGCAGTGCGCTGCGATACCATCCTGAATACAACACTGAGCGACCTTACTTTGAACACCAAACTGACATGCTGACGGATAACGGGCGGCTGCATTGTCCATATGTCAGACCAGAGCCTGAGGAGGCCCGTCATAACCGGCAACTTAAATGTTACGTACCGCATGCCCGCCCGCTGGTTTACCGGGATGACTGGCACTGCAGTGGCTGCGACAGCAATTACCATGGCGAGCGCTACTGCCTGAGCTGCCGAACCGGTGAGTTCAGCAGGACGCTCTCTGATGCTGAAATCCATACTGCAGAGGTAACAGCATGCGCGTACTGAAATGTTACCTTGCAAATGACCGCGAAGGTCACTTTGTGACGGCCAGTGAGGCCATGAGCGCGCCGGGGCAGATATGGAGTTGTGCTTCCTGTGGGTGTCGTCTGGTGCTGCATGCCGCCACTTTCAGCGACCCGGCGTGGTTTGAACACGATACGCAGACCGTGGCCCGGGATGTGCTGATGAACTGTGCCCATCTTGACCCGGAAGTGAAAGCTGAGGCCCGGCACAGGAAGCTGCGCAATATGCTCAACGGACTGGATGCAACGGTGATGACGCTGTCCTGGTACTGTGTGTGGTGCGGTGACCATTATCAGGGCGTGAAGCACTGTTACCGGTGCCAGACCGGTATCTACAGCATCGAAGANCATCTTGACCCGGAAGTGAAAGCTGAGGCCCGGCACAGGAAGCTGCGCAATATGCTCAACGGACTGGATGCAACGGTGATGACGCTGTCCTGGTACTGTGTGTGGTGCGGTGACCATTATCAGGGCGTGAAGCACTGTTACCGGTGCCAGACCGGTATCTACAGCATCGAAGAGGCTAACTGGCAGATAAATTATATCTGCAGTTCCGGATAGTCCCCCCATCCTTATGAACCCGATACCGCCGTAGAGGCGGTGTTCTCCCTGATTTAACCCAAAGAGAGTTTGNCCATTATCAGGGCGTGAAGCACTGTTACCGGTGCCAGACCGGTATCTACAGCATCGAAGAGGCTAACTGGCAGATAAATTATATCTGCAGTTCCGGATAGTCCCCCCATCCTTATGAACCCGATACCGCCGTAGAGGCGGTGTTCTCCCTGATTTAACCCAAAGAGAGTTTGTATTGTGAATCATTCTTACACACGGGCGTCCGATGCTGTCAGCGCGGATGCCTTCAGTACGCGAGCATTTCTGCAACAGGCTGTTGACCATTACCCGCGACTGGCGGCATTCAGCTTAACGCTGAAATTGCCGTATTGTGAAGCCATGAGCGAATACCGGTCATTGATTCTGCGNTTTCACACCGAAGTCTGGCAGCGGACCGGCGAATATTCGCGCCAGTGCCAGCAGGCACGCCGTCCTTCACCTCCCACAGTACTGCGCTGGATGTGGGAGTCTGTCAGTGCGCCAGAGTGTAAAATGGTGCTGTTGATGAATCTTGATACGCTTGGGGCCTGGCACGATGAGGTCGTATGGCAGGAGATGAACGGGTTACTCAGAGACGCATGGTGCACGGTGATGCATGCTGATAACAACGTCACCAGGATGACGTCTTTCAATATCAATCGCACCGAAAAGAGTTCATTTTCACAGTCATTTAGTCAGCTACAGACCAGAGTGAATGAAATGGCATCTCCCGTTATGATGGCCCGAACGAGTGTGGTGTGTCCATGAAGATAATGACCTGGATAAGTAAAGGAGATAGTCGTTAATGTAGGTCTGAAAATACGAACCTTCTCCCGGTCTTCCCCGAAGTCTGCTGCGCCGATATAATTTCTGAATGAAAAAAGCTCACGATACCTTACCCCCGGAACAAATAGTCACGGCACTGGCACATTTTGCATGGTGTGCCCTTGTCGCCTTACGTACCGCACAGCAGTATGGTCATGCGTTGTCGCCGCTCAGTACGCATGCATTTTTGATGCGCTGGTTGACTGTTGCGTATAAGCAAAAACGGTTTCCGCGTGCAATCGCATCCGATATTGAGAGTCTGGTGGTGCTGGGGCGCCGGAAAGGTCTTGCCGCAAGCTTACTCAGTCGTCTGGAATATCTCTGGTCTTCGTGCACCGGACCTGTGTCTGCAAAGTCGGATTTGTACCGGCTGACGTACGCAATTGAACAGCTTAAATCGCAGGGCTGGGTCAATGCAGTGGTGAGTGACCGGGAGTGGGGCACTGAACCCCTGACTGAAGAATATCGTGATATTGATGCGCTGCTGGTAAGAAAATCGGCACTGACCGATGGATTTTCTAATGAAGGCAAACTGGTTGCGCTGGTTGAATTTCAGGTGACGGGCAACCTGTCAGCATGTATGGCGGTTTTCCTGGCCCATGCACTCCCTGCTGTCGTGCTGAAGCCTGACAGGATCGCCATACAGCTCTGATAGTTAATGAAACGTTTTCTTCCGGGACATGAAACCGCTTTTGTTCCTGATGTTTTCCTTATCGCTACTGCTGTATTTCCCACATGAAGCAAAGCTATGACTTTCTGAACCTTTTATCTCTTTCTGATCTAAAACCATATCTTTAAAAAGCATGGGTATTTTAATTCCCCTGATATTGATGCAAATCAATTTAAGATCTTTTTATTAACAATTGTCCGTTTGTTTTTACTACTGCGACATAAATGTTTGTTTTGTGTGCTGGTGGTAGTTCATTTTACTGCCATGACAGTGCAATTCCCTATTAACATTTAGAGGAAAATTCCTAAGAATTTACTTAAATAAGATTAAAGATCGGTATATTTGATCTCCTGTCGATCATTATTCTATTATCGCGTGTAATGAAATGTCGTTTTAGTGAGCGCATAGTAATAAACCGAGGGATGATGAGATGGCTGATAGTTTCCAGAATGAAGTTCCAAAGGCACGTATTAATCTAAAGCTTGACCTGCACACGGGGGGAGCCAGCAAGAAAACCGAGCTCCCACTTAAATTACTGGTGGCGGGCGATTTCAGTAATGGACAGGAGTCTGCACCACTGTCTGAGCGTAAAAAAGTTAGCTTGAACAAAAATAATTTTGACGCGGTACTCTCCGAATATTCCCCAAAAGTCAATCTGACAGTTAAAAACACGCTGGCTGATGACGGCAGCGAAGATAACATCAGCCTGACTTTCCAGAGCATTAAAGATTTCACCCCGGAGCAGGTCTCCCGGCAAATCCCTCAGCTGAAGGCAATGCTTTCCATGCGCAACCTGCTTCGCGATTTAAAAGCGAACCTGCTGGACAATCAGGCTTTCCGAAAGGAACTGGAAAAAATTCTGCTCGACCCGGCATTAAGCGCAGAACTCAGAGCCGAACTTTCAGCCCTGGCCCCAAAACACTCTTAACCGTCACCCGGTAATCACGGATTAACCAAGGAATGCTCATGTCTGTAAAAAATGAAAACGCCGCGGCTGGCGAAAGCGTTGTGCTGGAACGTCCTGCAGCAGGTGGGGTTTATGCGTCGCTTTTTGAAAAAATTAATCTTAACCCTGTGTCTGAGCTGAGTGCGCTGGATATCTGGCAGGACGCGCAGGCGATGTCGGATGCAACTGCGGATGAACGTTTAACTGCGGGGATGCAGGTGTTCCTGGAGTGTCTGACAAAATCGGGCTCAAAAGTTGAAAAACTCGACAAAAACCTGATTGACCTCCATATCGCGGAGCTGGACTACCAGATTAGCCGTCAGCTGGACGCGGTAATGCACAGCGAAGAATTCCAGGCGGTGGAGAGCCTGTGGCGCGGCGTGAAATCCCTGGTCGACAAAACCGATTTTCGCCAGAACGTGAAGGTTGAGCTGCTGGATATGTCCAAAGAAGACCTGCGTCAGGACTTCGAAGACAGCCCGGAAATCATCCAGAGCGGACTGTATAAACATACATATATTGATGAGTACGACACTCCGGGTGGAGAGCCGATTGCTGCGCTGATTTCCGCTTACGAATTTGATGCGTCTGCGCAGGATGTCGCGCTCCTGCGCAACATTTCAAAAGTCTCCGCAGCTGCCCACATGCCGTTTATCGGTTCTGCCGGCCCGAAATTCTTCCTCAAGGATTCGATGGAGGAAGTGGCGGCCATCAAGGACATTGGCAACTACTTTGACCGTGCGGAGTACATTAAGTGGAAATCCTTCCGCGAGACGGACGATGCCCGCTATATCGGTCTGGTGATGCCGCGCGTGCTGGGTCGCCTGCCATATGGCCCGGATACCGTGCCCGTACGCAGCTTTAACTACGTGGAAGAAGTGAAAGGCCCGGATCACGATAAATACCTGTGGACTAACGCATCCTTCGCCTTTGCATCCAACATGGTTCGCAGCTTCATCAACAACGGCTGGTGTGTACAAATTCGTGGCCCGCAGGCCGGTGGTGCCGTGCAGGACCTGCCTATTCATCTGTACGATCTGGGTACCGGCAATCAGGTGAAGATCCCGTCAGAAGTGATGATCCCGGAAACCCGTGAGTTCGAGTTTGCGAACCTGGGCTTTATTCCATTAAGTTACTATAAAAACAGAGATTATTCCTGCTTCTTCAGCGCTAACTCCACCCAGAAGCCGGCCCTGTATGACACAGCGGATGCCACGGCCAACAGCCGTATCAACGCGCGTCTGCCGTATATTTTCCTGCTGTCGCGTATTGCACACTACCTGAAGCTGATTCAGCGTGAAAATATCGGCACAACCAAAGACCGTCGTCTGCTGGAGCTTGAGCTCAACACCTGGGTACGCAGTCTGGTGACCGAAATGACCGACCCGGGCGACGAGCTGCAGGCCTCTCACCCACTGCGTGACGCCAAAGTGGTGGTGGAAGACATTGAGGACAACCCGGGCTTCTTCCGTGTGAAGCTGTATGCGATCCCGCACTTCCAGGTGGAAGGGATGGACGTCAATCTGTCACTGGTTTCCCAGATGCCGAAAGCCAAGTCATAAGCTAAGGCAGGAAGCCAATGAAAACGGAACAACCGTTATGGGGCAGGGGTGTGATGGTTTCTCCCCAGCACTTCCAGCAACAGGCCGCGTACGCGGCCTGGTCCGCGGAATGCATTGCCCGACTGGGACTCTCCCATCCCTGGGGAATGATTGAGGCCACTTTCGAACCGGATGCACTGAAACTGGGCCGCCTGCAGGCCCGTCATCTGCACATCCGTTTCCCCGACGGCACGCTTATCGACACGGATAATGCCGACTCCCTGCCGCCGGTGCTGGCGCTTGAGGGCGAATCACANGCCACTTTCGAACCGGATGCACTGAAACTGGGCCGCCTGCAGGCCCGTCATCTGCACATCCGTTTCCCCGACGGCACGCTTATCGACACGGATAATGCCGACTCCCTGCCGCCGGTGCTGGCGCTTGAGGGCGAATCACATGAAGTGGTGGTGGTTCTGGCGCTGCCGCTGCTGCGGGCGAATGGCGGCAACTGCCTCAAACCCGATGAGGTGGCCGAGCGCCCTGTGCGTTATCGCCAGCGCTGGCGGGATGTCCGCAACACCTTTGGGGACGATACCCGCCAGATTGCAGTGATGCAGCCAGAGCTGACGCTGCGTTTCGCCCATCAGAACAACAGTGATTATCTGACCTGTCCGGTTGCCCGTTTGCAGCAGGATTCACAGGGGAGCTGGGCACTCGATGAAACCTGGCTTCCGCCACTGCTGGCTCTGCAGGGCAGCCGCTGGCTGGTGACCCAACTGGAACAGTTGATGACGCAACTGCGTGCCCGTTTGAGCCGCCTGATGGATATGCGTCGTGAAAGTAACGAGCGCATGGCCGATTTTGCCGTGGCGGATGTGTCTCTGTTCTGGCTTCTCAATGCCCTGAACAGTGCAGAACCTGTGCTCGGACAGTTTCAGCGTCACCCGCAAAGTCCACCGGAGCGTCTGTACCCGGAGCTGGCGCGCCTTGCGGGCAGCCTGCTGACCTTCTCGCTGGAACACCAGGTGAGTGCCATTCCTGTCTGGCAGCATGAGCAGCTGAATAACGTCTTCCCGCCACTCTTTGACCTGCTGGGCGACCTGCTGGAAGCCAGCCTGCCGTCGCGGGTGGTGGCGATTGAGCTTGAGCATGATGCCCGGCTTCACTTCTGGCAGGCGCGTCTGCATGACCCACGTCTTCGGGAAGGGGCGGATTACTACCTCTCCGTACGATCACCGATGCCGGTGGCACAGCTGCAGGAACAGTTCCCGCGCCAGTGCAAGGTCGGCAGTCCGGATCATGTCAGGAGTATCGTCAATTCTTCACGGGTGGGTGTGCCGCTTACGCCGCTGCGTCATGTGCCGGCCGCCATTCCACTGCGTCTGGAAAACCAGTATTTCAGCCTCGATGTCTCTCATCCTCTGGCCACAGAAATGCTCCAGAGTGGGACCTGTATGTTTTACGTTCCGGGCATGCTCGGCGAGCCTGAACTTGAACTCTTTGCGGTACTGAGAACATGAGTGAGCGCAAACGCGGCCCGGCCGCGTCCATTGATATTGATGCCCTGCTGCAGGACACCTGGCTGCAGGTAATCAGCCTGCGTCACGGTCCGAAGTTTCAGGATGGAGAAGGGCGCACGTTGTGGGAGCGCTGCATTGCTGATGTCGAACGTGTACAGCGTGAGCTGAAAGCGAGCGAACTCGATGAAGCCAGCTGTCAGCATATTCTCACAGCACAGTGTGCGCTGCTTGATGAAGCTGTCAAAGGCCGCGGTGTGGAGGATGATGCCTGCGTGCAGTGGTATGACATTCCCCTGCAGGGACACTTCCTCGGCACCATGGATGCCGGTGATACGCTGTGCGATCGGATGCGCGATGTGCTGCGTGAACCGGCGCCTGATCATGCTGTAGTGACCTGCTTTCAGCGGGTCATGATGCTGGGGTTCCTCGGCAGTTTCCGCTCGCTGAACGATCCGGAGCGCCAGAAACTCGTCAACGCGCTCAGTGAACATGTCACGCCGTTCAGTTATCCACAAACCCATCCTGTCCTGGCGGAAAGTCGTACCGGGCGTGGAATGGGCGGCTGGCTGGCGTCATGGCCCGTGCGAGTTGGCCTGAGCGTGGTGGTGGTTGCTGCGCTGTGGTGGGGACTGAGCCACTGGCTGGATCAGACACTGCTGACCCTGCTACCGGGAGCTGTGAAATGAGTCCTGCACAACAGCGCGGGCTTGCGCTGTGGGCCGCCCTGCTGAGTGCAGTGGTCTGCCTGAGTTTCCTGCCGGTATCCCGACTGGTTTCTGTGCTTGTTCTGTTGGCGATGCTGGGGCTTATCCTGGCGTTCTTGTATGTCGCCAGTCGTCGTGCGGAGCATGACGCCACCCTGCGTCTGGATGACCTCCCGGAAGCCACTTATCGTCAGCCCGTGGTGCTGGTCTGTGGCGATCTGCCTCTGGCCTGGCCACAGCAGTCACCGGTGCTTACGGTCACGCAGGGTTGCTGGATCCGCGTGGAGGATCATCAGGATCTGGAACAGGCCGCCCGCCAGGTACTGTGGTTGCGACCTGACTGGGGTCGCCAGCTGTCGGTGATGGTCAGCGTCTGTCCGCAGAAACACGCCGACAGCGAAGCGCTTACCAGCCGTCTGCTGGCCCTGCGATGGCAAATCAGCCAGTTGCGTAAAGAAACCGGGCATTCCGTGCCGCTGGTTCTGAATGGCCAGGTTGGCAGCGCGATGACGAATGATCTGCTCTGGCAGGCGGCTATCCCGGGGGAAGGGGTGAGGGTCTGGCGTGAATCTTCAGCGCCGAGTTCAATCGCTGCATGGGTTACCACCGGTGGGTCGCCTGCGATGCAGCAACAGGTGCTGATGAACAGCCTGATGAGCTGGTTCCATCAGCACGTCAAAGCAGTCTTTATGGATGAGAACCCCGACGTTCCTGTCATTGCACCTACAGCGGTGCTGTGGGGAATGGGGCCGATCCTTGCCGGGAGTCTGGCCACATCTGCCTGGACTGCATGGCTTTCCCGTCACACTGCGATGCAGCAGGTGGCGGGCTGGCAGCCGGTTGGAACGGACAGTACGGTTATCTCCCCCTTCCCGGATTTTATCCTGCCGCTGCTGCCTGAAGGGCTAGGCCTGACGCCACGTGGGCGAACCTTCCGTTGTGCGCTCGGGATTTTCACGTTGGCGGCCATTGCTGCGCTGCTCAGCAGTGGCTGGATCAATCACCAGTTGCTGCAGCGTGTGAGCTTCGATATTGCCCGCTATGACCGTATCCCGATGCATGATTTCGGACCCAAAGCCGATGCCGTTGCTGTCCTGCGTGACGATGCAGCAGAGCTGGATGACCAGGCGCGCAATGGCGTACCGGCGCGTATGGGCCTTGGTCTGTATCAGGGGGAGAGTTTGCGAATGCCTGTGCTGGATGCGATCCGTTCGTACGTGCCTCCACCGCCACCACCTAAACCACAGCCGAAACCTGAACCGGTACCGAAAATTGTCCGCCTCGACAGCATGTCGCTGTTCGATTCCGGCAAATCCGTGCTGAAGGCTGGCTCCACCAAATGGCTTGTCAACTCACTGGTCGGTATCAAAGCGAAGCCGGGCTGGTTGATTGTGGTCGCCGGGCATACCGACAACACCGGCAATCCAAAACTTAACCAGACGCTTTCACTCAGGCGTGCCGAAGCGGTGCGCAACTGGATGCGTGATACCGGTGATGTACCGGAAAGCTGTTTTGCGGTGCAGGGCTATGGCGAGAGCCGTCCGATCGCAACCAATGACACCCCGGATGGGCGCGCGCTCAACCGCCGTGTCGAAATCAGTCTGGTACCGCAGGCCAATGCCTGTCAGATACCGGGCCACACCCAGGCGTCATCGCAGGATGATGGCGCATCACAACACAATGGAGAGTAATTCCATGGCAATTCCAGTTTATCTTTGGCTGAAAGACGACGGCGGCGCGGACATTAAAGGTTCTGTGGACGTTCAGGATCGTGAAGGCAGCATCGAAGTTGTCGCTCAGGTGCATAACCTGTACATCCCGACTGACAACAACACCGGCAAGCTGACCGGTACCCGTATCCACACCCCGTTCCTGTTCACCAAGGAAATCGACTCGTCCAGCCCGTACCTGTACAAGGCTGTGACCACCGGTCAGACCCTCAAGTCTGCGGAATTCAAGTGGTACAAAATCAACGACGCGGGCCAGGAAGTGGAGTACTTCAACACCAAACTGGAAAACGTGAAAGTGGTGAAAGTGAATCCTGAAATGTATGACATCAAGGATCCTTCTAAAGAGAAGCACAACCACCTTGAGCGCATTGANACCGGTCAGACCCTCAAGTCTGCGGAATTCAAGTGGTACAAAATCAACGACGCGGGCCAGGAAGTGGAGTACTTCAACACCAAACTGGAAAACGTGAAAGTGGTGAAAGTGAATCCTGAAATGTATGACATCAAGGATCCTTCTAAAGAGAAGCACAACCACCTTGAGCGCATTGAGCTGCGTTACGAAAAAATCACCTGGACCTACAAAGACGGCAACATCATTCATTCCGATTCCTGGAACGAACGCGCCACCGCGTAAGCCCGATGCGGACGGGGTTTCCTGTCCGCAGTTTTTTGCTGAGTGCCTGTATGAAACGGGCTTTCAGCAAAGAAACCCACAAACTGCCAGCCCGACCGTATGCGCTTTGGTCCCCTTCATGGGAAACAGCGATGGGCGGTAGCGTGTCCAGGAACCGACAAAGAGAGAGATTCATGGAAAATCCAGCCATCCTGTTGCGACGTCTGAACCCTTACTGTGCCCGTGCGATGGAAGGGGCGGCTTCGCTCTGCCAGACCCGTGCCCATGCGGAAATTTTGCCGGAGCACTGGCTGCTGAAGCTGCTCGAACAGGGGGAAGGTGACCTGACAGTACTGGCCAGGCGCTACGAGTGGGATATGGATGCACTGTGGCAGGATTTACTCGGCTGGCTGGATAATGAACCGCGCTCGGTACGCAGCCGCCCGCAGCTGTCCGCCGATATTCAGAAACTGATGCAGGAAGCCTGGATGCAGGCCTCACTAGCCGGAGAGGAAAGTATCCGTAGTGTACACCTGCTGATGGCGCTGACGGAAAATCCACGACTTGCTCACTGCGACGGTCTGTGGCCACTGCTGACGCTCGGGATGAGCCAGCTTTCCCGCCTGCGCCCGCTGCTGGATGCACAGTCTGACGAGCGCCCGGAAGCGCAGCACGAAGAAGAGCTGGCGCAGAATCATGGTTGTGACGTGGAGTTTGTGGGCCGCCCGGTCGGTGCAGAGCCGAAAGAGGGCGAACTGAACCCGGCGCTGCAGAACGCGCTGGATAAATTCACCCTCGATGTCACCGCCAAAGCGAAAGAGGGCAAAATTGACCCGGTATTCGGCCGTGATACCGAAATCCGCCAAATGGTCGATATTCTCTCGCGCCGCCGTAAAAATAACCCGATCCTGGTCGGCGAACCGGGTGTCGGCAAAACCGCACTGGTTGAAGGCCTGGCGCTGCGTATAGCAGAGGGCAACGTGCCGGAATCTCTTAAGCCGGTTGTTCTGCGCACCCTTGACCTCGGCCTGTTGCAGGCTGGGGCTGGCGTGAAAGGCGAGTTCGAACAGCGCCTGAAAAACGTCATTGATGCGGTACAACAATCGCCGGTACCGATTTTGCTGTTTATCGACGAAGCCCACACCATTATCGGGGCTGGTAACCAGGCCGGTGGCGCAGACGCCGCGAACCTGCTGAAGCCGGCACTGGCGCGCGGCGAACTGCGCACCATCGCCGCGACCACCTGGAGCGAGTACAAACAGTACTTCGAGCGCGATGCCGCGCTGGAACGTCGCTTCCAGATGGTGAAGGTCGACGAACCGGATGACGACACCGCGTGTCTGATGCTGCGTGGCCTGAAATCCCGCTACGCCGAACACCACAACGTACACATCACTGACGATGCTGTGCGTGCGGCCGTTACGCTGTCCCGTCGCTACCTGACCGGTCGTCAGTTGCCGGATAAGGCCGTTGACCTGCTCGACACTGCTGCCGCGCGCGTACGCATGAGTCTCGATACCGTGCCGGAACAAATTGTGCGTCTGAAAGCACAGCTGACCGCGCTGGAACTGGAAGAGCAGGCGCTGCTGGAAGATATCGCCGCCGGCAGCAACCGCCATGGTGACCGCTTGGGTGCCATCGAGCAGCAGCGGGCTGAACTGGATGCGCGTATTGAAGAGCAGGAAGTGCGTTTCAGCACTGAAAAGGCGCTGGCGCAGCAGCTGATGGTCAGCCGCCAGGACATCAGCCAGCAGGCGGAGATTTCCGACCTGCAGCAGCAGCTCGAACAGGCACAACAGGGCGACGTGCTGGTTCAGGTGGATGTGGACACCCGCACGGTTGCCAACGTGATTGCCGACTGGACCGGCGTGCCGCTCTCTTCCCTGATGAAAGATGAGCAGACTGAGCTGCTGACCCTGGAAAATGAAATCGGCCAGCGTGTCGTCGGTCAGGATATTTCTCTTGAGGCTATCGCTCAGCGTCTGCGCGCGGCGAAGACCGGTCTGACGTCAGAAAACGGCCCGCAGGGCGTGTTCCTGCTGGTAGGCCCGAGCGGGGTGGGTAAAACAGAAACCGCACTGGCGCTGGCGGACGTGCTGTATGGCGGTGAAAAATCGCTGATTACCATCAACCTGTCCGAGTATCAGGAGCCGCACACCGTTTCTCAGCTGAAAGGCTCACCGCCGGGTTACGTCGGTTACGGTCAGGGCGGCATTCTCACCGAAGCCGTGCGCAAGCGTCCGTACAGCGTGGTGCTGCTGGATGAAGTGGAGAAAGCTCACCGCGACGTGATGAACCTGTTCTATCAGGTCTTCGACCGCGGCTTTATGCGCGACGGCGAAGGGCGTGAAATCGACTTCCGTAACACCGTTATCCTGATGACCTCCAACCTCGGCAGCGACCACCTGATGCAGCTGCTGGACGAACAGCCGGAAGCGACCGAAGCGGATCTGCACGAGCTGTTGCGCCCGATTTTACGCGACCACTTCCAGCCGGCACTGCTGGCCCGTTTCCAGACCGTGATTTACCGCCCTCTGGCCGAAGCGGCCATGCGTACCATCGTGGAAATGAAGCTGTCACAGGTCAGCAAGCGCTTACATCGTCACTACGGCCTGACCACGCAGATTGATGAGAGCCTGTATGACGCACTCACTGTCGCCTGCCTGCTGCCGGACACCGGCGCACGCAACGTCGACAGTCTGCTTAATCAACAAATTCTGCCGGTGCTGAGTCAGCAGTTGCTGACCCACATGGCTGCGAAACAGAAACCACAGTCGCTATGCCTTAGCTGGAGTGAGGAAGAGGGTATCGGGCTGGAGTTTGACCGTACACAAGGAGTGCACGTATGAGCAGTAATCCCCCGATCAGATTCAGCCACAACCATCACCAGTTGGCAGTGAAGGGATGTGACGCAGAGCTCGATGTACTGGCGTTTGAAGGTGATGAAGCCCTGAGCACGCCGTTCAGCTACCGTATTGAATTCACCAGCGCTGACCATGCCATCAGCAAAGAAATAATGCTGATGAAAGCAGCCTCCCTGACGCTGCAGGCCCCGGTGGACCAGGGTTACGGCATCAAAATGCAGCAGGCCGTGCGAACTCTTCAGGGAGTGGTGAGCGGCTTTGAACGTCTCAACACCTCAAAAGATGAAACCCATTATGCCCTGACGCTGCAGCCACGCCTGGCGCTGCTCGATCGTTCGCACCAGAACGCCATTTATCAGGACATGTCGGTCCCACAAATCGTGGAAAAAATTCTGCGCGAGCGTCACAACCTGCGCGGTCAGGATTTTCTGTTCTCACTCTCAAAAGAGTACCCGCGTCGTGAACAGGTGATGCAGTACGGCGAGGATGACCTGCACTTTATTACCCGCCTGCTGGGTGAGGTCGGTATCTGGTTCCGCTTTACCACTGATACGCGCCTGAACATCGACGTGGTGGAGTTTTATGACGGTCAGCAGGGGTATGAAAAAGGCCTGACGCTGCCCTCGGTTCCGCCATCAGGACAGCATTCGGAAGGGGTAGACTCGGTCTGGGGCATGGAGAGCCATCATAACGTGGTGCAGAAGCAGGTCAGCACCCGTGATTACAACTACCGTCAGGCCACGGCTGACATGAACACCCAGGTCGATGCGACTCGCGGGGATGCCACCACCTATGGAGATGCCTATCACTATGCGGATAACTATCTGACAGCGGGCAGCACCTACGACCGCAATCCAGCCCCGGAGTCCGGGGCCTTTTATGCCCGCACTCGTCATGAGCGTTATCTGAATGGCCAGACGCAGACTCATGCCATCACCAGCTGTCCGACCCTTTCTCCGGGTCAGGTACTGAAAGTCACCGGCGGGTACGAAGTGTCCGATGTGTTTGCTCAGGGCGTGGTCATCACGGCGATGCACAGCCATGCGCGCCGTGATGAAGATTTCGGCGTCAACTTTGACGGCATCCCGGACAGCACTGATTTCAGTTTCCGCCCGGAATCTGGCAAACGCCCGGTGATGGCCGGTACATTACCAGCCCGTGTCACCAGTACCACCGAAAATGACACCTACGGCCACATCGATAAAGACGGTCGCTACCGCGTCAACATGCTGTTCGACCGCGATAACTGGGAGACCGGGTTCGAGAGCCTGTGGGTCCGTCAGTCCCGTCCGTATGCGGGCGACACTTACGGCCTGCACCTGCCGCTGCTGGCAGGCACCGAAGTGGCGATTGGTTTTGAGGACGGTAATCCGGACAGGCCGTACATTTCCGGCGTACTTCACGACTCAGCCCACGGTGACCATGTCACTATCCGCAATTACAAACGTAATGTCCTGCGGACGCCTGCAAATAACAAAATCCGCCTGGATGACAGCCGTGACCAGGAGCATATCAAGGTCTCCACCGAGTACGGCGGCAAGAGCCAGCTGAATCTCGGGCATTTAGTGGATGCGGAGAAGCAGAAGCGCGGTGAGGGATTTGAGCTCAGAACCGACAGCTGGGGAGCTATACGGGCACAGAAAGGGATATTCATCAGCGCTGATGGCCAGACGAAAGCACAGGGCCAGGTGCTGGAGATGCAGCCAGTGGTCAGCAATCTGGGTGATGCCCGGGAGCAGATGACGTCCATCTCCGATGATGCGCAGAAGGCGGCCGCGAACCCGGCCGATCTCCAGGCGCAAATAAAGCTGCTGGAACAGCAACTGACAGACCTTAAAAAATCAGTACTGCTGCTCAGTGCGCCGGAAGGAATGGCGCTTACCAGCGGACAACATCTGCAGGTTTCTGCCGGGCAGAACCTGATAGCTACGGCCGGTAAAAATGCCGACGTCAGCGTGGTGAAAAATTTGTTCATCGGGGTGGGTAATGCCCTGAGCGTGTTTGTTCGTAAGCTGGGGATCAAGCTCATCGCGAACCAGGGGCCGGTGAGGATCCAGGCACAGAATGACCTGATGGAGCTCATCGCTCGTGGAGAAATCAGCGTCGTCAGTACCGAAGATCGTATCGAGATTATTGCCAAGAAGCAGGTCACGATCAACGGGGGGGGAAGCTATATCACCCTCGATGCCAATGGCATTGAATCAGCCACACAGGGGGAGTACCGGACTAAAGCCGGGCATTACGGGCGAAAAGAAAAGGCTAACAAGCCAGAAGACTTCCCGAATGTGGCTCCTGAAACCACAGAACCTTCCAGTAAATTCAGCTTTTCCTGACAAGGAGTCAGTTTATGATTATCAGCCCACCGCTTTTGAAAGCGAAAGATGCCCATGAAACTGATGCGGCCTGGATTGAAAGAGTCATGACCGTAGTTGACCGCCGTGGGTATCCGGTTAACGGTCATGGTTCGTGGCATGGCGGAATACATATACGTCAGACTGACGAAGGGAGACCTGCTGAGAGCGTGCGGGCGATAGCGGATGGTACCGTCGTTTCACTCCGCAAAAGCTCAGACAAGCGCGATCAGGCACCATTTAACATCAACGCCGATAAACCCAATACAAAGGGGAGTGATGATGGTTATGTGCTGATAAAGCATGAAACCGAGATCGGTAGCGGTGATGAAGCAAAAGTGGCTTTCTACTCCCTATACATGCACCTGAAGTCGCTGGCTGAAACTGTTAAAGCCGGTGAGAAAGTTTACCGTAAGGATCCGTTAGGCCTTCCGGGCATGGTGGATGGAGTCAATGCTTTCCATTTCCAGATTTTCTGCGATGACGACAACATCAGCAAGCTGACGGGCAGGAAATCAGGAGAGCTGGATATTTCGAAGAATGGCCGCACTGATGCAGTTTACGGTGATATTCACTTTTATCTGCCTCCGCAGACAAAGTTTTATGACAAGGCCCCCGCAGATAACAGCACGTCTATCACCGGACTTTCTGAGCTCTATACCAGCAATGCGCCTCTGTATGCCAGCATGACTCTGGCCCAAGGCAACTGCACGATGGTAACGCGGCAGAAAAATACGCAGGTTGACGGGAAATACGATCTGCTGGGCGAGCCACTGGTTAATGCTGATGGTAATGACTACGAATACAATCTCTATAAAACTGCGATGCGGAAATATAAGGAAAGCCCGAGTGCCGGGTTCGAATTACTTCGCTTTGGGCGGGTAATCAACACGGACAATGAAACCTTGGTACCGGCAGATGCGCCATTATGGATGACGGTCAATTACCCGGGGGGAAAGGGGGTAGTCAATCTTGCTGATTCCGGTATTAAAAAGTTTAGTGACGCTGATTTCCCTCACTGGACGGGCTGGCAGTTGGTTGATGACGATAGTGACAGCGACAGCCAGTGTAATTCAGCCGCTATTAAGAAACTTCAGGAAGATGGTGAGTTCGATAACCAGTGCGGAAAGCTAATCTGCCATTTCCCGTTTGAATGGGAAAAAAGTACGATCGACACCCGCTTCTCGTGGCTGAAAACGGGAAGTGAAGAGCATGATCCGATGACGGAAGAAGATTATGCAAAATTCAAGGCTCATGCCGAAGCATTGTGTTTCGACATTGGGGAACTTAGCAGCGGAAGCTTGTGGCATTTTGAGCCAAAGGCAATAATTAACCATTTTAGAAATTGTGGGTGGTTAAGCTTCTCTGAAATGAAACAAATAGTACCTAGCCATGCTCTACGCCAATCAGGCAGAAATCGGTTTGCCTGGGAAGCTATTAACACAAATTTAAGAACATCGGGCTCGATTTTGAGCAGCCAGATTTCAAATCTAAACTCCTCCATGAGAAAGTATTGTATTAATACTCCATTTAGAGTTTCTTGTTTTTTAGGTAATGCAATACAAGAAACCGGGTGGTTGAGTACGCTTCATGAAGGGAACGGCAGTAACCTCTGGTACGCCCCATGGTACGGACGTGGCTTTTTGCAATTAACTAACCCAGAAAACTACCTTAACTATTTTAAATATATTGGTAGAACAGTTCAAGAGCAATTAAAACAGAGTTTGGTTGATGCATATGCATCAATTGCAGCACAACCTCCTGCGAATAGATCCAATGCTACATTGCAAGATCGCCATTTCCCTACGCTTACAACAGAAATTATAGAGCTAAGGAATACTGTTAGTGATTCACATAGCACACTAGCTGCAGATAGTGCGGGGTTTTATTGGGTGAAAAATAAGATGGCAAAATATGCTGATGAGGAGCATGTTTTAGAGAGAGTTTCAGTTAATACAAATCTTGGAACAAAGTATTACTACCGAAGCCCTAGTTTTTGGGAAGCAAGTGCCGCAGTTAATTTGCCTGGTAGGATTGGTTCGCTTTATCATCACTCACTAAACGGATTCGACTCGAGATGTTGTGCCTACGGAGTTGCCCTTGCAATTTTAACGGAAAATAAATTCCCGAATGCTTCTGGAAGTTTGGTTTTGAACTTCCCGGAAGGATATAAACATAGGAAGTGAAAATTATGAAATTGCTATATATATCAGTTTTTCTTAGCGTTAGCTCCTTCGCTATGGCTTCAGCACCAGTTGCTAAAGTGGAAGGTGCCTCAGTAACTAGAGCGTTGACATCAGATTCTAACGCAGATATTTCTTCGTCATCCAGTTTTGATGCATGCAATATGCATTTTAGTGATTTCAAATACCCCGCATTGTCTGATGATGAGTACTTCAAAAAAAAATCACCAATATCGGAGTGGACTTGCCTGTATTCTGGTGAAGCATTTGAAGCAGGATATGATGTACAGCAAGTTAACAACAAAGGGGTCAGTGTTAGTGCCGCTGATAATAAAATTGTTTATGACTACAAAAATAAGGTATGGAAATCAATTCCGGATGCCACATATGTGAAAAATGGGAAGGTAAATCATCTGTCTCTATTTCAAGTTAAAAGCAAAGATGCATCTGGTTTTATGGCTGTTAATGCCATGGCGAAACTTAAAGATGGAACGCTAGGTCAGAGTGTTTATTTTTGTTTGATACATAAAAATAATGCCCTATGTGGTTCTGGTGTTAATTCTTCGGATGATAAAGGTGAAGATCTATCTAAAGAAATGTTGAAGTTGCTTGAGAGTATTTCATTTGATGGTGACTAGCTTTAGTTAAAATTTGGAAATTTTAAAGCATGAGCGTGTGAATGTCGTATTCCCTGAAAGACCTTCCGAAATGTTATCCCCGGCAAGTTCCACCTAAAATATCCCGTTGGCTTGCCGTATTGGTGGCGATGCTGGTCATCAGCGTGATCTTTATGCGGATATTCGGACGATACATCGATAACAGTCACTTTTGGATGTTGGCCATTGGCACACCATTAGTTGTGTGGATTGTGTGTTTCACAATTCGCATGTGGGCCTGGTCATTACAGGACAGTAAAGCGAATGGTTTTGACCGGCGTCGGGAGCAATGGATCCTAAGTGAGACCCGTAGGGCTCGTCGTGCACTTCAGGTTTTGAATACGACATTTATTACAGCCCATCAGGAAGACGAACAGCTTTCTGTTGCTGATGATATGCTCAATAATCACAGCATTATCATTTCGCAGTCGGACTGGAAAGGCGAAAAAAGCAGGAGGCTGAGCCGTATTACGGCAGAACCAGAAGATACTCCTGGATTAGTTATCTCACGTCTGTTTTCAGAGCTGATTGCCGATCTTCCAGTTCGCCAGTTTCCTGAGAACGCTTCGCTTGTTGTCATCCTTGATGTCTCGTCATCTCTGCCATTCCCTGCTGTCAGAAATATCTGGCAGGAAGCCTGGCAGGAGAGTGGCATAACCTGCGCGCTTGAATACACAGACAGCAATGGGCCGGGGGTAGTCAACCACTGGCTGGATCACCGCATCAAAGATGATGCGATGTTGTTGATTGTTGGCCTCCAGATTGATCCGGTTGTTTCAAACAATACTGCTGAAGCAGCCGTTACTCTGCTTCTTGGCAACCGCCTGACCCAGGAGGCACTCGAACCTCTCGCGTTGCTCCATCGGCCAGATGCTGCTCCAACCGGTGAGCTTAGGGAGGGGATGAACATGGCTGCCTATAACGTCCCGCTCAAAGAAAATATCGTCAAAAATTTATGGCTTGCCGGGCTGACAGGTGAGCAGCGTGCAGAAGTTATTGAGTGCCAGAATGTGCACCCTGCGCAGTCTGTAGAGGACGAAGCCGTCATTTCGCTCGATACATCTATGGGACATGCCGGTGCCGCGGCCCCCTGGCTGGCTATCGCTGCCGCCACCGAAATCGCCCGACAAACTCAGTTACCACAGATGATTATCTGCGGTGATACCACACAGAATGTGCTGTGGAGCACGCTCATTACCCCAATTGCTTCCCGACAGGAGATGGATCCGTGAAGCTACCTTTAGCACCCAAGACTACGGAAGGCCGCTATCTTGCTGTCGCATTGATTTTCTTTTTGCTGTTAGCCGTTATGTCTTTCATGGTCTGGAAGCATCCGGATATAGCCGGGATTGAAGACGGAAGTCAGCAGCAAATTTACTGGCTTATTGCCGGCGGATGTATTTCAGGCTGCGCCCTTATCGTTTCCGTAGTGCTTCTGGCGGCGGTACGCAATGCCGGCAAACAGGAGTTTAATAAGCTTGTCGACAACACCAACGGTGATGATGAGAAAAAGAAGCGGGAAAATGATAAAGCGCCTGTTCACCCAGCGGTGGTCATGTGTAACAAGATCCGGGGACATCTCCGCTCCCGTATTGGCCTTTACTGGCGTCGTAAAACCCGTCTGCTGTTAATCACTGGCGATGAGGCGGCAATCGAACTACTGGTACCTGGCCTGCAGGAAAACCAGTGGCTTGAAGGTAACCGTACCGTTCTGATTTACGGCGGCAGTCTGACTGCTGAGCCCGATAAGGAAAAATACGCCGCGCTGCGTAAACTGCGTCGCGGGCGTCCACTGGACGGTATTGTCCGCGTCATGCCGCAGTCGCTTAATCTGACCCCACAAATCAGCGACAACGATTTACGCGGACTGGAAAAAATCAGCGAACTGCTCCGTTATTCCGCCCCGGTCTGGCTGTGGCAGCTGTGCGACAGCACCTGGTCGCAGGCAAAACGTATTGAGCAGCCGGTCGGGGCCAGTTTCCCACTGCGTGCTAAGCCCGACGATATTACCCGCCAGCTTGAGCTGATGCTGCCGACCCTGCGAACGCAGGGCGTGAGTCAGGTCGCTGAGAACAATGGCCACGACTTCCTGCTGCGCCTGGGCCAGCACCTTAAAGAGGGCGACATCGGCCGCTGGGCTCAGCAACTGGTGCCATGGCTGGCTGCCTCTCAGCAGCGCGTTCCGCTGCGAGGCCTGATGTTCAGCCTGCCGGAGAATAAACCCGCCGCTACCGCAGGAGAAACAGCCAGTGCTGCACCTGCCGACGCTGAGAAATATATCCCGGAATCACAACGCCATGCGCTGACCCTGCCGGTAACCTGGCAGGGCATTGTGGATGACTGTACCCGCGTGCGTGGCCGCCGTGTCGGTATGGCGTGGGAACAGACGCTGGCCTGGACGCTGATGGCCATTATCGGTGTCTGGGGGGCGGGGACGCTGCTGTCGTTTGCGGTCAACCGCCTGCAGATTGTCTCTGTGGCGCAGCAGGCGCATGCTCTGGTGGAGCATCCCTCCGTATCGGATTATCAGCTGACGGCTCTGCATACCCTGCGTAATGACGCCGGCCGGCTGCAGCACCGTATTCAGGAAGGCGCGCCATGGTATCAGCGCTTCGGTCTGGACCATAATCAGCAGCTGCTCGACGCGATGCTGCCCTGGTACGGCGTGGCGAACAACCGCCTGATCCGCGACCCGGCAAATGCCGCCCTGACGCAGAAGCTCAGCGTGCTGGCTGGCTCCGCTCCCGGCAGCGACCAGCGGGCACAGCTGGCGAAACCGGGCTATGACCAGCTGAAGGCCTGGCTGATGATGGCCCGTCCGGATAAAGCCGATGGCGCGTATTACGCTCAGACCATGAAAGCCGTGCAGCCGACGCGGATGGGCATTTCAACCGGCCTGTGGCAAAGCCTGTCACCGGATTTGTGGGCCTTCTACATTTCCGAACTGCCAAAACAGCCACAGTGGAAAATCACGCCGGATGCGCAGCTGGTGAGCCAGAGCCGTCAGGTGTTGTTGCAGCAAATCGGGCGGCGTAACGCTGAAAGCACTCTGTATGAGAACATGCTCAAATCCGTGCGTCGTAACTTCGCCGATGTTTCTCTGGAAGATGTGACCAGCGGTACCGATGCGCGGCGACTGTTCACCACCGAGGAAGTGGTGCCGGGCATGTTTACCCGCCAGGCGTGGGAAGGGGGCATTCAGCAGGCTATCGAAAAGGCCGCAAATTCCCGCCGGGATGAAATTGACTGGGTGTTGAGCGACAGCCGGAAAGCGGTTTCCTCAGACCTGTCGCCGGAAGCCCTGAAAGCACGTCTGACGCAACGTTACTTCACCGACTTTGCCGGCAGCTGGCTGAACTTCCTCAACAGCCTGCACTGGAATCCGGCAAACAACATTGCTGACGTGACTGACCAGCTGACGCTGATGAGTGATGTCCGTCAGTCGCCACTGATTGCCCTGATGAATACCATCGCCTGGCAGGGGCAGACCGGTCAGCAAAGCGAAGGCCTTTCGGACTCCATCATCAAATCGGCTAAAGATCTCGTAGGCGGGAAAGACAAACCTGCGATTGACCAGTCTGCGTCAGGGCCGCAGGGGCCGCTCGATGAAACCTTTGGCCCACTGCTGACGCTGATGGGGAAAAACAAAGGCAGCAACGTCATGTCGGCTGACAATTCACTGAGCCTGCAGACGTATCTGACCCGCATCACCCGCGTGCGTCTGCGTCTGCAACAGGTGGCCAGCGCCTCTGATCCGCAGGAAATGATGCAGACTCTGGCGCAGACCGTATTCCAGGGCAAAAGCGTGGATCTGACCGACACCCAGCAGTACGGCAGTCTGATTTCGGCAAGCCTTGGTGAAGAGTGGAGCGGTTTTGGCAGCACGATGTTTGTGCAGCCACTGACCCAGGCCTGGGAGACCGTGCTTCAGCCATCGGCAGCGAGTCTGAATGACAAATGGAGCCGTTCGGTAGTGGCGAACTGGCACACCGCCTTTGACGGGCGTTTCCCGTTTGCGGCGAGTAAAAGTGATGCCTCCCTGCCAATGCTGGCTGAGTTTTTGCGCAAGGACAGCGGACGTATTGAGCGCTTCCTGACCACAGAGCTCAGCGGGGTACTGCACAAAGAGGGCAGCCAGTGGGTACCGGATAAGGTCAACAGCCAGGGGCTGAGTTTTAACCCGGCTTTCCTGCGGGCGATTAATCAACTGAGCCAGCTGTCAGACATTCTGTTCACCGACGGAAGCCAGGGCGTCAGCTTTGAGCTGCAGGCGCGTCCTGTGCCGCAGGTGGTCGAAACCCAACTGACCATTGATGGCCAGCCGTTGCATTACTTCAATCAGATGGCCGACTGGCAGAGCTTCCGCTGGCCGGGAGAGACTTACAAGCCGGGGACGATGCTGACCTGGACTACGGTCAACGCTGGCGCACGCTTGTTCGGAGATTACAGCGGAACCTGGGGCTTTATTCGCTGGCTGGACCAGGGTAAGCGCCAGCAACTTGACCGCAGCCAATGGATGATGAGCTTCACCGCTCCGGACGGTCGAACCCTGCAGTGGGTATTGCGATCACAACTCGGAAAAGGTCCGTTGGCACTGCTCGATCTGCGCGGATTCACGCTGCCGGAGCAGATATTCAGTGTCGACAGCGCAGCTACGGCTCAGGCGCTGATGGCCAGTGCCGGAAACAGTGACATTGATGGAGTCGAATAATGAGCACACTGCAGAATCTGGTCGTAGCCTGTCAGGCTGACGACACGCAGCTGCGACAACAGGCGCAGACGCGCATGGAAAACTGGCAGGCCTGGCTTGAGCCGATAAATGGCGCCAGTCCGACCGGAGAAGACCCGGGATATGACGATGATTTTCAGCGTATCCGGGAGGAGGTCAATAAGCTTTCCGGTATCGATACCGGGCTGATTTGCACGCTTACCGAAAAACTGCTGACCAGCACAGCCAAAGATATCCGGATTGCCACCTATTACTGCTGGGCACGTCTGCATCAGGACGGGGAAACCGGATTTGCAGAAGGGCTTGAACTGCTGGCGGGATTGCTACAGCGCTATGAAATGCAGCTTCATCCTCAGCGCGAGCGGAGCCGTAAACCGGCGCTGGAGTGGCTCGCAGGCTCCCGTGTGCTGGACAGCCTGTCACTCTGGCCTGAAGTGGTACGCGATGATGCCCTGCGCACTGCCGGTGCGCTGCTGCTTATTCGCGATAGTCTGGAGTCAGAGCCGGAAGCGTCACGGCCAGAACTGAATACCTTGTACAGTGCGCTGGAATCTCGCCTGATGAAAGCCGGTGGTGTGGATGCTGTGGTGCCACAGAACGCCGGTAACAAGGCACAGTCTCAGACCTCCACGCACACGACGGAGCCTGACGCGCCAGTTCTGAGTCGCATTATCTCCGGTCAGGATTTGCTGGCTCAGGCCCGTACACTGACAGGATATTTGCGTGATCAACCCGATGGCTGGCTTGCCGCCCACCGGCTGATGAAAAGCCTGCGTCATGACACGCTGAGCGCTATTCCGGCCCCGGATGCCGAAGGGAAAACGCGCATCGAACCGCCGCGCGCTGATCAGCGGGCCATGCTCAAACGCCTGTACCTGCAGCAGAGCTGGCTGGAGATACTGGAGCAGGCGGACAGCACCTTCTCGCGTGGCGCCAATCACCTCTGGCTGGATTTGCAGTGGTATATCCACCAGGCCCTGATGAAATCGGGACAGGATGTACTGGCTGATATCATCGCCGCCGACCTGAAAGGGTTGCTGCGCCGCCTTACCGGGCTTGAAACCCTGGCCTTTAATGACGGTACGCCGTTTGCCGATGAGGTCACGCTAAACTGGATAAACCAGAGCGTGCTGGACGATATGTCCGGCTGGCGGGATGAGCCGGTCAGTGCTGTCAGTGAGGCGGATAATGATATCCTGGCCCTTGAGCCGGAAGCCCTGGAGAAAGCGGACACTGACGGTCTGGACGCCACACTCCACTGGCTCCAGACGCGCCCGGGTGCGGATTCCACGAAAGACAAATGGCTGCTGCGTTTGCTGATGGCCCGTGTGGCCGAGCAGAAAGGTAAGAATGAACTGGCGCTGCATTTGCTGGGTGAGCTCGATGGTGCAGCACAGTCAATCACCCTCACACAGTGGACTCCTGCGCTGTTGTTTGAAGTGAAATCACGTCGCCTCAGACTGCTGCGTATGAAAGCCACACGAAGTGAAACTGATAAATCACGGCTTCAGCCCGAGATGGATTTGCTTCTGTCCGGTCTGATTGCGCTCGATCCGGCCAGCAGTGCAGTGCTTTGCGGATAACCCGGACAGAATTCAGCTAAAGGGAAAAATATGGCAGCAGAAGGCTTTTACCTGGTGCAGGGCGACAAGACGACCTGCGGCGGGAAAATCACCACGGGCGCAGAGGATCACACTCTGTTTGATAAACCTGTAGCGCGGGAGCAGGACAGTGTGACCTGCGGGAAGCATGCCGGACTATTCAAGATAGCCGGCGGCATCGACAACGATACTATTCATGACCGGCGAATGGCCGGAACCCTCGACAGCTATAGTACTTGCCCCTGCAAGGCGAGGTTTATTCCATCAATGATGGATGATACATACGAGAAGAGCAGTGGAGCTTCCGCTGGGGAATCGGCAGCAGGCTTTACAGCGGCCCCGGCGCAGACTTCTCCTGAGTTGCCTGGTTATCTGACCGGTGAGCAAAAGCCAACGGGATTCGTATCTGATTACCCTGTGTTAAAAAACACACATGATTTACCTGATGAAAAGTTAAGAATGATGTTTAAGAAAAATAACCAAGACATCATGTTACTAACTTTACCCGAAGTGTTTGAGATATTGTCATCCTGGGGGGCGTGGAAATACGGTTGGATTGCGATAACTGAAAGCACACCAGGTCAAATAATTGTTAACTATGGTACAAATATAAAGGATGTCGTCACAACATCCATGTTGGTGGGGCAGTTAGGTAGTTTTGGGATAAAGGCCACGGTATATGTGAATCATAAAGGCACAGAATTGATTAAAATCAGTGGCTACCCAGGGGTTAGGAAAATATTAAATGCGCCAGTTTTTTCTGCAAAGAACCCTAAGGTTGTAGATATAGGCATAGGCAAGTATGGTCTGGCGAAATCGATCATAGAAGGTGCAAGATTAACTTTTTATGTGGCTGCAGCATATCGCACTATCGATTACATTATGAATGATGAAACCTCCTTCGCTGAATTTATTGGTAGTCTGGCAACAGATGCAGTTAAAATTGGTATAGCATCTGCTGTCGTTTGGGGGGGGGGACTGGTTCTGGTAACTCCATGGATCGTTGCAAACTTAGCAATAGTTGTCGTCGTTGGTGGTGTTGCTGCCATTACCTTAAATGTTCTTGATGAAAAATTTGGTGCGACTGACAAGGTTGTAGCCTATATAGAGTCAGCACAACAAGAATTTGCAAACAAAGCCAGAGAGGCTGAACAGGGATTACTGGATCTTGGGGCAATGTTTGCTGAGCAAATGTTAATTAGAGGAAAGAATGTGATTATTGAGGAGGTTCGAAATTATATTCGGGATAATCTGACGAGTATTCAACGGAGATTGTACTGATGTTTGAAGAAAAAATCCGACCTTTTCTTGCTATAGTAATAATCCTCGGCTTATGCGTGCTGAGTATTTATCTTGGAAATAGTATATTTCAGTCATACTTCTCTTTCGAAGATAGCATTGTTTTCTCATGGTTAAGCATTGCATTAATTGCCTTGCCTGTTGTGATGATTTTTCCACTTATTTATTTTATTCTGATGATTGTTAAGGGGAAGGATTTTGCTTTCAAAACAATGGATAATTATGTTTCTTATTTGAAGTGGAGTTGCATTGCTATCGTAGTATTAGGAGTGTTATTTTCCTGTTTGTACCCCAAAGAATTGCTCAACAAGGGATATCTCCGTTGTAATGGTGTTCCTTCGGGCTGGATGGCAGGAACTGCAACCCGCTATGTTAAAGATCCGTCTATCTGCGTCATACATTGACGACCTAACATCGCAGGTGATTGATTTATGAGTCCTAAACATAGATTTTTTGGTAACCTTATTATTTGGTGTGTTTCCTCAATAGGCTCTTTGTGGTTCGCAATTGATGCATATAGTGAGTTATTTGGGTTTGGAAGTGACATTGTATTTTCACCAACAGTTTCCGCTTTGCTAATGATTCCGATTATTCTGATATTTCCATGTATATATTGGTATTTGGCTATGCGGTACGGCGAGGAACAGGCGGTTATTAAATGTAAAAAAACAAGCAGAGTATTTATTGGTCTGGTAGGTGTTTTTATCGTCAGTTCTGTCATCTTTTCGTTTGCGTACACTTCGACTCTTGAGAGTAAAGGCTATGTGAAATGCACCGGCCGTCCTGATGGATGCCGGGGATGGCCACTGAGTATGTACTACCACCATCGGTATGTGGGCAGCGTGGTAATTAATAAGATGTTCCTTTCCTCAGGAACATCATCAGCACAATTTTATTCAGATAATACTATTCATTCAGCAATTATTGAGCAGAAATAAATATGGATGATTTAACCCTGCGTTATTATGACGCTGAAATGCGATATCTGCTGGAAGCCGGTGAAGAGTTTGCGCGTGCTCACCCCGAGCAGGCGGCAATGCTCAATCTCGATAAAGCAGGGGCGCGCGACCCTTACGTGGAGCGGCTGTTCGAGGGCTTTGCCTTCCTGATGGGCCGGCTGCGCGAAAAGCTCGATGACGACCTGCCTGAACTGACCGAAGGGCTGGTCAGCCTGCTGTGGCCGCATTACCTGCGTACCATTCCGTCCATGTCGGTGGTGGAATTCACCCCTGACTGGCGTGAGATGAAAGAGCAGATGCGCATCGTCAAAGGCTTTGAGGTGAACTCGCGGCCGATCGGTGAGAAAGGCACGCGTTGCCGGTACACCACCACCAAAGAGATTACCCTTCAGCCATTGTCGCTTGAGAGTGCCCAACTGGCGACCGATCCAGATGGCCGTTCGGTCATCACGCTGCGCTTTAACTGCAGTCATCTCGCCGACTGGAGCCGTGTCGATCTCAGCCAGCTCCCGTTCTACTTCAACGCTGATGCACCGCTGGCCTGCGCCATGCATGAGGCCTTTACCATGAACACGGCCCGCCTATGGTTGCGGATGCCGGGAGACATGGACAGAAGACCGCTCGACGGGTATTTCACCGCGCTGGGTTTCGGCGACGACGATGACCTGTGGCCGAAGGGAAGCAGCAGCTTTAGCGGCTATCAACTGCTGCTGGAGTACTTCACCTTCCGTGAAAAATTCATGTTCACAGGGCTGCGTGGGCTGGAGACCGTGGTCTTTCCGGCTGAGCTCCCCTGGTTTGAAATTGACGTGGTACTGGCGGAGCGCTGGGAGCATGATTTCAGCTTTACCGAAAAGCATCTGCGCCTGAACTGTGTGCCGGTGATTAACCTGTTCCCGCTGGAATCCGACCCGCTGACGCTCAACTCCCTGCAGACAGAATACATGCTGCGCCCGATGCGCGTGCAGGATGGCCATACCGAGATTTACGCGGTGGATTCGGTGATGTCATCGAGCCAGCATACCTACGTGCCGTTTTCGAGCTTCCGCCACAAAGGCGGAATGATGCGTCATGAAGCGCCGGAATATTACTACCACACCCGCGTGCGCCGTGGCCCATCGGGCCTGCATAACACCTGGCTTATCCTTGGCGGTGAGGCCTTTGATAACCATACCGTACCGGAAGACGAAAGCCTGTCGCTGACGCTTACCGGCACCAACGGCCAACTGCCACGACGAGCACTGCAGAGCACGGTGCTGGATACGGTGATGAAAACCACCTCGGCCAGTATCGGCGTGCGTAACCTGTGTGCGCCGACACTGCCCTGTTATCCGCCGGCGCAGGATCGTTTTCACTGGCGCGTGCTGAGTCACCTCGGCAGCGGATTCCTGTCGATGATGGATAATGCCGATGTGCTGCGCGGTACCCTGGCGCTATACGAATGGACCGACAGCGAGATGAACCGCCGCCGACTGGAAGCCATCATTGACGTGAAGCACAGCGAAACCGAGCGGTTTGAGCAGGGCTATCTGGTGCGCGGTGTGCAGATTGAGGTCACTCTGGACAGTCACGGCTTTGCCGGGCGCGGTGATATCTGTCTGTTCGGCGAGATGCTGAGCCGCTTCTTCGCGCTGTACACCGACATCTACCTGTTTAACCGCCTGATTATTATTCTGCAACCGACCGGAGAGCGCCTGGAATGGGAAGAGAAGCACAACCGCCGCATTCCCGGCTGACCCCGCGGCTGGAGTCTGACCTTCACCGCATTAACTTTTATCGTTTATGCCAGCTGCTGGAGAAACGTAATCCGGGCAGGCCACTGATGGGCTCGACCAGCCATCCGGCAGATGACCCGGTGCGGTTTGCGCCGCATCCGGGGATGGGTTTCCCGGCGAGCGAGCTGAAGGCTGTCGAATATGACGAGGATGATGAAAGCAGGCCACCGCTCATCCGCACGACCTTTATGGGGATGTACGGCGTCGATTCCCCCTTACCAACGGCATACCTCAATGACATCACCCAGCGTCGCGAAGGACACGAGGCGCTGCAGGGCTTTCTGGATATCTTCAGCCACCGCATCCTGACGCAGTTTTACCGCATCTGGCGAAAATACTCGTACCCGGCCACCTTTGAGCCCGGCGGCACCGACAGCATTTCACAGTCGCTGCTGGGCCTAGTGGGGCTGGGCATTCCGGGCACCGCAGAGCACATCGCCACGCCGGTATCGCGCTTTCTGTCGCTGCTTGGCGTACTGCAGCAGCCAGGTAAAACCCAGGAGGGGATGCAGGCGCTGGTGAGCCTGCTGGCACCGGATACCACCGTACAGGTTAGCCCGTACTGCCTGCGGCCGGTGGAGGTCAGTCAGCCGCTGGGCTTTTATGGTGATGACGATTTTCTTCTGGATGGCAACACGCCGCTGGGTGAAGAAGCTATGGATGCTAACAGTCAGTTGCTGATTGCCCTGTCCACCGATAACGAACAGGAATCACAGGGCTGGAAACCTGATGGTCTGCTGTATCAGGACTTTCTCGTGATGCTGCGTGTCTATCTGGGCTGGCGCTTTAAGGCAAAAATCACCCTGACCACCCGCACCCGGCTGCTGGCCGCGCCGCCCCTTGGCGAAGGCCCATTCTGGCTGGGGATGAATGGCGTGCTGGGCGCGGAAGACGAAGTTCTCCCGGACGATATCCCGAAGACCTATACGACCGAACTGGGCTATTACACCGGACTGCAGCCCGCAACACCACAACAAGGAAACCGACGTGTTACGTACAAGTTTAACTAAAAAATCGCGCTGGCTGTTACCCCTGCTGGCATTCAGCCTGGCAGGCTGCGGGGTGACGCAGGGCATCACCGATGGCAGCAAATCAGCATTTAACGCCGTGTTCTACAAAAAGATTAAGGTGTTGCACCTCGATTTCACCGCCCGTGAAGCGCTGAACACCGATTCCCGCGAGAGTAACTCGCTGTCTGAGTCGGTGGTGGTCCGTATCTACCAGTTGAAAGACCGCAAAACCTTCGACAAAACGGTCTACCAGCAGTTGCTGAAAGACGGGGAGACCATTCTGAAACCTGACCTGCTGGCGAGTCGTGATGTGGTGGTTAAGCCTGGCGGTGATACGAACCTGAATATGCCGATGGAGGCCGATGCACAGTTTGTGGCGGTGGTGGGGCTGTTCCGTCACCCGGACATGGTCAACAACACCTGGAAGCGGGTGATGGGGCGTGAAGAACTTGACCCGGATAAGCCGCGCATTCTGGAAGCCGGTAACAATCATCTGACGCTGCAACCTCTCAAGGACAACTGATGCCCCAGGGACACAACACACCTTCATTGTATGAAATGCTCACCGGTAACTTTACCGGAGGCCTCGATCTCCACCGGGTCAGCGAGCAAAATCAGGTGATTTTGTCCGTGCTCGATAACATGCAGCGCATCCTCAACTGTCGCGCCGGCACGCTGGCGCATCTGCCGGACTATGGCCTGCCCGATATGACAAAAATACTGCAGGGCATGCCCGGCACCGCACATGAGCTGATGGGCACCCTGTCTGCTGTCCTGCTCAAATATGAGCCACGTCTGAAAAAAGTTACTGTCGTCCTGCTGGAGCAGAACGCCCCCGGCGAGTTGCGTTATGCCATTGATGCTGAGCTTAAGGGGATTGGCCTCGTGCGTTACGGCACCGAGTTTATGCCCGAGGGACGAGTGATGCTCAGACACCTGAAGCAACAGCAGTATATCGAGACCACAACCCGTCTGTAAGGCCAGATAAAAGCATGTCAGTAAAATCACAGTTTCTCGAAAAATTGCAGACCAGACAGTCTGCTCCGGCTTCATCTGTCAGTAAGAGTCAGACTGATATTGCAGAGTTTCGCCTGCGAATGGCGCAGCTTCAGGAGCAGATGGACGCGTGGCTGGTGGGTACCGGACTGAATGTGGAGACGGTCAGTACATCCGTTACGGACCTGCTGGTTGAGGGGAGAGTATTTGGTATTGCCACCCTCGTTCTGCGTATCGACGACCGGTCTGTAAAATTTGTGCCGGCATTTCTTTATGGTCAGGGTGTAACCGGGTGCGTGGAGGCGACCTTCCATGATGGGAGGTATACGACTTCACTGGGGCGATTATTTATGCGGTCAGGCACGGTGAACCACTGGACCTTTACTCCGCCTGGTGCTTTATCCCCCTCCGGGCAGGATTTTGATGAGAGCACATTTTTTGGTTTGATTCTGACGCTGCTTCCATAGCGGAACCGGAATGAGTAATTTTTTGTTTGCCTGTCAGCCATTGCATAATTACCTGGCGAAACAGTTAATGGCTGACGGAGAACAGAGCCACAAAATAACGAAATAAATCAAGGGTATGGAAATGAGAAAATTAATCTTTCTTCTGGTCTCAGGGATACTGTTTACGGCACAAGCCGATGCTGCGCGTGGAAGGCAGCCCTGCTCAGGTTCAAAAGGAGGTATAGCACACTGCACATCGGATGGACGTTTTGTCTGTAATGACGGGAGTTTGAGCCAGTCGAAGCGATTCTGCTCCGGATATGGTTCCTCAGAAACCAGCAATCCGGTAAGTCCGTCTACCTCCACTCGTAAAGCTAAGACGAAAAAAGTGACAACTGCGAAAAAGCAGGAACCGCAACGTGTTGCAGAAAACGACGAACCGGTCAGCACGCAACCCCGACAGCCCACATGCGCTCCCCTCTACATGGCCAACAAACCCGGATACACCCATTTACCGATTTGCTCAGGAAACCAGTATTAATCGGGTACAGGAAAGGCTCTTTGTAGTTGCACACTGAATTTTGCCACCTGAACAGAGGTGATATCGTTAGGTATTACAGCGCGCTCAGGCCACACGAGTATAACGGTGGGTTACCACCAAACGAATCGGAAAACCGATACTGGAAAACTCTAAAACGATGGCCAGTTTTAGTTGAACACTACATTTTGCCCGTTATTCAGATTAAATAGTCAGGATTAAAAGAAGAAAGGAAAGAAATAAAACATGGCAAGAAGAAAAAAAGATGACAATGCTGCGGGTATTATTCTGGTTATTATTGGCGTCATTGCCTGGGGTGTTTATGTCGCGGTAAGAGCATTAATCAATATTAATGAGCGATTTATTGAATCTGTGTCGAATCCGGCCGGAATTATCGGTCTGTTCTTTGGCTTACTGATAGCCGTTGCATTAATAATACGGGTTTTCATTTACCGGGGCTTCCGGAAGAAAACAGCAGAGCTTGAACAGGCCATGTCGGACTTGGCACAGAAAGAGAAAGCCTTTGACGAAACGGTTCGTACTGAAGTGGCTCGCGGTCTGTATCAGGAAAAGCAACGCCTTGCAGGTCAGTGGGATGAGTTTCACAATGCCAGAAATAAAGCCTCCCGGGCACTGCAGCGCATTGTGGACTCCGCGTATAAATTCAAAGTCAAAACCCTGCTTTCCGGCACTACGGTAAATAACTGGCAAAGCAAGTACGACCAGCTCAGGAAGGAGAGAGTGGTTTACGCGGCCATCAGCGAGAAAATTACCTTTCTGAAACTTGAAGATAACGCCGACTGGGAAGGCGTAAAACAGCAGTTTCTGGATAAGGTCGCCCTGCTTGAAAAAGCGCAGGAAGAAAAAGAATATCAGGCTGAGCTCAAGCGTCAGATGCGGGAAGAAAAACAGCGTCAGGATGAGCTGGAGCAGCAGCAGCGCGAAGCGGAAGAGGAGGAGCAACGCCTTGCTGAGCAGCAGCGTTTACTTGAAGAGGCTCTGCTCGCCGCTGAGGGGGCTCACCGGGAAGAGCTGGAAAGGCAGCGTCTGGAGCTGGAGCAGAAAATCCAGGATGTTCATCAGCAGTATGAGCGCGCCAAATCCATGGCCCAGCTTACAAAGCAGGGACATGTGTATGTGATTTCGAATATCGGCTCCTTCGGTGAAAACGTATTTAAAATTGGCATGACCCGACGGCTGGAGCCTTGGAGCGTGTGAAAGAACTGAGCGGGGCAGCCGTGCCGTTTGATTTTGACGTCCACGCCATGATTTCCTGCGATGATGCCCCCGCACTTGAAAAGACACTTCACGACCATCTGGAAAGCTACCGTATCAACAGGGTTAACCTGCGTAAGGAATTTTTCCGGGTCGAGCTCAGCAGAATTATCGATGAGGTGGAGCGTCACCACGGGCAGGTTGAATATATTGCTGACCCGGTGGCGCTGCATTACCTGCAGAGTCTCGAATATGCAGAAAGCGAAGCTGCATAACATCATATTCTGAAATTTTTACAGCGGAGCTATTGAAGGGCTCCGCTGATGGACTGCACATAAGTGGATAGCATTGCATGGCGAAATTAATGACGTCCCTGACGCTATGTTCAGGGAGAATGACGAACGGTGAGCGCCGTGTAGCCCAGCGCCTTGAATCACATCTCGCAGAGGACTGCCTTGTCTGGTATGACATCCCGGTGGGGCGGCAATACAGGCATCCTGACTTTGTTATTATTGATCCCGCAAACGGCCTTATTTTTCTTGAAGTCAAAGACTGGAAGCTGAGCACCCTTCATCATATTGACCCGCAGACTGTGACTCTCATGACTGCGCAGGGAGAAAAGCAGGAACAAAATCCGCTGGTACAGGTCAGGGAATATGCCTGTGCGACCGTCGAATCGTTATCCTGTGAGCCGAAACTGCAGCAAAATACCGGCCTGTACAAAGGTAAGCTCAATATTGCCTGGGCTTATGGTGTTGTATTTACCAGTATCACCCGCCAGCAACTGACCTCCCTCTCTGCCGATGGGGCAGTGGAATCCATTTTTCCCCGGGCACTGACGATTTGTCAGGATGAAATTACTGAGTCTGTCTCTTTATCTGCTTTTCGTTCTAAAATTTCGGGATTGTTTACCACCCGTTTCAGACCGAAAGTCACTCCGGCTGTCAGGGATATTTTACGCCAGCACCTGTTCCCGGAGATTGCGATTCGGTCAAAGAAAAAAAGTAATCAGGTCTGCAGGGTAATGGACCTGCAGCAGGAAGTTCTGGCCCGTAATCTCGGGGAAGGGCACCGCGTCATCCATGGGGTGGCGGGTTCCGGCAAGACTCTTATTTTACTCTACCGCTGTCTGTATCTTACAGAAACGACAGCGCGTCCTGTATTAGTGCTGTGTTTCAATATTATTCTGGCGAAATATATCCGTGAATGTGTTGCTGAAAGAGGGCTGTCGGGTAAAGTGCACGTTTATCATTTCCACGACTGGTGCGCGAGTGCTGCCCGAAAATTCAAGCTCAATGTGAGTGGTGAAGGGCTGTACTTTGATAACTATTTTACCGCGCTGGAAGATGCGGTTAACAGCGGTGCCGTGACCGACAGTGGTTATGATGCAGTGCTGATTGACGAGGGACATGATTTCGACCAGCGCTGGCTTTCATTAGTTGCCCGATTGTTTGATAACGCCTCCCGTTCATTATTGCTGATGTACGATGATGCGCAGTCACTGTACCGACGTGAGAGAGCACTTAACTTTTCGCTGGCGAGTGTGGGTATCCAGGCCCAGGGACGCACGTCTGTTCTTCGGGTTAACTACCGTAATCCCTGCCGCATTCTCAATTTCGCTTACGCCTTCTCACGCGACTATTTTGAAAGTCATCATAATCAGGAGCTCCCTCTGGTGCTGCCGGAAGCCTGCGGAGAGGAGGGTGATATTCCTGATATTGAATTATGCCATTCTGAAGCGGAGGAGGCCCGTCGTGTTGTGGCATGGCTGAAGGCGCAACACGTGGTTGCAGGCCGCTGGGGAGATATTGCTGTGCTGTGCCCGACAAGTTATTCAGCCGACAGGCTCACTGTATTGCTGGAGCAGCATAAGATACCCACCGCTATTAGCTTTACCTCCGGGGATAAAAAAGCCTATTCACATCGCGACGATGTTGTACACCTCATGACCTTTCAGAGCAGTAAAGGTCTTGAATTTCCTTACGTTGCCGTCATCAATGCGTCTTTTGTTCATAAAGCTGCTGAGGATGAGTCGGAAGCTATCCCGGCGCTTTATGTCGCGTTTACCCGCGCGACGCGTTCGCTGCTGGTGACCTGCTACAAAGAAAACAGCATCAGTCGTCAACTGACAAAATTTGCCGGCGTGGATTTGCAGGAGCAACAGGATGACTATGCGTAAAACGTTAAAAACCGGCGGCGACCCGCGCTCGCTACCGGATTATGCCGCCCTGCGCGATGAGCTGAGTAAGCTGACGCATCCGGCTCGCCCGGATGTGAACTGGCGTTATGCGGAAAAACTATGTCTCTCACTGTTCGAGCAGAACGGTGTGGAATTGCAAACAGCAGCCTGGTATACGCTTGCGCGTGCACAGCTGGCCGGTTTATTCGGGCTCAATGAAGGGCTGACGATACTCGAGGCCCTGATAAGCCATCAGTGGGGGGCAATGTGGCCTCAGCCAGTCCATGCGCGCATGGAAATTCTCAGCAGTCTGAGTCAGCGTCTGCAGCAACGAATGCGCTCGCTCCTGCTGAATTACAGCGACCTCAGCCAGTTGTACCGGGCGGAGCAACTGCTTACAGGTCTGGGAGAGGTACTGCAGCGTCTGGAGCTTAAGCATCTGAGTCAGCTCGATACGTTGCGTACCCTGATGCACAATTGTGCTGTCCGGCTGGAAAATAGCGATGGTATAACCAGTGCCGGGGCGAGCATTCAGCCTGGTATCGTATTACCTGCCACCGTGATGAATGATGCGACAGCATCCACGAGAGACTTTGCTGGTGGACCGGATGAAGATACGCCAGAGAGTGCAGTGAAGTGGGTTTACGTTGCGCAACCGGAACCGCAGCCGAATGTGGAAGTGCTGTCGACAATGCCTGTCCCGGTTAAAAATTGGAAATCCTTTGTCACCGGGATGTGTACCATGCTGGTGATAAGCATAGTCTCAGTGTGGAGCTGGCATTTTCTTCACCGTCCAGATCCTCTACAGACTCAGCTTGCTGCTTCACTGGCACCGTTTCCTGCACCTCTCACGTCTGAACAACTGGAGATGTTGCGTCAGCAGACTCCGTTACCTCAAGACCTTATCGCACAGACACAGCAGCAGCTTGCCCGGCTGGATAAATTACCTCCTGACTGGAATATCACTTACGCCAGAAAACTTATCGAACAGGTTCAGTCGTTGTGGCCGGAGCAGGCTAAGCCTCTGACACAGCAGTGGCAGCAACAGGTTAACGTCACAACATTGTCAACTGATGCAATGAATGGATGGCATGAGGGTATGCTCAAACTGCAGGATCTGACGGCACAGCTCAATACCCTGGATAGGCAAAAAGGAAAGTATATTACTGTCAGCGAGCTGAAATCACAGGTGTTTGCTACTACCCAGGCATTCAGTAAAACAGTGCCCGTTGAAGAACAGCTGCGGCAGATGAGCATTCGGGAAAACTCAGGGATGATCCCGTCCGCGCAAAAAATCCAGACAGAGCTGCGCCTGAAGCAGCTAATCAGTAGCTACTCGACGGTGACGGCTGATCAGTAGGCCGTTACCCGCATTCTGTTATTGTGTAAAAATACACTGGGTTGATCAGATTACTGTCCCTTCCTGCTGACAGAATCTGCAACAGAGCTATGTAAGCGTAAAGGCAGCGCCGCATTGACAGTTATTTAGAGGTCAGATCCACATTCCACGGCAGGAGATCCGCTACTTTATTACACGGCCACTCCGGCAGCACCCTCAGGATATGGCGCAGATAAGCCTCCGGGTCGATACCATTGAGTTTGCACGTACCGATCAGGCCGTACAACAGTGCGCCACGCTCTCCACCATGATCGCTGCCGAAGAAGATATAATTCTTTTTCCCAAGACACACGGCTCGCAGCGCTCGTTCCGCTGCATTATTGTCAGGTTCTGCCAGCCCGTCATCGCAGTAATAACACAGGACATCCCACTGGTTCAGCGTATACCCGAACGCCTCACCCAACCGGGATTTTTTCGACAAAGTCGCACTTTTATCCAACATCCACTCATGGAGTGAGTCGAGTAACGGTTTAGCCTGGACCTGTCTGGCTGACAACCTTTCTGCTTTCGGCCTGCCACGTATTTCTTCTTCTATTGCGTACAGCTCACCGATGCGTTTCAGGGCTTCCTCTGCCGTCGCTGTCTGAGTGCTTATATAGACATCGTGGATTTTTCGGCGCGCGTGGGCCCAGCAGGCCGCTTCGGTTAACGGACCGCCTTCACGTTCTGCGCTGAACAACCGATCGTAGCCTGCGAAGGTATCGTAAGCGTACAGCGAGAGCCGTATTGACAGGGATGCGTTATTCAGTTGGCAGTGTGATGCGCCAGGGCAACAGCTCTTTCACGCGGTTGGCAGGCCAGGTATTGATTACTGCTATGACGTGCCGCAACCAGGCTTCCGGTTCGATGCCGTTCAGTTTGCAGCTACCTATCAGGCTGTACATCACCGCAGCACTGTCACCGCCACTGTCTGAACCGAAGAACATATAGTTACGGCGACCCAGCGCCGCCACCTGCAACTGGATCCAGTCATACAACGACTGCATCAGCGGCACTGTTCTGCTTTTTCTGACCGCCAGCCGCTCTTCTGCCGGGCTCCCGCGGATCTCCGACTCTATGGCATATAACTCACCGATGCGGTTTAGCGCCTCCGTGGTAATGGCCGTCGGGTGGCGGACGTGAACATCGTGGATTTTGCGCCGGGCGTGCGCCATACAGGCCGCTTCGGTTACCCGCCCGTCTTCGTAGAGCGCGTTGTAACCCGCATACGCATCCGCCTGCAGCACGCCGCTGTACTTTGCCAGATGTCGCTGCGGGTGGATGCCCTTGCGATCCGGCGAGTAAGAGAACCACACCGCCGCCGGCATCACTGACCCGCCGTTACGATCATCACGAACGTACACCCACAGACGCCCGGTGCGGGTTTTGCCGCTTCCCGGCTCCAGCACATTCACCGGCGTGTCGTCTGCGTGCACTTTACCCGGCATCAGCACATAGTGATTGAGCCCGTCATACAGCGGACGTAACAACTCTCCCATGGTATCGACCCAGCGCCCCATCGTATTGCGGCTCAGCTCCACGCCCTGTCGGGCATAGATCTCCGCCTGGCGGTACAGCGGCAGATGTTCGGCGAACTTCGCCATGATGATGCGGGCCAGCAGGCCCGGGCTGGCGTAGCTGCGCTCGATCGGTTTCGGCGGCAGCGGTGCCTGCACGATACCGTCACACTGGCTGCACGCAAGCTTCGGCCGGACCGTTTCGATAACCCTGAACGCGGTGTTGATGATGTCGAGTTGTTCGGAGACACTTTCGCCCAGTGGGTTAGCTTACCGTGACAGGCCGGGCATTCGGTTTCTTGTGGCGGGATGACCTTTCTGTCGCGGGGAAGTGTGGCCGGAAGTGCCTTTCGGCCCGGGGCTCTGGCCGTCTCATCGCCTGCCATGGTGGTCAGTTGCGACTGTACGGCACCGAGCTTTTCCTGAAGCTCAGTTATTCGTTTTTCTGCCTGCGCGATTTTCTTTTCTATTTTCTCGCGGTTTTTCTCGCTGCTCCGCCCGAACAACATCCCCTGAAGTTTGGCTATCTGCGCAGTGAGCGTGGCTATCTCACGGCCATAGCCGGTTATCTCACCGGACAGACGCACGATAACGGCCTGCTGTGCAAGGATCAGGGCCTTCAGTTGGTCGATGTCGTCGGGAAGCGTGGTATTCATTCCCCTGTTTTATCACGGGTTATATCCGTATACCAAGCCGTTCCATGCGCTGCGGGTGCTTCCAGTTTATGCCTTCCAGCAGCATGGCAAGCTGTGCAGGAGTCAGATGTACTTTGCCGTCCCGGGTCACAGGCCAGACGAAGCGCCCACGCTCAAGTCGCTTGATGAACAGACACAGGCCGTCAGCATCGGCCCAGAGCACTTTGATCATGTCCCCCCGTCGCCCACGGAAGATGAAGACCTGACCGGAGAACGGATTGTCTTTCAGCGAGTTCTGTACCTTCGAGGCCAGCCCGTTGAACCCGTTGCGCATATCGGTCACGCCAGCCACTATCCAGATACGCGTCCCCGCCGGCAACATACTCATTGCGTACCTGCTTTCATTTCACCGATCAGCATGCGCAGAAGTTCGGGGGTCATCTGTCCCTTTATTCGCAGGGTGCCGAAGGGAAGTACCAGCTCGCAGCAGGGGCTGTCGACGGAAGGCTGCAGTGTGACTTGTGTCGGTTGTTCGGCCACTCGCTCTGTTTCAGTGAGGGTGACTGGCAGAAGCAAGGGAGAATCAGCATGGGGGCGCAGTAATCCACGTTTATACAGGTTGCGCCAGTTGAACAGCAAATTGTCGTTAATGCCGTGTTCACGCGCCAGCAGCGCGACGTTGGCGCCCGGAGCCAGCGCTTTTTCAACCAGCGCGATTTTGAACTCACGGGGAAAATTCGGCCGACGTGGTCGCTTACGGACGGCGGGTTCTTCGAGCAAAATGGGTTCAGGGGCTTCAGGTTGGTGTGCTGCGCCCTTACCGGGATAAAGCAGGGATGCGAGTTTTTCGGGCAGCATGTCAGCAGGCAACGGCCAGCTTATTTCGTGCTTTGCGAAGCGAGCAAAAAAATCACAGACAGTGCTTTTAGGAATACCCAGACGGCGACCGACTTCGAGTCGGGGTAAATGTTCATCAAAATGTAAGCGCAACGCCTCGGGGAGTAATGTCCGGTATTTCATAGTGATAATGTCCATTATAAATGATGGACATTATTTTCTCTGAACCGGAGGGACACCGACAGACGTCCTCTATGAGGCGCTTACNCGGGGTAAATGTTCATCAAAATGTAAGCGCAACGCCTCGGGGAGTAATGTCCGGTATTTCATAGTGATAATGTCCATTATAAATGATGGACATTATTTTCTCTGAACCGGAGGGACACCGACAGACGTCCTCTATGAGGCGCTTACCCAGAAGCGCGAAGTCGTGGTGTTGATGTGTGATGCGATCGGTCTGTCGCAACGTCGTGCCTGCAGACTCACAGGTTTGTCCCTGTCGACCTGCCGCTATGACGCTCAGCGTCCGGCGGCTGATGCCCATTTATCAGGGCGCATTACTGAACTGGCACTGGAGCGCAGGCGTTTTGGCTACCGCCGCATATGGCAGTTACTGCGCCGTGAAGGGCTTCTGGTTAATCACAAGCGCGTGTACCGCCTTTATCATCTTAACGGGCTGGGCGTTAAACGCAGACGCCGTCGTAAAGGGCTTGCAACAGAACGTCTGCCGCTGCTCCGCCCGGCGGTGCCCAACATGACCTGGTCGATGGATTTCGTCATGGATGCGCTGGCTACCGGTCGCAGGATCAAGTGCCTTACCTGCGTCGATGACTTCACAAAGGAATGCCTGACGGTCACTGTTGCCTTCGGGATTTCAGGCGTACAGGTCACGCGTATTCTGGACAGCATTGCGCTGTTTCGCGGCTATCCGGCTACGCTAAGAACCGATCAGGGCCCGGAGTTTACCTGCCGCGCGCTCGATCAGTGGGCCTTTGAGCATGGAGTGGAGTTGCGACTTATCCAGCCCGGCAAGCCGACACAGAACGGATTTATTGAGAGTTTTAACGGACGCTTTCGCGATGAATGCCTGTATGAACACTGGTTCAGCGACGTCAGTCATGCCAGGAAAACCATCAGCGAATGGCGTCAAGATTATAACGAATGTCGCCCGCACTCCACGCTGAATTATCAGACGCCGTCTGAATTTGCAGCGAGCTGGAGAAAGGGTAATTCTGAGAGTGAAGGATCCGAAATTACTAACTGAGTTTTGTATTTAATCCTGGGGGCAGGTCAGGCATGGTATACATTCCATCTATACAATAACCATCAGTCACATCTTATTTTTCCACGCGTGTGTGAAAGATACATTCACCTTTGATAGGCTCATTGATAGATTTAGCCAAAGTATTATCATGGAATTGTCCCTACAACATTTAATCCAAACCGAAATTCATCTGACAGATATCTAATAAGCACCATTTCAGAATACCACAAACCNCCACGCGTGTGTGAAAGATACATTCACCTTTGATAGGCTCATTGATAGATTTAGCCAAAGTATTATCATGGAATTGTCCCTACAACATTTAATCCAAACCGAAATTCATCTGACAGATATCTAATAAGCACCATTTCAGAATACCACAAACCTGGGGTAAAGGAGTTATAACCCCCTCATACAACCAAGTTGAAATTTACGACAGTTTTACATGCTTTTTCATTACCTTTTTGAAAAGTGCTAATCTAGCATGCATAAAACGTTTCTCGACTTTAAAACCCGCATATTTATCAATCCCGATCCTTAACACTCTATCACGACCACGAATACAGGCAGGCCATTTAACCGGGCCATATAAGACATTNCCCCCTCATACAACCAAGTTGAAATTTACGACAGTTTTACATGCTTTTTCATTACCTTTTTGAAAAGTGCTAATCTAGCATGCATAAAACGTTTCTCGACTTTAAAACCCGCATATTTATCAATCCCGATCCTTAACACTCTATCACGACCACGAATACAGGCAGGCCATTTAACCGGGCCATATAAGACATTGCACGAACGGGAAGCATTTCTAGCAAAGTTGACCCAATAATCAGCAACATACCCAGCAAATAAAGAATCACGTTTATTAATACACGTTAGTGGTGGTACCGTTTTACGTAAATTATCAAAAATATACGGTAACTCATCTCCATGGGATGTCCCTCTGGGATAAATTTCATGTTCTGCTTCAGTAACATAATCAAACCAGTAGCGCCAGCAAGGTTCATTGACTTGCTGTTGCNTCAAAAATATACGGTAACTCATCTCCATGGGATGTCCCTCTGGGATAAATTTCATGTTCTGCTTCAGTAACATAATCAAACCAGTAGCGCCAGCAAGGTTCATTGACTTGCTGTTGCGCCTTCATGACAATATATCCAAGTGTAGTAAATGCCATGTCACGACAAACCACACGCCCCAACTCAACGTCCCCTTTCACACCAGAATACAATAACTTGATTAATTCAAAGCCAAAACGGCTCTCATGTCTAATATTTTTAATCAGCCTGGAAAAATCGATACCCAGACCAGCCATGACACTTGCTTCATCGCTATTAGAACCAATCAAAACAGGCATACGTTGGTGTTTTCCAGCAAGGAAAACATCAAGAGTGGGAACAGGTAGAACCGAATCGCCAGAAATTGGTGTGGGAGAATTTCCTGGTATGCCATTCAGTGAGCTAAAAATCTCAGGAGGGAGTGCACGAAGTTGCTCCGCCGTTGCATTAGGCAAACCGAATTTTTCTGCTAAACCAATGCCATGCTCTAAAGCTTTTTGGCTGGGCGTATCAGGCAATGTATATCCACTCTGGATAATGGCTTTATGGAACAATCCTGCTGCCAGGGGAGAGGCCATTAATGACATGACACTACGAGCACCTGCGGACCCACCAAATAACGTAATATTTGTCGGGTCACCACCAAATTCTGAGATATTCTCCCGGACCCATTGCAATGCTGAAATCTGATCGNCACTCTGGATAATGGCTTTATGGAACAATCCTGCTGCCAGGGGAGAGGCCATTAATGACATGACACTACGAGCACCTGCGGACCCACCAAATAACGTAATATTTGTCGGGTCACCACCAAATTCTGAGATATTCTCCCGGACCCATTGCAATGCTGAAATCTGATCGAGCAAGGCAAAATTATGAACACAATCTTCATCTTCAAGGGCTGGATGAGCGAAAAAACCCAGATATCCGAGACGGTAATTGATAGTAACAACAACAACATTACGACGGGCAAGTGCATAGCCATCATAGGTCGGTAAGCTTCCGGATCCACTCGTGTAACTACCACCGTGAAGCCACACCATGACAGGTAAAGAATGTCCACGTACAGCC
>NZ_KZ559417.1:0-22779 GCF_002850715.1 Citrobacter sp. L55 | reverse complement strand
CGGTTGGTGGAGTAGCATAAGGAATACCACGCCATGAATGAATACCATCAAAAGTAAAACCCATTATTTTACCCTGTTTGATTTCGACCAAGCATGAGTAAGAATTTAACATTTTTAATACCTGTAAATCATAGGGAAGTAAAATCAAAATATTTCAGGTTTTGTTGAATAAATCAAACTCACATGAAATCTTCTGCGCAATCCTGTCGCTGAACAACGTTACGGACTCAGAAACATTCCCGGATCTTATCCGACAGATACACCGAAAAATCAGGTCAGCAGCAGCGGACGGGGCTTACGACACCCGGCTCTGTCACGATGAACTGAGGCGTAAGAAAATCAGCGCGCTTATCCCGCCCCGAAAAGGCGCGGGCTACTGGCCTGATACGTATGCAGACCGTGCAGATGGTCTGTGTCTGTTTACCAAACGACTGGAAGAAGGCCAGTTCCTCTGGCCTGCTGTACGCGACGGTAAAATCGCGATCACTCGCTCACAACTCGCTATGCTCCTCGATAAGCTGGACTGGCGTCAGCCAAAAACAGCATGCCTTAACTCGCTGACAATGTTGTAAAAAGAACATGACCGCATTATAAATAGGGTCATGAGTCAGGACTATCTCGCCCGTATCGTCGCGCTGGAAGATGCGCTCCGCCAGAAAGACAACCAGCTCAGTCTCGTTGCAGAGACTGAGTCGTTCCTGCGTTCGGCGCTGGCCCGCGCTGAAGAGAAAATAGAGAACGAAGAGCGCGAAATAGAGCACCTNCTGACAATGTTGTAAAAAGAACATGACCGCATTATAAATAGGGTCATGAGTCAGGACTATCTCGCCCGTATCGTCGCGCTGGAAGATGCGCTCCGCCAGAAAGACAACCAGCTCAGTCTCGTTGCAGAGACTGAGTCGTTCCTGCGTTCGGCGCTGGCCCGCGCTGAAGAGAAAATAGAGAACGAAGAGCGCGAAATAGAGCACCTACGGGCACAGATAGAAAAACTGCGTCGGATGTTGTTCGGCACACGCTCTGAAAAGTTGCGCCGCCAGGTTGAAGAGGCCGAAGCTCTGCTGAAACAGCAGGAGCAGCAAAGCGATCGTTATAATGGCCGGGACGATGATCCGCAGGTTCCGCGCCAGCTTCGCCAGTCACGCCATCGTCGTCCTCTGCCCGAACATCTTCCTCGAGAAATACAGCGACTGGAGCCTGCGGAAACCTGTTGCCCGGGTTGCGGTAGCGGTATGGCATACCTCAGCGAAGTCAGCGCGGAGCAGCTGGAACTGGTCTCCAGTGCCCTTAAAGTGATCCGTATCGTCAGGGTGAAAAAAGCCTGTACCCGATGTGACTGCATCGTTGAAACGCCAGCGCCCTCACGTCCCATCGATCGCGGTATCGCCGGGCCAGGGTTGCTGGCCCGGGTGTTAACCGCGAAATACTGTGAGCACCTGCCGCTGTATCGTCAGACTGAAATCTTTGCCCGTCAGGGGGGGGGGGAGCTGAGTCGTGCGCTGCTCTCCAACTGGGTGGATGCGTGTTGCCGCTTAATGGCGCCACTGAATGATGCACTGTACACCTACGTGATGGACTGCCACAAACTGCATACCGATGATACGCCGGTGCCGGTGCTGGCTCCGGGGAAAAAGAAAACAAAAACAGGGCGTATCTGGACGTATGTACGCGATGACCGGAACAGCGGTTCGTCAGATCCGCCAGCAGCGTGGTTCGCCTTCTCGCCAGACCGCCAGGGGAAGCATCCCCAACAACATCTTCGACACTATCATGGTGTGCTGCAGGCGGATGCCTTCGCAGGCTACGACCGCCTGTTCATTGCAGAGCGTGAAGGTGGCCCGCTGACAGAAGCTGCGTGCTGGGCCCACGCACGCAGAAAAATCCACGATGTGTACATCAGCACCCGAACGGCGACAGCAGAGGAAGCCCTGAAACGTATTGGCGAGCTGTATGCCATCGAGGAAGAAATACGCGGGCTCCTGGCAGAAGAACGGCTGGCGGCGAGGCAATCCCGGAGTAAACCGTTACTGGCATCCTTGTATGACTGGTTGGTGGAGAAAAGCGCAACGCTGTCGAAAAAATCGCGGTTAGGCGAAGCGTTCGCGTATGCCCTGAACCAGTGGGAAGCGTTGTGTTACTACAGTGATGACGGCCTTGCAGAGCCTGATAATAACGCTGCTGAACGCGCGTTACGAGCGGTCTGTCTTGGCAAGAAAAACTACATCTTCTTCGGCAGCGATCATGGTGGTGAACGTGGTGCCCTGCTGTATGGACTGCTCGGGACATGCCGGCTCAATGGTATAGATCCGGAAGCCTATCTTCGCTATATCCTGAGCGTACTGCCGGAGTGGCCTTCGAATAAAGTAGCTGAACTCCTGCCATGGAATGTAGATCTCACCAATAAATAGCCGTCAATACGGCACTCACTTAACGTTTACCAACATAGAATGTTGATGACCAATAGTCATTACCTTTATAAGTGATAGTCAGTGGCTATTACCCCAGGATAAATACTAATAAAGTTTAGTGATGGCCTGCAGAAAATCATAGCAGTGTATACTGTGGCTGTTGGTTATTAATCCGATATTGCTCTTTCAGAGCTATAATTCCAAGGGGTTTACTGAAATAGAATCCCTGCAATTTATCACATCGGCTCTGAATTAACAGATCCATTTGTTTTTCTGTTTCCACCCCCTCTGCTGTAACACTCATACCCAGAGCACCAGATACAGATATTGTTGCCCTCACAAGGGCTAGCGCCTGTAGGTCTGCGTCCATAATACTTACCAGCGATTTATCAATTTTTACTACGTCAAAACTGAAACGGCGCAGATAACCGATACTGGCATAACCGGCACCAAAATCATCAAGTGCCAGCCGTATACCCAGTGACCTGAGTTTGTTCATACTTCTTTTGCTTTGTTCTGCACAGCCTGAAAGCCATGTTTCCGTAATTTCCACCTGAATTCGCTCTGACGGAAACTCTGATTCCCTGAGTATCTCCTGTAATGTGGAAAGAAAATCAGCTTTTTCAAGCTGGGCTGGTGAAATATTAACAGACAACCCAATGTTTTTGAGCGGTAAAATATCCCTGAATGCACGTCGTAAAACAAACTCCCCAAGTGGGGTTATCAGGCCACTGCTTTCTGCAATTGGAATAAATTCATCAGGGAACATCTCTCCACCAGGTCTGCGAGGCCATCGAACCAGGGCCTCCACAGATGAAATACACAAGGTGCGGGTGTCTATAACAGGTTGATATACAACATCAAATTCATTGTTGGCCAATCCAGCACGAAGTTCATTTTCAGTCTGTTTCTGCTTTGTGAGCCGTGAGTCAAGTAATCGGCTGTAGTGTGATATTCGGTGTTTACCTGATGATTTGGAATCATACATAGCTATATCAGCCCGCCTGAACAACTCGGCACAGGAAAGTTTTTCTCCATTATAACTTGCAATACCAATACTGGCACCGGTATGAATAACCTTACCGTCAATATTTACCGGTTGTCCAAGTAAGCAAAGGACTCGTTGTGCAAACAAGTAAGCAATATGCTCAGAATCAGACCCGCAGTTTGCCATTGCAAACTCATCCCCTCCCAATCGAGCCAATATGCCTTTATCAGGAACTAATTCTTTAAGAAGGGATGACAAATGGATAATCAGCCTGTCACCAGTATCATGCCCATAAATATCATTGACTGCCTTAAAGCCATCAAGGTCAATAATTACGAGGGTAATTCTTCCATCTGAATGGTATTTATTCAGCCAGCCAGCCATGCTTCGACGGTTTGGTAAGCCACTCAGCCAGTCAGTTAAAGCAGCTGTACGGGCATTCTTCTCACTAACCGCAAGCCTGTATATACCTGTGTAACTGAAAAGAATGAAAGTAAGAATGAGTATAATTGACAGAATAATAATAAACAGAATATCACCTGCGGCCTGCCTTGCAGCTCGGGCACCGGGCAACTCAGGTTGCCAGCTAAGATATCCTAAAACACTTTCATCAACAGCCTTAAGAGGAATACTAAGTTCGCCCTCAGGAGAAGCAGACACAACAGGTTTATTTATTTTGAAAGAAGAATCCAGTTCGTTCAGCATACGCTTATTCATGTACTGAATAACTACAAGATAACGTTTCATGCCTGCGGGCAAGTCAGATACCCCGGTTACTGGACGTATAAGACCAATCCCAAGCAGAGCAACTCCCTTGTCAGTAATGGTAAGCCCTGAGTAACTGTTTTGTCCGGTCGAAAGAAGGTGTCGTTCTTTTTGAATAACAGCCTGTAATCCTTTCCCCAAAAAAGCTGTACTGACTTCTGTATAGGGCTGTCTACTGACAGAGCCCCAAATCACACGGAAATTCTCATCAAGTACCAATGTACCGTCATAGAGTCGATTTACTTTATAGTCGGAAGCAAGAGATTCAGTCAGCCACTGATGATCAACAGGTGTCTGGTATACAGCCCTCGCAGCTTCATCCCAGACAGCATTATCAACAGTCATACTCTGAATCATACGCAGTCGTGACTGAATGGCCCCATCAACAGTCACTACTGCACGATGATTATCTATTCTGTTAGCACCGGAACTGATAAGATTTAATGAGAAACAAAAAAGTAATACAATTGTTATAACAAGTGCTAATCCAGATATAATGACAGCCCTGAGGAGTGAGGAAGATGTGGGGAGAAAACGACATAATGATAATCTGGGCATACCCACCTCATGGATGTAACATGTAATGACATTTTTTATACACAAGAAGGAAAAAGGAAATCAGAACACTTAGCATATCTGGACAACTCAATGAGATTCAAATCTGGATCCCGGATATAACATGAAATAATCTCCCCTCTCGCACCAGTTCTGATAACAGGCCCTTCACAGATGGCAACCCCCTTGCTCAACATCATCCCGATAATATCATTTATATTATCAGAGACTATGAAACATAAATCGAGCGAGCCGGGTACCGGTAAATGCGCCTTAGGTTCATATTCATTACCGTACAGATGAACATTAATTTTTTGGTTACCAAATAAAAAGGCTATTCTGTTATCGCCAAAAGCGACTAATTGCATACCAAGAATATGGGTATAAAAGTGAGTACAGGCCTGAATATCATGAGTTGTAAGAACAATATGATCGATAGAGTTAATCTTCATGTATGTATCCTTAAAATCTGAGGGGCAGCGAATATTTTTTGGACAGATACCGTAGTGTTTTCGGAATCTGGCCGTGAAACGGGAGCCTGAGAGATAGCCACTCTGGAGTGCAATCTCTCCTACAGGGATGTCAGTAGACTGGAGCATCGATAGTGCATGAGACATACGGACCTCTTCTACAATTTGTCTGAATCCTGTTGATTCCTGCTGAAGACGCCTTCTGAGCGTAGATCCGCCAACACCGAGCTGACGGGCTACATCCTCAACAGTCCACGCCTCTGCAGGAGAAAGCATAACAATCTGCCGTACACTGTCACTGAATCCGTCAGATGCCGGACGCAGAAGAGGGAGAATATAACCCTTCTGGTGTAAGATACTGAGAAACCCTGTAATAAGATGTTCCTGAAAATGGAAGGAAAGGCCCTGCCGGGATGCTTCAATAATGTTATTCCATAAAAATAACAGTTCAGGATTAAAAGGAACACAAAGGGATTTTTGTGGCTCAGAAATAAATTCAGGAGAAGCTGTTCTTCTGAACGCTGAAAGCAATTGTGGTCTTAAAAGCAATAAATCAGAATGGAAAAAACCCGATGAAGGATGATTAACAATGTCAAGCGACAAATCCGCAGGAATAATAATTAAGTCGCTGGCTGTAGCTGTCAACTGTGTATCACCATAAAAGAGCGTCTTATGTCCCTGTGTGACATGGAAAAGGGCAGCTGAATAGAGATTAACGCGATGCAGATGCCTTGAAGTGACACAAGTCAACGTAAAATTCTTATTTATGAGATAATTTTTCTGCATCGCGAAATCTCTTAAAGGTTTAACGTGTAGCTACAGCTGTCAGAACGGCCTTGCTTAAAACATTGCTGTTAAGCATAAAACCAACAAGTGCACCCGATGACTGATTATCAATTGGAAGTGTATCTGTCTTCAGCGCCCATACGGTAAACTGATAACGGTGAGCTTTATCGCCTTCTGGAGGACAGGCACCACCAAAACCTGCATAACCAAAATCGTTACGCCCCTGGACGGCTCCAGCCGGAACACCGGTATTACTGACATCACCAGCACCTGCCGGTAGGCTGGTAACGGAAAGAGGAATATTAACCATAGTCCAGTGCCACCATCCACTGCCAGTAGGTGCGTCCGGATCATAGACTGTAATAGCGAAACTTTTCGTGCCTGCAGGAATATTTTTCCAGGACAATTGAGGTGAAACGTTTCCTCCAGAGCAGCCAAATCCTTTAAAAAACTGACCGGGATGAAGAGGTTTACCTTCCTGCATATCACTGCTTGAGAGACTAAATTTAGCAGCACTTACGCTCGCAACAGCACTAACAAGTAATCCGGCACCCAAAGCAAGACCTGAAATTTTGTTCATAATGAATATCCTTTGATGAGGTTAGAAAATTAAGAGTAACAAAAACAGGAAAATGAAATATGCCAAATCGATATGATTTAGTGACAAAACGCTCAGCAAAAATTAAAAATGTATCTGAAAACTGATTACTAAAACAGACGGAAAGATAAGCCCCCCTTCAATACCTACCTTTTCATTAAAGTCAAACTGAACCGCATGGTAAATGTAAGGCGCAAATCCGATTCCAGTAATATTACGTACGTTATGATTAACACCGTCATCACCACAGTGACTAAACTGAGGAATGAAAAATTCACCAACGTAAGCATAACCACCTTTGAATTTCCATCCATCTCTGCCCCACCAGTCCTTTCGGAGGCCTAACAGGATACATCTATCAGAAAAACTGTTAAGCAATGTTCCGGCTGAAAATCTGTAACTGGATGCAGGGTTGCTGTTGCCTTCAATGGCAAAAAACTGATTATTTGTATACTGTGTATATCCCTTCCCCTGTCCATCTGTATGCCAGATATAAGCTCCGGGATTGATAGATAACATGCTTTTAGCAAGGCATAGCAAAGGAAGGCACAGTAAAAAGGGAAACAAAACACGCAAAATTTTCATATAAAATGAGATTACACCCAGAAAGACACACGATAAAATAAAGAACTAAAGTCATTAATCATTTAGATAGTGATAAAGGTGACTGATTAAGAATATTTATTTTATCATCAAGTTTATCGAGAGCCATGACCAGGTTCTGACTCTTATCCTCAATATCAATTAATAGAGTCTGCAACTCATGCGGATTTAATCTGTTAAGTTCCCGATTTAAAAAGTCATCAACAACCTTATGGAGTAGATGGTGACGAAGATCAAAATCATGAAAATCAGATAAATGATGGAATCGTTTAAATCCTTCACCATGGATCCATAATCCTAAGGAGCAGTGCTTTTCCTCAAGAATTAGATCATTAACAACACCGGAAAGAATAGAGATATATAAACGGTCGCGCCAAAGATAATGTTTAGCCTTGAGTAAAGAAAAAAGAAGACTATCAGCAGTAAGAATAATTTCAGAATAAGAATATGAAAGATTACCTTGTGTAGATGAAATGTTATCGTAGAGTTCAGATGTCAGTGTTTTTAGTTTTCTACCTTCTTTAATATGTAAATCATTATTAACATCAATCCTGTTGAAAGATTTTACTAGTCGGTACAGTCGATTCAAATAAGGAGTAAATAACTGTTCAAAAGTCCTTAAACGAAAGGCTAAATCAAGCATAGTATTTCTCTGACGAAGGGACTTGTTAATAGTATGTTCAGCATAAATAGTTTTTGTGAGCATACTATGATATATATGACGTACCATGACATCGCGTAACTCATCTCGTAACATAATTCAATCCAAATTAATCTTTTTATTTTTAAACAATATATTAATAATGTGAAATAAATTTACAAACTAAAGACTATTATCAAATCAAAGGGGCATCCCCCTGAGATATATTTTCAAATAAAATACATGATGTTGCACGTTTTCTACAAAACTCCATACGAGCGCGAGCCCAGTCATAATTGAGAGTATTGTGGGCTAAAAAAGAAGCTTTTTCCCACTCTTCCATTGCGATACTGTAGTGCCGACGTCGTTCATTAAGACGGGCATTTGATGCTAAACTAACATAATTATCAGACTCAACAGAGTCAGAAGGTAGATTATGACTCATTTAAAAAACCTCAGCATGTGGATAAAAAGCATTTATATCGCGCCAGTATTAAAAATAACATACAGTTAAGTTTTTATAGTGACATACTTATATCGAGTCTGACAAATGGAGACTCCAGGGACCTCTGAAAAAAACCATGATCTATGGTGCCGTTTCGATCAATATAAACCGAGCCCCCAGAATCCTGTACAGATAGCAATGGGGTATAGTCAGGTGAGAGCATAAAATATGAAAGGATATTACCAAAAATAATTGAACGATTAAAATCTGAAAATGAATCAGATTTTATATCTGTATACCTGGACTGAATAACATTAAGACTTGACTTACGATCTGTCAGGGGATAGAAAAAAGCTTCAAAACATGAATAGGTTGTAATGTCTGCTGAGTTAATCAGTTTGTGCACTTTTTTTATCCTGGATGATGGAGTTGCAAGGTAATCAGCACTAAAATCTTCATCTCTGTATAAGAAACCTCTTGTTTCCCAGCCTGGAACAAGTTTCAATTTCGGATAATAATCAAGGTGATGGCCTTCAATAAAAAGTGACGAGCGATAGTTATAATCAATACCATTGTCAGAGTAACCATAGAGGCTCAGAATATAGGTTTTACCAGAACGTTTTTGTAAATCGCGGATTAAAGCCTCTGTTTGCATTCGGCGGGCACCACGTTTAGCACCGAACTCGGTGGACTCTGAAAAGACAACAACATCAACATCTGAATACTGATCGATATCATTCATAATATTATCAATATTATGACCTTTATCAACATACATACCTACCTGAACAATCAGAACCCTGAGTGTTTTGAGATCAGCATTACGATGCTCTTTAATGTATAAATTAGTAATAAATATGGCAAACAACATCAACATTGCTGCAAAACGCAGTGTAGGATATTTACCAACTATTACAACAGGTAAAAAATACAGTAAAAATGTATTTATTAACGGGTGGGAAAATCTGGGTAAAAAATCTGATATTTCACTTATTCCATATAAAAGAATTAACGGGTGAGCAGGTATGATGAATGCCTGAGAAGGAATCAAACAAAGCAGAACAGGGCACAGTGATAACATAGCTCCAATCTTACTTTTACCCAGGATTATTAAAAAAACAATGTGTAGATTAAAAACCAGTAATGGTGTAAAAACGAGCACCCCGGGACCAGTGGTGACTATGCCTGAGATTTGGGATCCGAAAATAAAATATAAAAAAAGAAAATCGAATGCTAACAACAGAAAAACAGAATACAATTTTTGTATTCTAAAAATTGAGAATAACAACAATAAATATGAGCCAAAAATCAACAAAATGTCTATATAATACATCTGCCATCACCGTATCACTGAAATCTTTTATATAAATTTCTTGCTAACTGTTATAGGTTATTTTTTTATCCATAATATGGTAGCACGTAAAATCGGACTTTATAAGATTTAGGTCATGTGTCACCATAACAATAGTTACACCTGAAGCATTGATAGTCTCAAGTATGCTCATGATACGTTTCTTATTTTCTGAATCGAGACTTGCTGTAGGTTCATCGGCAAGAATAACTTTAGGATTTTTGATTAAAGCCCTTGCCAGAGCAAGTCTTTGTTTTTCACCACCAGATAAGAAAGCTGCTTTGCTGTTCAGATCCATATAAAGGCCCACATCCGAAAGATGAGTGCTGATATTATTACAGTCAGCCATATAAGTAAAAGGAAGAGAGCTTTTCATATTACGTAAAATACTTTGCCTGTCATTAATGAGGGAGTCCTGAAAAATATAGGAAAAATATTTTCTTCTTACCTCAAGCATTGCTACTTTATTTTGATGATCTATAAAGTCATCAAAAACAAAGTAATCTCCAGTAAAATCAGAGTCCAGACAGCCTATAATATTCAGTAACGATGTTTTCCCTGCTCCTGAGGGTCCCGTTATAACAATAAAATCACCTTCGTTAACAACAAGAGCCGTATTTTCAAGTATAGTACGTTCAGAAAAACTCTTTTTACAAATGTTAATTTTTATCATTGGAATAAACTTCAAATGCTGTATCGATTAATGGTAAAATATCAGAAGATTCCGGAATAGTAATAGTAACTATTTTAAGTCCATCCGTGTTTGCAGGACCTGCTTCAGATGATATACTGGTAATCTTTCCTGTGCCCGTAACATTATTATTAACCAGTGAGCGAAAGTTAACGATCTTTCCAGAAGTGAACTCAGTACTGACAACAGGATCAACTTTAATTCTGATAATAAGTTTATCTAGTGTCGTCACCTGCGCAATTTTATCACCGCTTTTAACAAACTGACCGTTACTGACAAAAACCTCTCGAAAAATAAAACTACCCTTAATTAAAGGAGTGCTTTGCTCTTCAAGAAATGAAAGTTGTGTTAACTCATTTTCTGTAAGGCGAATATTCATTTCATTTTCATTAAGCTCATCAAGTTTTATATAAAAATCATTCTCACTCACAAACCCCTGACTAACACCTTTTTTTAAAACATTAAGCTGAGCACTGAGCCTTGTATTTTTATTTTTTAAATCTTTGAGTTTCAGCAAGGCAATATTTTTGTCAGAGGAAATTTCTTTACTTTTTATTTCATAAAGAGTTCTGTTTTTCAGTATTGACATCCTTTCTGTTTCATCAATGCTGAATAAAACAACACCTGACACAGGCGCAGAGAAGGTAAGTGTGGAACCACCATCAAGCACCCCATAATATGGGGCGGCGACAACAGTTTTTATCAAACTACTAATAAAAAGAAAGACGAATGCGATGGCCTTCAAGATTACTCTCCATTAACTTAAAATCTAACTGAGATTGATTATAAGCATTAAGTTCATTCTGATATTCTATAAGCGAACCAGTTTTGTTAGTGTATCTAAAGTAGGCGTAATCCACTTTCTTTTTTTCCATTGCCAGTATTTTTTTATAAACAATAACTTTCCGCTCCAAATCTTTTAGCTTTGCTTCAGAATCATTCCTTTCTGTAATTAATCTAGATAATTCGTTATCCTCAGATAAAAAGGATGCTGATAAATCAACTGCATATTGTTTTTTTTGCGTGGTATAAGAAACAAAACCACTTAAAGGTATGCTAACTGATAGCCCCGCAGTATGATCAAAACCGCTGTTAGCATTACTGACCATACCGCCATTTTTAGGTGATACATTGACGGATATATCAACAGCAGGAGACAGAGAAGATGCCAGGCTCTTTTCAAAGTTTAATTTCAGGTTGTCTCGCTCCTGCTCACTGTACTTTTTGTTAAGGCCTATTAGACCATCACGTTTACAGGCCAGAACTGACGAAGCTGATATCGATTTAATCTTGTCAACATCAACATAATAGAGCTCATGTAATTTTTCGATTTGTCTTCTAATTTCACTTAATTCAGTTTCAACTATATCTTCAGTCTTTGTTTTTTCACTTAAAAAGATCTGCAGCTCAGCTCCAGAGATATTGCCGTAATTATATTCATACTCATTCTTTTTAAGTTGTATTGAAAGTAACTTAAGCTGTTTCTTATATACACCTAACCGTTCATATCTGTAATTTATGTCAGAAACCGCATCATAAACAGACAAGATGTAGTCTATACGGTCAATTTCCTCCATCAGCCTATTTTGCAACGACTTATTATTAATAATTTCGTTCGTTTTGAAAAAAATCCCTCCAGAGTAAAGCGATTGTGAAACAGAAAGACCAAGCGATGTATCCCCCGCATTTCCGACACCAGAAATACTATTAATATTCTGGGATGTAGAGGCAGAAACAGATGGTAAAAGAGAAATGTTATTATTTTCTCTATCAATATCTAAAGACTGAGAAGATAATATAGAATTCCGATAACTGTATGTTTTTTTCCATGCATTATCTAGTATGCATTGACTATCTGCAACACCTTCTGCTACAGGTAACAAACACATGAATATAATTATGATGTTTTTGTTCAGCACAGCCGCCCTCTGATTAACACGACAGGATTCAGTTTATAAAATCCGCGACCACAATAAACAGAAGTCAGGAATCCTGCTATAAACACAATAATATATACAAACATGACAATTTCGAATCTTACAAGCAAGTTTACATTTATGTAATGAACCAAAAACTGGAGGATTATGAAAGACATAAATACAGAAAGAATAAGAGACGCAACGGATTTTATAAACATCTCGGTGCATACTTGGATAGTTATCGCTTTTATACTAATACCATGAATGATTTTTAGCGCAAACTCAGTTCTCCTCTCATCGAACATTTTTCGGCACATGATAACCATAATAGCCACTGATGAAATTAACAGAAAAATGTAGATGAAATTTGAAAGAAGCGAGAATTTATTTATAACATTATCGACAGACATTTTGGCATTCAGGAATGACGATATATCCCCTCCAGATTTGAAATTATCATTTACAAATTTTTTATAATGCTCGACATCTTCAGTAGTTACTTCCCGATTAAATTTCACTGTAGCATTATTAACTCTCGTATCAAGTTCAAGTCTCATTGCTGTATTTAAAGGGACAAAAACCGTGTCAGACTTAGCTTCACCCAAACCAAGGCTGTCAAGGAACGAGGTGACTGCAAACGATTTACAACCAACAATCCTGAACGGGATGCGATTAATCTGGATAAATTCCGGAAGTGTTACTGAACAATCACCTTTATAAATTGCCACATTATCTCTAAATAAATCACTCAGGCCAAGACTTCTGACTAATGAAGAGGAACTTTCAACACCTATGACCGGTGTATACCCTTGGGGAAAGTCTGCAACTGCAGTTGAATTGGTTTTCAGGGAGCTGTTTTTTTCAAATAACAGTTCACGGTTAACCCCGCTGAGCTTTGACTTAGCTTCCTGTATGGTTGGTGGTATTCGGTAATATATTCGTATAGTATTGTTACCATCAATTCTGAGTTCATCCTGAGCTTTTTTACCGACGCTGTATATTGCCGAATCAACAACACAAATACCGGACAGGCTTAACGAAAGAAAACATATAAAAAACACAGTCTGCTTTCCATATTCACAGAGTGAGTATATAGATTCGACAATAAAAACCATAAATGCAGAAGCATTTTTTTTCAACACTACAACTATTCCTTAGAGGGTATCTGGTAAAATAACCAGATACATACATTCATAAACTACAACCAAGTTATCTTGCCCAGTGTGCTGCACTAATATATTTATACGTGTTAGTGATTATATAACCAGACGGGACAGTATAACTTTTGGAAGGCCCGATAATAACTTGATCGATTTTATTTATATTTCCTGTATTCTCGTAATGTACTCTATGAATAACGATTAATGCATCAAAAGCCCATTCTTTTTGAACTGGTTCCAGACATGCTGATCTCATTCTATAGCTCATCGAATATGGAGTATACACAACACAATCGGATGGTTTAACACTTGGCTCGTAGGGTTTAGGGGCAGCCATTGAATTTAAGGCTAACAGTACAGAAATTAAAATGAGAGTTACTTTAAAAACATACGTAATACTTTTTCAGGTTTTAATCTGAGTGAATTATTAAACACCACCACAAAATAATTTAAATATTGCATTACAAAAAATAGCTAGTAATGCACCTTTTAATACATATTATAGATTGATTTTTATATTTAATACCTGTGTTATATACTTTATCATGAAAACACATGCCTGAAACAGCTGGCATGTGTCATTACGTTAGATATTCAACGATTTAGTTTTTACTGCGCCCAATAAGCTGATGAAGGATTAAAACCATCAACAATGTAACCTGCAGGTGCAGAAGAGTATCCCTGGGTTGGAGTGACAAGGCCATTTGGACCCGCGCTTACCTTACCCGTTGCAGTATTCTTAAGCCAGACTCCCACACCAACACCTTTGGCGTAACCACGCTGAACAGGCTCCATACAATCCTGATAATTAGTAAGATATACAATCGACTTTCCATTAAACGTGATACACATGTTTGCATTAACTTTCGGTTTGTAAGGTTCAGAAGCTGCCATTGCCTGAGAGGTCAGTGCTGCAAAAGCGATTCCAAAAATAATTTTTTTAATCATAATATTTTCCTTTTAACATTAAACCCACTATGGGCATTTTACCAAAGAATAATAATCATCATGATATTATTATTCTTACACCATTCAAACAAAAATTAAAATCACCGCCCCAGCTATACAGAATTTCATGATTCAAGGTCAATCTGATAAACCGCAGTTAGAGTGTCTGTATATTCTCCGGAAACCACACTGGTTTTATCAACAGAGAAACTGGCATCAAATCGCCCCTGCATTGCACTTGCGCTTTTAGGCAGGTCAGTAAATACAACTGTACCACCACCTACGCCCTGAGTAGCAAGTTGAAACTTTCGTGTTCCAAGAGTCGTACTCAGACTGTATGGAATTTTCTTTGTCGTATCGAGACTATTTATCAGTGAGAAATTATTTACTGATGTGACATTAAGCGTCACTCTGTCGTATGGCGTAAACTGTCCATTCATAACATAAGGGACGGTCACACTACCATTGACTTTGCTTCCGACAGTCTGAACAGTAAATGTGTTATCCTGGGATAACAACGTAACATTATCAAAGTATGGTTTTTTTATTATAGTTAAATTATTTATATAGGGAATGTTGGTTTTAATAGAACCTTGTGGATTACCTGCTGATATAAATATTCCAGTAAATGATTGATTCCCAACATAAACGTCAGGAGGAGCCTTTCTGTATGAAATATCCTGTTGTAGTAAATCTAAACGAAGATAAAAATCCCTTTCAACCCCAGTGGATCTAATTACTGAAGATGAACTACCATAATTGTATTCATTAGTGATACAATTACCTCCATCACTTGATATACTTGAATTAACATTAATTTTGTGTATGACATTTTCTGCTGGTCCATTGTCTTCTACAGAATCACAACTACCTCTTATACCATTCAATAGCCCTACATTACCATTTGCATCTAGGGGAATACTTCCGCTCAGTTGAATACTTGAATTTCCAATTTTTCCGTACACATTAAAGGTATGTCCTAGTCTTTTTCCCTTCATCTGTATAGTAACTAGACTTGTTGCACGGCCATATCCCCAATACGAAGACTTCCTTGGTGAGTTAAGGTTAGTAAATTGAGCATCAGTATGGCTGTCAGTGATCTTGTAAAAACCAGATCCATCGTTGGTATAAGTCATAGCGGGCTCAGTACTGACAATGTTTTCTTTTTCAATTACTCTGTTAGTAATCGTAAACTCTGAAGTGAGTGTAACAGCATTCACAATATTACTGAAGAATGCTAATGCAATATAACCTGTTATTCTTTTTATCATAATATAACCTCTTTCAGCTTTTTATTCAGGTCGGAAAAACTATAAAATACCAACGTAGTCTCGCCCGATAATTCTGAATCTATCGTTTTGCTCGTACCAGGCATCGAAATTATATTACTGAGACATTCCGACGGTGAGTTACTCGCACAACTTCCTGGCAAAACTCTAATTATCTTGTTACTTATATTATCTATAATAATTTTGTTCCCATCCCTGCGTGCACGTATATCGCCTAGTAATTCACTGGTTCCCGGCAGGATAAGCCATGTTTTATAACCAACGGAGACCTGTAATGACGAGTTATCTATCTGCACTCTTTCGGCGTCAGGGATGAAAGATATACCTATTACCATATCTTCGGACTGGCGCTCTGAATTCCTGATTATTTTTAATTTTACTTCATCACCTGCATCCAGCACCACCTCTCCGGGCTCGACGAGCACTGGCCATGCTGATACATTATTAGCGTCGAGAGGAAATTCTTTTCCTTTATCATCTCCGCTCATAACGATGCCTGATAAACTAACATGTATATATTCGCGCCCACTCTCACGATCACTGGTGAGCACAACACTATTATCCTGTCCATTCATTACCTTCAAAAGGCTGTCAACCTTGAAAGCATGAACATGCAGGGACAGGACTGAACATACTATGAGCAGTGAAAAATTAAAATATTTCATATAACCTCCTACAGCGTCCTGCTTATCAGCATTGAAACACTTCCTCTGCAAAAGCCACCTTTACTCATCAGCTCCGCTGAGCCACTCACAACAGGAAAACCAATCTTAATTTTCAAATCAAGAAAATAGTTACCATCCAGCCCCTGAAGCCATGAAGCAGAACTGTCAATTCGTGCTGAACGCGACGATGATGGCATGGACACCGAATTTCCACTCCATAACAGAGAATACGTATATCCTGTATTCACGCCGGCAAGAGCCGTTGGCTGTGACTGAGCAGCCAGCCAGTCAGGATTATTATATGAGCATGTATACTGATCGTTTATAATCTCAACCAACACCGGTACCTTTTCGCTTTTTATCACTCGCAGTAATAGTTCATGGTCGTCAAATTTTTTTGTCGTTTTATTCCATCTTGCATTTTCATACAGGGATGATAAAGGGGTAACATCTATGGTTTCCCTCACTGTCATATCATCTGTTATTGTTGCCTTTAGTGGAATTTTAAGTGTTGCGACCCTTCCATTCTCGGTAATTGTCGCTTCATTAATTGCCCGGGCACTACCGATGCTCATTAGCAATACAGACAGCACACCTGTTAATGCAGTTTTTCTTAACATAAAATGTCTTCTCCGGCATTAATCTATCTGCAGGTTACGTCATAAAAGCGTTTTCCCGGTACGGCATTTACCCGGCAACTGTAATTACCCGCCCGAATCTGTGTAAAGTCACCCATGAATTTAACCCGATACACACCACTACTCAGTCTGCCAGTAGAAATACAATTCTCTGCATCACAGGTTGCACCTGATAAATATCCACCGGATTCACTTCTGGCAGTAACAATCAAACTGCTCACTTTTACAGCTTTTGTACTGACATTTGTGCTCGACCCCGGAACCATGACAACCGTCCTGGTTTCTCTTGATTTCCCGCTTTCAAGGACATAATCCCCTGATTCAGTACTCGCTGTCACTTTTAACTTATGGTACGGAGTAACAGGAATTATTCTTTTCTTACCGTCAAGATAAATTGTTGTATTAGTTGTCATATCCTTAACTGAAACATCATAGGCTAAATCGCGGTCAACAGTGATGAAAGCATTGTTCAACTGGCCTGATGACACGAAATCAAGACCTGCTCCACCCAAGACCTGAGTACTGTTTCCGCTTAATGTATAACGTCTCTGCCCATTATCAGTCTGATAATAATACCCCGAACCATACATATACTTACTGTTATGTGATAATGTATATCCTAGTGAACTGTATCTCTCATCTGCCAGGTACGTGCTTGCAGATACTCTCTGCGACCATGCTTCTGAAATACTGTCAGTATAATCAGTAGTTGCAGTAGTGCTTGTCTTCCCGCCCTCAGTATAATATGTCGAGCTACTCAGACTAACTTTGTTGCTAAACAATGGTATCGTAAAACCAATGGACACATTATACCCTGAACCGGATAATTCTTTATTCATACCCGAATACACTGACGCGCCATTACTGGCAGTATAAAAAATGTTAGCATACACGCTTCGGCTACGGAAACGGGAGGTAGACGTATCCCCCCCGGCGAAAATATTGTTGTCCTTATCAATACCCGTAAGAATCAGTGGCGACTTGCTGTCGGTGTATAGATATCCACCATTCAAACTGAACGAATTAGTCAGTGATGTATTGTAGTTTGCCGTGAATGACGTATCACTCCGTTTACCTTTCTGACCTTCAGCCCAGCGCTCTCCCGACATTGTTTTATTATAAGTTAGTGATACACCGCTGAGGAAAATGCTTCCTTCATAATATCTCAGACTGTCAGATCCAGCTCCCAGTTTAGCAGTCAATGAAAAGAGTTCCCCAGCATAATTTAATCCTGTAGACGCGACGCTAAGAGTATCTACAAACCCTCCACCTAAAAACATGGCTGTATTTGTCAAAAAGGGAACCTGAAAACCACCTTCTAAAACCTTTTTATCTTCTGCTGGTACATAACCATAAGCATCTGTACTTCGCCCACCAAATAAGTGCCAGGAGAACTCATTGACGCTTCCGTTGACATTGTTCACAATCACGGCCTGACGTGATACGACTTCACCGGAAGCAGAACGAATTAAAAGTTCTGCCGTATAATTACCGGATGGTAATCCATCCAGATTAAGATCGTTATAACCTGCTACAGTTGAGGCTGTATAAACAGTGCTTCCATTCTTTCTGACCTCGACACTGCCATTTCCCGGACTGTAATAGCGGAAGTTTCGGTTTCCATAGCTTCTGTCAACATACTCACTCGCTGTCCCCACCCTCAGACCTGTGAGTGATGTTCCGGAAAACAATGACTGTGAACTGGAGGAGTTAAAGTCTGATGCTGATGCCATCCGTCCTGCCGAGAACTTACTTTTCTGAAGTAAGGCGTGTGTAAAATACAAGTCATCGACCTGAGACTCATAATCAGACTTATATACGTTATAAGTCAGGAACCCTGAATTAAACCCCGACCGACCCTGATCTCGCAAATAGTAAGAAGGATTGTTTTCATTTATACCACCATCATAGTAAACCGAAATGTTGTTAACCATTCCGGCACCACCATTCATACTAAGATACGCATTTTCCCCCGACTCCTGCTCCAGTATCTCAGGAGCAAAAAAAACACGTACTACTTTGTCGTAGTAATCAATTGCGAAGTCAACATACTCACTTGGAACAACACATTCACTCCTTCTCCCTTTACAGGATGAGGAGTGAACAAATCCCTCTGTCTTATTCTTTTCAACTATCTTCTTAATATCAGATGATTTAACGCCCGACTCTTTGAGAAACGACGCAAAGGAATCATTATCCTTAAATTTCACAGTATCGATAGACAATTCTGCATCAAGATAGGTCTCATTTACACCGTTAAATGTTAACTGTACCTGCTCTGAACCAGGTGAAACGATTGATGCATAACGTGACGAGGCAATACTTTCACCATTAGCAAACGCCAGAGAGTTAAGAGATGCAATAGCCATAGAACGCTCATCTGCCACAGCATTCAGGCTTAAGCCCATTGATATCAAAATAGCGAGTTTTGCCGGTTTACACACAGTCATCACCTGATTGTTATAAATCTATTTTCTTCAGCATTTTATTCTTATCGCCACCTGCATAAAAACTAAACTCAGCCTTCTTTGTTTTCACGCCCAGTTCTACTTTTTTATCCACACCTGGTCGTATAAACAATTGCCCTCTGCATGAGTTTGATTCCCGCTCATTACCGCAATAATTTATGTCCACTTCAAGAACTTTGTTGGTGCTGTTTTTTATAATATAGCTGCCAGACACACTACTTTTCTCTACGAAAACGTCCCCTTTCAGTGGGGCATTTCCAGGCACAATCATCCATACTTTATAACCAAAACCTATATTATATTTTTTCTGGCCTTTCTGTCCGATTAAATCCGGTGTAAAAGTAATACCGAATATCCGATCTTCATCAGTTGCCTCAAAGTTCTTTTCAATCTTTACCCTGACCTGATCTCCCTCCCCGAGTATTATTTCTGATGGTTCTGCGATAACTGGCCAGGAGGCAACATTTGATAGAGATAAATCATCTTCAACACTCTTACCTTTTACTGCCTTAAGTTCTGAGATTGTGGTATATATATATTCTCGGGAATCCTTTTTATCACCAGTCAGAATAAAAAAATCCTCTTTATTCTGATATTTAACCATAGAGTCAACGTTAAAAGCATAAGCTGTAAATGGTAATAATAAAAGAGCAAAAAACCTGTACATATAACAACCTCAAACACTTTATATAAGGAGGGTTTCCCCTCCTTACGGGATTACTGTTAAATATCTACTGCAAATACAACTGGTGCAGTGAAGCTGATTGAAGAGCCTTCAGCTACATCTGTTGCTGTCGCTTTTGCATTTACATCAATAACGACATGAGATTCTTTGGCATCAGTTACAGCAACATCAGAGGCATTAACATTACCTACTTTCAGTACTTTACCATTCAGGGTAATCGATACCTGACCGTCTGCAGCGGTATCTGTGGTGCTCAGGGCAAGCTGTTTGTTACCAATAAAACCGCCTGATACAGGCTCTGAACCCAGATATGCTTTAACAGTATTCATTGTGGTACCACGGGTAACTGCTGTACCCGGAGTGATAGTGCCCGTAACCGGAACAATAAAGAAGTCATAAGGCTTCACACCAGTTACAGAAATGGCTTTAGTGGTGTTATCCATTACAACGTTAACCTGCTCAGTGCCCGGCGTATATGGAATATCCAGTCCATCAACAAACGCCCAGCCAGTCCCTGTTACTGGCGCAGTAGGAACAACACCCTGCCAGTTAAATGTCAGTTGCCCGGTGGTTACCCCTGCTGATGCAGAAACAGAAATAATGGCCAAAGATAAAGCTGAGGCTACCAGCGTAGTGTTTTTCATATTTTTTAACCTTACAATAATAATTTTAGATAAGAGACTAACTCATTAAGAAAGTGTTGTAGCTTAAGCCAAACTTACTTGCAAATATGCTGTAATTCGCAAGGTGATGGTTAAAGCAACATACCACTACAAGTATGTACTCCTGCCTTAGGATACAGACTTGGGCTGGTATTTTTAGTTTCAATTTAATAAATTCTGACCTAAGCACAAATTAGAGTGATGGTGAAGGTCTTTCCCTTCCATATTAATCTACAGCATATCCTTCCGCTGACTTTTCTTCACTTAGTTTCAGTGAGCAAATACATGCAATAGTTTCACTCACTACTCGCATGTGGCGATATTTAACTGAAAGATTGCTTTGGCTTACATTATTTTTTTCACATGCCTCCTGACGACTTAACCCATGGACAAGAAAGTCTTCTAGTGCATTTCGCACAGGCACGCTATGCAAAACACATACTTTGATAAGTAAACGAAAGTATCTTATATCTACTTTTCCCGGCATCAAGCCCGGGTTTGTCCTCTGGATGTGCAACGAATCATATTTTACAGTTGACATATTTAACCACCTTGTTACATCAGAAAGATACTAATGAATTAGTATCTTAAAAATACCATAGATAAAACGAGGGAAACCAATCGTATTTACTGAGTTATATACAAAAGTTTTTCCGCATCACGCTACCGCCCCGGAAAAGTAGCTTACGCCTTTACCGTCAGAGAGGAAGTAAAATCCCGGCTATAATTTTTGATATTCAGCGCATGCATTGTCATCCAGCGGTAGTGATATATCAACTTTCTACTTCTGCCTGTCATGATTGCTATTTTTGCTGCAGGTTCACCATTCAGCATCCAGCTCATGACCATCTCGCGTCCGCGTGCAGATGGAATCATGTTTGGCAGTCGTTGCCATATCCAGAGATCCAATTCGTTTAGTACCTGCTTTATACTTGTTTCTTTTCCTAATACCCTTGTCGGCGGCTGCGGAAAGTATAAATCTCCTGAACTAATAAACTCAGTTAAAATAAAATGTGGATAACATGCAATTAGGGTGTTGTATTCCTTTAATAATATCCCTCCCATGTATTCTGCCACCATGCGATCTGAATGCAAAAAAAAATTTTGCACAAACATCATTACTGTTTCCGGAAAACTCTTTCTTAAAGAAAAAATTACTCCAAAATTACTTCTCGGCGGAAGATCGATTATGATCATCTCAGGAGTTATCCCACTCTTACAAATGGAATCTACAAAAGAGTCTATATCATCACATATCTCTGCTTCCGGACTCACATTGTTATAGCTCCCTCCAATAATGCTCTCAAGTGCTATCCTTCGCGTCCAGTCAGGAGAATAAACTGGCAGATAAAAATGTGATTTCTTCTTCATAGCTGTATTTCATCGGTCTAAATTTCTTGCTGATGAACTTTCTCTTACTAAATGTAGTTTTATGTTTCCCATAACCAAAGTATAAATTATTTATCCTGACGATTAGATGTATTTATCAAGGGGGGGGCTTTAATAAAATCATAACAAAATTTTTACAACATAGGTTATAATTAACTATCTGAACTTATATATAAAAAAACATTAAAACCATTGAATGGACAGTTTTTTTTATATCAATTGTAATTTGTACGCTTTAACGTACAAATAATATTAATTACATAATCTCATATTGTTACCACCTCCCCGCTGTTTCGCATATCACTATCGCCAAATTTCAATTTCTATATTATATACGCCGTATTTTTTGTTTTTTTTTACATAATTCTTACACCAGTCAGAAAAAATAGGACAAAGTGCAATTAGAAATTTCTCTATTCTGAATAATGCTTCTATAAAATTGTCGCCTGTCTAAATAGCTGCGCCTAATACCGCTACACTTTTGCCAGCCCATGTTTGCCTCCGGGGAATGGGCTGACGATTTCCATAAAATGGCGAACTTTTTTCAACAGTTGCCACATTGAGCGGCACTGATGATTGCGCGTTATTGTGTCGTGCAGCGCCTGCCATAACCGCTCTACATGATTCACCCACGGCGAGTATACCGGTTGATAAATGAC
>NZ_KZ559416.1:0-84263 GCF_002850715.1 Citrobacter sp. L55 | reverse complement strand
GTTAGGCCTGCCGCCAGCGTTCAATCTGAGCCATGATCAAACTCTTCAATTTAAGTTTGATGCTCGTGAATTAAACTTCGTAATGAATTACGTGTTCACTCAGAGACTTGGTATTCATTTTTCGTCTTGCGACGTTAAGAATCCGTATCTTCGAGTGCCCACACAGATTGTCTGATAAATTGTTAAAGAGCAGTGCCGCTTCGCTTTTTCTCAGCGGCGCGGGGTGTGCATATTACGCCATCCCGCTGGAGAGTCAAGCGTTTATTTTCGCTTTTCTCCGCTGACCCGGCGGTTTGTAATCCGTTGTTCCGTGTCAGTGGAGGCGCATTATAGGGAGTTATTTCAGGCTGACAAGGGGAAATTTAAAATAATCTTCCGAGTGCGTATTTTTTATTCTTTGTGCTTATTTTGACAACGTTTTGTGGGTTAATTGGGCGATTTCCCGCGCGAAACCCGCGACCTGTTCCCAATCGGTATACACCACTTCTTTATTGGTATCTGTTTCACCGCCTGACATCTTCATTATCAGTTGGATCATAACGCGGTCATACCAGCGATAGCGTGGATACAGCAAAGCGCCAGCAATAACCGCACTGCGATCAGGCCGCCACGGCGAACTCATCAGGAACTTACGCGCATAGCTGTTCGTTTGCGGCGTGCGTTTCTCCGGTTTACGGGCAACCAGGTTTACGGAGTAGAAGGCACTCGGCATCGCGTTCAGCCGCGTGGCATGCTTTTTCACAAACTCCTGAAAAGCTGCATGGTAATGACCATAGCGAATCGAGGCGCCAATCACCACGCTGTCATAATTTTGCCAGTCAGGCTCCGCGGTACGATGCAAATTAACGACATCCGCCCAAACACCCAGCTCTTTGAGTTCAGAAGCCAGATACTCGGCGATTTCACGCGTTTGTCCGTCCCGGGAAGAAAAAAGAATCAGTGTTTTCACGTGTTACTCCATTATTCACGCCAGAAAGTAGGGGTAAAGAGTACCAGCAGGGTAAAGACCTCCAGACGACCAAACAGCATATTGGCAATCAGGATCCACTTCGCCACGGGGTTCATACTGGCAAAGTTGTCGGCGACAACCCCCAGCCCTGGCCCCAGGTTATTCAGCGTCGCCACAACAGAGGCAAACGCGGAGAAGTCATCAACACCGGTCGCAATAATCGCCAGCATACTGATAATAAAGACCAGCGCATAGGCAGAGAAGAATCCCCACACAGCTTCAAGGATTCGCTCCGGCAAAGCACGGTTACCCAGCTTGATACTGTAAACCGCATTCGGGTGGACCAGTCGTTTCAATTCGCGGTTACCCTGCTTAAACAGCAACAGGATACGAATCACCTTCAAGCCACCGCCCGTCGAACCGGCACAGCCGCCAATAAAAGCAGAACATAGCAACAGCACCGGCAGGAACAGCGGCCAGCGGGCAATACTGTCCGTAGTAAATCCGGCGGTCGTCGCCATCGATACCACCTGAAAAAAAGCCTGGTTGATGGTCGTGAGTGCCGAACCGTAGGTATTGTGTATCCACAGCACCAGCGTACAGACAGCCACCAGCGTAAGCTGCACCCCAATGAACATGCGGAATTCTGGATCGCGCCAGTAGACCTTCAGGCTGCGACCGCTGAGTAAAGAGAAGTGCAGACCATAGTTACAACCGGAGATCAGCAAGAAGATAGCAATAATGGTGTTAATCGTGGGACTGTCGAAATACCCCACGCTGGCATCGTGTGTGGAAAAGCCGCCGATGGCTATCGTAGCAAAGCTGTGCCCAATAGCGTCAAACGCGGGCATCCCGGCAAACCATAGCGCCAGCGCACACGCCACCGTCAGTAATACATAGATAAGCCACAGCGTTTTCGCCGTTTCGGCAATACGCGGACGCATTTTGTTATCTTTCAGCGGGCCCGGCATTTCTGCCCGGTAGAGCTGCATCCCACCGACGCCAAGAATAGGCAGAATAGCCACCGCCAGCACGATGATCCCCATCCCGCCGAACCATTGCAGCATCTGTCGATAAAAGAGGATAGCGTGTGGCAATGAATCCAGCCCCACCAGCGTTGTCGCCCCCGTGGTGGTTAATCCGGAGAAGGATTCAAAAAAAGCGTCGGTTATCGTGAGGTTAGGGCTTTCCGCAAAGATGAACGGTAGCGCACCCACGCTACCCAGCACGGTCCAGAACAAAACGACAATCAGAAACCCTTCGCGCGATTTCAGCTCGCCCTTCTCTTTACGGTTTGGCCACCACAGCATGGAGCCGATCGCCAGAGCAACGAAGAAAGTTTGAGTAAACGCACGCCCTGCCCCATCGCGGTAGATGAGCGCTACCAGTCCGGGGATAATCATTGTCCCCGAGAATAAGATGACCAGTAGTCCAACGATTCGGGTGATGGCGCGAAAATGCATCTCTGCCGCTTCCTTAGTTCTTTAAAATGAGGTGGGGATTATTCTTCAATCGCTAACAATTGCAATGAACCACGACTAAAATCCGCCAGTTTTGCCGAAAATTCATCCACTTTGGCATAAGGAAGCGCCACCCTGAGCCGAACAAAAGCCTGGTAATCACTGGCAACAACTTTACCGTCAAACTGCCCCAGCAAAGCTTCAATGCCTGCCAGCTGACCGTACTCACACTGCAAAGTATATTCGGTTAATGGCGTCTTGCGCTGCGTCGTTAACTGACGCAACGCCTGATTCACGCCGCCACCGTAGGCTTTCACTAGCCCACCCGTACCCAGAAGGATACCGCCGTAGTAGCGCACCACCACCGCGGTAATCTCACCGATGCCACTCCCCATCAGCTGCGCGAGCATCGGTTTGCCTGCCGTACCTGCCGGTTCGCCATCGTCTGAAAATCCCAGCTGCTGCGAGTCATTGGGCGCGCCCGCCACCCACGCCACACAATGGTGGCGGGCGTCCGGGTGTTCCGTTTTGACTGACTCAACAAACGCTTTCGCCGCTTCTACGCCGTCCGTATGGGCGAGCAGCGTAATGAAGCGGCTTTTTTTGATCTCTTCAACGACGCTTACCGGCGCCGCAGGGATTAACCAACTGTCCATTACGCCAGTTTTAAATCCCGTGTCATGTTTTCGATATTGTTCTCGTGGACCACCACGTTGTCTTCAATTCGAATACCGCCGAACGGTTTCAGGGCTTCAATTTTCTGCCAGTTGAAGTGTTTGCTGAACTGCCCTTCACGCCACGGCGCCAACAGCGATTCAATGAAGTAGATGCCCGGTTCGATGGTCAGGACCATGCCCGGTTGCAGCACGCGGGTGCAACGCAGGTAAGGATACTTCGACGGCGCGGCCAGATGCGTACCGCTGTCATCCTGCATAAAACCAGCGACATCGTGTACCTGCAGACCCAGCGGGTGACCAATGCCATGCGGCATAAACGGCCCGGTAAGATCGTTTTCCACCATCGCCTCTTCACTCATATCAGTGACGATTTGATGCTTACGCAGCAGCTTCGCGATGCGCTGATGGAACTGAATGTGATAATCCACATAGCTGGTGCCCGCTTTCATAGTGGCAATCAGCGCCAGTTGCTCGTCATTCACATCCTTCACCAGATGCGCATAGTCGTTGTCGCTTTTCGCCGACCACGTACGCGTCAGGTCTGCTGCATAGCCGTTGTATTCCGCACCGGCGTCCAGCAGGAAACTGCGGATTTCAGACGGAGCCTGATGATCCAGCCTGGTATAATGCAGAACCGAAGCATGCTCGTTAAGCGCCACGATGTTGCTGTACGGCACGTCGGTGTCGCGATGACCGGTAGCAGTCAGGTAAGCGAGGTTGATGTCAAACTCGCTCATCCCGGAACGGAACGCTTCTTCCGCGGCACGGTGTCCATTCACCGCCATTTTCTGTGCTTCGCGCATACAGGCCAGTTCGTAATCTGTTTTGTAAGCACGATAATAATGCAGGTAGTCGATAACCCCTTTCGGGTTGATATTGCTGGCCGCGATGTCCAGCTGCAGCGCGCGTTCCGGAACCGGACCGATGTAACCGATATTGCCGCGAGCAGCAGGCAGCTGGCTACCGATACCATCAGCTTTTGGCAGCGCGATGATCTCAATTTCTTCCGTCCAGAAGGAGGTCGGCAGCGGCTCAACGTTGTGCCAGTAATCGACCGGCAGGTAGAACCACAATTTCGGCTTATTCACGCCATCCACCAGCAACCAGCAGTTAGGAACCTGCGTTACAGGCACCCAGGCTTTGAATTGCGGATTGACCTTAAACGGATAGGGATGATCGTCGAGAAAGACGTTAACAAGTTCTCCTGAGTGAATAAGTAACGCATCCAGCTTGAAGCGCTCCAGCGCGTCGCGCGTCCGTTCTTGTAGGGTAACGATATGATTTTTATAGAGTGCGGCCAGTGATTCCATTTTCTATCCTTCTGTTTTTTTGACCTCAAGTGTCCGCATCTTAGCACATCGTTTTGTGAGTGCGTGATTTCTGCCGAGCGTGATCAAATCGTCATTTCTTTAATCATTCATTTGCATTTTATTAACATAAAACACACACTTCGATTCATCTGGTATGACCAGATCACCTTGCGGATTCAGGAGACTGACATGCTTTACAAAGGCGACACCCTGTACCTCGACTGGCTGGAAGATGGCATCGCCGAACTGGTGTTCGATGCCCCAGGCTCAGTCAATAAACTCGACACGGCCACCGTTGCCAGCCTGGGCCATGCGCTTGACGTGCTGGAAAAACAACCGAATTTAAAAGGGCTGCTGCTGCGTTCTAACAAAGCAGCCTTTATTGTTGGTGCCGACATCACCGAATTCCTTTCACTGTTCCTCGTGCCTGAAGAGCAACTGAGCCAGTGGCTGCATTTTGCCAACAGCGTGTTTAATCGCCTGGAAGATCTGCCTGTTCCGACTCTCTCAGCGGTTAACGGCTATGCGCTGGGCGGCGGCTGTGAGTGTGTCCTGGCGACCGATTATCGTCTGGCTACGCCGGACCTGCGCATCGGCCTGCCAGAAACCAAGCTGGGCATTATGCCAGGCTTTGGCGGCTCCGTGCGTATGCCACGTATGCTGGGTGCGGACAGCGCGCTGGAAATTATTGCTGCGGGTAAAGATGTGGGTGCTGAGCAGGCGCTAAAAATCGGTCTGGTCGATGGCGTAGTGAAGCAAGACAAACTGCTTGATGGCGCGATCGCGGTATTACGTCAGGCGATTAACGGCGACCTCGACTGGAAAGCCAAACGTCAGCCGAAGCTGGAGCCGTTGAAACTCAGTAAAATTGAAGCGGCAATGAGCTTTACCATCGCCAAAGGTATGGTGGCGCAGACGGCAGGTAAGCATTATCCCGCACCGATTACCGCGGTAAAAACCATTGAAGCAGCGGCCCGTTTTGGCCGTGAAGAAGCGCTGAATCTGGAAAATAAAAGCTTTGTTCCACTGGCGCACACCAATGAAGCCCGCGCACTGGTTGGAATTTTCCTTAACGATCAGTTCGTGAAAGCCAAAGCCAAAAAGCTCACCAAAAATGTTGAAGTGCCAAAGCAAGCGGCTGTGCTGGGCGCAGGCATTATGGGCGGCGGCATCGCTTACCAGTCGGCCTGGAAAGGCGTGCCGGTTGTCATGAAAGATATCAACGACAAATCATTAACGCTGGGTATGACCGAAGCGGCCAAGCTACTGAACAAACAGCTGGAGCGCGGCAAAATTGACGGTCTGAAAATGGCGGGCGTTATTTCCACCATTCACCCCACCCTCGACTATAGCGGTTTCGAACGCGTGGACGTGGTAGTTGAAGCGGTCGTAGAAAACCCAAAAGTGAAAAAAGCGGTACTGGCGGAAACCGAAGATCAGGTTCGCCCGGACACCGTACTGGCTTCGAATACTTCCACCATCCCAATCAACGAACTGGCCAGCGCGCTTAAGCGTCCGGAAAACTTCTGTGGGATGCACTTCTTTAACCCGGTGCACCGTATGCCGCTGGTTGAGATCATTCGCGGCGAGAAAAGCTCGGATGAAACCATCGCTAAGGTTGTCGCCTGGGCAAGCCAGATGGGCAAAACGCCGATTGTGGTTAATGACTGCCCTGGTTTCTTCGTTAACCGCGTGCTGTTCCCCTATTTTGCCGGTTTCAGTCAGTTACTGCGCGACGGGGCGGATTTCCGCAAAGTCGACAAAGTGATGGAAAAACAGTTTGGTTGGCCGATGGGCCCGGCTTATCTGCTGGACGTGGTAGGTATTGATACCGCGCACCACGCGCAGGCGGTGATGTCCGCAGGCTTCCCTCAGCGTATGCAGAAAGATTATCGCGATGCGATAGACGCCCTGTTTGATGCTAACCGTTTCGGGCAGAAAAACGGTCTCGGATTCTGGCGTTATAAAGAAGACAACAAGGGCAAGCCGAAGAAAGAAGAAGATGCCACCGTTGACGATCTGCTGGCAGAGGTCAGCCAGCCGAAACGCGACTTCAGCGATGAAGAGATTATCGCCCGCATGATGATCCCTATGGTCAACGAAGTAGTGCGTTGCCTGGAAGAAGGCATTATCGCCAGCCCGGCAGAAGCCGATATGGCGCTGGTATACGGTCTGGGCTTCCCTCCGTTCCACGGCGGTGCGTTCCGCTGGCTGGATACGCTCGGCAGCGCGAAGTATCTCGATATGGCTCAGCAGTATCAGCACCTTGGTCCGCTGTATGAAGTTCCGGCCGGTCTGCGTGATAAAGCGCGCCATAACGAACCGTATTATCCCCAGGTTGAGCCAGCCCGCCCGGTTGGCAGCCTGAAAACGGCTTAAGGAGTCACAATGGAACAGGTTGTAATTGTTGATGCGATCCGTACCCCGATGGGCCGTTCGAAAGGGGGCGCGTTTCGGAACGTGCGTGCAGAAGATCTCTCTGCACATTTAATGCGTAGCCTGCTGGCGCGTAATCCGGCGCTGGAGCCAACCGCGCTTGATGACATTTACTGGGGCTGTGTGCAACAAACGCTGGAGCAGGGTTTCAATATCGGCCGTAATGCCGCGCTGCTAGCGGAAGTTCCGCACTCCGTTCCGGCCGTCACGGTCAATCGCCTGTGCGGTTCGTCCATGCAGGCGCTGCACGATGCGGCGCGCATGATCATGACTGGTGATGCTCAGGCGTGCCTGATTGGCGGCGTTGAGCATATGGGCCATGTGCCAATGAGCCACGGCGTTGATTTCCACCCGGGTATGAGCCGCAACGTGGCGAAAGCCGCAGGGATGATGGGCCTGACCGCAGAAATGCTCTCCCGCATGCACGGCATCAGCCGTGAAATGCAGGACGCTTTCGCCGCACGTTCACACGCTCGCGCCTGGGCTGCAACACAGTCTGGCGCTTTTAAAAACGAAATCATCCCGACCGGCGGTCATGATGCCAACGGCGTGCTGAAGCAGTTTAACTACGATGAGGTTATCCGTCCGGAAACGACCGTTGAAGCGCTCTCCACCCTGCGCCCGGCGTTCGATCCGGTTAACGGAACGGTGACTGCCGGTACCTCTTCTGCACTCTCCGACGGCGCAGCGGCGATGCTAGTAATGAGCGAAAGCCGCGCCCGTCAACTGGGTCTGACGCCGCGTGCCCGTATTCGTTCGATGGCTGTTGTCGGCTGCGATCCGTCAATCATGGGTTACGGCCCGGTTCCGGCCTCAAAGCTGGCGCTGAAAAAAGCGGGGCTCTCCACCAGCGACATCGGCTTGTTTGAGATGAACGAAGCCTTTGCCGCTCAGATCCTGCCGTGTATTAAAGATCTGGGGCTGATGGAGCAGATCGATGAGAAGATCAACCTCAATGGTGGGGCGATCGCCTTGGGTCACCCGCTGGGCTGTTCTGGGGCGCGTATCAGCACCACCCTGCTCAACCTGATGGAACGCAAAGACGTGCAGTTTGGTCTGGCGACGATGTGTATCGGGTTAGGTCAGGGTATCGCAACGGTATTTGAGCGAGTTTAATCAAAGCATGCCGGGGGCGCTTCGCTTGCCCGGCCTACGAAATGTTATCTCAAAGCCATTGGTGCCAGAACAAGGCGGCAAGCGAATGAATCCCGATGAGCTTACGTATAGTAAGTGATTCGGGTGAATGAGCGAAGCCAACACAGTTATGGTGCCAATGGCGAAGAGAGAAAGTTTAGTTGCCGTTCTTCCCGCCTGTCAGGGGCGGGTTTTTTATTTCCCTGAACTACCACGCACCACTAACTGCACCGGCAGCAGCAGATTCTCTTCCTGATTTTCTTCCAGCAGTAAACGCAGCGCTTCACGCCCCAGCTGTTTTTTATCAACCGCAATGGTAGTCAGCGGCGGATGTGACCAGGACGCAGCATCGATATCATCAAATCCCACCAGCGCAAGATCTTCCGGGATACGTATACCCTGCTGCGCACACACCTGCTGAACAACCATCGCTGCCGCGTCGTTATAGGCAAAAATGGCATCGGGCGGCTCTGGCAGTCTGAGTAGCTCATTAACCGCATCCACCAGAGATTGCTCGGTATCCAGCAGCGGCGGCGCAACAACATCGTACTCTGGCGGCATTAGCAAACGGGCTTCATACAATGCCTGACGGTAGCCCTTTTCACGCTGACGGATGCTGTAGTGCGCGAGCGTACTGGCAAGAAAAGCAATGCGGCTGCGGCCTTGTGCAATCAGATGTTGCGTAGCCAGATAGCCGCCCAGAGTATTGTCAGGATTCACGCAAGGCAGTCCTGGCGCCCAGAGATCCACCAGCACCAGCGGCAATTTCATCTGTTGTAGCAGCCCAAGCAACTCAGGTTCAAAAAATCCCGCGCAGATTAGCGCATCAGGCTGGTGCAGCATTACCTGCTCACTCACTGCATCGCCTGGACCTATAGAGAGAAAGCTCAGCGCAACCCCCTTTTCGCGACACAGATCTTCTATCCCCAGCAGCAGTTGAGAGTAAAACGGTAAAGCCCGGCTGATATTGTGCTGGCGATGCAGTAAAAACAGGACACGTTTGATTTTGTCTGCGCGCAGGCGTGAAAAATCATAACCCTGCTGCTGCGCCACTGAAATAATGCGCTGTCGGGTCTCTTCACGCAGCCCCGGTTGCCCTTTTAGCGCGCGGGAAACAGCGCCAACCGAGACGCCACAAGCGTCGGCAATGTCTCTAATACGTACAGGTTTCGTCATTTCAGTCTCATGGATTTACTGTGGCTTGTTGCGCCCCCAGCCAGGCTGCGCCGCGTACGCCGCTGCTGTCGCCGTGGCGGGCCTGAACGATCGGTGTGCGGCACTGTTTACCAAACACGTACTGCGCCACTCGCGCCTGTAAGCCTGAGTACAGTAAATCGATATTGGATACCCCGCCCCCCAGCACGATAACATCGGGATCGAGCATATTCACCACACTCGCCAGCGCGCGAGCCAGTTGATCGCAATAGCGTTCCCATAACAAACAGGCGTCTGCATCACCCGATGCTACCCGTTGCATAATTTGTGGCACACCCATATGTTGCGCGGTGTGATTCATATACTGGCGCTCCAGGCCACTCCCCGAAATAAAGCTCTCAATACAGTTCAACTGTCCGCAATAGCATGTCACTTCAGCCCCGTCCCGAGATCCGTGGTAGCGCGGCAAGGCATTATGCCCCCACTCTCCGGCACAGGCGTTAGGGCCGGAGATCAACCGGTTCTCGATGCACAGACCACCGCCGCATCCGGTACCGAGGATCACGCCAAATACCACGCTATGCCCACGCCCACTACCGTCCATCGCTTCTGACAGGGTAAAGCAGTTGGCATCATTGGTAACGGGCACTGGCATTCCTAATGCACGCTCGAGATCTTGCGCAAAGGCCTGCTGATTCAGCACCAGAATGTTGGAATTCTTAATCAAACCTTCGCTATCCACCGCACCTGGCACCCCGACGCCAACCGATAAAGGCTGATTAATGGCCTGCATAGCCCTGGCTATCATCTCCGTCACGGCCTGGAAAAAATCACTGTAACGGTGCTTTGGTGTCGCACATCGTTCGCGGTAAACAATTTCACCCGCGTTATCAATCACCACCGCTTCGATTTTAGTCCCGCCGATATCCAGTCCGAGCCTCATGGTTTTTCCTCATTTGCATCTCACAATGTGATGCGGTTTAGCTTGCCTATTTTGTTTACTAAACACATGGAGAGCTGTCACAAAAACTCAATTTATGTTTGAGTGACGGACATATTATGTTTACTAAAAAATAATTATGATGAGAAAGAGAGGCAATGATGCCGGGCCTGCGCCCTGCTAATTGGAAGACAGATGATTGATGGATGCGCCGGAAGGGCTCCGGCGCACAGCGCTTAAATGAACGCGAAAGCGTCGCCAAACAGGCGATCTTCACGCGCACTGCGTTCATTACAGAACAGATCGCGCGCGATTTTGGCCATTTCAAAACGACCGGCAATGTAGATATCGTGCTCAGCCAGGGTACCGTAATCCTGCAATACCGCCGTTAACACGGTTCCCGTACGACCACGCCAGCCGTCTTCTGGCTGTTCCACCACTGGCTCAACGCGCAGATTCGGGTGATTAACAGACAACGCTTCCAGTTCGGAGAGATCGTAGAGATGCTTCTCTTCGCGCCCACCCCAGTAAATGGTGATATCGCGGTTTGGATTACGTGCCAGCGCAGTAAGCAGAATGGAACGCACGTAAGAGAACCCTGTACCACCGGCAATCAGGATCAGCGGGCGCTCGTCTTCATCACGCAGCCAAGCTTCGCCATGCGGAATGTCGACCTTGATTTCCCGGTCTTTCAGAATGCGGTCCATCACAGCCATGGCATAAAGATTTAGCTCAGAGGCGCCAACGTGCAGCTCAATGAATCCTTGCTCGTCCGGCGTGGATGCCATGGAGAACGGACGCTTATCCCTTTCGTCCATCACGACCATTAAATACTGGCCAGCACGAAAGGAAAACGCCGCGTCTGGCACTAAACGAACGCGATATACGGTATCAGTGATAGCTTCTACCGAGGTCACTTTACAGCTTAAGGTTGTCATGCGCTCTCTCTGTCGGATCAATAGGCAAAACGATCGCGCCTCAGGCGCTTTTGCCGTCATTAAAGATGGCCAGTTCATCCCAAATTGCGTCAATACGCGCAGTTACTTCAGGATCTTTTTTAATCGGGCGTCCCCATTCGCGTTGGGTTTCGCCCGGCCATTTATTTGTGGCATCCAGCCCCATTTTTGAACCCAGGCCGGAAACCGGCGAGGCAAAGTCCAGGTAATCAATTGGCGTATTCTCTACCAGTACCGTATCCCGGGCCGGGTCCATACGGGTAGTAATTGCCCAAATCACATCATTCCAGTCGCGTGCATTGACATCATCATCGCAGACAATAACAAATTTGGTGTACATAAACTGGCGCAAAAACGACCAAACACCCATCATGACGCGTTTGGCATGACCAGCGTACTGTTTTTTCATCGTCACCACGGCCAGACGATATGAACAGCCTTCCGGAGGCAGGTAAAAATCGACGATTTCCGGGAACTGCTTTTGCAGAATAGGAACGAAAACTTCGTTCAGCGCCACACCAAGCACCGCGGGCTCATCAGGCGGACGTCCGGTATAAGTAGAGTGATAAATCGCCTCTTCACGCTGGGTAATGTGCGTAACGGTAAAGACCGGAAAGCTATCTACTTCGTTGTAGTAGCCGGTATGATCGCCATACGGTCCTTCCGGGGCCAGCTCACCCGGTTCGATATACCCTTCCAGCACGATTTCAGCACTGGCGGGCACTTCCAGATCGTTGGAAATACATTTGACCACTTCGGTCTTGGTGCCACGTAACAGCCCGGCAAATGCGTACTCGGATAATGTATCAGGGACGGGCGTCACGGCCCCCAGAATGGTCGCAGGATCTGCCCCCAACGCCACCGAAACCGGGAAGCGTTCTCCAGGATGCGCCGCACACCACTCCTGGTAATCGAGTGCGCCGCCGCGGTGGGACAGCCAGCGCATAATGAGCTTGTTTTTGCCAATCAGCTGCTGGCGATAAATACCCAGATTCTGCCGCTCTTTATGTGGGCCACGCGTTACGGTTAGCCCCCAGGTAATCAGCGGTGCGGCATCTTCCGGCCAACAGGTCATAATCGGAATACGGTTTAAATCGACGTCATCACCGGAGTAGATTTTTTGCTGACAAGGCGCACCGCGCAACCGCTTAGTCGGCATGTTCAGCACCTGCTTAAACTGCGGCAGCTTATCAAACAGATCGCGGAATCCTTTCGGTGGCTCCGGCTCTTTCAAAAACGCCAACAGTTTACCGACTTCCCGTAGTGCCGAGACATCTTCCTGCCCCATCCCCATCGCAACACGCTTCGGTGTGCCAAACAGGTTACACAGCACCGGCATTGAATAGCCTTTAGGATTCTCAAACAGTAACGCAGGCCCGCCAGCACGCAGAGTGCGATCGGCAATTTCAGTAATTTCCAGGTGGGGATCCACCTCAAGCGAAATGCGTTTGAGCTCGCCCTGCTGTTCAAGCAGCGTCAGGAAGTCGCGTAAATCGTGATATTTCATGGCGTCCATTGTGGCCTCTTCGTAAGCGCTTCATTATACGGCGTTCATCATTGTGATGCTGTATTTTTGTTAAATTAGCGTGAACTCTGGCGATACATATAAGCCCTGGGAGTATATACCCGTTGGGTTTCAGCCTGCTTTGAGGTGGGTATAATTAACTTAACTCATGGCTTTTGCTATGCTAGCGCTCAGAACAAGCGGATAAGAGTTATTATGCAATCCTGGTATTTACTGTACTGCAAACGTGGGCAACTTCAGCGAGCCCAGGAACACCTGGAAAGACAGGCGGTGAACTGCCTGACGCCTATGATCACCCTGGAAAAAATGGTGCGTGGTAAACGTACCACAGTCAGTGAACCGCTATTCCCTAATTACATGTTTGTCGAGTTCGACCCGGAAGTGATCCACACCACCACGATCAACGCCACGCGTGGTGTCAGCCATTTCGTTCGTTTTGGAGCGACGCCTGCGACCGTCCCATCCCCCGTAATTCACCAGCTTTCTATCTACAAGCCTGAAGGTATTGTTGACCCGCAAACCCCTCAGCCAGGGGACAGCGTGATTATTACTGAAGGGGCGTTTGAGGGACTGAAAGCGATCTTCACCGAACCGGATGGCGAAGCGCGTTCCATGCTACTGCTTAACCTCTTGAATAAAGAGATTAAGCAGAGCGTGAAAAATACCGGTTTTCGAAAGATATAAGCCGTTTAGAAGGTCACTTCGAACAGCGTTCTGACGTTGGCATCAATGGTTGCTGACAGCCATTGAGGATCTTCCCCACGCCAGTGAGCAATTCGCTCAAGAATATGCGGCAGGTGCGCCGGTTCATTGCGACGTGACGTCGGTTTAGGCGTTAAGTCGCGAGGGAGTAGATAAGGTGCATCGGTTTCTATCAGCAGTCTTTCCACCGGAATAAACGGCAGCAGCTCCCGCAGTTCCATCCCCCGGCGTTCATCACAGACCCACCCGGTGATACCGATATAAAGCCCTCGGTCCACACAGTCCTGCATCTCCTGGCGCGAACCGGTGAAACAGTGCAGCACCGCGCCTGGGAGGCTGTCGAGCCACGGCTCCAGCAACGTCAGAAAACGCTCATGCGCATCCCGACAATGCATGAAAATCGGCATCTGCAGTTCAGCAGCAATGCGCAGTTGCGCTTCAAAAGCACGTTCCTGCTCCTGCGGCGTGGAGAAATTGCGATTGAAATCCAGGCCGCACTCACCAATAGCGACTACCTTCGATTGGTTTGCCAGCGCGATGATCTCGTCTTCCGTAGAGGATTGCCATTGGCTGCTGTCATGCGGATGCACGCCAGCCGTGGACCAGCAATGCGGATAATGCTGCGCCAGCTTTAACGCCTGCTGGCTTTCGTGAAGGTTTGTTCCGGTCAGAAGCATACCGTTTACGCCCGCAGCAAAGGCGCGCGCCACGACCTCATTCCGGTCTTTCGCAAATTGTGAACTGGTTAAATTAACGCCAATATCAAACATGCTTCCTCCCATATGACAACCGCCCTGACGGGCGGTTGAATTTATTCTTCAGTTTTCTCGGTGGCTTCGGCTTCTTTTGCTTCTTCAGCCTCGTTGTCCTCATCTCTAGTACGTCGCTTACCGACATAGAAACGAGAGAAGAAAACACCCACCTCGAACAGGCAGTACATCGGTATCGCCAACAACGTTTGCGAGAAGACATCTGGCGGAGTCAGTAGCATCCCGACGACAAAGGCACCCACCACAACATAAGGACGCTTTTTGCGTAAATCATCTGGCGTCGTAATGCCCATCCAGCATAGCAGCACGATGGCGACAGGCACCTCAAAAGAGACACCGAAAGCCATAAATAGCGCCATTACAAAGCTGAGATAGCTGGCAATGTCCGTTGATACCTGCACGCCTTGCGGAGCCGTGTTGGCCAGAAAACCAAACGCTAACGGGAAGACAACAAAATAGGCGAATGCCATGCCGATGTAGAACAACAACGAACTGGAGACCAGCAGCGGAACAACCAGACGGCGTTCATGTTTATACAACGCCGGCGCAATAAATGCCCACACCTGGTAGAGGATCACTGGCGCTGACAGGATCAGCGATACCATGAAGGTCAACTTGATTGGGGTAAAGAACGGCGAAGCCACATCGGTGGCGATCATCGTTGCACCCTGCGGCATCTGTTTAATCAACGGCGCCGCGACCATATGGTAAATGTCGTTGGCAAAGTAAACCAACGCCAAAAAGATCACGATTACCGCAATGATGCAGTTCAGGAGTCGCTTACGCAGCTCAATAAGATGCGTGATGAGCGGTTGGGTATCTTCTACAGCCATGTTTACGGTTTATCACTCGACGAGGGGGAGGATTCGGCAACAGGTGCGACAGCTTTCTTTTCTGCATCCATTAACGTAGCGGAAGTGTTTTCCGTTGGCTCTGGCGTTTTAGCACCCGTGGATTCCGGTTTTTGCTCCGGCGAACTGGCCTGGTTTTCAGCGGCAGCAGGGGTGACCCCTTCTCGCTGCGCTTCAGCTTCTTTCACCACCGGATTATGGATAGTGTGCGCTTCATCGCTCTCTTTCTCAGGATCGTGCACACTGTAAGAACGCTTCATCGACTCTGCCGCTTCACGCAGCTCATCCATTGAGGCTTTCAACTCCGGGGTCAGATTTGTCAGGCTCGCTTTCTCTACTTTCTTCAGGCTGTCCTGAAACTCCTGAAGCTTAAGCTCCTGGGTCAGTTCATTCTGAACAGTAGTTGCCAGGGAACGCAAAGCACGAACCCAGCCAGCAACCGTTTTTACCGCTACAGGTAAACGTTGCGGCCCCAGGACGATGAGGCCGATCACGAACACCAATAACAGTTCGCTAAAACCGATATCAAACACGGATTATACCTGCTCTTTATCTTGGCTTTTGGCGTCTTCTTTTTTCACTTCGCCCTGCTTATCGGTAATGGATTTAGCAGTAAAATCAGCGTCCTGGCTGTTTTTATCTTGCTTTGGCTCATCATCACCCATTGCTTTTTTGAAGCCTTTAATCGACGCGCCAAGATCGGAACCGATGGAGCCGAGTTTCTTGGTGCCAAATAGCAGTACAACGATGACGGCAATGATCAACAACTGCCAAATACTGATACCACCCATACATGTTCCTCTGTCATAGATGATGAATTAATAAGGCCGTAGTATACGTTACACGACCTGCCTAGGGCGATGAAAAATTCAGCGCATTTTGCGCCAGCCGATCAACCAGGCTAAGACGCCGCCGGCCATTAACCAGCCCGGCATAAGCCCCCACTCAGGACGGCTTACCAGCAGGAATGTTCCACTGAGCAACAATGTTGCACCAATGCCCAATAAATAACGGGATTGTCCCTGACGTACATGATTCGCGTGAAGCTCGCGGGCAATCTTATCAACACTGTGCTGTAAATATTTGCCCTGGCGCAAACTGTCATACACCAGTTCAGGTATTTCTGGCATTTTTTCGACCCAGAACGGTGCTTTTTCTTTAAATGCCCTAACAAGCGCCGGAATACCGACCTGATCTTTGATCCAGGATTCGAGGAAAGGCTTGGCCGTTTTCCACAAATCTAACTGCGGGTAGAGCTGACGTCCGACACCTTCAACGTACAGCAGCGTCTTCTGTAGCAATACCAGTTGAGGCTGAACTTCCATATTGAATCGGCGCGCTGTGTTGAACAGATTTAACAGCACATGACCAAAGGAAATCTCCGCCAGCGGTTTTTCGAAAATCGGCTCGCACACAGTACGAATGGCAAATTCAAACTCTTCTACGTTGGTATCCGGCGGAACCCAGCCAGAATCCACATGCAGTTCAGCAACTTTGCGGTAGTCGCGGTTAAAAAACGCGATGAAGTTTTCAGCCAGATAACGCTTATCTTCTTTGTTTAAAGAACCCACAATCCCACAATCAATACCAATGTATTTCGGGTTTTCGGGATGCTCATAACTCACGAAAATGTTCCCAGGGTGCATATCCGCATGGAAAAAGCTGTCGCGGAATACCTGAGTAAAGAAGACCTGAACACCGCGTTCAGCCAGCAGCTTCATATTGGTGCCGTTCTTCTCAAGCGAGGTGACATCTGAAACGGGAATACCGTAAATGCGCTCCATCACCATCATGTTCTGACTGCAATAGTCAGAGTACACTTCCGGGATGTACAGCATTGGGCTGTCTTCAAAATTACGTCGCAGCTGAATCGCGTTCGCCGACTCGCGCAGCAGATTCAGCTCATCAATCAACGTTTTTTCATATTCACGGACCACTTCTGTTGGTCGCAGGCGGCGGCCGTCTGGCATCAGGCGAGGTACCCAGCGAGCAAGGCGGTAGATCAGTTTCAAATCCGCTTTAATTACCGGCAGTATGTCCGGGCGGATAACTTTGATCACCACCTCTTTCCCATTCGATTTCAGTCGCGCGGTGTGAACCTGAGCAATAGACGCAGATGCCAGCGGCGTGATCTCAAAATCATCAAACCATTCCTCGACGGGCAGCCCACCCATCGCCTCTTCGATTTGTTCTTTCGCTCTTTGCCCATCGAATGGGGCTACCCGATCCTGCAATAGCGCTAGCTGATCGGCGATGTGTGGCGGGAAAAGATCACGACGGGTAGAGAGCATTTGCCCGAACTTGATCCACACCGGGCCGAGCTCCTGTAAAGCCAGTCTCAGCCGTTCTCCCAGCGGTTTGTCTTTATGTCGGTTGGGCATCCAGAACAGCGTGTAACGCCACAGCCGGAGCGGCAGCGTGATACGCATTTTGGGGATGAGTTCATCAAGACCGTAGCTTAAAAAAGTGCGAATGATGAAATAAAGGCGCCGTACTTCACCTGGCGTCATTTGGCCTCCAGTTTTTCCAGCCGTTTGGCCAGAGATTCGACCGCACGCTCAACGGCTGCCGTTTCTTCTGCAAACCATGCAACCTCAAGCGGACCTGGAGCCATACGCCACTCTTCGGTGATCGCTTCGGCAACATAGCGCTGCTGGCGTTGAATGTTGTGGCACAGGAACTTCGCTCCACCACGCAAAACTTTGCTGACCCCTTCCGCGACGATATCGCCGGTATAAGGTGCTAACAGTTCTGCGGGATCAAACTCCGCCAGATCGGCCAACGCGACAAAATTCTGTACCACCTGGATATCGCCCTGAACCTCCAGCTCACCACTGCGGATAAGCGTGGTGAGTTGCTGCCGGTCGCGTAATTTCGGTAACACGCTGGCATGTGTGATTACGGTGCAATCGGCTTCGCCTTCCCATGCCCCCAGCACATCGACCTGGCGCTCACTAAACACCAGCACTAACGGTGTTGAAAATCCTTTTAGCTCAACACGCAGCACTTTGCCCTGTAAACGCGTTCTGGCTGACTTGAGCGCAGGAGAACGATACAGAAAGGTGTTAAGCAAATTTTCAACGCCGGCGGTCACTAAGGGTTTTAAAGGCATCCCCAATCTCCTGTCAGAACTTGTAACCACGATGCAGCGCAACGACACCTGCCGTCAGGTTGTAGTAATCAACGCTTTCGAACCCGGCATCTTGCATCATTGCTTTTAAGGTGTCCTGATCGGGATGCATGCGGATGGACTCCGCCAAATAGCGATAACTGTCTGCATCGCTTGCCACCATAGAACCAATGCGCGGCAAAACGTGGAAAGAGTATGCGTCGTAGGCTTTACTCAGCGGTTCGATAATCGGCTTGGAGAACTCCAGCACCAGTAGACGTCCGCCCGGCTTCAACACGCGATACATAGATCGTAATGCTTTATCTTTATCCGTTACGTTGCGCAGACCGAAAGAGATGGTGATGCAGTCAAACGTGTTGTCTGGGAAAGGTAATGCTTCCGCATTCGCCTGAACGTACTCAACGTTACCCACGACGCCGATATTACGCAGCTTTTCGCGACCCATTTTGAGCATTGAGTCGTTGATATCCGCCAGCACAACTTTGCCAGTTTCGCCTACCATGCGAGAGAATTTCGCCGTCAGATCGCCCGTACCGCCCGCTAAATCGAGAACGGTTTGCCCGCGACGCACGCCACTGCAGTCAATGGTGAAGCGCTTCCACAAACGATGAATGCCAAATGACATTAAGTCATTCATAACGTCATATTTAGACGCCACAGAATGAAAAACGTGGGCCACCATGTCAGCTTTCTGCTCTTTAGCGACGGTCTGAAAGCCAAAGTGCGTCGTTTCTTGTGAATTATCCACCACTCAGTGCCTGCTCATCCAAAAAATGTTCAAGAAGTGTAACAGATTGGGCCAATTTGCCCTACCCTTCTGCCCGGTTCAACTACCCCAAACGGACTAGTTTGATTGCTGGTTTACCGCTTCATCATCAGGGTAAGCTTCATCCTGCTGCGTCTCAGGGACCGAACGCAAGCGGTACTCTTCATCCTGCGTAGTGGCTTCTTCAGCCAGTTCAGGATTAATCTCGCGCTTAATTTCCACGCCTAAACTGCGAAACGCTTCTGCCTGTGACAGGACGTTTCCACGGCCTGAAGAGAGTTTTTTCATCGCCTGTCGGTAGTTATCCTGAGCTTTATCCAGGCTTTGGCCAATTGCCGACATATCATCCACAAACAACCGCATCTTGTCATAAAGTTTGCTGGCCCGATCGGCAATCTGTTGCGCATTACGACTCTGATGCTCGTAGCGCCACAAGTTGGCAATCGTGCGCAATGCCACCAACAACGTGGTAGGGCTAACCAGCATAATGTTATTTTTAAGGGCTTCGGTAATCAGTTCAGGCTGTCTATCGAGCGCCAGTAAAAAAGCAGGCTCAACGGGGATAAACATCAGCACATAGTCAAGTGTGCGCAGCCCAGGAAGCTGCTGATAGTCTTTGCGCCCCAGCAGACGGATATGGTTTCGTACCGAGGCGATGTGCTCCTGCAACGCGCTCTCGCGGGTGTATTCATCTTCAGAATTAAAATAGCGTTCATAGGCGACCAGCGTCATTTTCGCGTCGATCACCACATCTTTGCCCTGCGGTAACCGGACGATGACATCTGGCTGCATCCGCGAACGGGCGTCGTTCTCAATGCTGACCTGGGTTTCGTATTCATAGCCTTCGCGCAGACCGGAAGCCTCAAGCACCCGCGTGAGTACGACCTCGCCCCAGTTGCCCTGCGTTTTGTTATCGCCTTTTAATGCCCGCGTCAGGTTTACCGCTTCCTGCGCCATCTGCGCGTTCAGTTGCTGCAGATTACGAATTTCGTGCGCCAGAGTATGGCGTTCTTGCGCCTCTTTACCAAAGCTATCCTGTACCTGGCGTCGAAAACCGTCCAGTTGTTCGCGAAGCGGTGTAAGCAGACTGTTCAGGCTTTGGCGATTTTGCTCGTCTACACGACGGTTGCTGTGCTCGAAAATACGGTTCGCCAGATTTTCAAACTGTTCGCTCAGACGCTGTTCGCTGTTGATCATCTGGCGGATTTTATCTTCCGCATGCTGCTGCGTCGCTTCCAGTCGGGTAGTGACTTCTCGAAGATCGGCTTCCAGAGAGGTGTTGATGCTGTGCAGGCTGCGCAATTCGTTATTGAGTAGTTCGCACTCATCGCGCCAGTGGGCTTCCTGTGAGAGCTGCTGGCGGGCGGCGCTTAGCGCAATATCCAGTTCGCGTCGTTCTTCGATGAGGTCAGCACGGATCCGATCGGCGTGCGCTTTTGTTGCCAGCCATCCCACCAGCAGCCCTGCGGCTAACGCCAGCACGGCACTCATCATAATTGAAATATCCACAACGCCCCCTTACAGCAACGACTTACCCGCACAAAATAGAATTGTGCTGTATAAACATCCAGTTTAAAAGGAATTTCCTGCGAGGCACTACGCAAAATAAAAAGGCCGAACGCGTCGGCCTTTTTGAATAGACGGGAGAATTACAGTAAACGACGCGCAGCTTCCACCACGATTTTCACCGCGTGGCTTTCTGTTTGTTTCATCGTTTCCGCATTAGGGATCTCTTGCTGAGTACGGTTCACAATAACACCCGCGACCATACCGGCACGCAGACCCTGGCTTGCGCACATGGTGAGCAGCGTAGCAGATTCCATTTCGTAGTTCATGACGCCCATAGACTGCCACTCTTCCATTGAGCCTTTGAAACGGCTCACTACGCGACCAGAGAAGGTGTCATAACGCTCCTGGCCCGGATAGAAGGTATCAGAAGACGCGGTAACGCCTACGTGGGTGGTGGCGCCGATAGATTTCGCCGCTTCCACCAGCGCGGTGGTGCACTCGAAGTCCGCGACGGCCGGGAATTCCATTGGCGCGAAGTGCAGGCTTGCACCGTCCAGACGGACAGATGCTGTGGTGACCAGTACATCACCTACGTTGATATGTGGCTGGATGGCGCCAGTCGTACCGATACGCAGGAAGGTACGAATGCCCAGCTGTGCCAGTTCTTCTACGGCAATAGAGGTTGACGGACCGCCGATACCGGTAGAGCAAACGATCACGGCTTTACCATCCAGCTCAGCACGCCAGGTAGTGAACTCGCGATGAGATGCCAGCTTAACCGGCTTATCCATCAGCGCGGCGATCTTTTCCACACGCTCCGGGTCGCCAGGGACGATAGCGAGCTGAGCCCCTTGTAAATCGTTCTTAGTGAGGCCGAGATGAAAAACATCAGACTTAGACATAAAAACTCCTCTGTGAATCGGTTTTGTCAGAAGAAGCAAAAACACACTTTACCGAAGGCATGAACATATTTTCGTGACAGTCATCACTATGATGTAAATCAATTGCATTCCATTACCATAAAATAGTGACTTGAATCACATAAATGATGCGATGTAAGGAAGCCCTGCACAAAAGATAGACCGTTTAAGGCAATGTGGTTCGTTGCATGTGTCTATAGTTAACAATGCGCTTTTTGGCTGAATATTTAAGGGTACGGAGAATACCATGACAACACGACAATCTGGCTTTGCACCTGCTGTATCTCCACCGACGTCTACCACGGTTCACACTCCGGATAACGCCATTATCGCCGGTGTAACGTCCATACCTTCACAAGGCGATGATATGCCAGCGTATCACGCACGACCAAAACAGTCCGATGGCCCGCTGCCTGTGGTCATTGTCGTGCAGGAGATTTTTGGCATTCATGAACACATTCGTGACGTTTGCCGCCGTCTGGCTCTGGAAGGGTATCTGGCTATCGCACCAGAGCTCTATTTTCGTGAAGGCGATCCCAATGACTTTGCCGATATCCCTACGTTGCTCAGCAGCCTTGTCGCCAAAGTGCCTGACTCTCAGGTATTGGCCGATCTGGATCACGTCGCCAGTTGGGCTTCTCGTAACGGAGGAGATGCCCACCAGTTGATGATCACCGGATTTTGCTGGGGTGGACGCATCACCTGGCTGTATGCAGCTCATAATCCGCAGTTAAAAGCAGCGGTAGCGTGGTATGGCAAACTGGTGGGCGATAAAACCCTCAACTCGCCGAAACATCCTGTTGATATCGCGACCGATCTTAACGCCCCCGTTCTGGGACTTTATGGCGGCCAGGACACCAGTATTCCGCAAGATACCGTTGAAACAATGCGTCAGGCGCTACGCGCCGCCAATGCAAAAGCGGAAATCGTGGTCTATCCCGATGCCGGACATGCGTTTAACGCCGATTATCGTCCGAGCTATCACGAAGAATCCGCGAAAGATGGCTGGCTGAGAATGCTGGAGTGGTTCACACAATACGGCGGGAAGAAATAAACGTTAATTGCCCGGCGGCGACTACACCTTACCGGGCCTACAACTCTTGCTATTTCCTGTAAGCCGGGTAAGCGCTTGCGCTTCCCGGCCACCGGCTCTGAATTACGCCTGACGCAGGTTCTGCGCAGCTTTAACCATGTTTGCCAGCGCGGCGCGGGTTTCCGGCCAACCGCGCGTTTTCAGGCCGCAGTCCGGGTTCACCCACAGACGCTCGGCCGGAATACGCTGCTCGGCTTTCTTCAGCAGGGCTTCAATCCACTCCACGCTCGGGACGTTCGGCGAGTGAATATCGTATACGCCCGGCCCGATTTCGTTCGGATAGTCGAACTCTTCAAACGATTCCAGCAGCTCCATATCAGAGCGTGAAGTCTCAATGGTGATCACGTCCGCGTCCAGCGCCGCAATGGAGTCCATGATGTCGTTGAACTCGCAGTAACACATGTGGGTGTGGATCTGGGTTTCATCCTTCGCCACCGCCGCGTTAATGCGGAAGGCTTCCACGCCCCACTCCAGATACGCCGCCCAGTCGCTGCGGCGCAGTGGCAGACCTTCGCGCAGTGCCGGTTCGTCAATCTGGATGATGCCAATACCCGCCGCTTCCAGATCCGCTACCTCATCACGCAGCGCCAGCGCAATCTGCTTAGCGATGGTTTCACGCGTCACGTCTTCACGCGGGAATGACCAGCTGAGAATGGTCACCGGACCGGTCAACATGCCTTTTACCGGTTTGTCGGTCAGCGACTGGGCATACTTCGCCCACTCCACGGTGATCGCTTCCGGGCGGCTGACATCGCCAATAACCACCGGTGGTTTCACGCAGCGAGAGCCGTAGCTCTGCACCCAACCATTCTGGGTAAAGACGAATCCGTCCAGGTGCTCGCCAAAATATTCCACCATGTCGTTACGTTCGGCTTCACCGTGCACCAGCACGTCGAGCCCCAGACGTTCCTGTTCAACAATCGCCTGTTTGATATGTTCCGCGATACCGGTGCGGTAGTTACCGGCATCCAGATTGCCCTTTTTGAAGTCCAGACGCAGGCCGCGAATTTCCGTGGTTTGCGGGAATGAACCGATAGTGGTAGTCGGCCATGCCGGCAGATTAAAGCGGGCACGCTGCGCTTCGGCGCGAACCGGGTAAGCGTTGGCACGTTGGCTGTCCTGGGCGGTGATCGCCGCCAGACGTTTTTCCACTGCGGCGTTGTGTACGCGGGTAGAGTGACGACGAGCCTGGATCGGTGCGCTCCACGCCACAATTGCCGCCGTATCACCGCTGTTCAACGCATCACGCAGCAGCGCCAGCTCGCCACATTTTTGTAGGGCGAAGGCAAACCAGCTCTTCACTTCTGCATCAAGGCGGGTTTCCACGCTGAGATCGATTGGGCTGTGCAGCAAGGAGCAGGAAGAAGCTACCCACAGGTCACGTTTCCCGACGATATCTTTAATTTGCGCGTATTTTTCGCTGAGATCGGCACGCCAGACGTTGCGACCGTTCACCAGCCCCGCTGACAGCAACCAGTCGGCAGGCAGACGTTTGTGCAGCTCGGCCACATCATCTTTACCGTGCACGAAGTCAACGTGCAGCCCCTGCACCGGCAGCGCGGTAATGGTATCCAGGTTTGGCGTTACGCCTTCGAAGTAGGTGGTCAGCAGCAGCTTCACCTGACCCGTCAGCGCGTCATACGCCGGTTTGAAGGCGTTCAGCCAAACCTGAGGCAGCTCCAGCACCAGAGCCGGTTCATCAATCTGCACCCACTCAATACCACGTTTCGCCAGCTCAGCCAGCACCTGCTGGTAAACCGGCAGAATATCGTTCAACAGGCTCAGGCGGTCAAACTGTTCGCCCTTCACTTTCCCCAGCCACAGGTAAGTTACCGGTCCCAGCAGCACAGGTTTCACCTTGTGACCGAGCGCCAACGCTTCATCCACTTCATCCAACAGTTGGGTCCAGGTCAGTTTGAACTGCTGACCTTTGGTGAACTCTGGCACCATGTAGTGATAGTTGGTGTTAAACCATTTGGTCATTTCTGCCGCCGCCGCGGGCTCCCCGGTTGGTGCGCGGCCACGGCCAATGCGGAATAAGGTATCGATATCGACCGAGCCGTCTTTATTTTGATGACGAGCCGGAACGTTGCCGAGCAGCAGGCTGGTGGTCAGCACGTGATCGTACCAGGCAAAATCGCCCACTGGCAGCAGGTCAACGCCCGCCTGCTTCTGCTGATCCCAGTGACGGGCACGCAGCTCGCGGCCAACGGTTAGCAAATCTTCACGGGAAGAATTTCCCGCCCAGTAGCTTTCTTGCGCTTTTTTCAGCTCGCGACGCAGGCCAACGCGAGGGAAACCGAGGGTGTGATTAAGTATTGTCATTTTTCTTCCTCTAATTATATGTAAATCCTATTTATTTTTAATTTAGGGAAGGTGGCAAGTTTATTCATCCCAGGAGCTTACTGAAGTAAGTGACCGGGGTGGAAAAACACAGCCAACGCACCATAAATTTAAAAGACGGAGGATTTTAGCCATCCAGATGTTTACACATCCATAATTGACAGTTACTGTATATTCCTCAAGCGCAATTTGTTCATGCCGAAGTGAAGGACTTTCATGATCGAGATTAAACACCTGAAAACGCTCCAGGCGTTGCGGAATAGTGGTTCGCTGGCGGCCGCAGCGGCGACGTTGCATCAGACCCAATCCGCCCTCTCTCACCAGTTCAGCGATCTGGAACAGCGCCTTGGCTTTCGACTTTTTATCCGTAAAAGCCAGCCTCTGCGCTTTACGCCGCAAGGCGAAATTTTGCTGCAGTTAGCAAATCAGGTGTTGCCGCAAATTGGTCGTGCGCTGCAGGCCTGCAACGAACCGCAGCAAACCCGGCTGCGGATCGCTATTGAATGCCATAGCTGTATTCAATGGCTGACGCCCGCGCTGGAGAATTTTCGTGCCAACTGGCCGCAGGTGGAGATGGACTTTAAATCCGGCGTGACGTTCGATCCGCAACCAGCGCTACAGCAGGATGAGCTGGATCTGGTGCTGACATCCGACATTCTGCCGCGTAGCGGACTGCACTACTCGCCGATGTTCGATTTTGAAGTCCGCCTGGTACTGGCGCCGGACCATCCGCTGGCCAGCAAGACGCAGATCACGCCGGAGGATTTAGCCAGTGAGACGCTGCTTATTTACCCGGTGCAACGGAGTCGACTGGATGTCTGGCGGCATTTCTTGCAGCCTGCGGGCGTTAGTCCGTCGCTGAAGAGCGTGGATAACACCCTGCTGCTGATTCAGATGGTTGCAGCCAGAATGGGTATTGCAGCTTTACCGCACTGGGTGGTGGAGAGTTTTGAACGCCAGGGCCTGGTGGTGACCAAAACCCTGGGTGATGGATTGTGGAGCCGGCTGTACGCCGCCGTGCGCGATGGCGAGCAGCGACAGCCGGTCACGGAAGCGTTTATTCGCTCAGCGCGGAATCACGCCTGCGATCACCTGCCGTTTGTACGGAGTGCGGAACGACCCACTTTCGATGTACCCACAGTGAAGCCACTATCACAGCCGCACCAATGATGAAGCTTGGCCAGTGAGGCTGTTGATGCCAGATAGCCAGGTTAACCAGCAGCCCGGCCGGCACATGCATATTGTTCATGATGCCCAGCGTCCCCGCATCCACCTGGGTTGCGCCGTAGTTCCACATAAAGTAACCAATGCCGGACGCTGCCACGCCAAGAAAGACCAGAATTCCCCACTGTAGCGTGGTTGCAGGCATTTTCTGCGCATTCCCCAGCATGAACCAGGCCACGACCGCCACCATAAAGGCCCCCATGTAAAACCAGGCAAAGGCGTTGTGCTGCGGCATTGGCCGCGTTTCCATCAGACGCTTGTAGCCCACCATGCCAATAGCAAAGCTGATATTGGACAACTGCACCAGCAGCAGGCCGGTCCAGAAGTGGCTGGTCACCTGATCGTAACGAATGATCCCCGCACCAATCACCGCCAGCAACGCACTGAAGGCGTAGCTCCAGCGCAGACGACGTCCGCTCATCAGGTCATAAATCAGCGTAATGTAGAGCGGCGTCAGCACGGTAAAGAGCAGCAGTTCTGAAACCGTCAGGTACAGATAGGCGTGAAAACTCAGCATATACATAATGCCAAGCTGCATGGCGCCCACCAGCATATACAGCGCGATGGTTTTTACGCTATGCCCACGGGTACGTAAAAACGGCAGGAACACCAGCGCCGCCAGCCCAACGCGCACCAGCACCGCAAAATAGCTATCGACATGACCGGCAAGGTACTCGCCAAACAGGCTAAAGGAAAAGGCCCACAGAATTGTGGTAATGATGAGTAACGCCACAATGGATGTCTCTTAACAAAAGGTACGCCCATTGTAGCGAAGTTTTAAGTTGACATCTGGTCAACTAACGAACAAAAACATTACTGCAAAAACAGCTCACGCAGATAATGCGGCACGGCATCGTCGGCATTAAGACCAATGACTTCCAGTTCCGGATGCAGATCCTTCAGGCGCTGGTGAGCGTTGCCCATAATGCAGCCTTTGCCCGCCATGGAGAGCATTTCCGCATCGTTCATTCCGTCGCCAAAAGCGATGCAATCTTTCAGGCTGTAGCCCATCGCTTTCGCTACCGCTTCAAGCGCATGACCTTTCGATACGCCGCCAGCCATGACTTCCAGGCAGGTAAGCGTAGAGAAACTGACGTTGACGCGGTCGCCCCAGCGGGCGTTAATCGCCTGCTCCAGCGGCAGCAGCCTTTCGTGAGAATCGGTGGTGAAAAACACCTTACTCACGCCTTCCGGCTCCAGTAACGCAGGTTCAAACAGTGAATAGTTAAACACTGCTTCTTTGAAGAAGCGCATTTCGTCCGGGCGATGGCGGTTCATAAACCACTCATCATCACGATAAACGTTGGTCACGATGTCCGGGTTTGCATTCACTACGCCAAACAGGTCGCTGGCAATGTCGCGATCCAGGTTATGCGAAAACACCAGATTTCCGTCAGAATCATGCACCCGCGCACCGTTGGACGTGATCATGTAGGTTTTAATGCCGAGGTTATCGCGAATTTGCCCCACATCAACATGATGACGGCCAGTCGCAAACACGAAGTTAACGCCACGAGCGGTCAATAACTTCAGCGTCTCTTTGGCATAAGGGGACAGAGTATGGTCGGGAGAAAGCAGCGTACCGTCTAAATCAGACGCAACAACCTGATACATAAGAAAATTCAACCTCTAGGCAAAGCGGGTTCCGCTGGATGAGTTATGCTTGTCGAAAAATTCGACAATAGCGTTAAGCGCGACTGAGCGCATTGCGTCCTTTTCAAAAAGGATCTCATGGTACGCGCCTTTGATGACCAGCGGCTGCCCCCCTTCTACGGGATGGCCCGCTGCGGCGCGGAGTTCACAAAAACGATCGTGCATGCGGTTATCTACCACACGCTCTTCTTCGGCCTGAATCAGCAGCGTCGGCGTCGCGTCGTCTCCTGCTCCAGCCAGAACCTGTTCGCCTGCCAGAATACCTTCACGTACCCAGTGGTAGGTGGGGCCGCCAACGCGCAGCCGTGGCTCATCCGCATAGAAGCGTAGATTGCGCCGATAGCGCTGTCGACTATGGGTTAACGCATTCATACCGAATGGCAGCGCCCGCCAGCGCCCGGTCCCCATCGCATAACCTTCGCGGATCCGCGGATGCCCTTCAGCCCAGTCCAGAATGTGGCGTACCATCCAGTCGGGAAAGCGCATCACAATACCAAACATCGGCGCGCAAAGCGCGATGGCATCACACTGATTCGGGTGGCGCTGCAAGAATAACGTGGCTATCGCACCGCCCATTGAATGCGCCAGTATATAGCGCTTTCTCCACGGACCGGGTAGCACTTCCTGCTGCCAGAAGGCGGTTAAATCGTCGACATAGTCATTAAAGTTATCGACATGACCGCGATGCGGGTCCGAAAGCATACGCCCGGAACGCCCCTGTCCACGGTGATCGATAATGAGGACGTCAAAACCAGAATGAAACAGGTCATACGCCAGTTCAGCGTATTTCACGTAGCTTTCAATGCGTCCAGGACAGACGACGATGACGCGATCGTTTTTTTCTGCGTGAAAACGCACAAAATGGACGGGGATATCATCCACGCCCGTAAATTCCGCTTCTTCCCGCTGACGCCAGAAATCTGTCAGTGGCCCCATGGAAAAAGCAGCAAACGCGTTTTCTCTTGTTTCCCAGTCTTTTTGCTGCTGAAACATCGGGTATCCAGCCTCGCTGACCAAGTAAAATCGTTTTTTTCGCCGTCGCTGACACAACCTAACGGCAGTAGCGTATTGTGGCATAAAAATAGACAATCCGGGAGTTTCTCATGACCTTTGAATGGTGGTTCGCCTACCTGTTGACCTCTATTATTTTGAGCTTGTCTCCAGGCTCTGGCGCAATCAACACCATGACCACCGCCATCAGTCACGGTTATCGCGGCGCCAGCGCGTCGATTGCTGGTTTGCAGACAGGACTTGGCATTCATATCGTTCTGGTTGGCGTAGGACTGGGAACGCTATTTTCACGTTCGGTTATCGCATTTGAGGTGCTGAAATGGGCGGGGGCGGCCTATCTGATTTGGCTGGGTATTCAGCAATGGCGGGCGGCGGGTGCTATCGATCTGAACACCATGGCGAATACGCAATCGCGCAGCCGCCTGTTTAAACGCGCTGTCTTTGTTAATCTGACCAACCCCAAGAGCATTGTTTTCCTTGCCGCCCTGTTCCCGCAGTTTATCCTGCCGCAGGAACCGCAGTTAATGCAGTATGTGGTGCTTGGCGTCACGACCATCGTGGTCGATATCATTGTGATGATCGGTTACGCGACGCTGGCCACGCGCATTGCTGGCTGGATTAAAGGGCCAAAGCAAATGAAAGCGTTAAACAAAGTGTTTGGCTCGCTGTTTATGCTGATAGGCGCCTTGTTAGCCTCGGCACGGCATGCCTGATGAAGGCGCCGGAGGCGCTTGCGCTTATCCGGCCCGGAAGGAACTTAACGCGAAATAATCAGGTGGATACCGAAGCCCGCAAACAGCGCACCGGCAAAACCATCAATCCACTTCGCCAGACGCTGATAGCCACGACGCATTTTCGGCAGTGCAAACAGGCTGGCGACTACGGTAAACCACGCCAACGTTTCCACGATGATCAGGGCAAAGATCCCCCAGCGTGCGCCCGTTCCCACGTTATCGCCAACGAACAATGAGAACACGGAGCCAAAATAGATAATGGCTTTAGGGTTCGCCAGGTTGGTCAGCAGCCCCTTCAAAAAGCTGCGTCCGCTCTGCGCCAGCTCAACTTGCGGAGTGGGAGTCGCAACATCCTGTTTTTTAAACGCGCCGCGTAGCATCTGATAACCCATCCAGCACAGATACAGCCCCCCGCCCACCATAATAATGGTGTGCAGCCAGGCCATTTTTTCGATAATCAGATGTAGGCCGAGCAGCGCTACGCCAGCCCAGACCATGACGCCACAGGTAATACCCAGCACGCCCATCATAGCTTCTTTGCGCGAACGGCTAACCGCTGTTTGAGAAACAAAGAAAAAGTCGGGACCAGGGCTCATCAGCGCAACGATATGCACCAACGCAACGGTGAAAAATAGCGTTAACATAAAAATGACTCGCGGGGGAAATAGTTCAGTGAGTCACCATCCTGGCACTTTTTTGCCTGGCTGACTACTCTTCGTCGTCACCATCAACGTGCGCGCGAATAAGCGCCATAAACTCTTTGCCAAAACGCTCAAGTTTACGCATCCCCACGCCATTAACGCTCAGCATTTCGCTCGGTGAAACTGGCATCTGCTCAGCCATTTCAATCAGCGTGGCGTCGTTGAACACCACATACGGCGGGATATTTTCTTCATCAGCAATGGCTTTACGCAGCTTCCGCAATTTGGCGAACAGTTTGCGATCGTAATTGCCACCGAAGGATTTCTGCATCGCTCGCGGTTTCAGCGCCACAATACGCGGTACCGCAAGCTGTAGCGCAACATCACCACGCAGTACCGGACGCGCGGCTTCGGTTAGCTGTAACGCGGAGTGATGAGCAATATTCTGCGTCACCAGCCCAAGATGAATAAGCTGGCGGATAACGCTTACCCAATGTTCGTGGCTTTGCTCACGACCAATGCCATAGACAGGCAGCTTGTCATGGGCCAGCTCGCGAATTCGCTGGTTATTCGCTCCGCGCAAAACCTCCACGACATAACCCATACCAAAGCGTTGATTAACACGGTAGATAGTCGACAGCGCTTTGCGCGCATCCATGAGTCCGTCGTACTGTTTTGGCGGGTCGAGACAGATGTCGCAGTTACCACACGGCTCCTGACGCCCCTCGCCAAAATAGTTCAACAGCACCAGACGACGACAGGTTTGCGCCTCGGCAAACGCCCCCATCGCATTGAGCTTATGCCGTTCGATATCCAGCAGTTGCCCGGCGGGTTTCTCTTCGAGGCAACGGCGCAGCCATGCCATATCAGCCGGATCGTAAAACAGCATTGCTTCCGCAGGCAGGCCGTCACGCCCGGCGCGGCCGGTTTCCTGATAATAGGACTCGATGTTGCGCGGAATATCGAAATGCACCACGAAGCGTACGTTGGGTTTGTTGATTCCCATGCCAAACGCCACGGTCGCTACGACGATTTGCAGGTCATCACGCTGGAATTTCTCCTGCACTTCTGCACGTACAGCGTTTTCCAGCCCGGCATGATAAGCCCCGGCGCTAATGCCTCGGCTTTGCAGACGCGCGGCGGTATCTTCTACTTTAGCGCGACTGTTACAGTAGATAATACCGGACTTACCGCGCTGCTCTTGCACGTAGCGCATCAGTTGATCGAGCGGCTTAAACTTCTCCATCAACATGTAGCGAATATTCGGGCGATCAAAGCTGCTGATCTGAATTAACGGGTCGTTGAGCCCCAGCAGACGCACAATATCCAGCCGGGTTGTCTCGTCCGCGGTCGCGGTCAGCGCGACAAACGGCAGAGTTGGGAAACGCTGACGCAACTGCCCCAGCGCGGCGTATTCCGGGCGGAAATCATGCCCCCACTGCGAAATACAGTGCGCTTCATCAACCGCCAGCAGCACCGGGTTCCAGTGCGCCAGATTTTCAAGGAAGTTATCCAGCATCAGGCGTTCGGGCGCAATGTACAGTAAGCGAATCTGCCCGCTACGACAGCCTGCCATCACCTCAAGCTGCTGCTCACGACTTTGGGTGGAGTTCAGACACGCGGCCGCCACGCCGTTGGCAAGCAGTTGATCGACCTGATCTTTCATCAGAGAAATCAGCGGAGAAACAACAACGGTGAGGCCGTTAAGCAATAATGCGGGAATTTGATAGCACAGGGATTTTCCGCCACCGGTCGGCATAACGACCAGGCAGTCGCGACCAGCGATCACGGTATCAATGATTTCTTCCTGACCAGGGCGAAACTGTTGGTAGCCAAAGGTTTCCTGCAAAACCTGTTTAGCGCCCATTTCCAGATTCAACACTTCCGCCTGCGCCACATTAACCCCATTAGCCTGAAATAAAAACAGGCGCTATTTTCAGCGCCTGAGAGAGAAACTGCAATGATTAAAATACTCTCAATACCTGTCAGAAGATATCGTTAAGCATTACACCCACGCCAACACGGGTCTGATTGAAGTTGTAGTCAATCAGTGATTCGCCGTAGCCGCTGTAGACCTGGGTATAAAGACGCACATGCTTCGTAATGGGATAACTAGCCCCCAGCTCTGCGCCGCCGTAGCCGGTATTCCAGTTGTACTGGCCTTTCACACTGATCACCGCGTCACCCAGGTGATAACCCATTTTCAACTGATAGTAGCCCATATATTTGGTGATATCAGGGTTATCGTCAGTGCTGCCGATAACGTACCACGGCTTAACTTCCACCAGCCAGTTACCGTTTTCAGCCATCAGCCGGGTGTAAAGGCGGTTCCAGCTACGTGAGGTGGGGTCGGATCGACCATTGGAGTCATGGTTATAGCCCATTTCGACATCGCGGAGCGTCCAACCGGCAAAGCGATAGTCGGTGGCGAAACCGAGGAACAATTGCGGTTCATAGTTGGTTTCGCGAAACGGTGCAGACTCTTCACTGTTCGAAAGCTGCCACCAGGACTTCTGGGTATAGGAACCGCCGAGTACCGAGTTCGGGCCTAATATTCCTCGCCAGAGCGGAAACGCCAGGCTTAGCTGAAACTTAACCTCATCTTTGCGCGCATTTTCGGACCAGCTATAGCTGCTGATCGCCTCTTTATTCATGTCGCTGGTATTGGTGTAGATGAGATAGTTGGTCTCATAAGGATAAAGCGTGAAAGGGTTGTCATGCTCCTGCAGCATGTTGGCGATAATACTGCCGCGAACCGCCGGTGCATCATGAATCTCTTTCACTGTCGCTTCCTGCGCATACGCGGTCAACGGCAGCATGACTGCTGGTAGTAACCATCCCAGAATCGCCCGCATCGGTAATGTTCTCCTGAACCAAAATATTGATGAATTGTATAATTATCTGGCAAGTATTCTACATACTTAGCGAGCTCCTCGTTAGTTATCCCGTCCTAAAGTAGAAAACAACAAATAATAAGCATAATATCAACATTTCATTAACCATTGAGATGTAGGGATCGTATGTCTGCCGTACTTACTGCTGAGGAAGCGCTGAAGTTAGTGGGTGAAATGTTTGTCTATCATATGCCCTTTAACCGGGCGCTGGGTCTGGAGCTTGAACGCTATGAGAAAGAATTTGCTCAATTAGCCTTTAATAATCAACCGATGATGGTCGGCAACTGGGCGCAAAGCATTCTGCATGGCGGCGTGATCGCGTCGGCGCTGGACGTTGCCGCCGGGCTGGTGTGCGTTGGCAGTACGCTGACCCGCCATGAGACGATCAGCGAGGACGAACTGCGTCAGCGAATGTCACGTATGGGGACAATCGATTTGCGCGTTGATTACCTGCGCCCGGGGAGAGGAAATCGCTTTACCGCCACCAGTAGCCTGCTGCGGGCGGGGAATAAAGTCGCCGTTGCGCGCGTGGAACTGCATAACGAAGAACAGCTTTATATTGCCAGCGCAACCGCCACTTATATGGTGGGGTAAGTGCTCAAAAAAAGGTAAACTGCTGTTACATTTCTGAAATGAGTTTTCCCGATGGATGCTAAACAAACGCGGCAGGGCGTGTTACTCGCTCTTGCTGCTTATTTTATTTGGGGTATCGCTCCTGCCTACTTCAAGCTGATTTACTATGTCCCGGCGGATGAGATCCTGACGCATCGCGTCATCTGGTCATTTTTCTTTATGGTGGTACTGATGAGCATCAGCCGCCAGTGGTCGGGCATCAAAACGCTGCTACAAACGCCAAAGAAGATCTTCCTGCTGGCGCTCTCTGCAGTGCTCATCGGTGGAAACTGGCTGCTGTTCATTTGGGCGGTCAATAATCATCATATGCTGGAAGCCAGCCTGGGCTATTTTATTAACCCACTGGTGAATATTGTGCTGGGAATGCTTTTCCTCGGCGAGCGCTTTCGTCGCATGCAGTGGCTGGCGGTACTGTTAGCCGCCTGCGGCGTACTGGTACAGCTGTGGACCTTCGGATCGCTGCCAATCATCGCGTTGGGCCTGGCGTTCAGCTTTGCTTTCTATGGTCTGGTACGCAAGAAGATTGCCGTCGAAGCACAAACCGGCATGCTGATCGAAACCCTGTGGCTTTTACCTGTTGCGGCTATCTATCTGTTTGGCATCGCGGACAGCCCAACCAGCCATATGGGGCAAAACCCCATGTCGCTCAATCTGCTGCTGATTGCTGCAGGTGTCGTGACCACCATTCCGCTGCTGTGCTTTACCGGCGCAGCGACCCGCCTGCGTCTGTCCACGCTGGGTTTCTTCCAGTATATCGGACCCACGCTAATGTTCCTGCTGGCCGTCACTTTCTACGGTGAAGTTCCGGGAGCGGATAAAATGGTCACGTTTGCGTTTATCTGGGTGGCGCTGGCAGTTTTCGTGATGGATGCGATTTATACGCAACGACGGGTACGTCGGAGCTGAAGAAGTGCCGGATAAGGCGTAACCGCCATCCGGCACAGCCATTACAGCCAGTTCTTGCGCTTAAAGTACAGATACGGTGCCAGACCCGCGAGCATCATAAAGACAATCGCCCCTGGGTAACCGAAGCTCCAGTGCAGTTCCGGCATGAACTCAAAGTTCATCCCGTAGCTGGAAGCCACCAGCGTCGGCGGCAGGAACACCACAGAGACCACCGAGAAGATCTTGATGATGCGGTTCTGCTCGATATTGATAAAGCCCATCGCCGCCTGCATCAGGAAGTTAACTTTCTGGAACAGTGATTCGTTGTGCGGCAGCAGGGATTCGATATCGCGCAGAATCTCGCGCGCCTGTTCCAGCTGACTCCCCGGCAAACGCGCTTTACGCACCAGGAAGTTCAGTGCGCGCTGGGTATCCATCAGACACAGGCGGACCTTCCAGCCAATATCTTCCAGTTCCGCCAGCGTCGAAAGCGCTTCGTCATATTCATCACCCTGACGCCCTTCCATGATCACACGGCTGAGTTTTTCCAGGTCGCTGTAGATATTTTCGATCTCATCCGCCAACTGTTCAATTTTAGTTTCGAACAGGTCGAGCAGCAGCTCGTAAGCGTTGCCATCCACCATCGCCTGATTACGCGCACGCATGCGGTACAGGCGAAATGCCGGCAGCTCGCGCTCGCGCAGAGTAAACAGGCGACCTTCGCGAATGGTAAATGCGACGGTTGAGTTACCCGCGTGATCGTCGGCATCTTCATAGAAGAAGAAGGAGTGAATGTGCAGACCGTCTTCGTCTTCAAAAAAACGCGCAGATGCTTCGATGTCTTCCAGTTCAGGGCGCGTAGCCAGATTCTGGCCCAAGTCCTTTTGCACACGGTTTCGTTCTTCGTCATCCGGCTCGACTAAATCGACCCAAACCGAACTGGCCAGGTGCTCGATTTCGTCTGCCTCAAGGCGAGTTAAACGATTGTTTTCCAGTTGAAATGCGCTCAGCATGACCGGGACTCCCAATGCAAAAAATTATCGGACAGTTCGGAGGGCACACAGAAACAAATTGGGTTTCAGACCATTAAACAGCCTGACTCAGCGCGACGGGAAAAAACAGAAGGTCGCTGACAACCGCGAAGGCTATCAGCAAAAAGGGATAGCCTTAGGAGTTGATCCTGGATGACAGGATAATGAGCCAGTATCTACTGGGTGTGTCCAAGGCGAATGTCCTCTTAGCGTAATCGTGCGCGCATGTTACGCCAGCAAAATTTTGACGTCAACACGCAACAGATGGCGAAAAAGTAATAATTTCCCCTTATACAAAAAGGTTAGCAGAGGGGAATTATTTATCTATGATTTCAGAATATTAACCGACAGATAGCGGGATGGCGGCTTCGCCTCGTCCGGCCTGGAAATCAAAATGTTACCCGGTCTGTAGGCCGGATAAGACGCGCCAGCGTCGCCATCCGGCAAAGCCAAACCGATCAAACCGTTTCCAGTCTGGCGTAGGCTGCCACCAGCCATTTGATCCCTTGCCCCTGGAACGCGACCTGCAAACGACTGTGCTCACCGCTTCCTTCCAGATTGACGATGGTGCCCTCACCAAACTTAGCGTGGCGCACGCGCTGGCCGAGCTTGTAGCCGGTATCATTTTCCGCCATTGGCGTGCCCATCCGCTGATGGCTCACCGGTCGGCTAACCGTGGCGCGCAGGCGAACCTCTTCAACGCACGCTTCCGGCAGTTCGCCGATAAAGCGCGACGGACGGTGGTAAACCTCTTTGCCGTACAGACGACGCGTTTCGGCGTAGGTCAGCGTCAGCTTTTGCATCGCGCGGGTCACGCCTACGTAAGCCAGGCGGCGCTCTTCTTCGAGGCGCCCACCTTCGTCCAGCGACATCTGGCTGGGGAACATGCCTTCTTCCATACCCACGATAAATACCTGGGGGAACTCCAGACCTTTCGCCGAGTGCAGCGTCATCAGTTGTACCGCATCCTGCCAGGTATCCGCCTGCCCTTCGCCTGCTTCCAGCGCGGCGTGAGACAGGAACGCCTGTAGCGGCATTAAGTCTTCGTCTTCTTCGTTGTAGCTGAACTGGCGCGTTGCCGTCACCAGTTCGTCTAAGTTTTCGATACGCGTCTGACCCTTCTCGCCTTTTTCCTGCTCGTACATCATGCGCAGGCCGGAGTCTTTAATCACCCGGTCAGTCTGCACGTGCAGCGGCATATCGGCGGTCTCCTGCGCCAGCGCATCGATCAGCTCCATAAAACGCTGTAAGGCGCTGGCGGCGCGACCCGCGAGGGCTTTTTCCTGCAACAGCTCACGACAGGCCTGCCACAACGTAAGCTGGCGGTCACGGGAGGTCTGACGCACGACATCTAATGTACGATCGCCAATCCCGCGGGTTGGCGTATTCACCACGCGTTCAAATGCGGCGTCGTCATTACGGTTAGCGATCAGGCGCAGGTAGGAGAGCGCATCTTTGATTTCCTGGCGTTCAAAGAAGCGCATCCCACCATAGATACGGTACGGCATGCTGGCTTGTAACAACGCCTCTTCCAGCACGCGCGACTGGGCGTTGCTGCGATACAGAATGGCGCACTGTTCCAGCGCACCGCCATTGTCCTGCCAGGTTTTGATACGATTGACCACAAAACGCGCTTCATCGAGTTCGTTGAACGCGCAGTACAGTGAGATTGGTTCGCCGTCGATGCCATCGGTCCACAGCTTTTTACCCAAACGCCCGTTGTTGTTTTCAATCAGGGCGTTGGCCGCACTGAGGATGTTGTTGGTCGAGCGGTAGTTCTGCTCCAGGCGAATAGTTTCTGCGCCCGGGAAATCCGTGAGGAAACGCTGGATGTTTTCCACCTGCGCCCCGCGCCAGCCGTAGATCGACTGGTCATCATCGCCAACGATCATCACTTTGCCGGTATCGCCCGCCAGCAGGCGGATCCAGGCGTACTGAATGTTGTTGGTATCCTGGAATTCGTCCACCAGGATATTGGTAAAGCGTTCGCGGTAGTGCTGCAGGATATGCGGCTTGTTGAGCCACAGTTCATGGGCGCGCAGCAACAGCTCGGCAAAATCCACCAGCCCCGCGCGGTCACACGCTTCCTGATAGGCCTGATACACCTTTTGCCAGGTTTGCTCAACCGGGTTGCCATAGCTCTGCAGATGGTGCGGGCGCAGTCCTTCGTCTTTCTGGCTATTGATAAACCACATCGCCTGACGCGGCGGCCACTGCTTCTCATCAAGATTCATCGCCTTGATCAAACGCTTGAGCAAACGCAATTGGTCTTCGCTGTCGAGGATCTGGAAATCCTGCGGCAGGTTCGCATCCATATGGTGCGCGCGCAGCAGACGGTGCGCCAGACCGTGGAATGTACCCACCCACATACCGCCCTGGCTGGTTCCCATGATCTGGCCAATACGGTGGCGCATTTCCGCCGCTGCTTTGTTGGTAAAGGTCACCGCCATAATGGAGTATGGCGAGTTGTTCTCTACCGTCAGTAACCAGGCGATACGGTGCACCAGCACGCGAGTTTTACCACTCCCCGCGCCGGCCAAAACCAGCATGTTGCTGCGTGGCGCGGCCACCGCTTCACGCTGTTTATCATTAAGGCTGTCGAGCAGGTAAGAAACGTCCATTGGCACCGCCGCGTAAAAGTAGGTAAGGCGGATAAGCGTAGCGCCATCCGCCAAAAAGCTGGGTATATATACAGAGTTCTGCTGGTGATTATATCAGCGAGGTCAGAGATGCCAACTGTGAAATTTCGATATGCGGCAGCAAACGGCTGTCTGCGGTTTGCATCAGGTCGGCATTTTCTGGTTTGATCCAGCAGGCCTGCATACCGCAACGGATGGCCCCCGCCACGTCTGTCGTCAGGTCATCGCCCACATGCAGAATCTCAGCCACAGGCATTTTCAGTTTATCCGCCGCCAGCGCATACATGTCGCTGAACGGTTTTGATCGCCCGTCGGGACCGGCGCGCAGCACAAACTCAAAGTAATCGCCCAGGCCGAACAGTTCTGGCTGTGCGTTACCGTTGGTGATCGCCACCAGCGGCCATTTGCGGGCCAGCGCCTTCAGCGTGTCATGCGTCGCCTGCGGGACGTCAATGCGGCTACGCCATTTGGCGAAATTCATCATCGCCGCATTTGCCCCCATTCTGGCTTCTGCTTCTGACAATCCCGCCTCCAGCATAGCGCGCTCTACGGCGCGGTGACGCCATTGGGTAACGTCGTGGTAGATTTCCGGCTCGGCGTCGCGAACGGCCTGACGTAAGCGCTGTAGGTCGCTATTTTGCAGCGAATTCAGAGCCGGATGGTAATTCTGTACAAACGCGAGCGCTTCCTGCTCGGTGCGTGTGATAACGGGACGGTTATCGTAAAGGGTGTCATCAAGGTCAAAGGTGAGCGCAGAAATGCGCCCCAAAGGCCGGTAAAAACGCATTATTTCCCCCGTTTGGCGCGCGGATGCGCCGCATCGTACACTGAAGCCAAGTGTTGAAAATCAAGATGGGTATAGATTTGGGTAGTGGAGAGATTAGCATGACCCAATAACTCCTGTACCCCGCGCAGATCGCCGCTCGACTCCAGCATATGCGTCGCAAAAGAGTGGCGCAATTTGTGGGGATGTACGTGGCTGTTCAGCCCCTGTTTGATCCCCCATTCCGCAAAGCGTTTTTGTACATTACGCGCAGAAATGCGTTTGCCCAGTTTTGACAGGAATAACGCATCGTCATCGCAGCCAAATAGCCCCCGCAGGTCCAGCCAGTGCTCAATCCACGCCACTGCATTGCGGCCAATTGGCAGGCGACGTTCTTTACTGCCCTTCCCCATCACCCATACTTCGCCGGTGTCGAGATCGAGATGTTTAATATCCAGCCCAACCAGTTCAGACAAACGCAGCCCTGCGCCGTACATCACTTCTAACATTGCCCGATCGCGCACGGCGAGGGGATCGTTGAGGTCGATATCCAGCAGACGATTAACGTCGTCGACATCGATATTTTTAGGTAGATGACGCGGTGCTTTCGGCGCGGAAACACTTTTTGCGGGATTGGCTTTCAGCTCGCCCTGATTAACCAGCCAGTCAAAGAAACTGCGCAATGCGGAGAGACGCAGCGCCAGGCTCGCCGGCCCTAGCCCTTTACGACGGCTGCGCACGGCAAAACTGCGTACCATCGAAGCGTCACATTGTTGCCAGCTTTGCAGACCGGTCTCTCCGGCTAACGCAATGATGGCATCAAGCTGACGCTGATAATTCAGCAATGTGATCGGGCTAAGCTGGCGCTCAACGCCCAGATAGCGTAAAAAGCGCGCCACATCCTGAGAAAGGGGTGAATCGGTCATACGCGTTCAATCCAGCGCTCCAGCAGCTCCGGCAACATCAGCGAGATTTCCTGCAGTAATTGCGTACCTTGCCCCTGCTGGTAATGATTAACGTCGCGACTGCTGAACAGCATCACGCCCAGGGATCCATCTTGCCCCAACATCGACATCGCCACCGAGCCTATCGCTTTCGCCTCGGGCATCATGACCAGAAGTTCCGGGCCATTGAGCGGTCCAAGATAGTGTAGTGACTGGCCCAGACGCTGAATACGCAGCGGTTCAAAAGCCTGACGGCTTAATGCCAGATGAGTGAATTTTGATGGCGCACCAAGTCGCCAGCGATCCGGGAACAGACGAACCGTCGCCCCAGCCAGCCCTAACTCACGCGCCCAGCGATGAAATCGCATCAGCATGTCGTCAAGACTGCTGGCCGATACCAGCCGGGCTTGCAGATTTAACAGACGATAGAACAGGCTTTCATTGGCGTTGGCTTGTTCCATCAACAACGCCATATTCTCTTCCAGCACGTTAATATGATTACGTGCCCGCGCCATATGCCATTCCACTAAAGAAACCGTGCCCCGCACCGGGTGCGGAACACGCATCGCTTCAACTGCCTGGGCATTACGGATAAAAAACTCAGGATTACGTTGCAGGTAATCGACGACCGCCCGGTCGTCCAGCTCCATGAGCGTTTCCTGTAGTTCTTCCCCTGGTTGCTTCATAAGTGAATAAATCCGTCGTAGACATGTGCCGCCGGGCCAGTCATATACAGCGGATGACCCGGACCTTTCCAGGCGATATCAAGTCGACCGCCCGGTAATTCCACCCTCACTTCTTCTGCCAGCAGGCCCTGCTGGATACCAACCGCAACAGCGGCGCACGCACCGCTGCCGCAGGCCTGCGTTTCACCCGCGCCGCGCTCATAGACGCGCAGCCGGATATGCTCGCGCTTTACCACCTGCATAAATCCGATATTGGCGCGTTCAGGAAAGCGTTCGTGACTTTCCAGAACCGGCCCCAACGTTTCTACCGTGGCCGTATCAACATCATCAACCTGAATTACGCAGTGCGGGTTCCCCATTGAAACCACGCCGCACAATACTGTCTGTTCAGCCACGCGCATAATATAGGTCTTCTCTGCTTTGTTGGCGCGAAACGGAACCTGCGCGGGTTCAAAATTGGGTTCACCCATATTCACCCGTACCAGCTCGTCGTCGGTTACGGTTAATACCATACGACCATTAGCGGTACTGACGCGAATATCACGCTTATTGGTCAGCCCTTTCAGGCGAACAAAGCGGGCAAAACAGCGGGCGCCATTGCCACACTGTGACACTTCACTACCGTCAGCATTAAAAATACGGTAGTGGAAATCCAGCTCCGGATCATACGGAGGTTCAACCACCAGCAGTTGATCAAATCCAACGCCGAGATGCCTGTCGGACAAGCGGCGGATCAGCTCTGGTGAGAAAAAGACATTCTGCGTTACCGCGTCGACGACCATAAAATCGTTGCCAAGGCCATGCATTTTAGAGAATTGCATCATTCACTCCGTTCACGCGGGTACAGAAATATACATCTATTCCTGCCGTCAGTAATTCACCTGAGAAGGCCCGTCACTAATCCCACGATCGTTTTTCTCTGGCGTGGTGGATTGTGATTGCGGCTGAACGCTCTTGGTCGGAGGCGGCGCGGTTTTATCTGCTGGCGGGAAATAGAGCGGGCCTTTTAGCCCACAGCCCGTCAGGCTGAACAGAGTAAAAATGACAGCGAGTGGCTTTAACACGTTTTTCATTATCGATTGCCTGTAAAGTTCATGCTTTCTGTTTTCTATCATCGCAGGAGAAGGCGTAAAAGCAAGAGTTAGCCTGTAATCTGCAACGCGTTTTGTTTCAGGTTATACTGCCGTCATCACGAAAAACAGGATAAGAAAATGAACGACAGTGAATTTCATCGCCTTGCTGACACCCTGTGGATGACCATTGAAGAGCGTCTGGACGACTGGGACGGCGACAGCGATATCGATTGTGAGATCAACGGCGGCGTGCTGACCATCAGCTTCGAAAACGGCAGCAAAATTATTATTAACCGTCAGGAGCCGCTGCATCAGGTGTGGCTGGCGACCAAACAGGGCGGCTACCACTTTGACCTGAAAGACGACGAGTGGATCTGCGATCGTAGCGGCGAAACGTTCTGGGATCTGCTAGAACAGGCGGCGACACAGCAGGCGGGTGAAGAGGTGAGCTTCCGTTAAGTTTTATTGCCGGATACGCTTCGCTTATCCGGCATCATGCTCACGAGAAATACTGCTGCAACAGCGGAGTGTCGTTTTCCTGACTGACGGGCGGCACGGCGCTAATCGGCTGGGTACGGAACGGGATCACCTGCGCGCGCCCGTCGGTTTTCACAATCTGATAGAACTGCGGCAGGTTAAAGTTGATGAAGCTGGAGCCGTAGGTAAAGCGATCGTGCGACGACGAGTAGAAACGGCTGACATCGCGTACCAGCTCCTCTTTGCTACCTTCGCAGTGGTGATACACCTCAGCCCGATTACTCTCATCCAGAATGTAGATATTAAAGCCCTGCTCATCACCCGTTTCTTCGAAAAAGAACTGAATGATCCCTTCGCTGGCAAAACCGTCAACCACTGACGGGAGTTTCACATGATTGGTCTCAACCTGAACGGAAAGCCCGTGCAGTTTGTTATGTGAAATCGCGCCATAAAATTCAATCGCGTTTTCCAGCTTCTGTACCGAGACATTCAGGCGCTCGAAGAACAGACCCCAAGTCTGACCGGAAACGCGCAGCGCTTTGAAGCGTCCGGTTTCCTGACGGGTGCTGGAGAGGCGCAACTCGATGCACTCAGACACCAGTTGCTGCACGCGGGTGCGAATTAAACCGCGCAGATGCTGGCTATAGCAGAAGACCTCGACGCTATCCGGCGGCGCGGCATCCTGGTGCATTTTGCCGAGAATCGTTTTTAACGCTTCAATCATCGCCTGCTCACCGTTGAAGTGCAGCGTACGCACTTCATTCCACGAGTTGCGGTACAGCAGGTCGACGCTACCCACCAGGCAATTTTGTTCTTCACCAAAGCTGAAGACGTCCAGCTTACGGAAATCAAAATGTACCACCTGATTGCGAAATGCTGCCGTCGGGTCATATTCAAGGTTAACGATAATCGCCAGGTGGCGAATCTCGCACGGGCTATAGAGCGCTTTCGGCGTTGGCGCTGGCAGTCGCAGCGGGAAGTGATGCGACACGTCGGCGACCATTTCTTGCAGCTTCGGCAAATCAACAATGCCGTTGCCCTTAATAAATAAATGCGTACGCGAGGTCAGCAGGCCGTTGAACCAGGCCCACGCCACCAGTTTATTGAGGTAGCGGTTATATTCCAGCGGCTGATGGCTGATGATCGAGTCCATGTTAGGCGCGCGGTTATAGAGATACCAACCCGAACGGTTGGCACGGCCCGGCGGCACATGGATAAAGGTCAGATTCGGTTCCGAGAGATCCGGAGATATCTGCGGGTTCACCAGCGTTACTTTACCTGGTAATGCTTCAAACGCGGCATACAGCTTACGGGTCAGCACGCCGATATCCTGCGGGCTGGCGCTCACGCTGAGGTTATTTCGGCGGGCAAAACGGATCAGATTACGATAGCTCTGCATCATCGCATCGAGCAGTTCATTATGCGCTTCGCGTACCTGGTCAATCTTCCAGTTAGCGCGGTTATCCAGCATGGTCAGACGGGCGTCATCCCAGCCCCACTCTTTCACTAACTGACTTAATACTTCACGACGCCAGCCCACGCAGGCGCGCTCGCGGCTCAGTTTCTCACACACTTTTAAGTAGAAACATCGACGCACTAAATCCAGACGAGTCGGGTCTTCGATCGCCGTGAGGTACTCGGTAACGCGCTCCAGCATCATGCAGTAAGGGTCGAGACCAAAAGAGACGATCTCGCCATCGTGCAGGCGCTGTTTAATATCTTTCGCCAACAGGCGTGGATTGGGGTATTCCCAGGAATAAGCTTCCAGCAGCAGCGTTTTCAATACCGCTTTGTACGGGGAGTCGATACTCTTGTACAGCTGCCAGAGGCTGGCGCCAAAGTACTCTTCGGCGGAGAGCGAACTGAGTCCGCCGAGATCCAGCCATTCGTTTGGCGTTAACACCCCCTGTGCGTAAAGCGTCATGACGTAATCGTCGTAATGCTCTTCTTCGTCGCCCGGCACCATATTCCACAGAATACGTTTACCCGCGAGACGCACAGCGGTGCGATAGAATTCATCAAGCAACAGGATATGCTGCGTCGAGCCACAGTCTTCACCACCCAAACTGCCGCTTTCATTGTGGCGGAAACGGTTTTCATCAATCAGGAAGAAGCTGACTTCCACGCCCAGCGAGGCGGCCCAGCTTTCCAGCAGGCTACATTTACGCTGCAGCAGCTGGCGCTCTTCGCTATCCAGCCAGGATTGATGGCAGACCCAAATATCAAGGTCAGAGGAACAGCTTTGCCCTACCGAAGAGGTGCTGCCCATTGAGTAAACGCCGGTGATAGGCAGTTCGCCCTTGGGAGGATCCTGCGGTGACATACCGCGGTACAGTTCCAGTTCGTTCAGGTAGTGGCGTTGGGTTTCATCAGGCGTGTAAAGGCATATGCCTTTGGGAACGTTACCATCAAGGTAACCCGGCATCAGCGGATGGTGGTAGTGCAATAATGTCGGCAGCAGACTGTATACCTGCTGGAAGGCAGGTCCCATGGCAGCAAGCGCGCGATCCACACGCAGTTGATTTATGGCATCCAGTCTCTGTTTCAGAGTCTCAATATAGAGGTACAAGACGTATCGCCTGATGTTGCTATCCGTCATGTTGTCGATTGCTGCGGCACAAGCGCTCACAATAATCGTCATCAATTCGGATAAACCGTATGTCAAAAATAACCGTTACCTGTTTTTTCGCCCATATTTTTTTATGCTGTACAGCCGAAAAAATGGTCTAAAACGTGATCAATTTAACACCTTGCTCATTGACCGTAAAGAAAGATGCGCTACATACAAGTGTAGCACCGTTCGTTACGTGTAAATTCCTTCATACGGTCGGGAGGTTTCTCGTCATTATTCACTGCCAGTGATGATGCAGCGCCTTTTCCTCTCACTCACGTTTGAGCGTAACGCTGACATCCCTTTGATAAGGATGTTAGGATGGTCAATGATTGATAATGACGGTAACAAGCATGTTAGACAATGTTTTGAGAATTGCCACACGCCAAAGCCCCCTTGCGCTCTGGCAGGCACATTATGTCAAAGACGCCTTAATGGCAAACCACCCCGGTCTGATCGTGGAACTGGTTCCGATGGTAACCCGTGGCGATGTGATCCTTGATACCCCGCTGGCGAAAGTCGGGGGGAAAGGGTTGTTTGTTAAAGAGCTGGAAGTCGCGCTGCTGGAAAAACGCGCCGATATCGCCGTGCATTCCATGAAGGATGTGCCGGTTGAGTTCCCTGACGGTCTTGGACTGGTCACCATTTGCGAGCGAGAGGATCCGCGTGATGCTTTCGTCTCAAATAAGTACAACACGCTGGATGAACTCCCGGCAGGCAGTATCGTCGGGACATCCAGTTTGCGTCGCCAGTGCCAGTTGGCAAAGCGTCGTCCGGATCTCGTCATCCGTTCGCTGCGCGGCAACGTAGGTACGCGTCTGAGCAAACTGGATAACGGCGATTATGACGCCATTATTCTGGCGGTCGCCGGATTAAAACGTTTAGGTCTTGAGTCGCGAGTCCGCACCGCTCTGCCGCCGGAAGTCTCCCTGCCCGCTGTCGGGCAAGGCGCAGTTGGCATAGAATGTCGACTGGATGATATGCGCACTCAGGCGCTGTTAGCGCCGCTCAACCATGAAGAGACTGCGCTGCGCGTCAAAGCCGAACGCGCCATGAATACTCGCCTGGAAGGGGGATGTCAGGTCCCTATCGGCAGTTATGCAGAACTCATTAACGGTGAGATTTGGCTGCGGGCGCTGGTCGGCGCGCCTGACGGTTCGCAGATGGTATGCGGAGAACGTCGCGGCGCCGCGCAGGAAGCTGAACAGATGGGCATCTCTCTGGCTGAAGAGCTGCTGGAGAACGGTGCGCGCACCATTCTGGCTGAAGTTTACAACGGAGAAGCCCCCGCATGAGTATTCTGGTCACCCGCCCGTCTCCCGCAGGGGAAGAGTTAGTGAGCCGTCTGCGCACACTGGGGCGGGTGGCCTGGAGCTTTCCGCTCATCGAGTTTTCGCCCGGTCGGGAACTGGCAACGCTTGCTTCCCGGCTGTCGGCGCTAACGGAAAACGATCTGGTCTTCGCCCTCTCGCAGCACGCCGTCACCTTTGCAGATGCCGAGCTTCAGCAACAGGGGAAAAGCTGGCCCTCCCTTCCGCGTTATTTTGCCATTGGTCGCACAACGGCGCTGGCGCTGCATACCGTTAGCGGTTTCAATATTCACTACCCTCTGGATCGGGAAATTAGCGAAGTCTTGCTACAATTACCTGAATTACAAAATATTGCGGGAAAACGCGCGCTAATATTACGCGGCAATGGTGGCCGTGAGCTGATAGGTGAAACCCTGACAGCACGCGGAGCTGATGTCAATTTTTGTGAATGTTATCAACGCAGTGCAAAATATTACGATGGTGCAGAAGAAGCGATGCGCTGGCAATCTCGTGGTGTGACCACGGTGGTTGTCACCAGCGGAGAGATGCTACAACAGCTCTGGTCGCTCATTCCGCAGTGGTATCGTGAGCACTGGTTACTACGCTGTCGGCTGCTGGTCGTCAGTGAGCGTCTGGCGCACCTCGCCCGGGAACTGGGCTGGCAAGATATTAAGGTCGCTGATAACGCCGACAACGATGCGCTACTACGCGCATTACAATAACTCTCATAATGGGATGCCATAATGACGGAACAAGAAAAATCCTCCGCCGTGGTTGAAGAGACCAGGGAGGCCGTGGAAACCACGTCACAGCCAGTCAATACTGAAAAAAAGAGTAAGAACAGCACGGCGCTGATTCTGAGCGCTGTGGCGATTGCTATTGCGCTGGCTGCAGGCGTTGGGCTGTACGGTTGGGGGAAACAGCAGGCAACAACGCAGACAGCTACCAGCGATGCGCTGGCGAACCAGCTTACGGCGTTGCAAAAAGCGCAAGAAAGCCAAAAAGCTGAGCTGGAAGGCATTATTAAGCAGCAGGCAACGCAGCTGGATGAAGCCGCTCGCCAGCAGGCCGCGCTGGTCAAACAGCTTGACGAAGTCCAGCAAAAAGTCGCCACTATCTCCGGCAGCGATGCCGGGACATGGCTGCTGGCGCAGGCTGATTTTCTGGTGAAACTGGCCGGTCGCAAATTATGGAGCGATCAGGACGTTACTACCGCCGCGGCGCTGCTGAAAAGCGCTGACGCCAGCCTGGCGGATATGAATGACCCAAGCCTGATTACCGCCCGTCGCGCGATTACCGACGATATCGCGAGCCTCTCTGCGGTGACTCAGGTCGACTATGACGGCATTATCCTGAAAGTGAATCAACTCTCTAACCAGATTGATAACCTGCGTCTGGCCGACAACGATACCGACGATTCGCCGATGGATTCCGACAGCAGCGAGCTTTCCAGCTCGATCAGCGAATGGCGCGTCAATCTGCAAAAAAGCTGGCAGAACTTTATGGACAGCTTTATCACCGTTCGCCGTCGTGATGAAACCGCCGTCCCGCTGCTGGCACCGAACCAGGACGTTTACTTACGTGAAAATATCCGTTCTCGCCTGTTAGTGGCCGCCCAGGCCGTGCCGCGTCATCAGGAGGAAACATATCGCCAGGCGCTGGAAAACGTCTCGACCTGGGTGCGCGCCTACTACGACACCGACGATGCAGCCACCAAAGCTTTCCTTGAAGAGGTAGACCAACTGAGCCAACAAAGCATCAGCATGGACGTACCGGAAACGCTGCAGAGCCAGGCGCTTCTCGACAAGCTCATGCAGACCCGCGTACGTAATTTACTGGCACAGCCTGCCACAGCGCCGGTTGCAGCAGCTCCTGCGCCTTCAGCTGAAACTCCGGCAACTGCGCCGCAAGGAGAATAATGATGCTAAAAGTATTATTGCTCTTTGTGCTATTGATCGCCGGGATCGTTGTCGGTCCAATGATTGCCGGTCATCAGGGCTACGTGCTGATCCAGACGGATAATTACAATATCGAAACCAGCGTGACGGGTCTGGTGATCATTCTGATCGTCGCAATGGTCGTCTTGTTTGCGATTGAATGGCTGCTGCGCCGAATTTTCCGCACTGGCGCGCATACCCGCGGATGGTTTGTCGGTCGGAAGCGTCGTCGCGCCCGTAAGCAGACCGAGCAGGCGCTGCTCAAGCTGGCAGAAGGCGATTATCAGCAGGTTGAAAAGCTGATGTCGAAAAACGCCGATCATGCAGAACAGCCGGTAGTGAATTACCTGCTGGCGGCAGAAGCTGCTCAACAGCGCGGTGACGAAGCTCGTGCCAACCAACACCTTGAGCGTGCTGCCGAACTGGCCGGAAATGATACGATCCCGGTAGAAATCACTCGCGTTCGCCTGCAGCTGGCACGTAATGAAAATCACGCCGCACGCCACAGCGTAGATAAACTGCTGGAAGTGACGCCACGTCATCCGGAAGTGCTGCGTCTGGCTGAACAGGCCTACATTCGTACCGGTGCATGGAGTTCGTTACTGGATATCATTCCATCCATGGCAAAAGCGCACGTGGGTGATGACGAGCACCGTGCGATGCTGGAACAACAAGCATGGGTTGGTCTGATGGATCAGGTTCGCGCCGATCAGGGCAGCGAGGGGCTACGTGCATGGTGGAAAAACCAGAACCGTAAAACCCGTCACCAGGTTGCCCTGCAGGTAGCAATGGCTGAACATCTGATTGAGTGTGACGATCACGATACGGCGCAGCAGGTCATCATTGATGGTCTTAAACGCCAGTATGACGACCGCCTGGTGCTGCCGATCCCGCGTCTGAAAACCAACAACCCGGAACAGATAGAAAAAGTGTTGCGCCAGCAGATTAAAGCCGTCGGCGATCGCCCATTACTGTGGAGCACGCTGGGCCAGTCGCTAATGAAGCACGGCGAATGGCAGGAAGCCACGTTCGCCTTCCGTGCCGCTCTCAAACAGCGTCCAGATGCCTATGACTACGCCTGGCTTGCTGACGCGCTGGACAGACTGCATCAGCCGGAAGAAGCCGCCACCATGCGTCGTGATGGCCTGATGTTGACGCTGCAGAACAACAATCCCCCGCAGTAATTCCCTCTTGCCCGGTGACGTTTCGCTTACCGGGCCTACCGTTATTTCATATACACCAAATCATTCGAGATGCTTCGAGGCGACTTGAAGGATGAGGTGTATATGCATAAAAAAACGCCCGCTCTTTTGGAGCAGGCGTTAAACAGGTCTGTATGACAACATAAATGGGTGCTTCACTCAACGTTATGTCCATGGTGTTTGATGAGGCCAGAGCGACATCTGTCTGTGGACGATAAGCACCGTAAACGGCTCTGCATCATTCCTGAGTTTATGAGGCCAGATGGCGAACATAAGAGATGGAATGAGCATCTACCCGTATATTATTGCACAAGGCATGCCACGATTGCACTGCAAAAACAATGGAACCGGACTTTTTAAGACATCAGGAAATTCGGGGAAATAAAGGCTGAGAAGGGAAAATCAGAAAACAAAAAACCCCGCCGAAGCGGGGTTCAAAATTGGTCGGCGAGAGAGGATTCGAACCTCCGACCCACTGGTCCCAAACCAGTTGCGCTACCAAGCTGCGCTACTCGCCGTTTTACTGCTTTTTGAATTTTTAGTTCAATTCTTTAAGTCGTGGTGCGAGGGGGGGGACTCGAACCCCCACATCCTAAGGACACTAACACCTGAAGCTAGCGCGTCTACCAATTCCGCCACCTTCGCATTTCACAACTTTAAATTAATGGGGTGGCTAATGGGATTCGAACCCACGACAACTGGAATCACAATCCAGGGCTCTACCAACTGAGCTATAGCCACCACTGCAAATCTTTTACGCGGTATTAAAACCACCGCAGCTCCGGCACCTTACTAAATGGTGCGCCCGACAGGATTCGAACCTGAGACCTCTGCCTCCGGAGGGCAGCGCTCTATCCAGCTGAGCTACGGGCGCTTAGCGCCGTTGCGGGGCTGGATATTACGGAGGTCTCGGTCTGCTGTCTAGTGCTTTTTTAAAATAAATTATCGTTTGGTCATGGTTTGTGCGTTTTGTCGCTTATTCCTGCAATTTTTGGGCTGTGCCATGACGATTCAGGCCAAAAACCTTATAAATGAGCGTCACGGCCAGTAAGAAGAGAATGCCAACAAACAGCGACATTCGGGTATCTTCATTAAAGTACATGCCGATTAATACGCAAATCAGGAACGCCATCGTCAAATAGTTCGCCCACGGGAACAGAATCGAGCGGAAGGGATGACTGGCGATCGCCGCTTTATGCGCCTGACGGAAACGTATCTGGCTTATCAGGATCACAAACCACGGCACCATCCCCGGCAGCACGCTGGCGCTATAGACATAAACGAACACACGCTGCGGGTTGGGAATAATGTAGTTCAGGCACGAACCAACCAGCAGGATCGCGATAGAAATAGCCACGCCGGCAACCGGCACGCCCTGGCGCGAAACTTTTCCAACAGCGGCAGGTAGCTGGCGATTCTTTGCCAGCGCGTAAAGCATACGCCCACAGCTGTACATCCCACTGTTACAGCCCGACAGCGCCGCCGTCAGGACCACAAAGTTAATAATCCCTGCCGCGGCGGTAATACCAATCTTGGCAAAGGTGAGAACAAACGGGCTACCGTTACTGCCAATCTCATTCCACGGGAAAATAGTGACGATAACAAAAATCGCACCGACGTAGAAAATCAGAATACGCCACAGCACTTTCCCTACTGCACTCCGCAGCGTGACCTGCGGATTCTTCGCTTCACCCGCAGTAATGCCGATCAGCTCCACGCCCTGGTAAGAAGCCACGACAATACACAATGCCGTCAGGAAGCCCTTCCAACCACCAGCAAAGAAGCCGCCGTGCTCGGTCAGGTTGCCAAAGCCGATCGCCTGACCGCCATTACCAAAACCGAAGAAAATCACCCCTAATCCAATGACGATCATCACAATGATGGTGGTCACTTTAATCATGGCAAACCAGAACTCAATTTCACCATACAGGCGAACCGCGGCGAGATTTGCCAACGCAACCAGTCCGACAGCTATCAGTGCGGGTATCCATTGTGCCATTTCCGGGAACCAGAACTGGACGTACACCCCGATGGCGGTAATCTCTGATATCCCCACCGCCATCCACATAAACCAGTATGACCAGGCGGTGAGATAACCAAAGAAGGGGCTCATGTAACGATGGGCGTAAACAGCAAATGAACCGGCAACCGGCTCGAGGAATAACATCTCCCCCATAGAACGCATAATGAAAAAGACGAACAGCCCGGCGACGATGTATGCCAGCAGAACTGAAGGTCCCGCCCATTTCAGGGTACTGGCGGCCCCCATAAATAGCCCGACGCCAATAGTCCCCCCAAGGGCAATTAATTCGATGTGACGAGCCTCCAGCCCACGCTGTAGCTCAGGTTTGTTCTCGGCCATAAATCCTCTTGTTGTGTTTGCATACTGTCCGGTATTACCGGTTCTCGTTATGGGTACATCTTGTTATGCCATAACAGGCCATACGGCACCGACCGCTTAACGGTTGGCGTCAAAAACACCACGGCACTGCAATGATTGTTGCGAATGGTTTCCTAAAATCGCTTAAATGCAATTAAAGCATTCAAAAAATAAATAGATTGTGCGAGAAAGCAGCGATTATGTTGTGAATAAGTAGCGTAATTAGCAGATCACGCTACTTATCAGAGGAGAGAGGGCGTCAGAGGTTGCCGGTATAGTGCCAGCGGAGATAGCGTAATAAGCGAAGTTGACGAGTGATACGGCTTGGCTGCGACAATAAGCGATACAGCCACTCCAGCCCCAGACTCTGCCAGATTCGCGGCGCACGCTTAACGTGACCGGTAAAGACGTCGTAGGTACCACCGACGCCCATATACAGCGCTTCAGGGTGAATCTTCCGGCAGTCACGCATAAAGATCTCTTGTTTTGGCGAGCCCATCGCCACCGTCACAATCTGCGCACCGCTGTCGTGGATACGTTCAAACAACGCCTGACGCTGGTCCGGGGTAAAATAACCGTCCTGACTGCCTACAATGTTCACGCGCCACTGGGCACGCAGTTTGGCTTCCGTTTGCGCCAGAACTTCAGGCTTGCCACCAATCAGGAAGACTGGCGTTCCTTCCTGCCCAGCTCGCGCCATAAGCGCTTCCCAAAGATCAGCCCCTGCCACGCGTGAAACCTGCGCCTGCGGGAATTTTTTGCGCACTGAGCGCACCACGCTAATCCCATCCGCATATTTGAAGTCAGCGGCGTTGATCAGATCCCGCACTTCAGGGTTATCTTCTGCCGTCAGCATCTTCTCAGCGTTGATTGCCACCAGCGTTCCTGACCTGAGATGTCCCTCGGCAAACAGGTAATTTAGCGCATGCTGCATATCGCGCCAGCCAATCAATTGTAGCCCGCGCAGCGAGTAGAGTGGCGCAGTTGTGTTATCTGTCATTACGATCCTTCAATCTGTGTCCGGGGCAGCGATTTGATTCGTTTATGGATGAGTCCCGCACTATCGAATAGCCAAAACAGCAGTTTTGCCACCAGCAGACACACGCCGAAAATCACGAGGAAAAAGACCACTCGCGAGACAAACGAATCCAGCCCTTCACGTGCCAACACGATCATATTGAAAATAGCGCCAAAACAGAAACTGTGCAGAATCGCCGCCTTGTAGCGATTGGTTTCGCGGTTGCCTAACTCATACAGCCAGTCAAACCATTTGATGATAAGTCCAACGACAATCGCGCCTAACGGGATAAACAGCACCCCGCCCATCACCACCAGTGAACCAATTAACGTCGGCGAAATCGCCAGACCTGAGTGGTTGTTCAACACTTCCCAGGTAAAGTAGTTCGCTGAGTTGAGGACAATACTCGGCCGCCCAGGCCACAGCCAGGAGGGGATAAAGACGTAGAAGTCACGGACAATCGGCGCCAGCCCCTGAAACTCAATATTGTGGTAATTTTGCAGCAACAGCGCCAGATTCTCCCACGGCGAGAAGGTGTCGCGCGTGAGGTACAGGAAGGTATAGAACGCCTCGTCGCCGCTAACGTTCATCCCATAGCGCTTTAGCGCCAGCCAGAACATCCCGACGATACCCAGCACGCCCGCGGCGGCCAGCATCCACAGCGAAATCCAGCCGCGAATGATGCCGATAAACAAGAAGATGGCAAACGCAATGATGATATTGGCGCGCGTCCCGCCAACAATCATATAGGTCAGCAAACCAAACGCGACGGTACTCACCAGGAAGAACAACCACGCTTTGCTGTCCTGATGCAGGAAATAGACCACCAACATTGCCGGAATGAAGAAGTAGAAGAAACGCTTCAGAGCGACGCCAGAGACTTCGCTGGAAAAAATTTGGCTGTAGGATTGCAGTCTGAACAGCAGGAATCCGTTGTGCATAAAGAAGACGCCCACGCTCACCAATGCAATCGCCATCAGGATAACCCAGGTCAAATGCGCTTCAACGCGATTGATGGTAAATAGCGGCCTGCGTGGCTTATCCTCGACTCGCTTGCGAAGGCGTGTTTTATACGTCACGTAGTAGACGGCATAGAAACAGGCGGCTGACAGCAAGGCCTGCAGCAGGATCTCCGGCGGAGCAACTGCCACATCAAAACGGAACACCAGTATGCTGGTCAACGGGAACCCGAAGAAGAACGTCAGCAAAAACAGCAGTGAGAAGAAAACATTGAAGTTAAAACGCACGCGGCGGAATTCAAACCAGGTCAGCGTGGCGATAAACAAGGTGGAGAGCAGCCATACCACCAGCAAACCGCTAAATTGCATCAGGCTCATATGGTTTCTCCTGAAGCAATGCGCAGCGCGTTGTGCCACGGCTGCAGATAATTCGGGCTAAAGAAGGTGATTGAATTTTTATCTACCGATGCCAACTGGCGCTGCGCTTCGCGTACGACGCCTTCATTGAGCTCATCAGTGGTAAATAACACCGGGAGATTCTGTTCCACCATATCCTGCCAGAAGGGATTTTCACGGTTGAGCACGCACGGGATACCGGCCTGAATCAGTAAACACAGGGTACCGATCCCCTGCTGACGGGCAAAAATAAAGTAACCCAAATCACACTGACGTAATAATGTCAGATAGGCATCAAATTCCAGCTTTTCACTTAAAATTTGCAGATTCTCAGCGCTAAACAATGCCAGGCCGGCCTGACGAACCTCGTCGATATAAGCCACATTATTGGCGGGGTACCCCATCGGTACAATCACATTCACCGTGTCGCCGAACTGCTGATGGACGGCGCGTAGCGCGGCAATATGCTCATTGCTGCGATCGCCAGAGTTGCCAACCAGCACCGTCATCTTGCCGCTGCGCTGACACGCGTTGCTCATATTATTGAGCGAGGGATCCATCCGCGTTGGGAAATAGAGCAACTCGCCACGCACGCGCGGATGCTGTTCGGCGAAATAGCTCAAATCACCCCGCGTGGCAAATACGCAGCCCACGCGGTTCTGCGCCATACGGCGAATGGGGTAAAACAGGCGAAATTTCAGTCCGCTGGAGACTTCATATAAATCCGCGCCCCAGATATGCCAGTAAAACTGCTCCGGTTTAATTCCCCCGCTCAGCAGCGCTAACCACAGGCTGGTGTTGAACTGACCGTGGAAGAAAAAACGCTGTTGGCGATCCGCTTTTGCTTTCGCGATAACCGCTTCAGCCAGCGCCTTTTTCCCACCATAGAAGCTTAGCGATAACGCCGGGCAGTTCTCACTGAATCCGGCATCCTGACCTGCAACCATAAACGTGCGCGCGTGCTCGCTCGTCGCGGCCAGCGAGTCGTTGAAAAACCGCAGCACGGTTTGGTTATGGTGAGGGATATCCGATCCCAGAACGTGAATCAGTACAGTCATACCCGCCTACGCCAGAGTAAAAACACGCCACAACAAAGAGAGAAATAGACAATGTACGTTGCCATGTAAGCCTGTGCCGCGCCCAGCGCACCATGTGCAGGGATCAGCCAATGTGCAAACGCCGTCAATAACATGAACTGGCTAATTTCTGCCAAGATATAAAACCGCAGCGACGCTTTCGCGATCACCAGATAACCGAAAACATAGGCGCCGACTTTCAGCACATCACCGACCAGTTGCCAGGCGAACAGGTCGCGCATGGCGGTGAATTTAGCGGAGAAAAGCAGCCAGATAGCAAAATCGCGCAGTAGCCAGACGGTAAAGCTTGCGGCAGCAACCGCCGGCAGCACGAATTTCAACGACTTGATCACTTCGCGTGTAATGTCGCGCTTTTCAGTCAAACGCGACAACGTCGGCAGCAAGTAAACGCTGAATGAGGCGGTGATGAATTGCAGATAAGCATCGGAGATACTGCTCACCCCCTGCCAGATCCCCACATCATCCCAGCTGTACTGCGCCGCCAACAGGTTTCGCATCATCACGTATGCCACTGGCAGCGTTACGGAGGTAATCAGCGCCATCAGCGTAAACTTGCTTAACTGCCCTGCCAGACCGTTATCCCACGAGGGTTTCAGGTAATGCAGGGGGATAGTCCCACGCTTAATCAGTATTATAGCGGCAGGGATAACGACCAGCGCAGGTACCAGCGCCAGGCCCAGCAAGGCGCCTTCATACCCTCCCAAGCGATAACAGCCATAATAAGCCGCTACGCCCACCAGGCTCCCCACAATCAACGACAGCGCGTTACCCGCCGCATCGCGGAAGCCCTTCATCAGCGCCAGCAGCAGGTTCGCCCAGGCTATGCCCATCTGCACCAGCGCAACCAGTCGAACCAGCCCCTGATAATGAGTATGACCAAATAATCCCTGACTGATAGGTGCGGCCGCCAGCAAAAAAATCACCGCCATCAGCGTAGAGAATCCCAGCACCATCGCGGAAGATGTACCGACCACCTTACGGAGCCGGGCCGGATCGTCATGATGCTGCGCAACGTATTTCGTGACGCCATTGAAAATGCCGGCCCCCGCCAACACGCCAAGCACAGTGACCATCTGGCGGAAGTTACCCGCCTGCCCCACGCCTGCCGGTCCAAACGACACCGCCAGCAACTTCACAACCAGCAAACCTGCACCAATTTTTACCAGCGTACTGGCCGCCGTCCATAAGGACGCTTTTGCAAGCGACATATCAGGCGAAGTAGTTGAGTAAGGTCGTAATGACTGTTCGCTGGTTCACCGGCGACAGATTGTAGAACAGCGGTAAACGCAGCAGGCGTTCGCTCTCTTTGGTGGTGTAACGATCAACACCGGCAAACATGCCGAATTTATCGCCAGCCGGGCAATCATGCAGCGGGATATAGTGGAACACCGCCATAATTTCAGCTTCTTTCAGGAAGTTAATCAACGCCGTGCGATCGTCGATATCGCGCAGTTTGATGTAAAACATATGGGCATTCTGTACGCAACCCTCCGGTATCGAAGGCAGCTCAATACGCCCGGCACGCGCCAGCGGTTCCAGGGCATCGTAATACTTTTTCCACAGCGCCAGACGCTGCTGGTTAATACGATCAGCCGCTTCCAACTGCGCCCACAGATAAGCCGCCTGCAGATCGGACATCAAATAGCTGGAACCGATATCACGCCAGGTATACTTGTCTACCTGGCCGCGGAAAAACTGACTACGGTTAGTCCCTTTTTCACGGATGATTTCTGCACGCTCGACTAATTTTTTATCATTAATCAGCGTCGCTCCACCTTCCCCGCCTGCGGTATAGTTTTTGGTCTCATGGAAGCTAAAGCAGCCGATGTGACCAATCGTACCAAGCGCACGCCCCTTGTAGGTCGACATGACGCCCTGGGCGGCATCTTCCACCACATACAGGTTATGTTTAGTGGCCAGCCCCATGATGGTATCCATTTCGCAGGCCACGCCCGCGTAATGTACCGGCACAATAGCGCGGGTTTTATCGGTGATCGCCGCTTCAATCAGCGTTTCGTCAATGTTCATGGTATCCGGGCGGATATCAACAAAGACGATTTTCGCGCCGCGCAACACGAAGGCATTGGCCGTAGAGACAAACGTGTAGCTCGGCATAATGACTTCATCGCCAGGCTGGATATCCAGCAGCAATGCCGCCATCTCAAGCGATGCGGTGCAGGAGGGCGTCAACAGCACTTTCTCGCTGCCAAAATGCTGCTCCAGCCACTGCTGACAGCGACGGGTAAAACCACCGTCACCACACAGTTTGCCGCTATTCATCGCAGACTGCATGTAATCGAGTTCAGTTCCCACCACCGGCGGTGCATTAAATGGAATCATCGTGTCACCTGTATAACCAATACGCGGTGCTTTCCACATTCGCACCACTGTGTATATAACGTTTAAGCGCGGCGGTGTTACCCATTTGGGTCGCCACGCGCAATGTTGTTTTACCGCGGGCCTGTGCCCAACAAAGCGCGGCCTGCATCAGTTCTGCACCCGCACCACGCCCGGCCAGCAGGCCAATTCTCGCCTCGGTCGCATTCAGTTCACGCAGCGAGACATAGCCACGAATCTCACCAGTCGGTTTACGAAAAATGAGGCATTGATGATCAAACGTCCCCAGCACCGCGTTTTCAATCCACTGTGCGTAGAAACGCGCGCTGGCATCTTCGGCATACCACGGGGCGCGAAAACGACTTTGCGCAAATGCCTGTCCTGCCAGATGGCGTAATACCGGGATATCCGTAGGTTGCGCGACCTGCGCACCGGGGTCGCCGCTGGCACACGTCACCGGCAGTACAAAATCGACTTCACCTTCTACCAGTGAGAAACCCAAATGCTGAAGAGCATCCAATTCATGGCTATTTGCGGCAAGTATTTTTGCTTGTACACGCGACCAGGGCAGCAACGCATCCGCGGTTAGAACCGGCGCGCGTTGGTCAAAACGGACAATGGCGCTATTCACGCCAAAGAACGTATTTTCCCAGCTAAGCGGCTCAATACTGGCGCGGATTTTCACCGCCAGACCCCTTTGGTATCAACGATGTACTGCTGTTGAACCGCATCGCCTTTGATGCCTTTAAATTCATTATGGTCAACCAACATGACCAACACATCAGCACGTGCCAGAGCATCGTCCAGCGTCGCCAGTTGGCAAATACCATCCAGTTTTTTCGGCAGTTGATGGATGTTCGGTTCCACCACCAGCATTTCGCCTTTGTGCCATTGCGCAATATTCTGCGCAATTCCCATCGCCGGGCTTTCACGCAAATCGTCAATATTGGGTTTGAATGCCAGACCAAAACAGGCAATTTTCACTTCGCTAGCCCGTTTGTTGGTATCCGCCAGACAGTCGGCTACGGCAGCCTTTACCCGATCGACCACCCAATGCGGTTTACCATCGTTTACCTCACGTGCAGTACGGATCAATTTCGCCTGCTGCGGGTTCTGCGCCACGATAAACCACGGATCGACCGCGATACAGTGTCCACCTACGCCAGGGCCGGGCTGCAAAATATTCACGCGTGGATGCCGGTTTGCCAGCCGAATCAGTTCCCAGACGTTGATCCCCTGATCGGCGCAAATCAGCGACAGTTCATTGGCGAAGGCGATATTGACATCGCGAAAGCTATTTTCCGTCAGCTTACACATTTCTGCGGTGCGGGCGTTGGTCACCACACATTCGCCTTCGAGAAAGATGTTGTACAGCTCGCTGGCGCGCGCGGAACAGACGGAGGTCATTCCTCCAATCACCCGATCGTTTTTAATCAGTTCGACCATTACCTGACCCGGCAGTACGCGCTCTGGGCAATAAGCAATGTTAACGTCCGCCTGTTCACCGACCTGCTGCGGGAAAGTCAGGTCAGCCCGCATTTCTGCAAGCCATGCGGCCATCTGTTCAGTTGCCCCGACAGGTGAAGTGGATTCCAGAATCACCAATGCGCCTTTTTTCAAAACTGGCGCAATAGATTTCGCCGCGGCTTCTACGTAGACCATATCGGGTTCATGATCTCCCTTGAACGGGGTAGGCACCGCAATCAGATACGCATCAGCATCTACGGGTGTCGCGCTCGCACGTAAAAACCCATTTTCGACCGCCGTTTTCACCACCGCCCCCAGATCGGGCTCAACGATGTGAATTTCACCGCGATTAATGGTATCCACCGCATGTTGATTTATATCTACGCCAATTACGTGTTTTTGACGGGAAGCAAAGGCAGCCGCCGTTGGCAGTCCGATATAACCCAGCCCAATGACAGAAATGGTCGTAAAACTCATAGCGATATCCGATTATTTTTTAATGCATCTAAAATGCGGTCACATGCCAGCCCGTCTCCATACGGATTATGGGCGCGGCTCATGATCTGATATTCATTGTCGTCATGCAGCAAACGCGTGACTTCTTCAACAATCCGCTGTGGGTCTGTACCTACCAGACGTACAGTCCCTGCGGTAATAGCTTCCGGGCGCTCCGTTGTTTCACGCATCACCAGCACAGGTTTCCCCAGAGACGGCGCTTCTTCCTGAATCCCGCCGGAATCAGTAAGGATCAACCAGGCGTGATTCATCAGCCATACGAATGGCAGGTAGTCCTGCGGTTCAATCAACACCACGTTTTCAACGTGACCCAGGATGCGATTGACCGGCTCACTGACGTTAGGGTTCAGGTGTACCGGATAGACAATCTGCACATTTTGGTTAGACGCGGCTATTTCCGCCAGGGCATGACAGATTTGCTCAAAACCGCGACCGAAGCTTTCCCGACGATGACCGGTCACCAGGATCATCTTTTTATCAGCATCCAGGAAAGGATAACGTTCGGCCAGATCCGCACGCAGCGTCTCATTTCCCAGTACGCGATCCCGAACCCAGATCAACGCGTCAATAACCGTATTACCCGTGACGAAAATACGATCATCAGGGATAGCTTCTCGTAACAGATTTTGGCGCGAGTTTTCTGTTGGGGCAAAATGATACATTGCCAGACGCCCGGTCAGCGTACGATTAGCCTCTTCCGGCCATGGTGAATAGAGATCGCCTGTACGTAAACCAGCCTCGACATGCCCCACCGGGATGCGCTGATAGAACGCGGCCAGACTGGTAGCAATCGTGGTTGTGGTATCACCATGAACCAACACCACATCGGGTTTGAATTCAGCCAAAATAGGCTTTAACCCTTCCAGGATGCGGCAGGTTATTTCTGTTAGTCCCTGACCTGGCTGCATAATATTGAGATCGTAGTCAGGTACAATGGAAAAAAGATTCAACACCTGATCGAGCATCTCCCGATGCTGCGCCGTAACGCAAACTTTCGCCTCAAAATCAGGATCTTTTTCCAGCGCATGAACCAGAGGAGCCATCTTAATGGCCTCCGGTCGCGTACCAAATACAGTCAGTACTTTCACATCGATTCTCTTCGGATTGGCAGTGAGGGCCCAGCCCCTCACTGCAACGGCATTGCTAAATCGTACGGCGACGGGTTAACGCGACACCAGCACCGATCAGAGCCCCAACGATACCCCACATAATCATCAGGAAGGCGCGACGAGGGCTGTCACGTTTTACCGGCTCTTCCGGCGTTCTCAAATAACGATAGGTCTGAAAACGCGGATCTAAAGTTGGTCCAACGTTCAGGGTGTTCAGCATTGCCCTGTTCTGGAAATAGTCCAGATCGAAATCCGGACCAATTGACTGCAGATTCTCGAGTCGCGCCTGCAACATAGGACGTCCGAGTAAGAACAATTCTGAATCCGGCAATTCATCAGCTGGAACATCTGTGGAAGTACGCGAAATATTATGTTGTTCGGCAATTTTAAGCGCTTGTTCAATGCTGTGGACGCGGCGAGAGAAAATGGATTTTGCCACTTCTTCCTGACGTTTGACCTGCGCTTTCATCTGCACAGTGCGTGCGGCCCATGCGCCTTTTAACTCATCGTTCAGATGACGTGCCGCGCGTTGGCTGGCAAACGCGACGTACTGGCGCAGCAAATTGTTGGCATCAGGAGCCGTCTCGGCAATCAGCTTCACGCTGTCATTGGTATTACGCAGCGCATCGCCAGGTAAAAACTGAATGTTATTGATCAGTTCATCCAGCATCGCCGCATCGGCTTTGCTATTACCGACCATACGCTGCTTATAGTAATCAGTCTGCTGCCAGAATTCTCGGCGTGTATCCCAGGAGGCAAGCTGCATAATGAATTCTTTATAGGCCTCATCCATTACTGACGGTTGGTCCGTGGACGCAAGACTGGCCTTAATATCCAGGTTGCGTAAAAACTGTTGTTGAGAGTAAAAGCCGCCCAACATATTGACCGTTGGCCTGTCAGTAATCGCCGTGGCGCTCCACTCCTGACGCGCAAAAAACGTATAGGCGAGGGCCGCTATCGCGAAGGCGAGAGCCATACCGACGATCCACACCTTCCCTGACCACAAGGTACGAAACAACCCACGGATATCCAGTTCATTTTCAGCGCTCACGGCGTCTTCCCCCGGTAATGGTTGTCTCATCGCATCCTCAATTTACTTGGTTAAGTTTGGTTTGCCTTCACGAATTCTTCGCAATCTGCGCTTCACTCGCTTGATAAATCTCGCTACCTTCCAGGCACGCTTGATACAGTAACCGTAGAGGCCAAAGGCCAGTAAAAAAAGCAACAACATGGCCCATTCAGGGACTAAGCGAAAATATTCAGCCAACACGCCGATAGACGCCAGTACCGCCGCAGCCAGCGTAATCAGAACAAATGCTTGTCGGGAAGTAAACCCTGCTCGCATCACCAGATGATGTATGTGTTGACGATCCGCGGAGAAAGGGCTCATGCCTTTTCGCAAACGTCGGTACATGATTGCCACCATATCCATCAATGGAATGGCAATAATCCACAGTGCAGTTACCGGGCTAATGGGGTGAGTTTTGCCCTGCGTAGTCTCCAGCAGGATCCAAATAATGGTGAAGCCAATCAGTGTACTGCCCGCGTCACCCATAAAAACTTTATAGCGACGTCCAAGGATGCCCAGATTTAGCAGGATATAAGGCAGAATGGCGGCGATCATGGCAAAACACCAGATAGCCAGACTCGTCTGACCATCAAACCACAAAATGAATCCCATCGCCGCAAATGAAACGCTGGACAACCCACCTAGCAGACCATCAATCCCATCCACCATATTGAAGGCGTTTATTGCCGCCCAGACGGCAAACAGCGTGAGTAAATAGCCGAACGGACCGAGCACCATCTCCCAGGGACCAAAAATATACCCAAGGCTAAGAAGATAGAGTTTGCCAACCGACATCATAATAATGCCGATCGCGGCCTGGATAATCGCACGGATTTTTACACTGATATCAAAGCGATCGTCTAACGCGCCGACCAAAACTAATACACCAGCACAGGCCAGAAAGAGAGAAGCATGCGGGATGTAGTAGTCAGCAATGGCAAACGTAAAACATACACCTGCGTAAGCCGAAATCCCTCCAACCAACGGAATCAATCCCTGATGCCGTTTACGGAAGTTGGGTTTATCCACTAAACCAATCTTTTTTGCGACCTTGCGGGCAAAGAAAAGAAACAGTGTTGTGAATAAGAAAATACTGATGAGATCAGTGCTTACTGTCAGTAAATTCACAATGCATGCTCTCAGAGAATATTAATAGCAGAAGTATAACCACGAAGACCTATATTCAGAAGGGAAACCCGACTTCATACCCAATGGTTTTGTATAATTATCAACCACAAGAAACAGATTACGAATCTTTTTCTACTTGTTGGTACTTCATACCGTATTATCGTTATTGTGTCGTTAAGATTACAGCCACAAAAGCAAAACGCCACGTAAAAACGTGGCGTTTTCGGATGAGACCTGAATTACGAACGTTTCATCATGTCGAAGAAGTCGTCGTTAGTCTTGGTCATCGCCAGCTTGTTAATGAGGAATTCCATGGCATCAATTTCACCCATCGGATGGATGATTTTGCGCAGGATCCACATTTTCTGCAGCTCTTCCTGGGTGGTGAGCAGCTCTTCTTTACGGGTACCGGAACGGTTGTAGTCGATAGCCGGGAAGACGCGTTTTTCAGCAATCTTACGAGAGAGATGCAGTTCCATGTTGCCGGTACCTTTAAACTCTTCGTAGATAACTTCATCCATTTTAGAGCCGGTATCGATCAGCGCAGTCGCGATGATAGTCAGGCTACCGCCCTCTTCCACGTTACGCGCCGCACCGAAGAAACGCTTCGGACGATGCAAGGCGTTGGCATCAACACCACCGGTCAAAACTTTACCGGAAGCCGGAACCACGGTGTTGTAAGCACGCGCCAGACGGGTGATGGAATCGAGCAGAATGATAACGTCTTTCTTGTGTTCAACCAGACGTTTCGCCTTCTCGATAACCATTTCCGCAACCTGAACGTGGCGGGAGGCTGGTTCGTCAAAGGTAGACGCAACCACTTCACCTTTCACCAGACGCTGCATCTCGGTAACTTCTTCCGGACGTTCGTCAATCAGCAGCACCATCAGCACGCAGTCCGGATGGTTGTAAGCAATGCTCTGCGCGATGTTCTGCAGCAGCATGGTTTTACCTGCTTTCGGCGGAGCAACAATCAGACCACGTTGGCCACGACCGATCGGTGATGCCAGATCCAGTACACGCGCCGTTAAGTCTTCAGTAGAACCGTTACCACGTTCCATACGCAGACGAGAATTTGCGTGCAGCGGTGTTAAGTTCTCAAAGAGGATTTTGTTACGGGCGTTTTCTGGTTTGTCGTAGTTAACTTCGTTAACTTTCAACAGCGCAAAGTAGCGTTCACCTTCTTTCGGCGGGCGAATCTTACCAGAGATGGTATCACCAGTGCGGAGGTTGAAACGGCGGATTTGGCTGGGAGAAACGTAGATGTCATCAGGACCGGCGAGGTAGGAGCTGTCTGCAGAGCGGAGGAAACCAAATCCATCCTGCAATATCTCCAGCACACCGTCACCAAAGATATCTTCGCCACTCTTTGCGTGCTGCTTCAGGATGGCAAAAATAATGTCCTGCTTGCGCATACGAGCCAGGTTTTCAAGGCCCATATTTTCGCCGAGAGTGATCAGCTCAGAAACCGGCGTATTCTTTAATTCGGTAAGATTCATAATGGTGTGAGTTCTTAAACTTGGGGTAAATCTCGAACTTAATGTTGTGAATGGTATGGCAGGGTCATCCATGCCTGTTTACGGCCATCAACTCATGTCTGTTCGCTGTCTGGTCACAGGAAAGTACGCAGAACTGAAACGACAAGACGGATTGAGTGACAAGCCAGGAATCTGTCCACTTCTCGCGCGAGAAACAACGGGAAGTATTGGATATAACTAGATTCAAACTTAATAAGGTATGTTTAATACGAAGTCAACACTAACTTAGCACGACTCAAGTCGGGCGTCCAGTCATCCGAATCATTTCGAAGTATGGTCGCCCGATCATGAGACTTCCTTACGCTAAATTAGCGTCGAGGAATTCTTTCAACTGACCTTTGGATAGTGCGCCGACTTTAGTCGCCGCAACTTCGCCGTTTTTAAACAGCAGCAGGGTCGGGATGCCACGGATACCATACTTCGGCGCGGTGCCTGGGTTTTGGTCAATGTTCAGTTTAGCAACCGTCAATTTGCCCTGATATTCGTCAGCGATTTCATCCAGAATTGGAGCGATCATTTTGCACGGACCGCACCACTCTGCCCAGAAATCAACGAGGATAGCTCCGTCCGCTTTGAGTACATCCGTGTCAAAACTGTCGTCAGTCAGGTGAATAATTTTATCGCTCATATTAACTCCACAGGAATAAGCCTGGTGCGTTGGTGTACTCTTAATCAACGACGTGTTGATGTAGCATTAACCAACTAAAGGTTGACTTTATTTCACCGGATACGCTTTCGTAAAGCAATAGTAAGCTGATATTCTACCACACTATGAGCAAAACACATTTAACAGAACAGAAGTTTTCCGACTTCGCCCTGCACCCAAAGGTGATAGAAGCCCTTGAAAATAAAGGCTTTCATAACTGCACGCCCATTCAGGCCCTCGCGCTGCCGCTAACGCTGGCAGGTCGTGATGTTGCAGGGCAGGCGCAAACCGGTACCGGAAAAACGATGGCGTTCCTGACGTCAACGTTTCATTATCTTCTCTCTCATCCCGCGATTGCCGATCGCAAGGTGAACCAACCGCGTGCGTTAATTATGGCGCCAACGCGTGAGTTAGCCGTGCAGATCCACGCTGACGCCGAGCCGCTGGCACAGACCACCGGTTTGAAATTAGGCCTGGCTTATGGCGGCGACGGTTATGACAAACAGCTGAAAGTGCTGGAAAGCGGCGTCGATATTCTTATCGGCACGACCGGTCGTCTCATCGACTATGCAAAACAGAACCACATTAACCTGGGCGCGATTCAGGTCGTGGTGCTGGATGAAGCCGATCGTATGTACGATCTGGGTTTTATCAAAGATATCCGTTGGCTGTTCCGTCGTATGCCGCCAACCACCCAACGTCTGAACATGCTGTTTTCTGCAACCCTCTCTTACCGCGTTCGCGAACTGGCGTTCGAACAGATGAATAACGCCGAGTACGTTGAAGTCGAACCGGAACAGAAGACAGGTCACCGTATTAAAGAAGAGCTCTTCTATCCTTCCAACGAAGAGAAAATGCGTTTACTGCAAACGCTGATTGAAGAAGAGTGGCCAGATCGCGCCATCGTCTTTGCTAACACCAAGCATCGTTGTGAAGATATCTGGGGTAGCCTTGCCGCTGACGGTCATCGCGTCGGTCTGTTGACCGGTGACGTGGCGCAGAAAAAACGTCTGCGTATCCTTGATGAGTTCACCCGTGGCGATCTCGACATTCTCGTTGCGACGGATGTCGCCGCGCGTGGTCTGCATATCCCAGCCGTAACGCACGTATTTAACTATGACCTGCCGGATGACTGTGAAGATTACGTTCACCGTATCGGTCGTACCGGTCGCGCCGGAGCAAGCGGTCACTCTATCAGCCTGGCCTGTGAAGAATACGCGCTGAATTTACCAGCAATCGAGACCTATATCGGTCACTCAATCCCGGTCAGCAAGTACAACCCGGATGCGCTGATGACCGATCTGCCGAAGCCGTTACGCTTAACGCGTCCGCGCACAGGCAATGGCCCACGCCGTACCGGTGGTGCTCCGCGTAATCGTCGTCGTTCAGGTTAACGTTAGATATGCTCACAACCACTTCGCTGTACGCCGCAATTGATTTAGGCTCGAATAGTTTTCATATGCTGGTCGTACGCGAGGTGGCGGGAAGCATTCAGACGCTCACGCGTATTAAACGCAAGGTGCGTCTGGCCGCTGGCCTCAACAGCGACAACGTTCTTTCCGCTGAAGCTATGGAGCGCGGCTGGCAATGCCTGCGCCTGTTTGCTGAACGCCTGCAGGATATCCCTCAGCCGCAAATCCGCGTGGTCGCCACGGCAACATTACGCATCGCGGTAAACGCCGATGAGTTTATCGCCAAAGCGCAAGAGATCCTCGGCTGTCCTGTCCAGGTCATCAGCGGCGAAGAAGAAGCGCGGCTGATTTATCAAGGTGTTGCCCACACCACCGGCGGTGCCGATCAGCGTCTTGTCGTTGATATTGGCGGTGCCAGCACTGAACTGGTTACCGGCTCCGGCGCACAAACCACCTCTCTGTTCAGCCTGTCAATGGGCTGCGTCACCTGGCTCGAAAGGTATTTCACCAATCGTAATCTGGCACAGGAAAACTTTGACGAAGCAGAGAAAGCGGCTCGCGAAGTTCTGCGCCCGGTCGCCGACAAACTGCGTTTTCATGGCTGGAAAGTTTGCGTTGGTGCCTCTGGCACCGTCCAAGCGTTACAGGAAATCATGATGGCGCAAGGCATGGATGAGCGCATTACGTTGGCCAAGCTTCAGCAGCTTAAACAACGCGCAATTCATTGTGGTCGTCTGGAAGAGCTGGAAATAGAAGGGTTAACGCTGGAACGCGCACTGGTTTTTCCCAGCGGACTGGCCATTCTGATCGCCATTTTCACCGAACTGAATATTCAATGCATGACTCTGGCCGGCGGCGCACTACGCGAAGGTCTGGTCTACGGCATGCTGCACTTACCGGTTGATCAGGACATTCGCAGCCGTACGCTGCGTAATATTCAGCGTCGATTTATGGTCGACACCGATCAGGCGAATCGCGTCACGCAATTGGCTGTGCATTTACTCGAACAGGTGAAAGATGAGTGGCATCTTGAAGCTATTAGTCGTGAACTGCTGCAAAGTGCCTGTCAGTTGCATGAAATAGGACTGAGCGTAGAGTATAAGCAGGCGCCACTGCATGCCGCCTGGCTGGTACGTAATCTCGATCTCCCGGGCTTTACTCCCGCGCAGAAAAAACTGTTAGCCACGCTGTTGCTCAACCAAACTAATCCAGTCGATCTCTCTTCACTCCACCAGCAAAACGCTGTGCCACCACGCATCGCGGAGCACCTTTGCCGTTTGCTACGCCTGGCGATCATCTTCGCCGCTCGCCGTCGCGACGATTTAGTGCCACATATCACCCTGCAAGCTCAGGATGAGAATCTGACGTTAACGCTACCGGAAGGCTGGCTGGAACATCATCCATTAGGTACAGAGTTAATCGATCAGGAAATACAGTGGCAAAGCTATGTCCACTGGCCGCTGGAAGTGCATTAGATGCTGGCTGCCGGATAGCGCTTACGCTTATCCGGCCTACAAAAGACCTATTTCTCTTTGGCTTTTGCCATCATCGCCCGAATATTGGCAATGCTGGCCTGCCCTTTTTGCATCCGCTCCTCGGCACTCACCACTTTACGCTCCTGTTCCCAGATAACGTCATCTTGTGGTAGTTCCAACAGGAAACGGCTCGGTTCAGGTCGTACCAGTTCACCGTACTGACGGCGCTCTTTACACAGCGTGAAGATAAGTTCTTTCTGCGCACGTGTAATCCCGACGTAAGCCAGACGACGCTCTTCGTCGATGTTATCTTCATCGATGCTGCTCTGGTGCGGCAAAAATCCTTCTTCCATTCCCACCATAAATACGTACGGGAACTCCAGTCCTTTTGAAGCATGCAGCGTCATCAACTGCACCTGATCCAACTCCTCTTCGCTCTCTCCGCGCTCCATCATGTCGCGCAGGGTAAAGCGGGTAACGACCTGAGTCAGGGTCATTGGCTCTTCCAGCTCACTACCTTCCAGCATCTCCGTCATCCAGCTGAACAGCGTGTTGACGTTTTTCATACGCATTTCGGCCGCTTTCGGGCTCGGCGAGGTTTCATACAGCCAGGATTCGTAATCAATGCCGTGGATCAGATCGCGTACGGCGGCAACCGGCTCGCGCTCCGCCAGACGTTGAATTTCACCCAGCCAGTGCGTAAAGCGGGTCAGAGAATCATATCCGCGCCCGGTTAGCGTCTGGCTAAGTCCCATATCAAAGCTGGCGGTAAACAGGCTTTTATTACGCGTCATCGCCCATTCCCCCAACTTTTGCAGCGTGGCCGGACCGATTTCACGCTTTGGCGTATTTACGATGCGCAAAAATGCACTGTCATCATCCGGGTTGCTGAGCACGCGCAGATAGGCCAGCAGATCTTTAATCTCCGGACGTGAGAAGAACGACGTCCCGCCGGAAATTTTGTACGGGATGCGGTTCTGCATCAGAAACTTTTCGAACACTCGCGACTGATAATTACCGCGATACAGGATGGCGTAGTCTTTATACTGCGTCTTGTTCACAAAGTGATGGGCAATCAGTTCCCCGGTCACGCGTTCTGCTTCGTGCTCTTCATTATTCGCACTCAACACCTTCAGCTCAGCGCCGTAGCCAAGCTCAGAAAAGAGCCGTTTTTCAAAGACGTGTGGGTTGTTAGCAATAAGGATGTTCGCCGCCTTCAGGATACGCCCTGATGAACGATAGTTTTGCTCCAGCTTCACCACCTGCAGCGCCGGAAAATCTTTGCTTAACAGTACCAGGTTCTGCGGACGTGCCCCGCGCCAGGAGTAGATCGACTGATCGTCATCACCCACGACGGTAAAGCGCGCGCGTTTCCCCACCAGCAACTTCACCAACTCGTACTGGCTGGTGTTGGTATCCTGATATTCATCCACCAGCAGGTAGCGGATTCGGTTTTGCCAACGCTCACGTACTTCTTCATTGCGCTGCAACAGCAGCGTGGGGAGCAGGATCAGATCGTCAAAATCGAGGACGTTACACGCCTTCATATGCGCGTCATACAGACCATAGCAGTGGGCAAAAATACGATCGCGTTCACCCTTTGCACTGGCTGCCGCCTGCGCTGGGGTCATCAGATCGTTTTTCCAGTTGGAGATCGTTGAAATCAACTGTTGAAGGATAAGTTTATCGTCTTCAATTAGCCCTTCGGTCAATTCCTTAAGCAGGGCCACCTGGTCAGTATCATCAAACAACGAGAAGTTCGACTTCATCCCTAGCGCGGCGTATTCACGCTTAATGACATCCAGTCCCAGAGTGTGGAAAGTAGAGATCATCAACCCGCGCGCTTCTTTACGACCCAACGTTTGCGCCACACGCTCTTTCATCTCGCGCGCAGCCTTATTGGTAAAGGTTACTGCCGCAATATGCCGTGCCTGATAGCCACATTCACGGATCAGATGTGCGATTTTGTTTGTGATAACACGCGTCTTACCGGAACCCGCTCCCGCCAGCACCAGGCAAGGTCCGGTGACGAATTCGACGGCTTGTTGTTGTCCGGGGTTCAAACGCATAGAGGATTGCTCAATCTGTAAACACGGGGATGTGGATTGTAGCAGAAAGTGACGCCAGGGGGATCGGTCATAGCCCATCGTCGAAGACCATGGATTACATGCTACTATTGCGCCCTGATTTATCACTCAACTCAGAGCACAAACCATGGCAAAAACAGCATCAGCAGTGCATATCCTTGTTAAAGAAGAGAAACTGGCTCTAGATCTTCTGGAACAAATCAAAAATGGCGCCGATTTTGGTAAACTGGCGAAGAAACACTCTATCTGCCCGTCGGGCAAACGCGGCGGCGATTTAGGCGAATTCCGTCAGGGCCAGATGGTTCCGGCGTTTGATAAAGTGGTGTTCTCCTGCCCGGTGCTGGAGCTAACCGGCCCACTGCACACTCAGTTCGGTTACCACATCATTAAAGTGCTGTACCGTAACTAATAGAAAGCCCGGTGTGTTCAAACACCGGGCTTTTTTTGCCGAATGGCAGCCTCTTAGCCAGCTACAGCAATACGTTTCATATCAGTCATATAGCCACGCAGTTTCTGGCCAACTTTCTCGATAGCATGGCCACGAATAGCATCGTTCACGTCGCGCAGCTGCGCGTTGTCTACCGCACCTTCGGCAATGGCTTTGCCCAGATCCCCGGTTTGCAGGGTAGTCATGAACTCTTTCAGCAGCGGTACGCACGCGTAAGAGAACAGGTAGTTACCGTATTCTGCGGTATCGGAAATAACAACGTTCATTTCGTACAGGCGCTTACGGGCGATGGTGTTCGCGATCAGCGGCAGTTCGTGCAGTGATTCGTAGTAAGCAGACTCTTCGATGATGCCGGAATCCACCATGGTTTCAAACGCCAGCTCAACGCCAGCCTTCACCATCGCGATCATCAGCACGCCTTTATCGAAGTACTCCTGCTCGCCAATTTTTCCTTCAAACTGCGGCGCGGTTTCGAACGCGGTTTTGCCGGTCTCTTCACGCCAGGTCAGCAGTTTCTTATCGTCGTTGGCCCAGTCAGCCATCATGCCTGAAGAGAATTCGCCGGAGATGATGTCATCCATGTGTTTCTGGAACAATGGCGCCATGATCTCTTTCAGCTGTTCGGACAGCGCATAAGCACGCAGTTTCGCTGGGTTAGACAGACGATCCATCATCAGGGTGATACCGCCCTGCTTCAGCGCTTCGGTGATGGTTTCCCAGCCAAACTGAATCAGTTTTTCGGCGTAAGCCGGGTCAGTACCCTCTTCCACCAGCTTGTCGAAGCACAGCAGAGAGCCAGCCTGCAGCATACCGCACAGAATTGTCTGCTCGCCCATCAGGTCAGATTTCACTTCCGCAACGAAGGACGATTCCAGCACGCCTGCACGGTGACCGCCAGTGGCCGCAGCCCATGCTTTGGCAATCGCCATGCCTTCGCCTTTCGGATCGTTTTCCGGGTGAACGGCGATCAGGGTTGGAACACCAAAACCACGTTTGTACTCTTCACGCACTTCGGTACCCGGACACTTCGGCGCAACCATCACCACAGTGATATCTTTACGGATCTGCTCGCCCACTTCGACGATGTTGAAACCGTGGGAGTAGCCCAGCGCCGCGCCGTCTTTCATCAGCGGCTGTACGGAACGTACAACGTCGGAGTGCTGTTTGTCCGGGGTCAGGTTAACCACCAGATCCGCCTGCGGGATCAGCTCTTCGTAGGTACCTACTTTGAAGCCATTTTCGGTCGCTTTGCGCCAGGAAGCGCGCTTCTCAGCAATCGCTTCTTTACGCAGGGCGTAGGAGATATCCAAACCGGAGTCGCGCATGTTCAGGCCTTGGTTCAGCCCCTGAGCACCGCACCCGACGATGACCACTTTTTTACCCTGAAGGTAGCTTGCGCCATCGGCGAATTCGTCGCGACCCATAAAGCGACATTTGCCCAGCTGCGCCAGCTGCTGGCGCAGGTTCAGTGTATTAAAGTAGTTAGCCATGGTGATACCTCGTGATGTTGTACTGTCTTATTGTTCGGTTCGCGTTTCAGCGAGAATGAACCCACATTACAACAGGAAAATTATTGCGGAAATTGATATATTCACAACATCACATTGCAATATCTGCAACGTAGAAAATCGGAGGCTCGTCCGTGGATTTACGCGATCTGAAAATGTTCCTGCATCTGGCGGAAAGCCGCCACTTTGGCCGCAGTGCGCGGGCGATGCACGTCAGCCCCTCCACACTCTCACGCCAGATCCAACGGCTGGAAGAAGATCTCGGCCAGGCGCTGTTTGTGCGCGATAACCGTACGGTCACGCTGACCGAAGCAGGCGAAGAGCTGCGAGTGTTTGCCCAGCAGACGCTGTTGCAGTATCAACAATTGCGCCACACCCTCGATCAGCAGGGACCGTCGTTGTCGGGCGAGCTGCATATCTTCTGCTCGGTTACCGCCGCCTACAGCCACCTGCCGCCAATTCTCGACCGCTTTCGCGCCGAGCACCCCTCGGTTGAAATTAAGCTCACCACCGGCGATGCCGCTGATGCGATGGACAAAGTGGTCACCGGAGAGGCCGATCTGGCAATAGCGGGTAAGCCAGAGACGCTGCCCGGTGCTGTGGCATTCTCGATGCTGGAGAATTTAACGGTAGTGTTGATCGCACCAGCATTGCCTTGCCCGGTACGGAATCAGGTTTCGGTCGATAAGCCGGACTGGTCGACGGTGCCGTTTATCATGGCCGACCAGGGGCCGGTACGCCGCCGCATCGAACTGTGGTTCCGCCGTCACAAAATCAGCAACCCATCGATTTACGCCACGGTCGGGGGGCACGAAGCGATGGTCTCGATGGTGGCGCTGGGCTGCGGTGTGGCGCTGCTGCCGGAAGTGGTGCTGGAAAACAGCCCGGAGCCGGTACGGAATCGCGTGATGATTTTAGAACGCAGCGACGAAAAAACGCCGTTCGAGCTGGGCGTCTGCGCACCGAAAAAACGGCTGCATGAGCCGCTGATCGACGCGTTCTGGAAGATTGTTCTGGAGCGTAAATCCGCCGAGTAGCGCCAGCGTCAGGCCTAAAATCAGTGGTAGATTCAGTATTGGCGCTCCTTTTCTGTATAATGTCCCGTGCCATAATAGATGTGGGGGGCTTGTTAACCATCACGTTTAGCAAGCCAGAACAGACGGTGTCATTGCGCACTTGACAGCGAAAATACAAACTTAATTAGCCATCATTATGATAATCAAACCAAAAATTCGTGGATTCATCTGTACAACGACCCATCCGACTGGCTGCAAAGTCAATGTGGAAAAACAGATCGATTATGTGAAGAAAAACGGGAAAATCGCTAACGGCCCTTCCCGCGTGCTGGTCATCGGTGCTTCCACCGGTTACGGCCTTGCTTCCAGAATTTCCGCCGCGTTTGGCAGCGGAGCCGCCACTATCGGCGTATTTTTCGAAAAACCAGGCACGGAAACCAAGCCAGGTTCCGCGGGCTGGTATAACTCTGCAGCCTTCGATGAGGCCGCAAAACGTGAAGGTCTGTATTCCAAAAGCATCAACGGCGACGCGTTCTCCGACGAGTGTCGCGACGAAGTTATCAAACTGATCAAAGAAGACCTGGGTCAGATTGACCTGGTGGTTTATTCACTGGCATCTCCGGTACGTAAAATGCCGAAAACCGGTGAAATCGTCCGTTCTGCGCTGAAGCCAATCGGTGAGGTTTATACCTCTAAAGCGATCGATACCAACAAAGATCAGATCATAACCGCCAGCATTGAGCCGGCAACCGAAGAAGAAGTTCAGAACACCGTCACCGTTATGGGCGGCGAAGACTGGGAACTGTGGATGGGCGCGCTGAGCGAAGCAGGCGTGCTGGCTGACGGCGTGAAAACCGTTGCCTACTCCTACATCGGTACCGACCTGACCTGGCCAATCTACTGGCACGGCGCGCTGGGCAAAGCAAAAGAAGATCTCGACCGCGCGGCAGGCGCGCTGCGTAATCAACTGGCTCCGCTGAACGGTTCCGCTAACGTTGCTGTACTGAAATCCGTTATCACGCAGGCTTCTTCTGCTATTCCGGTGATGCCGCTGTACATCTCCATGGTCTTCAAGCTGATGAAAGAACAAGGCATTCATGAAGGCTGCATCGAGCAGATCAACCGTCTGATGACCACCAGCCTGTACGGCGATAAAGTGGTGCTTGATGACAACCAGCGTATCCGTATGGATGACTGGGAACTGCGTGAAGACATTCAGCAGGCATGCCGCGATCTGTGGCCGCTGATCACCACCGAAAACCTGGCGCAAAAAACGGACTATGCAGGATATAAGCAGGAATTCCTGAATCTGTTCGGTTTTGGTCTCGACGAAGTGGATTACGATGCGGATGTAAACACCGAAGTCGAATTCGAAGTCATCACGCTGTAATCTGCTGATACAGTTGCAAAAAGGGTTCATGTCTTTACATGAACCCTTTTTTAATGGCTGCCGCTAACCCGCCAGGAAGAACCTGAACGCCGGGTTATGCGTTTCATCATGACAGTCATAACCCAGTTCGTTCAGTCGCGTTTCGAAATCAGGTTCGTGCTCACCCAACTCAAACGCCGCCAGTACGCGACCATAATCGGTTCCGTGACTACGATAGTGGAACAACGAAATATTCCAGTGCGTCCCCAGGGTATGCAGGAATTTGAGCAACGCCCCCGGAGATTCCGGGAATTCGAAGCTGTACAGCCGCTCCTGCAAGGGTTTCGACGGGCGCCCACCGACCATGTAGCGCACGTGCAGCTTCGCCATTTCGTCGTCGGACAAATCCACCACGCTGTAGCCGCCCTCGTTAAGCAACTGGAGGATTTCCTTACGCTCTTCCAGCCCACGGCTCAGACGGACGCCAACAAAAATACAGGCGTCTTTCGCATCAGCAAATCGGTAGTTAAACTCGGTAACCGAGCGTCCTCCCAACAGCTGGCAAAACTTCAGGAAGCTGCCCTTTTCTTCCGGAATAGTTACTGCCAGCAACGCTTCGCGCTGTTCGCCCAGCTCGCAACGTTCGGAAACATAACGTAGGCCATGGAAGTTAACGTTAGCGCCGGAAAGGATATGCGCCAGACGTTCGCCGCGAATGTTGTGCTGGGCAATGTACTTTTTCATCCCCGCCAGCGCCAGCGCACCGGAAGGTTCCGCCACCGCGCGCACATCCTCGAACAGATCTTTCATTGCCGCGCAGATAGCGTCGCTATCGACAGTGATGATGTCGTCGAGATACTCCTGGCACAAACGGAAGGTTTCGTCGCCGATACGTTTCACCGCCACGCCTTCAGCAAAGAGGCCAACACGTGGAAGATCGACCGGTTGACCGGCATCCAGCGCCGCTTTCAGGCAGGCTGAGTCTTCAGCTTCAACGGCAATCACTTTGATCTGCGGCATCAGTTGTTTGATCAGCACCGCCACGCCTGCCGCTAATCCGCCACCGCCCACCGGCACGAATACACGATCAAGGTGGGCATCCTGCTGCAATAACTCCAGTGCCAGTGTGCCCTGCCCGGCAATCACCATCGGATGGTCGAACGGAGGAACCCAGGTAAAACCCTGCTGCTGCGACAGCTCAATCGCTTTGGCTTTGGCTTCATCAAAATTCGCGCCGTGTAACAGTACTTCACCACCGAAACCGCGAACGGCATCGACTTTGATATCAGCGGTAGCCGTAGGCATGACAATCAGCGCCTTCACACCTAATCGCGCAGAAGAGAAAGCTACGCCCTGAGCATGATTACCTGCCGATGCGGTGATTACCCCATGCGCTTTTTGCTCTTCGGTCAGACCGGCCATCATGGCATAGGCACCGCGCAGCTTGAAGCTGTGAACGGGTTGACGGTCTTCGCGCTTCACCAGAATCACGTTATCGAGGCGCGAAGAGAGTTTTTCCATTTTTTGTAGCGGTGTGACCTGCGCCGCTTCGTATACCGGCGCACGCAGCACTGCTCTGAGATACTCGGCGCCTTCTGGAGCGCCGGAGAGGGGTTGAGAATCCGCCATGGTCATTATCCCCCTAGTTTCGACTTATCGCGCACCGCACCTTTGTCGGCGCTGGTTGCCAGGCTGGCGTAAGCGCGCAGCGCAAAGGAGACCTGACGCTGACGATCTTTTGGCGTCCAGGCTTTGTCACCACGAGCTTCTTGCGCTTCACGGCGCGCAGCGATTTCCGCATCGCTCAGTTGCAGTTGAATGCCACGATTCGGGATATCGATAGCAATCATGTCGCCATCTTCGATAATTGCGATATTACCGCCGCTGGCCGCTTCAGGAGAAACGTGACCAATGGAAAGCCCCGAAGTACCGCCAGAGAAACGACCGTCGGTAATCAGCGCGCAGGCCTTACCGAGACCCATCGATTTCAGGAAGGTGGTTGGGTAGAGCATTTCCTGCATGCCTGGCCCGCCCTTCGGCCCTTCGTAGCGAATCACCACCACGTCGCCGGCAACCACTTTACCGCCGAGGATAGCTTCAACCGCATCGTCCTGGCTTTCATACACTTTTGCCGGGCCGGTGAATTTCAGGATGCTGTCATCCACACCAGCGGTTTTTACGATACAGCCGTTTTCCGCGAAGTTACCGTACAGGACTGCCAGGCCGCCGTCTTTGCTGTAAGCATGTTCCAACGAGCGAATGCAACCTTCTGCGCGGTCATCATCCAGGGTGTCCCAACGACAATCCTGCGAGAACGCCTGTGTGGTACGGATGCCAGCCGGACCTGCGCGGAACATTTTTTTCACCGCGTCGTCTTTGGTCAGCATAACGTCATAACTATCGAGCGTTTGAGGCAGAGTCAGTCCCAGCACGTTTTTCACGTCGCGGTTCAGTAGACCGGCGCGATCCAGCTCGCCTAAAATGCCCAGTACGCCGCCCGCGCGGTGCACGTCTTCCATATGGTATTTCTGCGTACTCGGCGCAACTTTACACAGCTGCGGGACTTTGCGGGACAACTTATCAATATCACTCATGGTGAAGTCGATTTCCGCTTCCTGCGCGGCCGCCAGCAGGTGCAGAACGGTGTTGGTGGAACCGCCCATCGCAATATCCAGCGTCATGGCGTTCTCAAACGCCGCCTTGTTGGCAATGTTGCGCGGCAGGGCTGAAGCGTCATCCTGCTCGTAGTAGCGTTTGGTCAGCTCGACTATGCGTTTACCTGCGTTGAGGAACAGCTCTTTACGGTCGGCGTGAGTCGCCAACAGCGAACCGTTACCCGGCTGCGACAGACCCAACGCTTCGGTCAGGCAGTTCATCGAGTTGGCGGTGAACATCCCGGAGCACGAGCCGCAGGTCGGACAGGCCGAACGTTCAACCTGCTCGCTCTGCGAGTCGGAGACTTTCGGGTCTGCGCCCTGAATCATCGCATCAACCAGATCAAGCTTGATGATTTGGTCAGAGAGCTTGGTTTTCCCGGCTTCCATTGGGCCGCCGGAAACAAAGATCACCGGAATATTCAGCCGCAGAGAGGCCATTAACATCCCGGGGGTGATTTTATCGCAGTTAGAGATGCAGACCATCGCATCGGCGCAGTGGGCGTTAACCATATATTCCACTGAATCGGCGATCAGCTCACGCGACGGCAGTGAATAAAGCATGCCGCCATGACCCATGGCGATACCATCATCCACGGCAATGGTGTTGAACTCTTTCGCCACACCGCCTGAGGCTTCGATTTGTTCGGCAACCAGCTTACCGAGATCGCGCAGGTGGACGTGGCCCGGCACAAACTGGGTAAAGGAGTTCACCACAGCGATAATCGGTTTACCGAAGTCATCATCGGTCATCCCGGTGGCGCGCCACAGTGCGCGGGCACCCGCCATATTGCGGCCGTGGGTGGTGGTAGCAGAACGATACTTAGGCATGCTTGATTAACTCCCGTCTGTCTTTCCCCTGCATATTTCACGCCGCAACTGAGGGCTGCCTCGCTCCCCCCAGTCACCTACTAAAGTAAGCTCCTGGGGCTCGCTGCGTTGCCGTCTTCCTGCAACGTGAACTATTTTGGGGTAATATTAATTTTGTTATTGATTTACTGAATCCAACCAGCCGTATTTATCTTCCGTTTCACCGGTGAAGAGGCCAAAGAAAGCCTGCTGGATGCGTTTGGTGACCGGACCGCAGCGGCCTTCGCCCACCTGAATACCATCGACGCTACGTACTGGGGTGATTTCGGCCGCGGTACCGGACATGAACACTTCGTCGGCCAGGTACAGCGATTCACGAGACAGCACTTGCTCACGCACTTCGATATCGAGATCTTTCGCCAGCTTAATGATCGCGTCACGGGTGATACCCGGCAGCGCGGAAGAGGTAAACGGCGGGGTAAACAGAATGCCGTCTTTTACTTCAAACAGGTTTTCGCCCGCGCCTTCGGAGATGTAGCCATTCACATCCAGCGCAATGCCTTCCTGGTAGCCATGACGACGCGCTTCACTACCCACCAGCAGCGAAGACAGATAGTTACCACCTGCTTTAGCAGCGGTAGGAATCGTGTTCGGCGCAACGCGGTTCCAGGAAGAAACCATCGCGTCGATCCCCTGCTCCAGCGCTTCAGCACCGAGGTAAGCCCCCCATGGGAACGCGGCGATTATCACATCAGTGGTATATCCCGCAGGCGGGTTAACGCCCATCCCTACGTCGCCAACAAACACCAGCGGACGGATATAGGCGCTGGTCAGGTTGTTTTTACGAATCACCTCACGGCAAGCTTCCATCAGCTCATCAACGCTCTGAGAAACGGGAAAACGATAGATCTTGGCTGAATCACGCAGACGCTGCATATGTTCGCGATGACGGAACACTACCGGCCCTTTGTGAGAATCGTAGCAACGGATCCCTTCAAATACAGAAGTACCGTAGTGCAGCGCGTGGGACATCACGTGGACCTTCGCGTCTTCCCAACGAATCATCTCGCCATTAGACCAAATGTAATCAGCTTTTTTCGTCGTCATTTTTCTTCCTTTTGCGCTCAGGCGCGGATTTGTTGTGATGTGGTTGTGCTCTGGCAGATAGCAACATGTGCAACATCTACCAGTTTACTTAACTGACTAAACAGTAAGTCGACCGACCGGGGGCTGGCAACGGTCAATTCGATATTTATATTCTGCGCATCGCTGGCGGCTTCCATATTCATGGAGCACACCTGAAAACCACGATGGCGTACCACGCGTAAAACACGTTCTAACGTTTCCGGATTGAAACGAGCCTCAACGGCGACCTGATGTTGCATCATGATAATTTCTCCAGCATTTCTGAGTTACTGGCGCCAGGTGGCACCAGAGGCCAGACATTCTCAAGTTCGTCGATTGAGACATGAAGCAAGTATGGCCCCTCGCTATTCAGCATGGTGTCGAGTGCCGCTTCAACCTGGTCTTTACGGGTGATGTGTTGACCAGGAATGCCGAAGGCTCTGGCCAACATGAGGAAATCGGGGTTATCGGTAAGGGTGGTTTCGCTATAACGTTCCTGGAAAAACAGCTGCTGCCATTGTCGCACCATGCCTAACCGCTGGTTGTCGAGTAAAACTATCTTCAGCGGCAACTGCTTGCGTTTTACGGTGCCCAATTCCTGTACATTCATCATGAAGGAACCGTCACCGGAGATACAGATTACCGTATCATTCGGGCGAGCAACCTGCGCGCCAACCGCTGCTGGCAGGCCAAAGCCCATCGTCCCCAGACCGCTCGACGTGATGAAGTTTTCAGGGCGAGTGTAGGTCATATGCTGTGCCGACCACATCTGATGCTGGCCAACATCCGTTGTCACTACACTATCCGCAGGTTTGCGATCGGATAACTGCTTTAACAACAGTGGCGCATAGATAGCTTCCCCCGGATGGTCGTAGCGCCAGGTATGTTCTGCGCGCAGTTCAGCGCTGTGCTGACGCCATTCGTCAATCTTCATCAATTGCTGTAATGCTGGCAGAAGAGAATTTAAATCCCCCTGCAGCGCCACGTGTGCCTGGCGCAGTTTGTTCATTTCCGCTGGGTCGATATCCATGTGGATTACGCTGGCGTTCGGTGCAAAGGTATTCAGCTTGCCAGTCACCCGGTCATCAAAACGTGCGCCAACCGCAATCAGTAAATCGCACTCTTGCACCGCGAAATTCGCGGCTTTAGTACCGTGCATTCCCAACATGCCCAAATAGTACGGGTAGTCAGCATCTACTGCGCCCAGACCTTTCAGCGTGCAGGCGACCGGCATTTGGGTTACCGCGATAAATTCACGCAGGGCCGGGACCGCCTGCGCCATACCTACGCCACCACCTACGTACAGGATGGGTTTTTGTGCCTGCGCCAGCATATTACGTGCCTGCTCAACGTCAGCGTGCGGAAACGTCTCTACGTTTTCGACGGTCGTAAAATATGGCTCCAGCGTACCGCTGGCTAATTGAATGTCTTTCGGGATATCAACCAGAACTGGACCCGGACGACCGGAATTCGCCACGGCGAAAGCCTCAGCCATGATACGCGGCAGTTCTTCGAGTGACTGTACCAGGAAGCTGTGTTTGGTGCAGGACAGAGACATCCCCAGCACGTCCACTTCCTGGAACGCATCCGTTCCGATGAAAGGTGATGCCACCTGACCGGTGATCGCCACCACTGGAACAGAATCTAACAGCGCATCGGCAAGGCCCGTGATCAGGTTGGTTGCGCCAGGGCCGGAGGTAGCGATACAAACGCCGGTTTTACCGGTCGCACGGGCATAGCCAATCGCCGCCATTGCCGCACCCTGCTCGTGTCGGCACAACAGGTGCTCTACGCCGCCGTCATACAACGCATCGTAAACCGGCATAATTGCGCCACCAGGATAACCAAAGACGGTTTGAACCCCTTGTGCACGCAACGCATGTACCACCCACTGTGCCCCATTCATAGTTACATCCCCGCCGTAAATCTTGAGAAACAGAATTTTATGCTACCGTTCACTTTCTGCTCCTCGTGTATGTTTTTAAGGTCAAAAAAAACCCCCGGACCTTTCGGTGCGGGGGTCTTAGTTCGTTAAGGCTTGTTTTCTAAGCCTTTCCTCGTCCAAGTGCAGCCCCGCACGGTGGGATAATAATCACCACCACGCTAATCACGACCAGGCTAATCACTCGTAGAAGGGCTGTCATTTTTGTATTTTCTTGCATCTTGTTCGAAGGAATACCTAAAGAGTTACCATAGAATTTGCAAATGACACAAGATATTTTTTTATTCGTTTTTCTGACGTCGTTAACGGTTTAGATAAATACCGTTGTTTTTTATACAAAAAAATCAAAAATGAAAATATTTCACGCTTCAGGCGATCATCGGTAACCCGATCCCCAATACAAACACCATTCAAAAGCATTTGCGGGCGTCATTCCAGGCTTAATGCAAGCAGTTATACGTTGCGCAAAAATACGGGAATCAGCATCTAAAAACCGTAATTATGTGAAATCTTGCCGCGATGTATTGCGACATAATACTTTTATCAGGAGAAATTATGTCACTATCGATTGTTCACACACGCGCCGCGCTAGGCGTGAATGCGCCAGCCATTACCATCGAGGTACATATCAGCAACGGCCTGCCTGGTTTAACCATGGTGGGGCTGCCCGAAACGACGGTGAAAGAGGCTCGCGATCGGGTACGCAGTGCGATTATTAATAGCGGTTATGAATTCCCGGCAAAAAAGATAACTATAAACCTCGCTCCGGCCGATCTCCCGAAAGAAGGGGGGCGATATGATTTACCTATCGCTGTTGCGCTTCTGGCCGCTTCTGAGCAGCTTACACCCCACAATCTCGACACCTACGAGCTGGTAGGTGAATTAGCGCTTACAGGCGCGCTACGCGGCGTTCCCGGCACGATATCAAGCGCAACCGAGGCCATTCGTGCAGGCAGGCGAATTATTGTCGCAAAAGAGAATGCCGCTGAAGTTGGACTGATACACGGCGAGGGGTGCCTGATCGCCGATCACCTGCAGACCGTATGCGCATTTCTCGAAGGTAAGCATGATTTAGACAGGCCATCATCCGCAGATTTTACGCCTAACGCATTAGCTGATGATCTGAGCGATGTTATCGGCCAGGAACAGGGTAAACGCGGGCTGGAGCTTACCGCAGCAGGCGGCCACAACCTCTTGCTCATCGGCCCGCCGGGTACGGGAAAGACTATGCTAGCCAGTCGACTCAGAGGGCTGCTCCCTCCACTTAGCAACGATGAAGCGCTGGAAAGTGCCGCGATACTCAGTCTGATCCATTCCGACACGATACAAAAACAGTGGAAGCAACGCCCTTTTCGCTCGCCACATCACAGTGCTTCATTAACCGCCATGGTCGGTGGAGGCTCTATTCCTGCGCCAGGAGAGATCTCTTTAGCGCACAACGGCATACTGTTTCTGGATGAACTACCCGAGTTTGAGCGGCGCACGCTGGATGCACTGCGCGAACCCATCGAGTCCGGGCAGATCCATCTATCCCGCACCAGAGCAAAAATAACCTATCCCGCACGCTTTCAACTCATAGCTGCGATGAATCCAAGCCCGACGGGCCATTATCAGGGGAACCATAACCGCTGTACCCCAGAACAGACGCTGCGCTACCTAAATCGATTGTCAGGTCCATTTCTTGACCGCTTCGACCTCTCCCTCGAAATTCCCCTACCGCCGCCCGGTATACTCAGCCAGAGCGCGATGAAAGGGGAAAATAGCGCAACGGTGAAGCAACGTGTTATGGCAGCGCGAGAGCGTCAGTATCAGCGGCAAAATAAGTTAAACGCACATCTGGACAGTCAGGATATCCATAAATACTGCCTACTGCGTAGCGACGATGCACAGTGGCTTGAAGAAACGCTCGCGCATCTCGGATTGTCTATCCGCGCCTGGCTGCGCCTGATTAAGGTCGCTCGAACGATTGCGGATATCGAACAATGTGATCACATCTCTCGCCAGCATTTACAGGAGGCCGTTGGGTACCGAGCGATAGACAGGTTACTCATTCATCTGCAGAAACTACTGACATAAAAAAAGGGCTTTCGCCCTTTTTTTATTAATCATCAGATTCGGTGTAGTCTTCTGCGCCTTCCACCTGAGGTTTCCCACCCGATAAGGTGTGGAAGCGTTTTGGACGCTTAATACGCGTCATATATTTAGACCACACACGTTCAGCTTCGGTAACCGGCTCACGTTCACCACGGCATACCGCAACAAACAGTTTTTCTTCTTCAGTTACCGGCTCACGCTTGCCCAGATCCAGCTCGTTGAAAGCATAACCGTGACGCTCAAGCAGTTGTGCTTCTTTAATGGTGAAATCACCATGACGGGAGAATCCGCGGGGATAATATTTATTATCGAAATATCGATTAGTCGTCGTAAAGCTTTCCGCCATCCTGCACGCTCCTAATTCTTTGGCCGAGCTATTTATGGCGCGGAGTATTAGTTACGCTTGACAGAGCGTCAAACAAAAGATTTAAATCATAACGACAAATAATTTTATGGAGCGAGTTGTGGATACGGAATTGTTAAAAACTTTCCTGGAAGTTAGCCGGACACGCCACTTTGGCAGGGCTGCTGAAGCGCTCTACCTGACCCAATCAGCGGTTAGTTTCCGGATCAGACAACTGGAAAATCAATTGGGTGTAAACCTGTTCACCCGACACAGAAACAATATCCGTTTAACCGCTGCAGGTGAAAAATTATTGCCTTACGCCGAAACGTTGATGAATACGTGGCAGGCAGCACGTAAGGAAGTCGCGAATACCTCGCGGCATAACGAGTTTTCTATCGGTGCCAGCGCATCTCTCTGGGAGTGCATGCTTAATGACTGGTTGAAGCGTTTGTATCAATCTCAGGAGCCACAATCCAGCCTGCAGTTTGAAGCGAGGATCGCTCAACGCCAATCGTTAGTAAAACAGCTTCATGAACGACAGCTTGATCTACTGATTACTACCGAAACACCCAAAATGGACGAATTTAGCAGCCAACTGTTGGGATATTTCACGCTGGCGCTCTATTGCAGTTCTCCTTCGCAAACCAAAGATGAGCTGAATTATTTACGCCTGGAATGGGGACCCGATTTTCAACAACACGAAGCGGGACTAATAGCGGGAGATGAAGTGCCGGTACTCACCACCAGTTCGGCAGAATTGGCCAGGCAGCAACTTTCAGTGATTAAGGGCTTTAGCTGGCTTCCCGTCAACTGGGCCAAAACCAAAAGCGATCTCCATACGGTTACCGACAGTACAACGCTTTCACGTCCTTTATATGCAGTTTGGCTGCAAAACAGCGATAAAAATGGACTAATTTGCGATCTGCTGAGAACAGATATTCTGGAAAATTAAAGAAAATATAGGCAAGGATGCCGGGAGTAAAACAGCAGGAAGGCATAATTCAAATTGCAGGTAAAAAAAAATCCTTAGCAAAAATGCTAAGGATTGTTTCTGGCAGGGGCGGAGAGACTCGAACTCGCGACACCCGGTTTTGGAGACCGGTGCTCTACCAACTGAGCTACGCCCCTAAATTTTCTTATCATTAAGCCTGCTTGGTAGCAGGCTTAATTTTCTAATAAGTGGCGGAACGGACGGGACTCGAACCCGCGACCCCCTGCGTGACAGGCAGGTATTCTAACCAACTGAACTACCGCTCCACCGAATTTCTTTGTCACTACCCGGATTATTCATCCCGGTTTACTGCAATTTGATGCCTGGCAGTTCCCTACTCTCGCATGGGGAG
>NZ_KZ559415.1:0-87708 GCF_002850715.1 Citrobacter sp. L55 | reverse complement strand
CTTAGAAGGTGTCACAATGAACGATTCACTAAAAGCGCAATGCATTGCTGAGTTTTTGGGTACCGGGCTGTTTTTGTTTTTTGGTATTGGCTGCCTGAGCGCTCTGAAAGTCGCAGGTGCCAGCCTGGGATTGTGGGAGATCTGCATCATTTGGGGGCTGGGGATCTCGCTTGCAGTCTACCTGACGGCCGGGATTTCTGGCGCGCATCTCAACCCTGCTATCACCATCGCACTGTGGCTGTTTGCCTGTTTTCCGGGGCGCAAAGTATTACCTTACACTGTGGCGCAGGTCGCGGGGGCCTTTGGTGGCGCTTTGCTGGCTTATTTGCTCTACGGCAGTCTGTTTACCGAGTATGAGTCGGCCCACCAGATGGTGCGCGGCAGTCTGGAAAGCCTGCACCTTGCCAGTATTTTTAGTACTTATCCTGCGGCGGCGCTCAGCGTCTGGCAGGCAGCTTTGGTCGAAGTGGTGATTACCTCCATTCTTATGGGGATGATCATGGCGCTGACTGACGACGGTAACGGCGTTCCTAAAGGTCCGTTGGCACCATTGCTGATTGGTATTCTGGTTGCTGTTATCGGCGCATCCACCGGTCCGCTCACCGGATTTGCGATGAATCCGGCGCGTGATTTTGGTCCTAAATTGTTTGCCTGGATGGCCGGGTGGGGAGATGTTGCGATGACCGGTGGGCGTGATATCCCTTATTTCATTGTACCGATTGTGGCCCCTATCATCGGCGCGTGCGCAGGTGCAGCAATTTATCGTTATTTGATTGGCAAAAATTTACCGTGTAATACGTGTAAGCTGGACGAAAATGAGAGCTAGCTTCACAGAAGAAGTTTATTTTTGAAAAGTAAAAACTGTTTTCGTGATCCGGTATCCTGAACTGCCCAAAAAGTCTCCCAAGAATGGGAGACTTTTGTTATGTTCAATTACGACTTTCATCAATGCTCAGGATGGCAGGGTGAAAACGAATGTGAATAATATGTTTTATTTATAACAATAAATTAACTGAGAGGTTTTATCATGATTTCTGCGAGTGCCCTGAACTCAGAACTCATTAATAAAATCGCACAGGATTTTGCGCAGGCCACCAGTCTGGCCGTTGTGGTTGTCAATATTCACGGTGATGAAATTTCTGAGCTTTTTAATTTCACCCCTTTTTGCCAGTTGATGCGTCAGCATCCTCAGCACAGTACCCGTTGTCGTATGAGCGATCGCTGTGGAGGGCTGGAAGCCTCTAAATCCGATCAACCCTGCATCTATCGCTGCCACGCCGGACTTACCGATTTCTCAATTCCGCTGGTCATTGCGGGGCACCTGGTAGGGTTTGTGCTTTGTGGCCAGGTACGCTTAAGTAACGATGTTGGTTTGGTTGATATTCTGAATGTAGATGACCGCTGGCAAGCCGATCCCGAACTGGTCAACGAGTTTCGTAATGTACCGGAAATGGATTATTCGCGAGTCATCGCCTCAGCGGATCTGCTGAAGCTCATCGTAGAAAATTGCCTTAAGAAACAACTTAATTTTGTGGTTATCAAAGATAACCCGCAGCAGTCAGAGCCGGTACGCGCTAACCGCAGCACCAATCCTCATGACAGCAAAATGAAAAAAGCACTGCGTTATATTGATGCGCATTTATCAGACGAATTGCGTCTGGAGGATGTAGCCTCTCATGTTTACCTTAGCCCTTACTATTTCAGCAAATTGTTCAAAAAATATCATGGTATCGGTTTTAACGCATGGGTAAACCAGCAGCGAATGGCCAGTGCAAAAGAGCTGCTTTGCCACAGTGACTGGAGCATAGCCAGCATTGCGCGTAATTTAGGATTTTCGCAAACCAGTTATTTTTGCAAAGTTTTTCGTCAAACGTATCAGGTCACGCCGCAGGCATTTCGCCAACAAATAAATGTCATTTCACGTGGCGAATCCGCTTAAATGGCAATATTTTGCTATTGCCGATTTTTGATATAGGGCGCTATGCCAGTCATTATAAAATGAAAAGTAGCGACAGCAGTCAATAAATTGTCATAGCGCAACAAAATATTAGTATTAGAGGGATAAACTGCACCAGTTTTTATTTTTGTGATGAGATACAGTGTCTCTGTGAATGACTTTCTTTATTCTTTGTTGGCACTTTCATTCAGAATGCGAGCATATGAATAAGTGGGTTTATGCCAGGTAATTGGTTGAATGAACCCGGCAAGATATTAAATTGAATTATTGTCATGAGGTCGTGAATTTACCTCATAACAGAGAGCTTAATTAATCAGGCTCTTGAACTGACAGGTTTGCCACATTTGTGGTAGGGAAGGGGGTGAGAATCCCCCGCAGCCCCCGCTGCTGTGATGCTGACGACCCCGTATTGACCACTGATCGCAAGATTGGGAAGGACGGGTGAGGATGACGCTAAGCCAGAAGACCTGCCTGTCAGTGACTACCAACAACTTCGGTGGGAAGTGGGTGGTTCAGATGCATACAGTCGAGAGACTGGGTATCTTTACACCCCTACCACCCTGAACAGGATCAGGGTATGGCGGCCAATTTTCACGCTTTTGTTCTTGCAGGTACCGGAAGCGGCTGTGGTAAAACCACGGTGACGCTGGGCCTGTTGAGCTTGTTGAAAAAACGCGGTTTACGCGTCCAGCCTTGCAAAGTAGGCCCCGATTACCTTGATACCGGCTGGCATACCGCGGTATGCGGCACTGCTTCCCGCAATCTTGATAGCTTCATGCTTCCCGTCCCCACCCTGAATGCTTTATTTCGCGAGCACATGCAACATGCGGATATCGCCGTTATTGAAGGCGTTATGGGGTTGTATGACGGATACGGCACCGACCCAAACTACTGCAGCACCGCCGCGATGGCCAAACAGTTAGGCTGTCCGGTTATCCTACTGGTTGATGGCAAAGCCGTTTCCACCTCGATCGCCGCGACGGTAATGGGGTTTCAGCATTTTGATCCAACCCTGAATATTGCCGGCGTTATTGTTAACCGGGTTAACAGCGAAACGCATTACCAGCTCCTGAAAGTGGCGATTGAGCGTTACTGCGCTGTACCCGTCTTAGGCTACGTTCCCCGTATGGAAGGCGTTGCGCTTCCCGAGCGTCATCTGGGTTTGGTTACCGCGCGTGAGTCGGTTATCAACCAGCAGCCGTGGCAGGCGTTTGCCGCGACGCTGGAGCAAACCCTTGATATCGACGCGCTGCTGAGATTAAGCCAGTTAGACACGCTTCCTGCTGGTGAATGGCCAGCGTTGCCCGCCTCAGACGCCGGGGCAGGGCTAACGCTTGCCATCGCCGATGACGAAGCGTTCAATTTCTACTACCCGGACAACATTACGCTACTGGAGCGCACGGGGCTTAAGATTGTCCGTTTTAGCCCGTTGCACGACACCTGTTTACCCGACTGTCAGATGATCTGGCTGGGGGGTGGCTATCCTGAGTTACATGCTGCGGCGTTGGCCCGTAATATTGCGATGCTTAACCAACTGCGGGCGGCGCACCAGCAAGGTGTCGCGATTTATGCCGAGTGCGGGGGGCTGATGTACCTCGGCAGTTCGCTGGAAGACAGCCAGGGTGATACCTGGCTGATGGCGGATATCATTCCCGGTCACAGCAAAATGGGAAAACGTCTGACCCGATTTGGCTACTGCGAAGCGCAGGCCGCGCAGCAGACGTTGTTAGCTGCAGAAGGCGAAGTGCTGCGCGGACATGAATTCCACTACTCCGATTTTACCCCTGAAACCCCCGCGGTGATGAACTGTCGCAAAGTGCGCGATGGCAAAACGCTGCAAGCCTGGTCCGGCGGCTGGCAGGTGGGAAATACCTTTGCCAGCTATCTACACGTTCATTTTGCTCAACGTCCGCAGATGCTTAACCACTGGCTGGCAGCCGCGAGGAGCGCACTATGACCATCCTCGCGTGGTGTGTTGCCTGGCTGCTTGATTTTATCATCGGCGATCCGCAGAACTGGCCGCATCCGGTGCGCTGGATTGGCAATCTGATTTCTGCGGTGCAACGGGTTGTTCGGCGTTACTGCCATAGCGACCGTGCGCTACGCATCGGTGGCGCGGTGATGTGGATTGTGGTGGTTGGGCTGACCTGGGCTGTGTCCTGGGGAGTACTGGCGCTGGCGCACTCTATTCATCCCTGGCTTGGTTGGGTGGTTGAGGTCTGGATGATCTTTACCGTGCTGGCCGGGCGCTGCCTGGCAAACGCCGCGCAGGATGTCGAGCGTCCGCTACGTGCCGGTAACCTTGCTGCAAGTCGGGAAAAGCTGTCATGGATTGTAGGACGTGATACCTCGCAATTACAGCCACAGCAGATCAATCGCGGCGTAGTGGAAACCGTGGCAGAGAACACCGTTGATGGCATCATCGCGCCGCTGTTCTTCTTGCTCCTCGGCGGTGCGCCTCTGGCGATGGCCTACAAAGCGGTAAACACCCTTGACTCCATGGTGGGCTACAAACATGAAAAATACCGCGCTATCGGTATGGTCAGCGCTCGTCTGGACGATGTCGCAAATTATATTCCCGCGAGACTAAGTTGGCTGCTGCTGGGCGCAGCGGCATTTTTATGTCGCCAGGACGGCGCGCGTGCTTTGCAGATTGGCTGGCGCGATCGCTACAACCACAGCAGCCCAAACTGCGCGTGGTCAGAAGCGTCCGTAGCCGGGGCATTAGGAATTCGTCTGGGTGGTCCTAATGACTACTTTGGCGAGCGCGTTGAGAAACCGTGGATCGGTGATGCACAACGCGACATTTCGGTAGACGACATTTCCCATACGATTCGATTGATGTGGGTGGCATCGATGCTGGCACTGGCGCTGTTTATTGCGCTGCGGTGGCTGCTGGTCGGTGTGGCCTGAGGACAACACAATGCAATATATCCAGCAACCCCAGGCGATTGAGGCCAAAAGTTTCGACATTATTGGCGAGATCATCCGTGAAACCCGCCCGGACTATCAGTTTGCCAGCCCGTTACATGAAGCCATTATCAAGCGGGTCATTCACACGACAGCGGATTTCGACTGGCTGGACATTCTGTGGTTTTCCAGTGATGTACTGGAGCAGTTCTGTGCGGCGCTTAGCCGTTCGAGCGTGATTTATACCGACACCACTATGGCCCTTTCCGGGATTAATAAAACGCTGCTGGCAAAATTCGGTGGCGAATGCCGCTGCTACATCAGCGACCCGCGGGTCGTGCGGACGGCAAAAGAGCAGGGCATTACCCGGTCAATGGCGGCCGTTGACATTGCGGTGAAGGAAGAGGGTGAAAAGCTGTTTGTGTTTGGCAACGCGCCGACAGCGCTGTTCCGCCTGCTTGAGCATGATGTGGCCGTCAGTGGCGTAGTTGGCGTACCGGTTGGGTTCGTCGGTGCAGAAGAGTCGAAAGATGCACTGACCCAAAGCAATCTACCCGCCATTGCTGCGTTAGGTCGTAAAGGGGGAAGTAACGTCGCCGCCGCGATCGTCAACGCCATGCTTTATCACATGCAGGGGGTGCGATGAGCGAGTCCTTCGATACGCCGGTGTGGCACAACGGTAAAGCGCTGCGTAAAGGATATACCACGGGATCGTGCGCGACGGCGGCGGCAAAAGTGGCGGCGCTGATGGTATTGCGCCAGCACCTGATCCATCAGGTTTCTATCGTGACGCCATCAGGTGTGACGCTGTGTCTGAACGTAGAGTCACCGCATATCGAAGGACAGCAGGCGATAGCCGCCATCCGCAAAGACGGTGGCGATGATGTGGATGCCACCCACGGCATGCTGATTTTTGCCCGCGTGACGTTAAACGATAGCAAAGAGATAACCCTTCAGGGCGGGGAAGGCGTTGGCACGGTAACCCGCAAAGGGATCGGCCTGCCAGTGGGCAGTTCGGCGATTAATCGCACACCTCGCCAGACCATTGAGTCTGCGGTTCGTGAGGCGATTGGTCCGAATCGTGGGGCGCAAATTGAAATTTTCGCACCGGAAGGCGAAGAGCGGGCACAAAAAACCTACAACTCCCGCCTTGGCATTCTGGGCGGCATTTCGATCATTGGTACGACTGGGATCGTCACGCCGATGTCAGAAGAAAGCTGGAAACGTTCACTGTCGCTGGAACTGGAAATTAAGCGAGCGGCGGGGCTGGAGCGTGTCGTACTGGTGCCAGGAAACCACGGCGAACGTTTTGTGCGTGAGCAGATGGGGATCGACACCCAGGTTGTGGTCACTATGAGCAATTTTGTCGGCTACATGATTGAAGAAGCCGTCCGTCTGGGGTTCCGACAAATTGTGCTGGTGGGACACCCTGGTAAGCTCGTCAAAATTGCGGCGGGGATCTTTCATACCCACAGCCATATTGCCGATGCTCGCATGGAAACGCTGGTGGCCCACCTCGCGTTACTGGGTGCGCCGCTGGAACTGCTCACGCTGGTCAGCGACTGCGATACCACCGAGGCGGCGATGGAACACATAGAAGCATACGGTTTTCAGCACATTTACAACCATCTGGCTAAGCGCATCTGTATGCGCGTCCTGCAAACGTTGCGCTTTACCAAAAATCCCCCGACCTGTGACGCCATCATGTTCTCTTTTGATAATCAGGTGCTTGGAAGTAATCGCCCGGTCGCAGAGATTGCTGAGGAGATGCAATGTTAACCGTTGTAGGGATGGGGCCAGCCGGTTTGCATTTGATGACGCCTGCGGCACGTGAAGCGGTCGCAACGGCTGATGTTCTGGTCGGTGGAAAGCGACATTTGCAGCAATTCCCGGATTTTACCGGTGAACAGTTTGTTCTCGGCGCCAATATTCTCGAACTCTTGAACTGGATTTGCGCGCACCAGGAACAACGCGTTGTGGTGCTGGCATCTGGCGATCCGCTGTTTTACGGCATCGGGACGCGCATGGTGGCGCATTTCGGTATTGAAAATGTGCGCATTATTCCCGGTATTAGCGCGGTGCAGTACCTGTGTGCGCAGTCCGGTATTGATATGAACGATATGTGGCTGACCAGTAGCCATGGTCGCAGCGTCTGTTTCGATGAACTGGCGCGACATAACAAGGTGGCGATGGTGACAGATGCGCAGTGCGGCCCGCGTGAAATTGCGCAGCAGCTCATTGCACGAGGCAAGGGACATCGCTGGATGGTGATTGGCGAAAACCTGGCAATGGAAAACGAACGGATCCATTTCCTGCCTGTGAACGAAGTTAACGCCGACTATGACATGAATGCAGTGGTGATCCTTGATGAAAGATGAGCTGTTTTTACGTGGAGAGAAAGTGCCGATGACCAAAGAAGCGGTACGTGCACTTGCCCTCTCAAAACTTGAATTACACCGCGCCAGTCACCTGATTGATATTGGCGCGGGAACCGGCAGCGTGTCGATAGAAGCCGCGCTGCAATACCCTGGATTGCGCGTGACGGCAATCGAGCGTAACCCGGCGGCGCTCAGGTTGCTGGATGAAAACCGCCAGCATTTTGCCTGTGCAAACATCGACATTTTTCCCGGTGTTGCGCCGATGACCATCGCTGAAAAAGCCGATGCCATTTTCATGGGTGGCAGCGGTGGCCATTTGACTGAACTGATTGACTGGTCAATGCGTCAATTGCATCCCGCAGGGCGGCTGGTGATGACATTCATCCTCCAGGAAAACCTCAACACCGCGCTGGCACATCTGGACCATCTTGGCGTACCGGGAGTGGATTGCCTGCAGCTACAGGTTTCCTCGCTTACCACGCTTGGCAGTGGTCACTATTTCAAACCGAATAACCCCGTATTTGTTATCGCCTGTCAGAAGGAAGGAAACCATGTCTGAGATTTTTGATCCCCGTAGCGTGTGGTTTGTTGGCGCAGGTCCTGGCGATCGCGAGCTGATTACCCTCAAAGGTTACCGGTTGCTACAGCAGGCGCAGGTTGTTATTTACGCCGGCTCGCTGATTAACACGGAATTGCTGGAATATTGCCCTGCTGGTGCTGAATGCCACGACAGCGCTGAGCTGCATCTGGAGCAGATCCTTGATCTGATGGAAGCCGGAGTGAAAGCGGGTAAGACCGTGGTGCGTCTGCAAACCGGCGATGTTTCGCTGTACGGTTCCGTGCGCGAGCAGGGCGAGGAACTGACCAAACGCGGGATTGACTGGCAGGTGGTGCCCGGCGTCAGCGCATTCCTTGGCGCGGCGGCGGAGTTGGGCGTTGAATATACCGTGCCTGAGGTCTCACAGAGCCTGATTATTACCCGCCTGGAAGGACGCACGCCGGTGCCGGAGCGCGAACAGCTGGAGTCATTTGCCAGTCACCAGACATCTATGGCGATTTATCTGTCCGTTCAGCGTATTCATCGTGTGGCCGAGCGTTTGATTGAAGGCGGTTATCCGGCGACCACGCCCGTGGCGGTGATCTACAAGGCAACCTGGCCGGAAAGCCAGACCGTGCGCGGTACCCTGGCGGATATTGGCGACAAGGTTCGTGATGCGGGCATCCGTAAAACGGCCCTTATTCTGGTCGGTAATTTCCTGGGCTCGGAGTATCACTACTCCAAACTCTATGCGGCGGACTTTAGCCATGAATACCGTAAAGCCTGAGTCAATTGCGCTTTTTTGCCTGACCCCGGGAGGCGTTACGCTGGCAAAACGTCTGGCGGCCATGCTGCCGGTCACCTGTTTTACCAGTGAAAAGCTGCTGGAGGAGGGATTCATTCCTTTCGAAAACGGCTTTGCGAATACCGCCCGCGAAGCGTTTGCGAATTACTCGGCGCTGATTTTTATCGGTGCGACCGGCATTGCGGTGCGCGTGCTGGCCCCGCTGGTCAACGACAAATTTTGCGATCCGGCGGTGGTGGTCATTGATGAACGCGCCCAGCATGTCATTAGCCTGCTCTCCGGTCACGCGGGCGGTGCCAATGCGCTGGCGCGGTATCTGGCGGGCATGTTGGGCGCCGATCCGGTGATCACCACTGCGACGGATGTCAACGATATGGCGGCACTGGATACGCTGGCATTTCAACTGAATGCCCGGATGAGTGATTTCCGTTCGGCGGTGAAGATCGTTAATCAGATGCTGGTCAGTAATAAGCGGGTTGGGCTGTGGTGGGATGATGAACTGACGCAGGATGTCAGTCATTGCGACCGGCGCGGTTTTATCACGGTAACCGATCTCAATCAGCTTCCTGAACTGGATGCGCTGGTGTGTATCACCTTACGCACCAACTTACCCGATCTGCCTGTTCCGCACTGGAAGCTGGTGCCACAACGTGTTGTGGCCGGAATTGGTTGTCGTCGTGACACGCCGTTCCCGTTGCTGGCCGCGCTGCTTGCCAGGCAACTCGAAGCTCAGCAGCTCGATCCGCTGGCGCTTAAAGCGATTGGCAGTATCACGCTGAAAAAAGATGAACAGGGACTTATCCAACTGGCTTCGTGCTGTCGCGTTCCTTTCGAAACCTTTACTGCTGACGCGCTGCGTGAGCATGAACACCGTTTTCCGGCCTCATCGTTTGTTCGCAAAACGGTGGGTACAGGAAGCGTTTCCGGTCCTGCAGCCTGGCTGCTGAGCCACGGAAAACTGTTAGGCGAGACCCTGCGAGAACAGGGCGTCACTATCACTTTGGGAGTTTCACACTGATGTTAAGCGTAATTGGAATTGGCCCTGGCTCGCAGGCAATGATGACCATGGAAGCCGTTGAAGCATTGCAGGCAGCGGAAATCATCGTTGGCTATAAAACCTACACCCACCTGGTAAAAGCGTTCACTGGCGACAAGCAGGTGATCAAAACCGGGATGTGCAAAGAGATTGAACGCTGCCAGGCGGCGATCGAACTGGCGCAGGCAGGTCACAATGTGGCGCTGATCAGCAGCGGTGATGCAGGGATTTACGGTATGGCCGGGCTGGTGCTTGAGCTTGTCAGCAAGCAAAAGCTGGACGTTGAGGTCAGGCTGATCCCAGGAATGACGGCAAGCATTGCCGCCGCCTCTTTGCTGGGCGCGCCGTTGATGCACGACTTCTGCCACATCAGCTTAAGCGATCTGTTAACACCGTGGCCAGTTATCGAAAAACGCATAGTGGCTGCCGGCGAAGCAGACTTTGTAATCTGTTTCTACAACCCGCGCAGTCGGGGTCGCGAAGGTCATCTGGCGCGCGCATTTGAGCTGCTTTCTGCCAGCAAGAGCGCGCAAACGCCGGTGGGTATTGTGAAGTCAGCCGGACGTAAAAAACAGGAAAAATGGTTGACCACCTTGGGTGAAATGGACTTTGAACCGGTTGACATGACCAGCCTTGTGATCGTTGGCAACAAAACAACCTATGTTCAGGACGGCCTGATGATCACGCCACGAGGTTATGTGCTGTGAATTACGGTGATGTGTTGGTCATGGGCGGTACCAGCGATGCGCGCATGCTGTGCCAGCAACTGGACGCAGCCAATGTGGCCTACACCCTGTCAGTTGCGACCCCAACGGGGAAGCAGCTGGCGGGAGATATCAAAGGTCAGGTGCGCTGCGGACGTCTGGAACGCGAACAAATGATTGCCTGGCTACAGGAAAATCAGACGCGCTGGGTGATAGACGCCTCGCATCCGTATGCCGAGGTGGTGAGCCGCAACATCATAAACGCCTGCGAAGCGGCGGGGGTACTGCTGAGCCGCTATCAACGTCCTGAGCAGTTGAGCGGTTTAACCCATCCGCAGCTTTATACCGTACAGAGTATTCAGCAAGCCTGCGAGGTTGCGCGCCGCTTCGGTGACCGCGTGCTGCTGACGACCGGCAGTAAAGATCTGGCTATCTGGCGCGAAGGGTTGCCTGAAAAAACGCTGCTGGCGCGCGTCCTGCCTGTACCCGAGGTTATTCAGCAATGCGCGGACCTGGGATTTGGCGTCGGTGAGATTTTTGCATTGTGCGGGCCGTTTAGCGCTGAGTTCAACGCTGCGTTTTATCGCCAGTGTCAGGCTGATGTGGTGATCACTAAGGCATCCGGTGCGGAAGGTGGTTATCAGGAAAAAGTTCAACCCTGTCTGGATGCTGGTATCCCCTGCATCGTGATTACACGTCCGGCACCGTTGGTGACGGGAGAAGAGTTACTGGAAAGTCAGGCCGCCTTTGGGGCGCGTTTAACGCGCTGGCTGGCCGCTGCTTAAGGAGTTAGAGATGAAAAAGGCGCTTCTGGTGGTCAGCTTTGGCACCAGCTATCACGACACCTGTGAGAAAAATATTGTGGCTTGCGAGAGCGATCTCGCAGCCAGTTGCCCTGACCGCGACCTGTTTCGGGCGTTTACCTCCGGGATGATTATCCGCAAGCTCAAGCAGCGCGACGGCATTGAGATCGACACGCCGCTGCAGGCGCTGCAAAAGCTGGCGGAGCAGGGGTATCAGGACGTGGCTATTCAGTCGTTGCACATTATCAACGGTGATGAATACGAAAAAATTGTCCGCGAAGTGCAAAGCATGCGCCCGCTTTTTTCTCGCCTGACGCTGGGTGTTCCGCTGCTGAGCAGCCATGACGATTACGCCCAGCTGATGCTGGCGCTGCAACAGCAAATGCCGGTGCTTGGCGAAAATGAAAAAGTGGTGTTTATGGGACACGGTGCCAGCCATCATGCCTTTGCCGCCTATGCCTGCCTCGACCATATGATGACGGCACAGCGCTACCCGGCGCGGGTTGGGGCGGTGGAAAGCTACCCGGAAGTCGATGTGCTGATTGAAAGTTTGTCTCAGGAAGGGGTGACGGCGGTGCATCTGATGCCGCTGATGTTAGTTGCTGGCGATCATGCCATCAATGATATGGCCTCTGACGAAGAGGATTCGTGGAAAACATTGTTCAATGCGGCCGGGATACCGGCTACGCCGTGGCTCAGTGGTCTGGGTGAGAATCCGGCGGTTCGCGCTATGTTCGTGGCGCATTTACAACAGGCGCTTAATGTGGCGCTGGAGGAAGCGGCATGAGCGGAAAACTGTACGCATTAAGCACCGGGCCTGGCGCTTCCGATCTTATCACCGTGCGGGCCGCACGCACGCTGGGTACGCTGGATATTCTCTATGCGCCTGCCGGGCGTAAAGGTGGCGACAGTCTGGCGCTGTCGATCGTACGTGAATATATCGGCGAGCAGACCGAAGTTCGCTGCTGCCATTTTCCTATGAGTGCTGACAGCGCTGAAAAAGAGGCGGTATGGGATGACGTTGCGGCCGCGCTGGTTCAGGAAGTCGAAGCGGGTAAGCAGGTGGGCTTTATTACTCTCGGCGACGCCATGCTGTTCAGCACCTGGGTTTTTTTACTCCAGCGTATTGGCTGTCCTGACTGGTTAGAAATCGTCCCGGGCGTGACCTCTTTTGCTGCGATTGCAGCGCGCTCAAAAACGCCGCTCGCCATGGAGCAACAGTCACTGGCCGTGGTCTCCTGTACCGCGCCGGAAGCGGAAATCCAGCAGGCGTTAAAGCAGCATGACAGTCTGGTGCTGATGAAGGTATACGGTCGTTTTGCGCGCATCAAAGCGCTGCTGCAACAAGAGGGTTTGTTGGGCTGTGCATTGATGATGTCTGAAGCCACGCTGCCGGGTGAACAGTGCTGGCGTCATCTCGATGAGGTGAGCGACGATCAGCCGCTGCCTTATTTCTCGACCATTCTGGTCAATAAACAGTGGGAGTATGCACAATGAAGCTTGAACAACAGCTAAAACAGCTGTCTTTCAGCGGGTTGGCTGCGGCGCTATTACTGATGGTTGTTCCTGAACAAGCGTTCGCCATGCACATAATGGAAGGTTTCTTGCCACCGATGTGGGCGCTGGCCTGGTGGCTGCTGTTTTTGCCGTGCCTGTGGTACGGGCTGGTGCGGCTGCGCCAAATCGTGCAGGAAGATAGTCACCAAAAAGTATTACTGGCTCTGTGCGGCGCGTTTATTTTTGTGCTGTCGGCGCTGAAAATTCCTTCTGTTACCGGAAGTTGCTCGCACCCTACCGGGGTAGGCCTGGCGGTTATCCTGTTTGGACCGGGCGTGGTGGCAATCCTCGGGGCAATCGTCCTGCTGTTCCAGGCGCTGTTGCTAGCGCACGGTGGTTTGACAACGCTTGGCGCTAACGGCATGTCGATGGCGGTGATTGGCCCGGTAGTGGGTTACATGGTGTGGAAAATGGCCTGCCGTGCGGGGTTGCGTCGTGATGTTTGCGTCTTCCTGTGCGCGATGCTGGCGGATCTCGTCACCTATTTCGTGACCTCGGTGCAACTGGGCGTGGCGTTCCCGGACCCATCCGCAGGTGCTACGGGTTCAATCATCAAGTTCATGGGGATTTTCTGCCTGACGCAGATCCCAATTGCGATAGCGGAAGGTCTGCTCACCGTAATGATTTATGACCAGTTAACCAAACGGCAGTTGATTACCGCTCAAGGACATTAACGATGAAAAAGACGCTGATTTTGTTAGGGATGGTAGTGGCGCTGGTGATCCTGCCGTTCTTTATCAACCATGGTGGAGAGTACGGCGGCTCAGACGGTGAGGCGGAGAGTCAGATTCAGGCAATTGCCCCACATTATGAGCCGTGGTTCCAGCCCTTGTATGAACCGGCAAGCGGTGAGATTGAAAGCCTGCTGTTTACGCTTCAGGGATCGCTGGGCGCAGCAGTGATTTTCTACATTCTGGGTTACACCAAGGGCAGGCAACGCCGTGATGACCGGGCTTGACAGGCTTAGCTATCAAAGTCGCTGGTTTCATGTCTCACCCGTGCGGAAATTTCTGCTCTGGCTGATGATGATGATTCTGGCGTTTACTCTGCCCCCGTTGGGGCAGGGTATTGAGCTGTTACTGATTGCCGCGCTGAGCTGCTGGCTGCTGCGCATTTCCTTCTGGCGCTGGTGTCGCTGGATGGCATTACCGTTTGGTTTTCTGACGGTCGGCGTCGTGACCATTCTGTTTAGTTTTAGCCGCGATCCGCAGACGCTGCTGACCAGCATCCCCGTTGGAAGCTATTGGTTAGGCGTTAGCGCGCCAGGGCTTGTCACCGCCAATGAAACCTTCTGGCGCAGCCTGGCTGCGCTGGCGGCAACGTTCTGGCTGGTACTGAATCTGCCGTTTCCGCAATTGATTATCTTACTCAAACGCGCGCACGTTCCTCGCCTGCTCACTGAGCAGATCCTGCTAACCTGGCGCTTTATTTTTATCCTGTTAGATGAGGCGCTGGCTATTCATCGCGCACAAACGCTACGTTTTGGTTATCGTAGCTTGCCGTTGGGCTATCGCTCGCTGGCGATGCTGGTGGGATTGCTGTTTACTCGCGTGTTGATCCGCTACCAGCAAATGACCACCACACTGGATATCAAACTGTATCAGGGTGATTTTCACCTGTAAGGAAAAGTATGCTTGCCACTTCAGCGCTTTGGTTTCGCTATCAGGATGACCCAATCCTCAAAGGGCTAACGCTGGATTTTTCAACGCATGCCGTCACCGGGCTGGTCGGTGCTAATGGCTGCGGGAAATCCACGCTGTTTATGAACCTGAGTGGTTTACTGCGCCCGCAGGAAGGCGCGGTGATGTGGCAAGGCAAACCGCTGGATTACAGCAAGCGCGGCCTGCTGGCGCTGCGTCAGCAGGTGGCAACCGTATTTCAGGATCCCGACCAGCAAATTTTTTATACCGATATCGACAGCGATATTGCCTTCAGCCTGCGCAACCTTGGGGTGGATGAAGCTGAAATCTCCCGCCGGGTGGATGATGCGCTCACGCTGGTAGATGCCCAGCATTTTCGCCATCAGCCAATTCAGTGTTTAAGTCACGGGCAAAAAAAACGTGTGGCGATTGCCGGGGCGTTGGTGTTGCAGGCGCAGTATTTGCTACTGGATGAACCTACTGCGGGCCTTGACCCATCAGGCCGCACGCAGATGATTGAGATAATCAAACGCATCGTAGCGCAAGGAAACCACGTGGTTATCTCCAGCCATGATATCGATCTTATCTATGAAGTCAGCGATGCAGTGTACGTTTTACGCCGGGGTGAAGTGCTAACGCACGGCTCGCCGGGTGATGTGTTTGCCCGGACGGATCTTATTGAACAAGCGGGATTAACTCAGCCCTGGCTGGTGAAGCTGCATACCGAGCTGGGCTTCCCGCTGTGTAAAACAGAGGCTGAATTTTTTAGCTGTATGCGAGAGAACGCACTGAAGGAGGCGTCATGACGCAGGCAATAATGTTGCAGGGAACGGCATCTGATGTAGGTAAAAGCGTGTTGGTCGCCGGTCTGTGTCGAATTTTTTATCAGGATGGACTGCGTACCGCACCGTTCAAATCGCAGAACATGGCGCTGAACTCTGGCATTACGCCAGAGGGCAAAGAGATGGGCCGCGCGCAAATTTTTCAGGCTGAGGCCGCCGGTATTACGCCAGATGTGCGTATGAATCCGGTGCTGCTTAAGCCGACCAGCGATCGTAAAGCGCAAGTTGTGCTGATGGGCAAAGTGGCAACCGATATGGATGCGGTGAGCTACCACGAGTACAAACCGAAACTACGGGATCAAATCCTGTCTGTTTATAACAGTCTGGCGCAGGAGTTCGATGTGCTGGTACTGGAAGGGGCGGGAAGCCCGGCTGAGATTAACCTGCGCGATCGCGATATCGTCAATATGGGGATGGCAGAAATGGCACAGTGCCCTGTCGTTCTGGTAGCGGATATCGACCGCGGCGGGGTGTTTGCCTCCATTTACGGCACGCTGGCGCTACTGCACGACCATGAACGCGCCAGGGTAAAAGGGGTGATCATCAATAAATTTCGCGGTGATGTGGCGTTGCTGTATTCCGGGATTGAGCAAATTGAAGCGCTGACCGGCGTTCCGGTCCTGGGCGTCATGCCATGGCTGGACGTTGATCTGGAAGATGAAGATGGCGTTGCGCTGCAAAAGGGCAAATATTTGCGCACAGACAAACGCGACATCGATATCGCCGTTGTTCAGATACCACACATTTCTAACTTTACTGATTTCAATGCGCTTGCCGCACAGCCGGATGTGCGCGTGCGCTATGTTCGCCAGCCTGAAGAGTTGGCGGGGGCCGATCTGGTGATTCTGCCCGGCAGCAAAAACACCCTGGGCGATCTGGTGTGGCTGCGTGAAAGCGGGATGGCGCATGGCGTGGTGCAATTACATCGTAATAACGTACCCGTAGTGGGGATTTGCGGTGGCTATCAAATGCTCGGCGAAACCATCATTGATGAAGTTGAGTCAGGACTCGGTACGTTGCCGGGTCTGGGCTTGCTCGATACCGTAACGCATTTTGCCCAGCACAAAACCACGACCCTGGTTGAAGGACAAATGTCCTCCTCGCTGCCGGACTGGCTGGCGGGTACCGCGGGATTATCCGTTCGCGGTTATGAAATTCATATGGGCGAAACGGCATTAACCGAGGAATGCCGGTCGGTGATGACGCTGCGTAAAGACGGCGGCAACGTGGCTGATGGCGCGGTCACTGCCGATGGCCTGGCGTTCGGCACCTATCTTCACGGTCTGTTCGACAGCGATGAATTTACCCGTGCGCTGGTTAATGGCCTGCGAGAACGTAAAGGGTTAGCGCCGCTGGATTCCACCTTCCATTACGCGCAATATAAATCGCAGCAGTTTGATCTGCTGGCGGATGCGATGCGGCAACACATCGATATTGAGAAAATTTATACCATCATGCAGCAACACCGGGAGCCAGTATGATGATTCTGGTGACTGGCGGCGCGCGAAGCGGCAAGAGTCGGCATGCGGAAGCGCTGATCGCAGACTCTCCAAACGTTTTATATATCGCGACTTCGCAGATTTTTGATGAGGAGATGGCTGCGCGAATTCAGCATCATCGTGACGGACGTCCTGCGTACTGGCGGACAGCCGAACGCTGGCAACATCTCGATGAACTGATTACGGCAGCAAACGATCCACAAGAAGCCATTCTGCTGGAGTGCATCACCACGATGGTGACTAACCTGCTGTTTGCGCTGGGCGGTGACAGCGACCCGGATAGCTGGGATTACGCGGCGATGGAGCAATCTATTGAGGATGAAATTCGTTCGCTGATTGCGGCCTGTCAGCGCTGTCCGGCCAGGGTTGTGCTGGTCACTAACGAAGTCGGAATGGGGATTGTTCCGGAGAACCGTCTGGCACGGCATTTTCGCGATATTGCAGGACGTGTGAACCAGCGACTGGCGGCGGCGGCTGATGAGGTCTGGCTGGTGGTATCAGGAATTGGAGTCAAAATTAAATGAGTAAGTTGTTCTGGGCAATGCTCTCTTTTATTAGTCGCTTGCCCGTTCCTGCTCGCTGGTCGCAAGGACTGGATTTCGAGCACTATTCTCGTGGCATTGTGATGTTCCCGCTAATTGGCGTCGTGCTGGGAGGGCTGACGGGGCTGGTCTTTATGGCGCTGCAGCCCTGGTGTGGTGTGCCGTTGGCGGCCCTGTTTGCAGTCCTCACGCTGGCGTTATTAACCGGGGGATTTCATCTCGACGGTCTGGCGGATACCTGTGACGGTATTTTTTCGGCCCGTCGACGTGAGCGGATGCTGGAAATCATGCGTGACAGCCGCCTGGGGACTCACGGTGGACTGGCGTTAATTTTCGTGTTGCTGGCAAAAGTGCTGGTGGTGAGCGAACTGGCTTTGCGGGGCACGCCGATGCTGGCGGCGCTTGCTGCCGCTTGTGTCGCCGGGCGGGGTACCGCTGTTTTGCTGATGTATCGACATCGCTACGCCCGCGAAGAAGGGCTGGGCAACGTCTTTATCGGTAAAGTCACCGGGCGTCAAACCTGCGTCACGTTGGGATTCGCGGCGATCCTGGCTGCCGTGCTTCTTCCTGGCATGCGCGGCGTGGCGGCGCTGGTTGTTACGATAGTGGCGATTTTTATTCTTGGGCAGTTATTAAAACGCACGTTGGGTGGGCAGACCGGCGATACGCTGGGCGCGGCCATTGAACTTGGCGAGTTGATTTTCCTGCTGGCTCTGCTCTGAGTCAGCCAACATACTGGAACCCTTATGCAGACTTTAACCTCTTTACTCCACGCAATCCCTTCACCTGATAGTGCTGCGATGCTGCGTGCACAGCAGCATGTCGATGGCTTGCTTAAACCGCCAGGAAGTCTTGGTCGACTCGAGTCGCTCGCCGTGCAACTGGCCGGAATGCCGGGTCTGAAGGGCGTACCGCATGTGAATGGCAAAGCGATGCTGGTGATGTGCGCCGATCACGGTGTATGGGATGAAGGGGTTGCTGTTTCGCCTAAAATCGTCACGGCTATTCAGGCTGCTAATATGACGCGTGGGACGACAGGCGTTTGTGTGCTTGCCGCTCAGGCGGGGGCAAAGGTACATGTGATTGATGTCGGCATCGATGCTGAGCTTATCCCTGGCGTGGTGAATATGCGCGTGGCGCGCGGCTGCGGCAATATTGCACAAGGCCCGGCGATGAGTCGTTCGCAGGCCGAGGAGCTGCTGCTGGAGGTTATTCGCTATACCCATGAGCTGGCCAAAGATGGGGTAACGCTGTTTGGCGTCGGTGAACTTGGTATGGCAAATACGACACCAGCGGCGGCAATTGTCAGCGTACTGACCGGCAGCGATGCCGAGGATGTGGTGGGTATCGGCGCTAACCTGCCGCTTTCAAGAGTAGGCAATAAAGTCGATGTTGTGCGGCGAGCAATTGCCATCAATCAACCGGATCGTAATGACGGTATCGATGTGCTGGCTAAGGTAGGCGGGTTTGATCTGGTCGGCATGGCGGGTGTGATGTTGGGGGCGGCCTCCTGCGGCCTGCCGGTCGTGCTGGACGGTTTTCTCTCTTATTCCGCCGCGCTGGCGGCCTGCCAGATTGCGCCGCAGATTAAACCTTACCTGATCCCGTCACATTTCTCCGCCGAGAAGGGGGCTCGCACCGCGCTGGCGCATCTTGAACTGGAGCCGTATCTCAATATGGGGATGCGTTTGGGCGAAGGCAGCGGGGCCGCGCTGGCGATGCCGATTGTTGAAGCCGCCTGTGCAATGTACAACAACATGGGGCAGCTTGCCGCCAGTAACATTGTGCTTCCGGATGGTAAGGAAGCATAGTTACGTGAGTTCCTGACCCCGCCTTATGGCGGGTTTTTTTATGCGGATTTTAGTCGTAACCCACTAAAACAGATAATAAAAGCTATAATTAACGGATATCTGCTGCGGCGAGGGAAAGGAAAAAGATGCGTCGTGTAAAACTGCTTTGTTCACTCATTATGCTGCTCGTGAGTCAGAGCGCGCAGGCGGTGAGTTATCCACTCCCGCCTGAAGGCAGTCGCCTGGTGGGGAGCCCTTTGACCATTACGGTACCTTCAGGAAACACTCAGCCGTTGGAAGCTTTTGCCGCGCAGTACGGACAGGGGTTGAGCAATATGCTGGAGGCCAATCCCGGCGTGGATGTTTTTCTGCCTAAGTCTGGCTCTACGCTGGTTGTGCCACAGCAACTGATATTACCGGATACTGTACGCGAGGGGATCGTAATCAACGTCGCAGAAATGCGCCTTTACTATTATCCCGCTGAAAGCAATACGGTTGAGGTTTTACCCATTGGCATTGGCCAGGCGGGTAGAGAAACGCCGCGTAACTGGGTGACGGCGGTAGAACGTAAGCAGGAAGCACCAAGCTGGACGCCTACGCCGAATACCCGGCGCGAATACGCAGCGCGTGGGGAAAGCCTGCCGGCGTTTGTTCCTGCCGGGCCTGATAACCCGATGGGACTGTATGCGATTTATATCGGCAGGCTTTATGCCATTCATGGCACAAATGCGAATTTCGGTATTGGTCTGCGGGTAAGTCAGGGGTGTATCCGTTTACGTAATGACGACATTAAATATCTGTTTGATACCGTACCGGTAGGGACGCGTGTGCAACTGATAGACCGACCGGTGAAATACAGCGTAGAGCCTGACGGTAGTCGCTGGGTGGAAGTGCATGAACCACTGTCACGAAACCGGTCGGAATACGAGTCTGACAGAAAAGTTCCCTTGCCAGTCACCCCCGCGCTGCGCACCTTCATCAGCGGGAATGACGTGGATATGAGTCGCGGAAATCAGGCACTGGAAAGACGCTCCGGCATGCCGGTGAATATCAGTCTGATTCAGACCCATTACTAATTTTCAAGGCGACCCTGTGACCTTTAGTCTGGGTGGGTCGCTTTTTTAATTTGATATTGTCCCTTTTTTACCACGCCAATATGGTCTGCCATTAGCTGCGCCTCGTGTTCGCTGTGTGTAACCAGCAGTGCCGTTTGCCCGGCGGCACGCAAAATATCCCGTACCTCGTTGCCAAGACGCTCACGCGTGCGCTTATCAAGGCTGGAGAAAGGCTCATCGAGCAGCAGGATTTCCGGATGCGGCGCCAGCGCGCGCGCAAGAGCGATACGCTGCTGTTGACCGCCGGACAGTTCATGCGGATAACGGTCGGCATGACTGTGCAACTCCACCATTTTTAACAGTTCCGCCACCCGGACCTGCTGCTGCTCACGCGGCATACGTCGTAACCCAAAGGCCACGTTTTGTTGCGCCGTCAGGTGAGGGAATAACGCATATTCCTGAAAGACCATGCCGACATGCCGTTTTTCCGGCAGCAGATGAACACCGGAACCGGCAACGCGGCGCTGCGACACATAGATCTCTCCGCTTCGCAGCCGTTCAAATCCGGCAACTGCGCGTAACACTGTGGTTTTTCCGCAACCTGAAGCGCCCAGTAAACAAGCGATCTCTCCTTTACGTACCGACATTGAAAACCCGCTCAGCACCGATTGCTGGCTGTTGCCGTAGGCAACATGCACATCCTGGAGTCGTAATGCAATTTCTGACATTGTTACTCTCTTAACCACGGCGAGTCATCTGGTGACGCACCAACAAAATAACCGGTAGCGTGCCAGCTAAAACAATCATTAGCGCGGCGATAGCACCTTCTTCATAGGTTCCACGAGCGGCTTCTGCATACAGCAACGTTGCCAGCGTTTCGAAGTTTACCGGGCGCAACAGCAACGTTGTTGGCAGTTCTTTCATGGCATCGGCAAAAACCAGCAGGGCGCTACTCACTAACGCCGGGCGCAGCAATGGGAAATGAACCCGTGCAAATGTGCCCGCACCATTCTCACCCAACAGACGAGAAGCCTGCTCCAGCGAAGGAGGAATGCGGCCCAGGCCGGAATCCAGTGCGCCGATAGCAATCGCCTGGAAACGCATGGCACAACAAATTACCAGCAGGATCCCGGCAGACATCAGCGGCAGGCCGCGAACATCCAGTAAATCTGCCAGCCAGCGGTCGACTGCCATGGCGGGGGTTAAAAAACCAATCGCCAGAATTGTACCGGGAACCGCGTAGCCTAAAGAAGCCAGACGCATTACACCACGGCGAAATCCTGGCATCGCGTTGTCTGCGGCGCTATGCCGCGCGCTCCAGGCCACCAACATACTGACGCAAACCACCACCAACGTGGTTCCCGCGGCCAGTGATAACGTATTTTGTAATGCAGCCAGTAATGAGGAGGATATAGGGCTCTCGTCACCTATACGTTTGGCGCTTTCCCAGATTAAAAACAGCACCGGGGCCAGAAAGCCCAGCACAACCGGCAGCGAAATAACGACACCGAGTAGCCAGCCACGCCAGCCTTGCACGCGGGTGGGTTGAATTTCCCGCAGGCTACGGCTGCTGAATCCCTGTTTTCTGCGGCCATAAAATTCCAGCGTCAGAATAAAGAATATAAACATCAGCATCATGCAGGCGATTTGCGCTGCGGCAGATAAATCAGAGCGAGAGATCCACGTGGTGTATACGGTAACGGTTAACGTTTGTACCCCGAGAAATTCCGACGCGCCAATATCGTTAAGCGTCTCCAGCAGCGCCAGACTGATCCCGACGGCCAGTGCCGGGCGTGCCATGGGGAGTGCAACACGAAAAAAGGTCCCGGTTGCGCTGCAACCCAGCGTACGCGCTGCTTCCAATAGATGGGCCGGCTGGCTGATAAACATGGCGCGGGTTGTCAGGTACACGTAAGGATAAAGTACTAATCCGAGCAAGATTATTGCGCCGGAAAGGGAACGTAAATCGGGCAGGCGGAACTGTCGCGGGCTGTCAAAGCCCAGTAAGAAACGGATAAAGGTTTGCAGGGGGCCAATCGGATGCAGCAGATCGAGCCATGCGAAGGCAACGATGTAGGTCGGCATTGCCAGCGGCAACAGCAGCGCCCAACTGAGAATTTTTCGCCCAGGGAAACCCATGCCGTTACCGCCCATGCGCTGCCTACGCCAATGACGCCAACCATTATCGCGACACCCGCTAGCAACAGCACGGTGTTTTTTAGCGCTGAAGGCAGTACATATGTCATAAGATTATCCCAGTGGGATAAATCAGCGTGGCTGGCCTGCCAGATCAGCGCAATGATGGGTGTCAGGACGCCAAGCGCGACGCACAACGCGCCAAGATGCAACGGCGTTAATAATGACTGCGGCCCGGAAACCAGGCCGCGTAACGTCGGGAACTGCAGCGATTTATTGATCGAATCCAACTTTATCTACCAGCTAACTAGCTTGTTTACGATACTTCACGATCTCGGTGAGCGGTGTTTTATCGACGTCGATTTCACCGATTGTGGCGCTAATGACCGGGTCAAGCGTTACGCCTTTCAGTACCGGATATTCGAAGTTCGCTTTCGCATACTGCTGCTGGGCAGGCGCGGAAACCAGATATTCCATCAGCTTAACGGCATCGGCTTTATTTGGCGCATAGCGGGCAACGGCAGCGCCGCTGATGTTGACGTGCGTACCGCCATTTTCAAAGGTTGGTTTAACGACTTTAATGGCATCGCCCCACTGACGAGCATCGCTGCCTTCTTTGGCGTTTTTCATATGGCCGACATAATAGGAGTTGGCCAGACCAATATCACAAATTCCACCGAGGATATCGCGGGCAACATCGCGATCGCCGCCGGTGGCTTTACGCGCCAGGTTAGCCTTGACACCGCGTAGCCATTCTTCGGTTTTAGCTTCACCATGATGGGCAATCATCGCGGCGATCAGCGCCGTGTTGTAGGGGTGCTGACCGGAACGAATACAAACTTTACCTTTGTATTCAGGACTGGCGAGCTGTTCGTAATGCCAGTTATCGATTGGCAGCGACTTCTCGGCATACAGTACGCGGGCGCGCATTGAAAGCGCAAACCACTGATTATCCGCACCGCGCAGATTCGCCGGAATGGCGGCTTTCAGCGCTTCTGACTCTACCGGCTGAGTGACGCCGGCTTCAACTAAATCGATGAGATTTCCGGCATCGACGGTCATCAGCAGGTCGGCAGGGGAGTTTTTGCCTTCCGCCTTAACACGCTCAAGCATACCGTCTTTGATATAGACCGTACTTACTTTGATACCGCTGGTTTTAGTCCAGCTATCAAGTAAAGGCTGGATCAGGCCCGGTTCACGGGTGGTGTAAAGCGTTAACGTTTCCTGAGCGAAAGCCGGCAGGCTGACAGAGAAGAGGAGGGCAGAGGCAAGCGTGATACGGCGCAATCCGGTGCGAGTCAGAGCATTCATCGTTTTTATCCCAGAGTAATTGGAACATACAGTGAACCGAGTCGGGGCTCGTTCTTTTGGCTCGCGTACAATAAATGATAATCACTAGCACTTACAATAATTGCAAAGTTTAAACGATTTACATTTACACAACTTTAATCAACGATGTGATGCGGCATGGAATGGGGAGTTATGGCAGACTGAGCGCTTATAGAGGCAGCTTTTACACAGACGTTAAAAGCAAAAAGCCCGCTTAAGTTTCCTTAAGCGGGCTTCTTAAATTTGGCTCCTCTGACTGGACTCGAACCAGTGACATACGGATTAACAGTCCGCCGTTCTACCGACTGAACTACAGAGGAATCGTGTGAACGAGGCGCATATTACTGACCTCATCATGAGGTGTCAACAGTAAAATTAGCGCGTCATTTCAATTGGTTAATTAATCTTCAAATTCAGTATTAATGCGTGTTTGGTGAGCGATAATCGTCGTCTCCCCGGGTATCGCGTAACCGCTCCATGGGGTTCTGGCGATAAAACTGGATGAAACGCTGCCATAAGGCAGGAAAACGCGGAGCAAATAATTCAGGAGCACTGAAAAAATACTCGGATAGCACGGCAAAGCATTCAGCAGGATCGGTCGCTGCGTAGGCATCTATACTGCACGCAGTTTCACCAACCAGATCGATCTCATCCTGAATATTGTTCATTGCAGCATGCAGGTCGTGTTCCCAACCGGCGATATCGCGCAGGGGAATCGCCGGAATACCGCTGGCACGATCGCCATTACGCATATCAAGCTTGTGCGCCACTTCATGGATGATCAGATTAAAGCCGGAGGCATCAAAGGAATCCTGAATATCAAGCCAGTTGAGGATTATCGGGCCTTGTTGCCAACTCTGCCCGGACTGTACCACGCGTTGATTATGCACCAGCCCAATATCGTCTTCCCATTCATCGTCTACGACAAATGGGGCAGGGTAGATGAGAACTTCATGAAACCCGTCGAGCCACTCAATCCCCATTTCCAGAACAGGTAAACAGAATAGCAGAGCAATGCGCGCACTTTTTAGCGGGTCCAGCTCAAACCCCTGAAGAGCGACTAATCTTTTTTGTTGTAAAAAGCGCTCGGCCAGGGCAATAAGTCTGGCTTGTTCTTGCTCGGTGAGATTCACCAAAAGGGGAATAGCCAGGGCGTCGTCCCACGGCCAATCGTCACTCCGGGTTGCTTCTTGTTCTTTCCAGGGCCACTTAATCATCGTTTTGCTCGCAAACTCGTCACTTGAACGAAATTGACGGAACTGGGTCTGTTAAAATGCCAAATTACCTGGCATCATGGCAACCGCCAAAACGGAGAGATGCCAGAGCGGCTGAATGGACCGGTCTCGAAAACCGGAGTAGGGGTAACTCTACCGGGGGTTCAAATCCCCCTCTCTCCGCCACTATTCAAGCACTTGCACGCCTTGCTTTCAACGACAGTTCTCATGGATGTCTTTTTCTTTGAGTATCCTCACAAGTTTATCGTTGTAATGCCCGTGTGATAAAAAATACGCTTCGTATAATGAAAAAGCCCGCTTTATAAAAAGCGGGCTTGCCTGTTTGTGCATCAATTAGAACTGATAGACTAAACCAACGGCAACGATGTCATCTGTCGCAATACCATTGCTTTCATAGAAGTTGTCGTCTTCGTCCAGCAGGTTGATTTTATAATCAACATAGGTGGACATGTTTTTATTGAAGTAGTAAGTCATCCCCACATCAACATATTTAACCAGATCTTTGTCGGTGTAGCGTGGATTGCCATTGCCGTCGTATTCCCAGCCACCTAAATCAACGCCTTTAGACATCAGGAAAGAAACTGCTGGGCGCAGACCAAAATCAAACTGATATTGAGCGGTCGCTTCAAAGTTTTGCGTTTTATTAGCGATACCGCCAGCAAGTCCATCACCTGAACCGTAATAGGTCATATTGCGAGTTTCAGAATACATGGCTGCCAGGTAAACGTTGTAGGCATCATATTTAGCGCCAACGGTCCAGGCATCTGCTGTTTCACCGCCAGCGTAGCTATTGACATGAGTACTATCGCCACGGCCACGGGAAACCTGGTCATTGGTACGGTCAGAGCTGGAGTATGCGGCACCCAGGCTCAAACCGAAGTCGAAGTCATAGGAGGTAGACATACCGAAACCGTCGCCATTTTCTTTCGCCAGTTTTCTACCTTTACTATTACCAGAACCTTCTTGATTTGCGCTGCTACCTTCGTTGTTACCCTGGTACTGCAAGGCAAAGTTCAGACCATCAACCTGACCAAAGAAGCCTTTATTACGGTAGGTAGCAACACCGTTGGTACGACCGGTCATATAGACGTCGGTCTGGGCATAAGTATCACCCCCAAATTCCGGCAGCATATCGGTCCAGGCTTCTACGTCATAGACGACGCCATAGTTACGACCGTAATCAAAGGTACCGTTCTCACCAAATCCAAAGCCCGCGAAAGCCAGACGAGTCCATGAATCGCCTTTGTCACCATCGGTGCCGTTGGCTTGAATGTTATATTCCCACTGACCATAGCCAGTTAGGATATCGTTGATTTGCGTTTCGCCTTTGAAACCCAGACGTGCATAGGTCTGATCGCCGTCGCTGCCTGCGTCGTCAGAGAAATAACGCAGAGCAGCAACTTTACCGTACAGATCCAGTTTATTGCCGTTCTTATTATAAATTTCAGCCGCATTTGCTGCGCTTGCAGCTAATAAGGCAGGGAGAAGCAGTGCCAGTACTTTTCTTTTCATTATGTATTCCCTTTATATAATAATTAAAATGAATGTGTAACACTATCTGAAAGACTACATTTGAATACTATCTATGAAGTTCATTTAATTTTAAATATAACATGTAACAAATGTATTTAAGATATTTCAAAGTGTTTCATTGTTGCTTTTATATAATTAAAATTGCATGGCGTTCGAATTAATATTATCCATATAAATGTATTTTTTATCATATAGTTATGATTTCTTTTATTCTATCTTGTTGAATGTATATAATTGATATTTGTTATTTATTTTGCATGCGGGATTATAATTGATCTGCTTGTTTTGAATAATGGATTTATATATCCATTATAGTGATGCTTATTAAGTGAATGATATGTATTGATGATAAAAAGCGTCGACGGTAGTCTGACATGAGAATTGTTGCTAAGGTGGTTTTCTTTCTGCGAAGAGCGAGAGTATGGAACTACAGTACTGGCAGTCGAAATTTGAAGCATGGTTACGTGACAATCATTCCGGGCACGACGCTGCCCATGACATCTTTCATTTTCGTCGCGTCTGGATGACATCACAAAAGTTGAGCATGGATGTGACCGTAGACTGGCTGGTGGTGCTGACGGCGTGCTACTTTCACGATCTCGTCAGTTTGCCGAAGAACCATCCCGATCGTCATCGTTCGTCGGTACTGGCAGCCCAGGAAACGCGTCGCGTTTTGAAGCGTGATTTCCCTGATTTCCCACAACAACGATTACCTGCCGTGTGCCATGCTATTGAGGCGCACAGTTTCAGCGCCAAAATCGTACCAGAAACCCTTGAAGCCAAAATCGTGCAGGATGCTGACCGGCTTGAGGCGTTGGGCGCAATTGGTTTAGCACGGGTATTTGCTGTGTCCGGCGCGTTAGGCGTGGCGCTGTTTGATGCGGAAGATCCGTTTGCCCGACAGCGTAGCCTTGATGATAAACAGTACGCACTCGATCACTTCCAGACCAAATTGTTGACGCTGCCGCTGACGATGCAAACTGAACACGGTCGGCATTTGGCGCAACATAATGCTGACTTCTTACTGATGTACATGGCGAAGCTGAGTGCGGAGTTAAAAGGAGAATATGAAATGCTGGATCTTGACGCGATTCAACCCTTTAAGCTGCGTTAGTCGCCAGTACAGCCGCAACGTCAACCGCGCTAATTTATGTTAACCTGTCAGCTATCCATTTCGGCCGGTTAAATGTATGCAGGATAATTTTTCAGTAGCAGGTTCCATGAACCCGATGGCAGATGATAACGAGGCCGCCGCACAGGTGATTTTGGCTAAGTTGCTTGAAATATATGACGTGAAAACGCTGGTTGCTCATCTGAATGGTGTTGGCGAGAACCGCTGGAGTCCGGCCATCTTCAAGCGAGTGGTTGCCAATGAAACGTGGCATCGCCTCAGCGACGGTGAGTTGGCTCATCTGAACGACTTGCTGCCGAGGCCGCCTGCGCATCATCCACATTATGCTTTTCGCTTTATCGATCTTTTTGCCGGTATTGGCGGCATTCGTCGCGGCTTTGAGGCGATTGGCGGGCAGTGCGTGTTTACCAGTGAGTGGAACAAGCATGCGGTGCGCACCTACAAAGCGAATTACTACTGCGATCCTCACCAGCACCATTTTAATGAAGATATTCGCGATATCACCCTCAGTCATCATGATGGGGTGAGTGACCAGCAGGCGGCGGAACATATCCGCCAGCATGTTCCGCAGCATGACGTGCTGCTGGCGGGATTTCCTTGTCAGCCATTCTCTCTGGCCGGTGTATCAAAGAAAAACGCGTTAGGGCGGGCTCATGGCTTCGCCTGCGATACGCAAGGCACACTTTTTTTTGACGTGGTGCGCATCATCGATGCGCGTCGGCCGGCAATATTTGTGCTCGAAAACGTCAAAAACCTGAAGAGTCACGATCAGGGGAAAACGTTCCGCATCATTATGCAAACGCTGGATGAGCTGGGTTATGACGTGGCTGATGCACACGATAACGGGCCGGACGATCCGAAAATTATCGATGGTCAACATTTTTTGCCCCAGCATCGCGAACGTATTGTGCTCGTCGGCTTTCGCCGCGATCTGAATCTGAAATCAGACTTCACGCTGCGCGATATTGTCTCCCGCTATCCTCAGCGGCGTACGACGCTGGCGGAGCTACTTGAGCCGACCGTCGATGCCAAATATGTGCTCACGCCGGTGCTGTGGAAATATCTGTATCGTTATGCGAAAAAGCATCAGGCACGGGGCAATGGATTTGGCTATGGCATGGTGTATCCCGGCAATCCCGATTGCGTAACGCGCACATTATCGGCGCGTTACTATAAAGATGGGGCGGAGATCCTGATCGACCGCGGTTGGGATATGGCGCTGGGTGAAAAGGATTTTGATGATCCGCACAATCAGCGATACCGTCCGCGCAGGCTGACGCCCAGAGAGTGCGCGCGCCTGATGGGATTTGAATCACCTCAGGGCTATCAGTTCAGGATCCCGGTGTCGGACACACAGGCTTATCGTCAGTTTGGTAATTCGGTGGTCGTCCCGGCATTTGCGGCGGTAGCCAGACTGCTGGAGCCAAAAATCAAACAGGCGGTTGCTATTCGCGAGAAAGAGAAACTGCATGGCAGACGTTCACGATAAAGCGACGCGCAGTAAAAATATGCGGGCGATAGCAACCCGCGATACCGCAATTGAAAAACGCCTTGCCAGCGTACTGGCAGAGCAGGGGGTAACGTTTCGCGTGCAGGATGCGACGTTACCCGGTCGTCCCGATTTCGTGGTGGATGATTATCGTTGTGTGATTTTTACCCACGGCTGTTTCTGGCATCATCACAACTGCTATCTATTCAAAGTCCCCGCCACACGAACAGCGTTCTGGCTGGAAAAAATAGGCAAAAATGTTCAGCGTGACGCGCGGGATTGTGAAAAATTGCAGGCTCTGGGCTGGCGCGTACTGATTGTCTGGGAGTGCGCCCTGCGTGGGCGCGAAAAGCTGGGGGATGACGCGTTGTCCGAACGCGTCATCGAGTGGATCTGCGGCGGTGGCGCAAGTGCGCAGATCGACACCCTCGGTATCCATTTACTGTAACGTCTTTTCCGACGGGGTCGCAACGGCGTCCGCTTTAATGGGAAATAAGTATTTACCGAGTGTGACCAGTACCACCGCAAATACAATCACGCCAAGCGCCAGCCATTCGATGGGCGCCAGACTTTCTCCTCCCAGGCCGGTACCTAACAGTACGGCGACAACCGGATTAACGTAGGCATAGCTAGTGGCTAATGCCGGGCTGACGTTGCGGATCAAGTACATATACGCGTTGATGGCAATAATAGAACCAAACACGGCCAGATAGGCGACCGCCATAAAGCCTGAAAACGTCGGCATAGTGGTCAACTTTTCCCCGGAAATCAGCGAGGCGCACATCAGCACAATACCGGCGGCTAACATTTCAATGGCTCCGGCCATCATGCCAACGGGTAACGTTATGCGCGAGCCGTACACTGAGCCAAACGCCCAGCTTATCGAACCTATCAGGATTAAAATTGCTCCCCATGGATTACCACTCAAATTACCACCGCTGTTCAGCATGATGATCCCCGCGAGTCCAATTGCGATCCCCATCCATTCAAGTTTGCGTGTTTTGATGCCAAAAAAGTGGCTAAAACACAGCGTAAACAGCGGGACGGTGGCGACCACTACGGCGGCAATACCGGAAGGCACATTTTGATGTTCTGCGACGGTGACCAGTCCGTTACCGACAGCCAGCAGCAGGATACCAATTAACGCGGCGTTCAGGAGCACGCGCAGAGGCGGCAGCTTATGTCCGCGGATAAGTAAGAATGCTGTTAATAAAATCCCCGCAGAGAGAAAACGAACGCCAGCCATCATCAACGGCGGCCAGCTTTCAACGCCAATGCGAATAACGAAGTACGTGGAACCCCAAATGATGTACAGCGCGAAAAGCGCACTGAAAAGCGGTAGCAATTGCCTGAAACGCATAATCCCTCACGGTGGAAATAAAAAGGTGCAACATAGTAAACGTTAAAACTATCTTGCTGGCGAGATTTATAATTACGTGCTGATGTTAAAAATTTGTTGACCAGAAAGGTCAGTTTCAGCATTGCGTGTTTTACTTCATACTTATGACTGCAAAAAAATAATATTGAGGGTAAAAATTTTGGCAGGAAGTAGCTTATTGACCTTACTCGATGATATCGCCACTTTGCTGGATGATATCTCTGTCATGGGAAAACTGGCCGCGAAAAAAACCGCGGGTGTGCTGGGCGATGATCTGTCGCTTAACGCGCAGCAGGTGTCGGGTGTGCGGGCGAACCGCGAACTCCCGGTGGTCTGGAGCGTAGCGAAAGGATCGTTTGTTAACAAAGTTATCCTTGTGCCGTTGGCGCTATTGATAAGCGCCTTCATTCCCTGGGCGATCACCCCCTTATTAATGGTAGGCGGGGCGTTCCTCTGTTTTGAAGGTGTAGAAAAAGTTCTCCATACCCTGGAAGCGCGTAAGCACAAAGAAACCCCGGAAGAGCGTCAGCAGCGTCTGACATCTTTGGCAGCGCAAGATCCACTCACCTTTGAGAAAGACAAAATCAAAGGGGCGATACGTACCGACTTTATTTTATCTGCTGAGATTGTCGCGATTACGCTGGGGATTGTAGCGGATGCGCCATTGTTGAATCAGGTGTTGGTGTTATCTGGCATCGCGTTAGTGGTGACAGTGGGGGTCTACGGCCTGGTCGGGATTATCGTTAAGCTCGATGATATCGGATACTGGTTGGCAGAAAAGCGCAGTACGCTGGCCCAGTCGCTGGGTAAAGGATTGCTGGTCGTTGCCCCCTGGCTTATGAAAACACTTTCCGTGGTCGGCACGCTGGCGATGTTTTTGGTTGGCGGCGGAATTGTGGTGCACGGAATAACACCGCTGCATCATGCGATTGAACATTTTGCCCAACAGCAAAGTGCATTGATTGCGCTGATGCTTCCGACCCTGCTGAATCTGGTGCTCGGATTTATCATTGGCGCAATAGTGGTGCTGCTGGTGAAAGGTGTCGCCAGAGTGCGCGGAGTTTCGCACTAATTGTCGCAGGGTTGATTACGCAAAACCCTTCTTTGTCGTCTAAGGTGTAAAGGTTTCTCTTGATACAGGAGGCAGGTATGGTCTTTTCTGTCAGTGAGGAAGTCACCTCCAAAGAGGGTGGCCCACGCATGATCGTTACCGGGTATGCCAGCGGAATGGTGGAGTGTCGCTGGTACGACGGCTTTGGCGTCAAACGGGAAGCATTCCGTGAAGATGAACTGGTGCCGGGCGAGCGAAGAAAGCTCTGCCAGGATGCCTGAACACCTGGGGTGCGCGTAACCGGGTGATCTTTCAATCATTAGTTATATTTATCATTTTAGTGAGAATTATTTACTTGTCAGGCAAAAAAATTGCAGATAAGGTTTGTTTCACATCAGATTTCCTGGTGTAACGAATTTTCAAGTGCTTCTTGCATAAGCAAGCTTGATCCCGACCCGATAAGGGCCGGGATTTTTTTCGCCCTCAGTCAGCGATTGATCTCCGACACGCTAAAATCATGGATATCAAGCTCGAACGCGTCGGCCAGTTCATGCCACGTGTGGTAATCACGTCCGTCGACGCTGACGCGTTCCGGGTCATCCTGACTGCGATGAATTTCACTCTCGCAGATTTCGTTGATTGCCTTCAGTAGCGCGTCCACATCGACGCTGACTTCACGTTTGGCCGTATCGCTGTACTCTTTCGCGGTTTTCATCCTCATACCTCTCAACCGTTAAGGATACCGGGGGAGCGCATCCAAACATCAGATACGCACAACTTAAGTATAGACCGTCGATAAAACCCGCAATCGCGCGAGGCGGGCGCTGCCAGAAAAAGGAAATTGTTCTACACTGGCACAAAGCCACAGGAGGAAAACTATGAAGGTGAATGATCGGGTCACAGTCAAAACGGACGGCGGTCCTCGTCGACCGGGCGTGGTACTGGCTATCGAAGAGTTTAGTGAAGGCACCATGTACCTGGTTTCGCTGGAAGACTACCCGCTCGGTATCTGGTTCTTTAATGAAACAGGTCATCAGGATGGTATCTTCGTGGAAAAAGTAGAATAAGGTGAGTTTTGCTGCATGATCCTGACTGGTGGATTCGCCACCAGTCAGAACGTGTTAGCGCGTATTCACAAAGATACCATTGGTAACGTTATCGGTGAGTCTCACAACGTGATAGATAACTTGCTTATTATGCGTCTTTATCTTTCGTTTTATATTCCCCTTATGGGATGACACGGTCTTGGCCTTGATATTCATTTGGTCGGATATCTGTATTGTTCCCTGACCCTCCATCCACATGCGTAGCATGCTGGACTCGGTACGGCTCAATGATAATGTCGGTAGATTCACATCAATGACAAAATCTACTTCTTTTTTCAGAATATCGCCAAGGAGTTCATCCAGTGAATCTGGTTTAATCGACTTAGAACTAATCAATAAATTTTTTCTGACTAATAGATACTCATCAAAATGCACGTTGGCAATTGCCATAAACACAATAAATAATGTGCCGGGATGCTGATTAATGATTTGCTTTATTTGCTGGCTATTAGCAGGATCGTGGATAAAGCAGTCCTCATTAATAAACACCACAGCGGGCTGTTGAGAGACACAGGCGAGACTGAGCTCCTCAACGTTGGAAATGTTGTTGATTTCCCTTTTCTTCACCCCCCGACTTACCAGATATCCGGTCAACCCTAGCCGGGTGTAACTGCACAAATCCATAATAATCGTTGACATGGCATACCCTCACTCAATGCGTAACGATAATTCCCCTTACCTGATTATTTTCATCACAACTAAACGGAATAATAACGACCCAAGATGACGCTTTCGCTGTTTTTCAGGCGAAATTACTATCCCGTAAAGTTGCGTATAATTTGCCAGGAAACATCTTAAAGTAAAGTAAATGTTGCGTTATGTGAGTGAGTCAATAATAAATAAACCGCGACAGAGATATCCTGGTGGATGTTGTCGCTTTTTAAATTTAGGACAATCCTTAGTAAAACAGGATAAAAATTAAGGGTTATTATTTTCCGGGCATTTCGCTGACAATATCAGCCAACAAATTAAAAATTTCGCTGAATAATCGCTCGCAGAATGGCGCAATTAATGGCATCAGGGCCGCCATTAATGAAATACCCACGGCGAGGGTGAGTGGAAAACCGATGACGAAAATCGACAACTGAGGAGCCATGCGATTCAGCAGACCGAGTGCGAGGTTTAGGGTGAGTAGCAGCGTCATTATCGGCAGGGCCAACATTAGCCCGTTGAGGAAAATCAGGCTACCCGCCCGCGCCAGCGCGAGAAACGCATTGCTGTTCACCGGATTGCCGCCGATTGGCAAGGTATGAAATGTATCCACCAACAGCGAAATAAGCCACAAATGGCCGTTAAAAGTCAGGAATAACAGCATGGCGAGCATGTCGATCAGTCTCGCCAGTACCGGCATATTCAGACGGCTGCCGGGATCAAAGAAGGTTGCGAAGGAGAGACCCATTTGCAGACCAATCAATTCCCCGGCGGTACGTACTGCCGCGAAGGCAAACTGCATAGTGAAGCCCAGAGCGATGCCGATCAGGATTTGTTGCATTGCCTGCCATAGCGCCACGATAGAAAAGATAGGGACGTCTACCGGGGGAATCGACGGAGCGATAACGACGGTTATCATTAACCCCAGCCCCAGTTTTACTCGTTTGGGGATCGCGCGCTCGCTGAGAATTGGAGCCGTTGAGATGAGCGCCAGGATGCGCAGCAAAGGCCAGAAGTAAAGATTCAGCCAGTGGAGCCACTCAACGCTGGTCACCTGCAGCATAATGTCATCTACCCGATGATGTAGGGGATATTGCTGAACAGCGTACGCACGTAGTCGAGCAGCAGGTTAAGCATCCACGGGCCGGCAACAATGATGGCAATAAAAACCGCGACAATTTTGGGAATGAAGGACAGCGTCATTTCGTTTATCTGGGTCGCCGCCTGCAAAATACTGATGATAAGACCTGTGACGAGGGCGACCAACAGCAAAGGCGCGGCAAGGGCCAGGGCGACTTTCATCGCCTCTGTGCCCATCATCATGACCGATTCAGGTGTCATTTCGCGCCTCTAACTGTAAAAGCTTTGAGCTAGCGAGCCGACAAGCAATTGCCAACCGTCTACCAACACAAACAGCATCAGCTTGAACGGTAGCGCGATCGTGGCCGGGGGGACCATCATCATCCCGAGCGCCATCAGCACGCTGGCGATGACCAGGTCGATAATCAGAAACGGAATAAAAATGGTAAAGCCTATCTGGAATGCCGTTTTCAGCTCGCTGGTGACATAGGCTGGAAGCAAAATCCGCATCGGTACGGCTTCTGGACCCTGTAGGGGACCGCTGTTTGCTAAGCGCGCGAAGAGTGCCAGATCGGCTTCACGGGTCTGGCGCAACATAAACTCGCGCAGCGGCTGTGCGCCTTTCTCCATGGCTTCCTGCATAGAGATTTTCTCTTCGCTGAACGGCTGATATGCGTCGACGTAGATTTTGTCGATTACCGGCGACATGATGAAAAAGGTCAAAAATAGCGCCAGGCCCAGTAGCACCTGGTTCGGGGGGGCCGAAGGGGTTCCCAGCGCATTTCGTAACAGACCGAAAACGATGATGATGCGGGTGAAGCTGGTCATCATCAATAAAATGGCGGGCAGGAACGTCAGCGAGGTGATAAACACCAGCGTTTGCACGGGTAAAGACCAGCTTTGTCCGCCGCCAGGCAGCGGCTGGCTAACCAGACCCGGGAGCTGGGCGAGGGCTACTGGGCTGAAAAGCCATAAGCCTGCCAGCGTGATGGATAACAAACGGCGCATCAGGATCTCCCGGGACGCTTAAGCAAACTCTTCATCATGGCCTGGAAATCCGCGGGGGAGGCCGGTTTTTCTTCTGCATCAGCAGGCGCCGGGGGCAGGGTGTGCAACACGTTAATTTGCGAGGCCGTGACGCCCAGTACCAGGCGCGCATCTTCAACCTCAACAATCACCACGCGCTCACGTGGACCCAGTGAGGTACTTGCCGCAACTTTCAGTCCGCGCGTACCGGCGCTTTTGGGGGCAAACCCCATACGCTTAATCACCCAGGCTGCAGCCAGGATCAATACGATGATCCCAAGCAGCGCGCCGCTTACCTGAACCAGCGGTGAGCCGGGTACGGCGGCTGGCTGAGAAACTGTAGCCTGGGTATTCATGATTAACGGCTCAGACGGCGCATGCGTTCAGATGGGGTAATAATGTCGGTGATACGTACGCCGTATTTGTCTGCGACAACCACCACTTCACCCTGGGCAATCAGGTAACCGTTGATCAGGATATCCAGCGGCTCGCCCGCCAGACCATCCAACGCGACGACCGAACCCTGCGTCAGACGCAGCAGCTCTTTGATGGTCATGCGGGTTCGGCCCAATTCGACGGTCAGTTTGACCGGAATGTCCATGATCAGGTCGATGTCCTGCAAGGCACCGCTGACGTCGCCGCCACCTAACTGCTGGAATACCGCATCGGCCGCACTTTTGGTGGGCGTAGTTTTTTGCTCGTTTAACGCGTCAGCCCACAGATCGTCCAATGCACCAGTGTTCTCATCGGACGGATTATTCATATCACTCATTTGGGCTGTTCCTCATTCAGCGAATTCAAAATCGGGTTTATCAGATGTTCTACGCGTAACGCATACTGACCGTTCACCGTGCCATACTGGCTGGTCAGTACAGGCACGCCGTCCACATGAGCAATAATGCGGTCGGGTTTTTCAATCGGCAGTACATCGCCGGGTTTCAGTTTTAAAATCTGGGATAGCCGTAGCGGAATGTCAGCAAAGTTTGCCACCAGCTCCAGCTCAGAATGCTGAACCTGACGCACCAGATTATTGCGCCAGTTCTGATCTTCATTACGCGAGTTTTCCAGCGGCGGGTTCACCAGCAGCTCACGCAACGGTTCAATCATGCTGAATGGCAGACAGATGTTAAATTCACCGGTCAGGTTGCCAATTTCAACGTGGAATGGGGTATTGACCACGATGTCGTTAGGAGACGTGGTGATATTGGTAAATTTCACCTGCATCTCGGAACGAACGTATTCCACTTCCAGCGGATTGATGGCCTTCCACGCGTCGCTGTAGCTTTCCAGCGCCAGCTTCAGCATGCGGTTGATAACGCGCTGTTCGGTATGGGTAAATTCACGGCCTTCCACTTTCGTCGGGAAGCGGCCATCACCGCCGAACAGGTTATCGACGGCGATAAATACCAGACTCGGTGAGAACACCACCAGACCCGTACCGCGCAGCGGCTTCAGGTGGATTAAGTTCAGGTTGGTCGGAACCGGTAAGTTGCGCGCAAACTCGTGGTATGGCTGGATACGGATCGCACCCACGGTAATATCCGGGCTACGGCGCAGCAGGTTAAATAATCCCATACGGAACTGGCGCGCGAAGCGTTCGTTAATGATCTCCAGCGCCTGTAAACGCTCACGTACCACGCGGCGCTGGGTGTTGGGATCGTAAGGACGAATATCGCTTTCTTTTGCGATACCGGAAATGGGTTCGTCTTTAGTTTCGCTATCGCCATTAAGCAATGCGTCGATTTCAGCCTGAGAAAGAATACTGTCGCCCATGTCTTTACCGCAGAATAAAAGCTGTATAAAGAACGTCGGTGACAACCTGTTTGGGTTGCCCAACAACGAGCGGAGTCGCGAGCGTCTCTTTGATGGCGGCAATGAGCTGTTGCTTACCTTCTTCGGTGGCGAGCGTAGCCGCGTTCTGGCGAGAGAACAGCAGCAGCAAGCGGCTGCGCACTTCCGGCAGATATTCGTTAAGACGTGAACGCGTTGCCTCGTCTTTCATGCGCAGCGTGATACCGATATACAGTACACGGTCCGCATCACCCAGATTGACGGTAAAGGTATCCAGCGCAAAGAATACCGGGGCTGGCGGTGGAGCCGGTTCCGCTTTGACGCTGGCGGACGGCTGCTGCTGCATGCGCCAGTAGCTATAACCCGCAGTTGCGCAGGCGGCGAGGGTAATCAATACCAGCAGAGGGATCCAAATAGCGCGTTTACTTTTTTTGTTAATCGCGGAGTCAGTCATCAGATACGGGCTTCCTGTTTCGGTACAGCTTATGGGCTGATTATCCCGTGTCCTGTCCACGACAAAGCGTGGAAAAGACGCGGATAATCATGCTACCTCTGGCGTTAGGCGAAGATGTCTACTGCTCCATCACCGCGTGCTGCGGCTTGCAGTGAGGCTGGCGCTGCCAGTACGGCGTCATCTTCAGCGGCAAAAATGTCTTGTCCCTGAGCGCGACCCGCCTGCTGTTGCTGCCCGGAAGACTGCTGATTACCGGCAAAGCTTTCACTGCTGATACTGCTTTGCCCAAGCTGGATCCCGCTTTCAGCCAACTGCGTACGCAGCATCGGTAACGCAGCTTCCAGCGCAGCGCGCACGTGACTGTGTGGCGATACCATTTGCAACTGCGCGAGGTTGTCATCCAGCTTGAGGGAAATGTGCACCTGGCCCAGATCCTGTGGATGCAGACGCAGTTCTGCGCTTTGCTGGCCCTGGCGAGTAAACAGGGTGACGTGCTGGCTCAGTGATTGCTGCCATTCCTGGCTACCCAATGGCGCGCTTAGCACAGGTGCGGCGGTCGGTAACGGCTGAGCGTGGGACTGCGGGCCACTTAACGGCGCCGTCGTCATGCCAATGCTGGTCGGCGAAGGGGAGCTTTCAATTTCCGCTCTGGTCGTCGCCGCTGCCGTCAACGGGGTTAATGTCGGATTGTTTGTCTGATCTACGCTGCTGGCAGGCGTTGCAATATCCGCTTTGCCTTTTTTGGCATCACCTGGCAGCAATTCGCCAGCATTATCGGCGATAGCGCTGTGTACCGAGCCTCGTGACAACGCCGAAAGCGTCGCATCAACGGGGGCTGGCGAGCTGTCGACGGCCGGCGTGGTCTGCGGTTGTCCTGGCAGCATGGCGAACAACGCGCTCAGGTTGGCGAGATCCTCATCGCTCAGTGCGGTGTTTTTTTCATCCTGCTGAGCGACTTTGCCCAGAGTCGTCAGGGCATTAACTTTCAGTGAGGGCGTGAGGGCAGACAACAGTTGCTGAGCGTCTGTCATGTCGACAAGAGAAGCATCAGTGTGCATCTCTTTTTGCGCCAGTAGTTCGGTCAACTTGAGCGACGGTGCTGAATCGCCATCTTTTTGCAATAACCCTTTTTGCAGTTTGCTACCGGCCGCCTGTAAGTCGGCAAACGACAGCGGGGCGTCTTTACCCTGCGCGTTGTCCGCACCTAATGCACCCGCCAGCAGCGCTAAAAAATCCTCGGGTGAATCAACCGCTTTGCCTGACTGAAGACCTGCGGCTACGTCGGTGTCGGTGGTAATCAGTTGGGGTAAAGTAATCATTCGGGTTTCCTCATAGCTGCGCGCTGAGCAAATTCATCCATTTTTTTCTGATCCAGGCGGTTTTCGGCCAGTAACGCCGCCGAGGTTTGTCTGTCCTGCAGAGTCTGCCACGCCTGTAAACGTTGTTTTTTGTCGCGCCAACTGTTCAATGCCTGGTCTACTTTCTGCGTCCACTGATTGAGCTGTTGGCGGTGTTGCTCAATCGCTTTTTCCAGCGTCTGAATAAATTGTTGGTAATTGATCCAGCGATTACTGGTAATCCCCTGACCCATGTCACTGTTCAGATTGTTGCGGTACTCATGCTGATAATCGATCAGCATTTTCAACTGCTCTTCCGCCTGCTGACAGCCACGACGCATCTCTCCCAATAAGACAGCGGCGTCATCTACCTCTTTTTCAGCCAGGTCTTTCAGTGTGGCTAATGCACCATGTTGTGCCATGACCTATGCTCTCCTGCTTACTCACACACCAGGGAAAATCAGTTCTAACGCGTGCAGAGAATCTTCCCAGTCCGCCCGTTCAAAAATGCCTTGCTGTAAGAATGCTTCCAGCTGTGGCCATAGGGCGATGGCTTTATCCAGCATGGGATCGCTGCCTTTGGCATACGCCCCCACGCTGACCAGATCGCGGTTGCGCTGGAAGCTGGATAGCAGCTGTTTAAAGTTACGTACCCGCGCATAGTGTTGTTCACTAATAAGCGCGGTCATGGCGCGGCTGATCGAGGCTTCAATATCGATGGCCGGATAGTGACCCGCTTCGGCCAGATGACGGGACAGCACAATGTGGCCGTCCAGAATCGCGCGCGCGGAATCCGCAATGGGGTCCTGCTGGTCGTCACCTTCGGTCAGTACCGTGTAAAACGCGGTAACGGAACCGCCGCCGTGAATACCGTTCCCGGCGCGTTCGACCAGCGCCGGTAATTTGGCGAATACTGAGGGGGGATAACCTTTCGTTGCCGGCGGCTCTCCGATCGCAAGGGCGATCTCACGTTGCGCCATCGCGTAGCGGGTGAGGGAATCCATAATCAGCAATACGTGCTGTCCACGATCGCGAAAATCTTCGGCGATACGCGTGGCATAGGCCGCGCCTTGCATACGTAACAGCGGCGAGACATCTGCGGGAGCGGCAATCACCACCGAGCGTGCACGACCGTCGGTACCGAGAATATTTTCAATAAAATCTTTAACTTCGCGACCACGTTCGCCAATCAGACCCACGACGATAACATCGGCCTGGGTATAGCGCGCCATCATGCCGAGCAGAACGCTTTTACCGACACCGGAGCCCGCGAAAAGTCCCATACGCTGACCGCGACCGACGGTTAACAACGCGTTGATGGGACGTACGCCGGTATCCAGGACGTGTTCAATCGCGGTGCGTTGTAGCGGGTTAAACGGCGGCGTAATCAGCGCCCCGGTTTCGGTGGTATCCGGGGCGGGCAGACCGTCGAGCGGTTTGCCGCTCCCGTCCAGCACACGACCCAGCAATGCAGGGCCAAGCGGTAATTGCTTCCCGCTTTGCAGGCCTTCTCCGGCAATGTTTTTTGCGTACACGCGTGCGCCGGGCAGAACGCCTTCAACCTCTTCGAGGGGCATCAGAAACAGACGCTGACCGTTAAAGCCCACGACTTCACTTTCGACCTCCTGGGTTTCGTTGCCGTCCTGGCGTTCAATAACGCAGGTGGCGCCCAGCGGTAACTGTAATCCCGTGGCCTCCAGCACCAGCCCGGTGGCGCGGGTCAGGCGACCGTAACGGCGCACCGCAGGCAGCAGCGACATTTTCTCTTCGAAGCTGTCCAGCGTGTTGAGCCAGCGAGTCAGGCGAGTGGTCATTACACGACTCCCGGCGCTGCCAGACGGCAGAGTTCTTGCCAGCGCGTGGCGACGCTGGCATCCAGATCGCCTTCATCGGCAGAGACTTTACAGCCGCCGTGATGCAGCGTCGGATCGCCGCGCAGCCGCCAGCCGTGCAGGCTGAGGGTCGCACCGAGCATCTCCTCTACACGCTGGAGATCGTCCGGATGTACGCGTAGCTGCGGTTTACCGCTAAACAGCGGTTCTTGCTGCAACAGCTGTTGGATTTGTTTAATCAGCGCAGCGTTATCCACAATAGGCGTCTGACCTATAACCTGACGCGCAGCTTCCAGCGCCATTTGCATCAGACGCGAGGCAATGACGCTGTCCAGCGCGTCCAGCGTATTCTGAAACTCGCTCACCAGTTGCTGCATGCGGGCGTGGATCGGCGCATGCTGAGCGCGCGCCTGGTTCTGGCCTTGCTCCAGCCCCTGACTCAGGCCTTCCTGATAACCTTGTTCGTGGCCTTTTTGTCGACCTTCCGCCAGACCCGCGTTATAACCTTGCTCATGGGCCTGCAGTTGCAGCTGTGCGAGCTGCTGTTCAAGCTGTTGCTCTGCGGAAAGCTCTGGTTCTTCTGTTTCTTCTGACAGCGGGGTTTCGCTGTGGTCAGCCAGGACGAACTCCGCCATCGGTGGGGCGAGGTCGTCCGGGGTCCAGACTTTCCACGGCAGTTCGTTAGACATAGGTATCCTCGCCGCTGCCTATCACCATCTCGCCGGTTTCCGCCAGACGACGCACAATAAGCAGAATGGCTTTCTGTTCGTTTTCCACCTGCGACAAACGCACCGGACCGCGGTTGGCGAGGTCGTCGCGCAGAATATCGGCAGCACGTTGCGACATGTTGCGCAGGAACTTCTCGCGCAGCGGCTGTTCGGCACCTTTCAAGGCAATCAGCAACGATTCGGAATCCACTTCCTGCAGCAGGCGCTGGATACTGCGATCGTCGACATCCACCAGGTTCTCGAACAGGAACATCTCGTCGATAATTTTCTGCGCCAGCTCGCCGTCGAATTCGCGTACGGCGGTAATAACCGCTTCTTCCTGCTGGGTTTTCATCAGGTTGATAATTTCTGCCGCCGTTCTCACGCCGCCCATTTTGCTGCGCTTGAGGTTCTGGCCATCGAGTAGGCCGTTGAGTACCTCGGTCAGTTCTGCCAGCGCGGCAGGCTGTACGCCGCCAAAGGTGGCGATACGCAGCATCACGTCGTGACGTAAACGCTCGTCGAACAGCGCAAGAATATCGGCGGCCTGGCCCCGCTTGAGGTGCACCAGAATGGTGGCGATAATCTGCGGATGCTCGTCGCGGATAAGGTCGGCGGCGCTTTGCGGCTCCATAAAGTTAAGCGTTTCAATGCCGCTGGTGGTATCGCGGGTTTCCAGAATATCTTCCAGCAGACTGGAGGCACGTTCCTCGCCCAGCGCTTTCACCAGCACGGAGCGCAGATATTCGTTGGCGTTGATATTCAGCGCGGCAAACTGTTCGGCTTCTTGTTCAAATTCGGCCAGCACTTCCGTCAACTGCTTGTTGGAAATCTGGCGAACGTTGGCCATCGCCGTACTGAGCGCCTGAACTTCGCGCGTGGAAAGGTGCTTAAACACCTCCGCCGCGCGATCTTCGCCAATGGTCATCAGCAGGATGACGCTTTTATCGGTACCGGTAAGATTACTCATGATCGTTACTCATCCACTGGCGAATGACCAGCGCCACGACGCGCGGATCGTTATCTGACATTTCACGAATACGCTGACTCATGACTTCTGCTCCCAGACGCTGATTAGTACGACGCTGCTGGGTTTGTTCGTCTTTGCTGAGGCGAACTTCTACCGCTTCTTCGGTTTCCTGACGGACACGCGTTTGTTCTTGTACGGCTTTCGCTTCTTCACTGCGACGGACCAACTGCGGACGAACGGCTTTCCGCCACAGGATCCACGCCACCAACAGAACCAGCAACCAACGACCTGCGGACATTAACTGATCAATAAAGAACGGCTGTTTCCAGAACGGTAGCTCGCCAATGGAATCGTCGGTCGCCGTGAAGGGAGAGTTCACCACGTTCAGGGTATCGCCACGCTTGTCGGAGAATCCCATCGCTTCGCGGGTTAGATCCTCAATCTGTTTCATCTGCTCGGCGGTTAACGGCAACGGTTTGCCGTCTGGTAACGTTTTGTAGTTGACCACGACAGCCACCGAGAGACGCTGCACATCGCCAACGTTCATTTTGGTATGGCGAATGGTGCGGTCAACTTCATAGTTGCTGGTTTCATTGCGCTGAGTATTGCGCGGGCCGGCATTATTACTGTTATTCGCCGTCTGTGCGTTTTGCGTATTTTGCGCGTTTTGCTGATTAGCGGGTGGGTTGGCGATTGGCGCAGTATTTGCCGGAGCGGGCTGATTTGACAACGCGCCCGGGACGCCGCCTGGTGCTCCGCTACCGACCTGCTCACTGACGTTCAACTGACGAGAACGCAGCACGGCCTGGGACTCATCACCGTTTGGACGGTACTGTTCTTCGGTTTGCTCTTTGTTGGCAAAATCCAGCTGCGCGGTGACCTGCGCATGTACGTTACCGTTGCCGACAATCGGCGACAGAATTGATTCGATACGGCGCTGAACGCGGCCTTCGACGTCGCTGGCGTATTTCAGCTGCGCATCGTTAAGATCGCGGCTACTGGTATTCGACTGGGTTAACAGATGCCCCGCCTGGTCGACCAGCGTAACGTTGCCCGGCGGCAAGCCTGCAACAGCGCTGGAAACCAGATGCGTGACCGCACTGATCTGACCTTCATCCAGCGCGCGACCCGGCTCCAGGTTGACGGTGACGGAGGCTGAAGGCGCTTTTTGCTCACGCACAAACAGCGACGGTTTCGGCATAGCCAGATGCACGCGGGCGCGTTTTACCGGTCCCAACGTTTCAATCGTACGGGCTAATTCACCTTCCAGCGCGCGCTGGTAGTTGACCTGCTCGCTAAACTGGCTGATACCAAACTTTTCCTGATCCAGCAGTTCAAAACCCACCGCGCCGCCTTTGGGCAGACCTTGCTGCGCCAGACGTAAACGCAGTTCGTGGACTTTATCGGCAGGAACTTCAATGGCGCCGCTTCCCTCAGTAAAACGGTAGGGAACGTTCATCTGCGTCAGTTGGGTGACGATCGCGCCACCATCCTGATCGGAAAGATTGCTGAACAGCGTGCGGTAGTCAGGCGCTTTGGCCCACAGGACCATCGCCACGATGATCGCGACGGCAGCGGCTCCCGCCACAATCAGAGGAATTCTGGGATTCGCGCGCAGGCGGTTTAACCACTCGAGAGGTTTAAGCTGGGTTGCAGTCGATGCTGTCGCACTCATCTCGCACCTCGTGGCTTATCGTGGACGGCGTTTTTTGCAAAGTGGAACAAGACTCACTCCCGGGTCAGCAAACTCGAAAAATTGACGGTCTCATTATTTGCGGTTTCGAATTTTTCTATGCGTTAAAAACCGTGGTTTTTTATCGTTATTTAACGCCTTTATCTTATTGACTAACTGGTAATCTCAACTACGTAAAAAATTATCCAGGGGATCAGAATGTCGGCAATACAGGGGATTGAAGGGGTCATCAGCCAGCTACAGACCACGGCGATGTCAGCAAAAATGCAGGATATGCAGCCACAACCGACCGTGAGCTTTGCCGGTCAACTGCATGCGGCGTTAGACAGGATCAGTGATGTACAAACCGCATCCCGTGTGCAGGCTGAGAAATTTACCCTCGGTGAACCGGGTATTGCGCTGAACGATGTGATGACCGATATGCAAAAAGCGTCGGTATCGATGCAGATGGGGATCCAGGTGCGCAACAAACTGGTGTCGGCGTATCAGGAAGTGATGTCGATGCAGGTGTAGCAAGCCGAACATTCTCCCGCTGCGTCGGGCAACGGGAGAATCGCATTACTTCTGAATTAAATAACGAATCGTTGGACCATCCTGCTGAATATCCAGCACCGTGTAGCCGTGATTACGCGCATCCAGTGGAATATTGTTGATTGACTGCGGGCAATCGCTCACCACTTCCAGAATCTCACCTTTCTTCAATTGCGGCATCGCTTCCAGTGTGGCGACAGCCGGGTACGGACACGGCTCGCCGACCATATCGAGGCGATAATCAGGCACGATATTTTTCATACAGACTCCTTGGCAGGCGTCAGCCCAGCGCGACGGAAGAAGCGTTTTTCCCAGCCGATGATGAGCATCAGCGCGGTAAATAACAGCAGATAGGTTACCAGCAGGCCACCGAGCGGGCCGAAGGTGTTGAGCAGATTCACTTTGTCCCAATTGGTGGCAAGCGCGGGAGCAAAATCATCCCAGTAGTAGGCCAGTATGGTCGAGCCAATAACGTTGCCCAGACCCACCCACCAGTAATGCACCTGGCCTTCAACGGCGCGGTACATCCAGCCGGTTTCACACCCGCCCGCCAGAACAATGCCGAAGCCGAACAGCAAGCCGCCGATCACCGCATTCGGACCTGCCCACATGATTTTAGGCTCGACGCCCAGTTGTACGTAGCTAAAGATACCAATGGCGCTGACCGCCATCCCGAAGATGATCGCTTTCGCCATATGGGTGCGACCGGAAATCCACAGGTCGCGGAAGGCGGAGGTGAAGCAGATTTGCGCCCGTTCAATCAGCAGCCCGAACCCGACGCCGAACAGCATAGCCAAACCAAGTTTGGGCTTATCCATCGCAGTGAGGAGCGCCCAGCCGATCATGGCGATAAACACCAGCATGCCGAGGCGGAAACGGCGACGGGCCTGATCCGGCTTTTGCGTTAACGGAGAAGCGGCGGAGACTTTCTGCATTTTGACCGGAATACGAAACATCGGCAGCAGGGTAAAGCGTGCGCCAAACCATGAGCCAATAGCCGTTGCCAGGGCGAAAAACCAGGCGTGTAGCGAGAACTGTGGAATACCGGTGAAGAATGCGGCCAGGTTACAGCCCATTGCCAGCCGGGCGCCGAATCCGGCAATCATTCCGCCGACTATCGCCTGCATAATGCGCACCCGACTGCGCGGCATGCGTAATTTGACGTTGTTTGCCCACAATGCGGCAGCAAAACAGCCCCCGAACATACCGAGGATCATCATGCCGTCAATGCGGGTCAGGGGTGAGCCTTCGAGATGGATCAGCTTGTAGTATCCCCATTCTTCGGCGTGAACGCCAAACAGTTGCAGGATTTGACCACCCCAGCGAGTGAATTCGCCGGTAACGGCCCAGAAGGTTCCCGTAATGCCGAAATAGTAGGTAGAGAGAATACCCGCTGCGATGACCGCAGGGGCGGGGGCCCAAAATTTAATTAACCAGGCCTGTTTGAAGTGTTGCCATGACATGCGTTGTGCCTCTGAACTCAGAAGGTATGTAACAAGAAGTGTGGATACTACACCGATCAGAATTTTTGACTATGAGTAATAAGAGGTAACACCGTCTGGATCAATCTTTCTCGACACTGCCGAAAGGCTGGCGACATCAGGCCTTTAATGCCACAATCCCATTTTCTTCGCATGCAGGATGAATGATGAAAAAATTAGCAATCGTTGCTGTATTTCTGGCGCTTACCGGATGCGCCGAAGTAGAAAATTATAACGACGTGGTGAAAACGCCAGCGCCAGCCGGTCTGGAAGGATACTGGCAGTCAAAAGGTCCGCAACGCAGTCTGGTGAGCCCGGAAGCGATTGCCAGCCTGGTGGTAACAAAAGAGGGCGACACGCTGGATTGTCGCCAGTGGCAGCGAGTGATCGCGCTGCCGGGGAAACTGACGATGATCTCTGGCGATCTCACCAACGTGACGGTGAAACGCGAGCTGTATGAGATTGAGCGGGAAGGCAATACGCTGGAATATAACGGTATGACGCTGCAGCGGGTCGACCGCCCGACGCAGGAATGTGCTGACGCGTTAAAGAAAACGCCGCTGACCACGCCACTGCCATAAGCTATACGCCCCGGTAGCCAACGGCCACCGGGGTTGAGCTTTATAACACGTCTTCAATCACCCACACGCTGACGCTACCGCCGTTACAATAAAACGTCGCTTCACCGTTTTCATCGGTGACCACGCTTTCTTCGCGATTTCCCAGATAGTCGCGCCAGGTTTTATTCCCGTAATTCGCACCGAGATTGATGGTCTTTTCCCCGTCATCGCCGTTAGACAGAACAACCACACAGCCGGGATCGTCGTCCGTTCCGCTGCGGCTAAAAGCGATACAGTTAGGGTGATCGAAAAAGAGCGTCTGTACCCCGTGTGCGAAGCGCTGGCGCGCGAGGATCAGTTCATCAAGCTGTTCAATGATCGGCATGTCGATAGGATAGGTTTCGCCATCGCCGCCGGTGTCTTCGTAATGCGCTCCGTAGAGGTCAGGATAAAACACTGACGGCACGCCGTTTTCGCGCAACAGGATCAGCGCATAGGCCAGCGGCTTAAACCACGCTTCGACAGGGGCTTCCAGCGCCTGCAAGGGCTGAGTGTCGTGATTGGCCACCAGCGTGACGGCATGAAACGGATCGGCTTCCACCAGGGTGTCGGTGAAAATCTGACTCATGTCGTAATCGCGTCCCTGACGGGAGGCTTCGTGGAATTTCATCTGCAAAGGGGCGTCGAATAACATGGTTTTCCCCTCCACCTGATTAATGTAGGTTTGCAGCTTGTCGACTTCATGCGACCAGTATTCCGCGACGATAAACAGCGGCTTGGGGGCGACTTCCTGCACGTGCTCAATCCACTCTTTATAAAACCATGCCGGAATATGTTTCACGGCATCTAAACGAAAGCCGTCACACTGGGTTTGCTCCATCACCCAACGCGCCCAGTATTTGATCTCTTCGGTGACCGCGTGATTGCGAAAATCGATGTTTTCGCCCATCAGATAATCAAAATTACCCAACTCATCATCAACCTGATCGTTCCAGCCTTCGCCGGTGTAGTCGTTCACGATTTTAAAAATGCCGTCTTCGGTTGGATTTTCGATATGGTCAATACCGCTGAAGCATTTAAAGTCCCAAATGAATTGCGAGTACTTGCCTGCGCGGGCAGGGAAGGTGTAGCGCGTCCAGCCTTCGCATTCGACGATCTCATCGTCTATTTGCGTGCGATCCTCGGCGTTAACCCGCTGGACACGAATATTCTCTTTCTCATCTGCGCCCATTTTGTGGTTAACCACCACGTCGAGCAGTACGGCAATATCATTGTGTTTTAGCGCGTCTATCGCCGCCAGCAGCTGGTTTTTATCGCCATATTTGGTGGCGACGGTTCCCTTTTGGTCGAATTCGCCCAGATCAAACAGATCGTAGGAGTCGTAGCCAACGGAATAGCCGCCGGATGCGCCTTTATAAGCGGGAGGTAACCACACCATATTGATGCCGATGTCATTGAGTCCACCTGCGCGTTCGGCAAGTTCGGGCCAGAGTTGACCGCCCTCGGGGTAATACCAGTGAAAATACTGCAATAACGTGGGATTTTTCATCTTCCGTGCTCCAGAAGTCGTTTGGCCGACCTCTGGAGTATGGAAGATTATTCAGACGAGACGGGAAATTATTGTGGTGCAGTGGGGGCGTCGGGAACTAACAGCATGCCGGAAAGACGGCCATAAGCGTTATTTAGCGTCTTTTGGCGCGTCGACTGACCGATGAGATTGCTGAGTTCATCCAGACGCTGCTGCAACAATGTTTTGAGCAGTTGTTCGTTATCCAGCGTCTGTTTAATGTACCCGGCCACTAAATCCTGAATACTTCGCGTAATGCCTGGTGGAGTTTGCTCTTCCATGACCACTTCAATACTTTGCAGATAGGTAACTTCCTGTTCCAGTAAAAGGTCCCATTCACCGCGCTGCGCCAGTTCCAGCAGTGAGTGACTGAGCAGCGCGATGCGCTGCCAACGGTTGATAAACTCCACGGCTGAGGTCATTAACGAGACTCCTGGGAAGATGCTTTCGGTGAGATCTGTTTCCAGGCATCTGCAATGTTGCCGAGTAACCCTTCGACTTCTTCAATGGCCTGACAATCATTACGCAAGTTAGCTTGCAGTAAACGGCGAATCATATAGTCATACAGAGAAGACAGATTGGTGGCGATTTCGCCGCCATTCTCTTGATCAAGTCCTGCCTTCAGGCCATTGTCGATAATATTAATGGCTTTACTTAACGCCTCACCTTTGGCGACGATATCACCCTGTTGCATAAACAGGCGAGCGCGCACCAGGGCGCTGTTCGCGCCATCAAACAACATTTCAATCAGCTGATGTGGGTTGGCGCTCATTACGCCACTCTCTATGCTGACCTGTGCATAGGCTTTGGTACCGCTCGCGGTATACATGCTTACCTCGTGTTATCAGGAATTACTCATCGCCGTAAATTGCTGGCCCAGATAGTTACTGGTGCTATTCAGCTTGCTCATCATGCTATCAAGCTGCGTAAACTGTGCTTTGTAGCGCGCGACGGTATCGTCGATGCTGTTGCTGACGGCCAGATACTGTTTGGTCAGCTTTTTCAGCGTGGCGTTAATATTGTCCTGGGCAACGTCAATAATGCCGTCATCGGCCAGGTAACCTTTTACTTCGGTGGCAATTTTGGTGGTAATACCGGTTTCTTTACCATCACCAACCAGTAATTGACGAGTCGCCGCGGTGTTATCTTTCAGCGCTTTTTCGAGCTTAGTGTCGTCAATCTTCAGCTTGCCTGAGGTACCGTCGGTGGTAATACCGATTTCGCCCAACGTTTTAAACGCACCGTCGCTGGCGCCGTTGGCAAACTGGGCGCGTATGCCTGTCTGAATAGTACGCACCGCGCTGTCGCCGAGCAGTGCACCATTATTCGTATCCTGAGTTTCGGCACCAGGATCAACTTCAGTGTATTTGGTCAGCGCGGAGAAAGTATCCAGCAGCGAGTTGTAGGCATCAACCCAACCTTTGATTGCTTCTGTCGCTTTTTCATTGCTCTTGGTGACGGTGATCCGCGCGTCGGTGACTTCTTTAGTCAGATTCAGCGTCACGCCCTGCGGTGCATCGGTAATGGTGTTGCTTGGGCGTTCAATATCAATGCCGTTAACTTTCAACAGTGCATTTTTAGCTTCCACCAGCTGTTTCATATTTCCGCTGCCGGCGGTGCTGTCGTAGGCCAGTAAATCATTGAGCTTACTGTCGCCGCTGACGGAAATGGTCATCTTATTATCGACACCGCTATCGGCCGTTAATACCAACTGATAATCATTTTCTTTAACTTTAACGATGCTGGCGGAAATACCGCTGTCGGCGTCGTTAATGGCATCACGGATCCCTTCCAGCGACGTTTGGTCTCTGCTGAGTTTAATTTCCAGCGGCTCTTTGCGACCTTTTTGCTCAATTTTAATGGTGCGGCTGTCGGAGGAGGTATCACCTAACGCCTCTTTCACCGAACTGATACCGCTTTTGGTACTTAATGATTGCGCCTGCGCCAGTTGCGCTACGCTAATCATATAGGTCCCCGGCGCTGCGCCAGCAGTGGTCGTGGCCGTCAGATCTTCTGTACTGCTGGTTACGGTTGTGCTTTTAAACAGATCGGCGCTGTTCAGCGTTGTATTTGCCGTCTGGAATTTTTCCAGCGCGCTTTTTAGCGTGCCGTAGGCGGTTAATCTGGCCGTATTCGTACTCTGCTGTTGGGTAATTGGGGTTAAGCGTTTTTTTTCAGCAGTAGTCAGGTTTGTTAGCAATGTATCCAGTGGTAAGTTTGAGCCGACGCCCAATGAAGTAAATGAAGGCATGCCTAATTCCTTGTGATTGCAAACAGTAGTTAAGCGGGTTATCGGCAATCTGCGCGCAAAGTTTAATGATAGTTTTGTAAAAATAATGCGCAGAATAATGGCATATAAAGAGGGTATTTCAGGGGCTAAGAAAAAAGAGAGCGGAAAGTAAAAATTTCCTAAAGTTCGAATTTAAGGTGCCGATACATGGGTTACGGTGAGAAACCGTGGGCAACAGCCCAATAACATCAAGTTGTAATTGATAAGGAAAAGATCATGGCACAAGTCATCAATACAAACAGCCTGTCGCTGTTGACCCAGAACAACCTGAACAAATCTCAGTCCACTCTGAGCTCCGCTATCGAGCGTCTGTCCTCTGGTCTGCGTATCAACAGCGCGAAAGACGATGCTGCTGGTCAGGCGATCGCAAACCGCTTCACCGCAAACATCAAAGGTCTGACTCAGGCTTCCCGTAACGCTAACGACGGTATCTCCATCGCGCAGACCACAGAAGGTGCTCTGAACGAAATCAACAACAACCTGCAACGTGTACGTGAACTGACCGTTCAGGCAACTAACGGTTCTAACTCCGATAGCGACCTGACTTCCATCCAGAACGAAATCACTCAGCGTCTGGGTGAAATTGACCGCGTATCCGGTCAGACTCAGTTCAACGGCGTGAAAGTACTGGCTCAGGACAACACTCTGAAAATTCAGGTTGGCGCTAACGATGGCGAAACTATCTCCATTGACCTGAAAAAAATCGATACTCAGAGCCTTGGTGTAGCTGATTTCCGCGTGAACGGTGCGCAGAAAGCCACTGCCAGCGATTTGGTCTCCAAGTTTGGCGCGACTGGTACTGATAACTACAGCGGAAAAGTTAAAATTGGTGCTGCTGCTGCTGCTGATGTTACAAACATCACTGTTGATATAAAAACTCAGGGTGTACAGGTTGGCGGCAAAGACATGTATGTCAGCGCCAAAGATGGAGGATTAACTGACAATTCCTCAGAAGTTAACACAGCATCAGCAGTCTATACGACGACGTCAACTGCCAACGCCAGTGCAACGAGTATGGCAACTTTGGGTGCAAATACCAAAGTTGGTGAGAAATTCAATTTTGACGGTATGGAGTTTACTAAAACTGCTGAAGGTACCGATCCAACATTTGGTAATGGTACCTATACTGCAAAAGTTGATGGTAAAACAGTTACCTTTACCATTGGGGCATCAACTGATGCTTCTGGTACCGATGCTGAAGTGAAAACTGACGTGGCTTTACATACCAGCCAGAATGGTACACTGACAACTGCAGCAACTACCGCAAACAAAGCCGCTACCGTTACCGATTTGCAGAATGCGAACGCAACCAAAACTGGCAGCACGCTGAAAGCGAGTGGCGCAACTTATGCCGTTGATATTGATGGTAACGTGACCACTGGCGGTAAAACCATGTATGTTACTACCGATAAAAACGGTAGCGCTAAACTGGTTAACGAAGACGTTGCTAAAGCAAGCACCAGCACTGCAGATCCGCTGGCTGTTCTTGATAAAGCTCTGGCACAGGTCGATGCGCTGCGTTCTGACCTCGGTGCGGTGCAGAACCGTTTCGACTCTACCATCACCAACCTGGGCAACACCGTTAACAACCTGACTTCTGCACGTAGCCGTATCGAAGATGCTGACTACGCGACCGAAGTGTCCAACATGTCCAAAGCACAGATCCTGCAGCAGGCAGGTACTTCTGTACTGGCACAGGCCAACCAGGTTCCGCAGAACGTACTGTCTCTGCTGCGTTAATTTACGCTTACTGCGCAAACCCCGCTCCGGCGGGGTTTTTTACATTCAGCTTTACCCGTAACCCCCAAATAACCCCCCATTTCACCCACTATTCACCCGATTAAAACCCCTGCAGAAACGGATAATCATGCCGATAACTCATTTAACGCAGGGCTGTTTATCGTGAATTCACTGTATACCGCTGAAGGTGTAATGGATAAACACTCGCTGTGGCAGCGTTATGTACCGTTGGTGCGTCACGAAGCATTGCGCCTTCAGGTGCGTTTGCCGGCGAGCGTAGAACTGGATGACCTGCTACAAGCGGGCGGCATCGGGTTATTGAATGCAGTCGACCGATATGACGCTTTGCAAGGAACGGCATTTACCACTTACGCAGTGCAGCGTATTCGTGGAGCGATGCTGGACGAACTACGTAGCCGGGATTGGGTGCCGCGTAGCGTTCGGCGCAATGCTCGCGAAGTGGCACAGGCGATGGGGCAACTGGAGCAGGAATTAGGGCGTAACGCGACGGAAACCGAAGTGGCGGAGCGTCTGGCTATTCCTGTGCAAGAGTATCGTCAGATGTTGCTTGATACCAATAATAGCCAACTCTTCTCCTACGACGAGTGGCGGGAAGAGCATGGCGATAGTATTGAGCTGGTGACGGAAGAACATCAGCAGGAAAACCCGTTACAGCAGCTACTTGAGGGTAACCTCCGCCAGCGCGTGATGGACGCGATCGAAGCGTTGCCGGAACGCGAAAAGCTGGTGTTAACGCTGTACTACCAGGAAGAGCTGAATCTGAAAGAGATTGGCGCGGTACTGGAAGTGGGGGAGTCACGGGTTAGCCAGTTGCACAGTCAGGCCATCAAACGTCTACGCACCAAGCTGGGTAAGCTATAGGGGTACATCATTACCCCTGAACAATGCCGCATTACGAATTGACTACCAGGAGTTCTCATGACGGTGCAGCAATCAAAAAGACGGCCTCTAAGCCGCTACCTCAAAGATTTCAAACACAGCCAGACGCATTGCGCCCATTGCTTTAAGTTGCTCGACAGGATCACGCTGGTTCGCCGCGGGCAAATTGTGAATAAAATCGCCATCGCCCGACTGGACACGTTGCTGAATGAAGCAGAGTGGGAACAGGAGAAAAAAGAGTGGGTGGCGCTGTGTCGTTTTTGTGGTGATTTGCACTGCAAAGAGCAGAGCGACTTTTTTGACATTATCGGCTTCAAGCAATTTTTATTCGAGCAGACCGAAATGAGTCACGGCACGGTACGCGAATACGTTGTGCGCCTGCGTCGCCTCGGGAATCATCTGACCGAACAAAATATCTCTCACGATCTGCTGCAGGAAGGGTTTCTCGACGAAAACCTTGCCCCGTGGCTACCGGAAACCAGCACCAACAATTACCGCATCGCCTTGCGTAAGTATGAGCAGTTTAAAGCCCATACGCATATGGGACATATGCAGAAATCCTCCTGGACAGCCAGTTCTGATATATATTAAAAACGAATAAGGTGTAACAGAGTCGTGTTTGTGGATCACGGCAAACGCTTTACACTGTAGTCATAAATGATAGTCACTAATGACAATATTCGGGGTAACTATGAAATTAGCACTTCTGGGACGTCAGGCTCTGATGGGTGTAATGGCTGTTGCACTTGTCGCCGGAATGAGCGTGAAGACTTATGCAGATGAAGGTCTGTTAAATAAAGTTAAAGAGCGCGGCACGCTGCTGGTGGGCCTGGAAGGGACCTATCCCCCGTTTAGTTTTCAGGGCGATGACGGCAAGCTGACCGGTTTCGAAGTGGAGTTTGCCGAGGAACTGGCCAAGCATCTTGGAGTGAAAGCCACGCTGAAGCCGACCAAATGGGACGGTATGCTGGCTTCTCTTGATTCCAAACGCATTGACGTGGTCATCAACCAGGTGACTATCTCTGATGATCGTAAGAAAAAATACGATTTCTCTACCCCGTATACGGTCTCTGGTATCCAGGCGCTGGTGAAGAAAGGCAATGAAGGCGTTATTAAGACTGCTGCCGATCTGAAAGGTAAAAAAGTCGGCGTGGGTCTGGGAACCAACTATGAAGAGTGGCTGCGCCAGAACGTGCAGGGCGTGGATATTCGTACCTATGATGATGACCCGACCAAATATCAGGATCTGCGTGTAGGTCGTATCGACGCCATCCTGGTTGACCGTCTGGCCGCGCTGGATCTGGTGAAAAAAACCAAGGATACGCTGGCCGTTACCGGTGAAGCATTCTCCCGCCAGGAGTCCGGCGTGGCGCTGCGTAAAGGCAATGAAGATCTGCTGAAAGCGGTGGATGCAGCCATTGCTGAAATGCAGAAAGACGGTTCACTGAAAGCTCTGTCTGAAAAATGGTTTGGAGCAGATGTGACGAAATAATCGTCATCTGATGAAAAAAGGCGCCTTTAACAGCGCCTTTTTTTATTTCATTGCGCCTGAACGTGCATAATAAAAGAACATCACAACAACGAATACCGGAGGCTGTATGCCGCTGCATAATTTAACGCGCTTTCCACGTCTGGAATTTATTGGCGCGCCAACGCCACTCGAATATCTTCCGCGCCTCTCAGATTACCTCGGGCGCGATATTTTCATTAAACGCGATGACGTCACGCCGATGGCTATGGGCGGCAATAAGCTGCGTAAGCTGGAGTTTCTGGCCGCAGACGCGCTGCGTGAAGGCGCGGATACGCTGATAACCGCGGGTGCTATTCAGTCTAACCATGTTCGCCAGACGGCGGCGGTCGCCGCTAAGCTAGGCCTGCACTGCGTGGCGCTGTTGAAAATCCGATAGGCACCACTGCCGAAAACTATCTCACCAATGGCAACCGTCTGCTGTTGGACCTGTTTAATACGCAAATTGAAATGTGCGATGCGCTGACCGATCCGAATGCACAGCTACAGGATCTGGCGACGCGGATTGAAGCGCAAGGGTTCCGCCCGTATGTGATCCCGGTTGGGGGCTCCAATGCACTGGGTGCGCTGGGCTATGTGGAAAGCGCGCTGGAAATTGCCCAACAGTGTGAAGGGGCCGTTTCGCTCTCTTCCGTAGTGGTGGCCTCGGGTAGTGCGGGAACCCATGCCGGACTGGCCGTGGGCCTGGAGCAATTGATGCCTGACGTCGAACTTATCGGCGTGACCGTCTCACGCAGCGTGGCGGATCAAAAGCCCAAAGTTGTTGCACTTCAGCAGGATATTGCCAGGGAGCTGGAACTGACGGCCTCAGCGGAAATCCTGTTATGGGACGATTATTATGCGCCGGGCTACGGTACGCCAAACGAAGAGGGCATGGAGGCGGTAAAACTGCTGGCGCGTCTGGAAGGCATTTTGTTGGATCCGGTGTATACCGGCAAGGCGATGGCGGGTCTGATTGATGGCATTAGCCAGAAGCGCTTCAAAGATGAAGGGCCAATTCTCTTTATTCATACTGGTGGGGCGCCTGCGCTGTTTGCCTACCACCCTCACGTGTAACGACCAGGTAGAAAAACGCTAATGCATGAAAGTATCCAACTGGTGATTGATTCTCTGCCGTATCTGCTCAAGGGCGCAGTGTTTACGCTGCAACTGAGTATCGGTGGGATGTTCTTTGGTCTCGTGCTGGGTTTTATCCTGGCGCTGATGCGTCTGTCGCCGCTGCTGCCTGTGCGCTGGCTGGCGCGCTTTTATATCTCTATCTTTCGCGGAACGCCGTTGATTGCCCAGCTGTTCATGATCTATTACGGTCTGCCGCAGTTTGGTATTGAGCTTGATCCTATTCCGGCGGCGATGATTGGCTTATCGCTTAATACGGCGGCCTACGCTGCGGAAACGCTGCGTGCGGCAATCTCCTCCATCGACAAAGGGCAGTGGGAAGCGGGTGCCAGTATTGGTATGACGCGGTGGCAAACCATGCGCCGGGCAATCCTGCCGCAGGCTGCGCGGGTTGCGCTCCCGCCGCTGAGTAACAGCTTTATCAGCCTGGTGAAGGACACCTCTCTGGCCGCGACTATTCAGGTACCGGAACTGTTCCGTCAGGCGCAGTTGATTACCTCGCGTACGCTGGAGGTATTCACGATGTATCTGGCAGCCTCGTTGATTTATTGGGTGATGGCGACGGTGCTTTCTGCACTGCAAAACTATTTTGAAGAGCAACTGAATCGCCAGGAGAGAGAGCCGAAATGAGTGCTATCGAAGTCAGAAACCTGGTCAAAAAATTCCATGGGCAAACGGTGCTGCATGGGATCGATCTTGACGTCAAACCCGGTGAAGTTGTGGCGATTATCGGGCCGAGCGGTTCGGGCAAAACGACGCTGCTGCGCAGCATTAATTTGCTGGAGCAACCGGAGGCGGGCACCATTAAGGTGGGTGAGATTACCATTGATACCGCGCGTTCGTTAACTCAGCAGAAAGGTCTGATTCGTCAGTTGCGCCAGCACGTGGGCTTTGTGTTCCAGAACTTTAATTTGTTCCCGCATCGCACGGTGCTGGAAAACATTATTGAAGGTCCGGTGATTGTTAAAGGCGAACCGAAAGCCGAAGCGACAGCCCGAGCGCGCGAACTGCTGGCGAAAGTCGGGTTAGCTGGTAAAGAAACCAGCTATCCGCGGCGTTTGTCCGGCGGGCAGCAGCAGCGCGTGGCTATTGCCCGGGCGTTGGCGATGCGACCTGAGGTTATTCTTTTTGATGAGCCTACCTCCGCGCTTGATCCTGAACTGGTTGGTGAGGTACTTAACACCATCCGCCAACTGGCGCAGGAAAAACGCACCATGGTGATTGTGACGCATGAAATGAGCTTTGCGCGCGACGTTGCCGATCGGGCGATATTTATGGATCAAGGACGGATAGTGGAGCAGGGGCCCGCTAAGTCCTTATTCACGCATCCGCAGCAACCGCGAACCCGTCAGTTTCTTGAAAAGTTTCTGATGCAATAAATAGTGCATGCAGCACTCGTCGAAATTGTTTTTTGGTGAGTGCTGTTCGCATAACTATTTATAATTATTGCTTTATTATTAACTCCCAATACTGCTACTTCCTGCCGTCGTTGAGTAATACTCAAGTAATTGACCATTTGTCCGATAATTTGCATATATAAAATACATTTATGTGTTAGCTTGTTTCATATGTTTGGATGATTATCAATCTCAGGGGTATTACCACTTAGTATGCAGGGTCATGATTTCTTCACCTGGCGACGGAGTATGCTGTTACGCTTTCAGGAAATGGCGACGGCAGAGGATGTCTATAATGAACTACAACAACAGACGCAGCATTTAGAGTTCGATTTTTACGCGCTCTGTGTTCGTCATCCCGTACCTTTTACCCGACCTAAAACGTCGCTTCACACGACCTATCCCAAAGCATGGGTGGCGCATTATCAGTCCGAGAATTATTTCGCTATTGATCCGGTGCTGAAGCCTGAAAACTTCAGTCAGGGGCATTTACCCTGGAACGATACCTTATTTCGCGATGCACAGCCCCTGTGGGATGCTGCGCGCAATCACGGTTTACGTAAAGGGATGACGCAATGCTTAATGTTGCCTAATCGGGCGTTGGGTTTTTTATCGGTATCGCGTGCGAGTGTCCGTAATAGTCGCTTTGCAAACGATGAGGTAGAGCTCAGGATGCAACTACTGGTGCGGGAAAGCTTGTCGGTACTGACGCGGCTGCAAGATGACATGGTCATGGCGCCAGAGATGCGCTTTAGTAAGCGGGAAAAAGAGATATTGAAATGGACGGCAGAGGGGAAAACCTCTTCAGAGATAGCGATAATTCTGTCGATTTCTGAAAATACCGTTAACTTTCACCAGAAAAATATGCAAAAGAAATTTAATGCACCCAACAAAACGCAGATCGCCTGTTATGCCGCGGCAACCGGGCTGATCTGAGTAAATTATCGTTCTGAGTGTCAGACGCAAACCCGGCTGAGAGCATCGCTGTCAGCCGGGTTCTTATTACTGGCGGTAGGCCTGTTTAATTTGCTTAACAGTGCTGGAAAATACCGCAGCCTGTGATTGATCTTCAATCAGCGCGATCTGTTTTTCCATTTTAAGAATCACGCGCCCTGCATCGGCTTGGCCCATTGCCTGCAGCATCAGCGTTAACATGGCTTTCAGGCAGGTGACTTCGTTGGCCAGTTCCTGGTTATTCTCAGCAGTGGAAAAGTCAGGCGTACTCATTTATTTTCCTCGTTATGTTTCAATGAAAAAGTGCGATGTCAAATCTTAAGGCGCCGGAGTATACCATAAGCGAGGCTAAAAATATCAGCGGTTGTTTTCTGCGCAAACATAAGTCGCGGACATTAAAATAAACAACATGTTGCGCTGCATATATTTTCTCCACCTGTTGTTTATTTCGAGTATTTTACTCGTTAATTATTGTTACAACTTTAGCTGCCTATTTTGCATTCAACGGACGAATATGAATTTTTTGTCACTATTCTGAAACAGCTATGCAGATATAACCGTGGCAAAAGGTTGCCATAACAGAAAGTTTCCACTCGTCGTACCTTCTAATTTCCAAAAACGAGAGCAAAATCGAAAGACGGCGATTTTTACATTTCAAAGTTGAGATAAAACCCGTTAACATAGGACCGATTAACTATCGGTAGCGTTATCCCTATTCTGGAGATATTCCTTTGATCAACGTTTTTCTTGTTGATGACCACGAACTGGTGCGCGCAGGGATACGACGCATTCTTGAAGATATAAAAGGCATTAAAGTTGTCGGCGAGGCGTGCTGCGGTGAAGATGCGGTAAAATGGTGCCGCTCAAATTCCGTTGACGTTGTGCTGATGGACATGAATATGCCCGGTATTGGTGGCCTTGAGGCAACGCGTAAAATTGCGCGTTCAACGGCTGACATTAAAGTGATCATGCTGACTGTCCATACCGAAAACCCGTTACCTGCAAAAGTCATGCAGGCGGGAGCCGCGGGCTATCTCAGTAAGGGGGCTGCGCCCCAGGAGGTCGTGAGTGCGATTCGTTCGGTTTATTCTGGCCAACGTTATATTGCCTCCGATATCGCTCAGCAGATGGCGCTTAGCCAGATTGAGCCTGAGAAAACGGAAACCCCGTTTGCCAGTTTGTCTGAACGTGAGTTGCAGATTATGCTGATGATCACCAAAGGTCAGAAGGTCAATGAGATCTCAGAGCAACTGAATCTTAGTCCTAAAACGGTGAACAGCTATCGCTATCGAATGTTCAGTAAATTAAACATTCATGGCGATGTTGAGCTGACTCACCTGGCAATTCGCCATGGCCTGTGTAATGCGGAGACATTAACAAGCCAGTGACCGATCAGTTTGATGCCAAAGCGTTCCTGAAAACCGTGACCAGTCAGCCCGGCGTTTATCGTATGTATGATGACGCCGGGACGGTCATCTACGTCGGGAAAGCGAAAGACCTGAAAAAAAGGCTTTCCAGCTACTTCCGTAGCAACCTCGCATCGCGTAAGACCGAAGCACTGGTCGCGCAAATACAGCAGATTGATGTCACGGTAACGCACACCGAAACCGAGGCGTTATTGCTTGAGCACAACTACATCAAGCTGTATCAGCCGCGTTATAACGTTTTGCTGCGCGACGATAAATCCTATCCTTTTATTTTCCTCAGCGGCGATACCCATCCTCGCCTGGCAATGCATCGCGGGGCCAAGCATGCCAAAGGCGAGTACTTTGGACCGTTTCCTAACGGCTATGCCGTACGTGAAACGCTGGCGTTGCTGCAGAAAATCTTCCCTATTCGTCAGTGCGAAAATAGTGTTTATCGCAATCGCTCGCGGCCCTGTCTGCAATATCAGATTGGCCGCTGCCTCGGTCCGTGTGTGGCGGGTCTGGTGAGTGAGGAAGAGTATGCGCAGCAGGTTGATTACGTTCGTCTGTTCCTGTCCGGGAAAGACGATCAGGTATTAACGCAGCTGATCGCCCGGATGGAAAAGGCCAGCCAAAATCTCGAGTTTGAAGAGGCTGCCCGCATTCGTGACCAAATTCAGGCCGTACGCCGCGTGACCGAAAAACAGTTTGTCTCTAATACCGGAGACGATCTGGACGTCATCGGCGTGGCGTTTGACGCCGGCATGGCCTGTGTACACGTGCTGTTTATTCGCCAGGGTAAAGTGTTAGGCAGTCGTAGCTATTTCCCGAAAGTACCTGGTGGAACAGAACTCGGCGAGGTCGTTGAAACCTTTGTCGGACAGTTTTATCTGCAGGGAAGTCAGATGCGCACCTTACCCGGTGAGATCCTGCTCGATTTTAATCTTAGCGATAAAACCCTGCTGGCGGACTCTTTGTCTGAGCTGGCCGGGCGGAAGATCAACGTTCAGACGAAACCGCGAGGCGATCGCGCGCGGTATCTGAAGCTGGCGCGTACCAACGCGGCGGTGGCGTTAACCACAAAACTTTCCCAGCATTCGACCATAACTCAACGCCTGACGGCGCTGGCATCAGTACTCAAGTTACCCGCAGTGAAACGCATGGAGTGCTTTGATATCAGCCACACGATGGGCGAACAGACGGTAGCCTCCTGCGTGGTATTCGATGCCAATGGACCACTGCGCGCCGAGTATCGCCGCTATAACATCACGGGTATTACGCCGGGTGATGATTATGCGGCAATGAATCAGGTTCTCCGCCGGCGCTACGGTAAGGCAATTGAAGAAAGTAAGATTCCGGACGTCATATTGATCGATGGCGGGAAAGGTCAACTGGGGCAGGCGAAAGCCGTGTTTGCTGAACTGGACGTGCCCTGGGACAAACAGCACCCGCTTTTGTTGGGCGTGGCAAAAGGGGCCGATCGTAAAGCTGGTCTGGAAACGCTGTTCTTTGAGCCGGAAGGTGAGGGCTTTAGCCTTCCGCCGGATTCGCCTGCATTGCACCTTATCCAGCATATCCGCGATGAATCTCACGATCATGCGATTAGCGGGCACCGTAAAAAACGGGCGAAGGTGAAAAGTACCAGCACGCTGGAGACTATTGAAGGTGTCGGGCCGAAGCGTCGGCAGATGTTGTTGAAATATATGGGCGGTTTGCAAGGTCTTCGTAACGCGAGTATTGAAGAAATTGCAAAAGTGCCGGGTATTTCGCAAGCTCTGGCAGAAAAGATCTTCTACTCGTTGAAACATTAGGCCCTCTGTAGCAACATAGGGGTAATTTTACTGACAACAGATAGTTATCCGTCATATGCAATTTAATATCCCTACGTTGCTCACGCTGTTTCGCGTCATCCTGATCCCATTCTTTGTATTGGCTTTTTATCTGCCATTCACCTGGGCTCCCTTCGTTTGTGCGCTGATCTTCTGTATTGCGGCGGTCACCGACTGGTTTGACGGCTATCTGGCGCGTCGCTGGAACCAAAGCACGCGTTTTGGCGCCTTCCTCGATCCGGTCGCTGATAAGGTACTGGTGGCTATCGCGATGGTGCTGGTGACCGAGCACTATCACAGCTGGTGGGTAACGCTTCCTGCCGCCACGATGATCGCGCGTGAAATTATTATCTCTGCGCTGCGTGAGTGGATGGCTGAACTGGGTAAACGTAGCAGTGTGGCGGTGTCCTGGATCGGCAAAGTGAAAACCACTTCGCAAATGGCCGCGCTCGCATGGCTGCTGTGGCGTCCAAATATTTGGGTAGAGTACGCCGGGATCGCACTTTTCTTCGTTGCCGCGATACTGACGTTGTGGTCAATGTTCCAGTATTTGAGCGCTGCGTGGGGAGATTTGCTTGAACAGTGATCGTTTCGGCGCAAATTTCAGCAAACGATCGTCAGTGGTGAAAAATATCGTTGACTCATTGCGTCAGGTAAGTAGAATGCAACGCATCGAACGGCAGCACTGATTGCCAGACGATAACAAAATCAAGTGATTAACAAAGTTACTTGGTGATGCGGGAATAGCTCAGTTGGTAGAGCACGACCTTGCCAAGGTCGGGGTCGCGAGTTCGAGTCTCGTTTCCCGCTCCAAATTAAAGACATCGGCAATAGCGGATGTCGGCTGAAAAGCCAGAAGATTTCGGCGCGTTAGCAAAGCGGTTATGTAGCGGATTGCAAATCCGTCTAGTCCGGTTCGACTCCGGAACGCGCCTCCAATTTCTTCCCGAGCCCGGATGGTGGAATCGGTAGACACAAGGGATTTAAAATCCCTCGGCGTTCGCGCTGTGTGGGTTCAAGTCCCACTCCGGGTACCATGGGAAAGAACAGAATAATCAAAGCAATAAGCAGTGTCGTGAAACCACCTACGGGTGGTTTTTTTGTTTTTGTCGTTTGCCAGTGGCAGCAAAATGGCAGCAGCGTGGCAGCATATTTTTGTGTTTGTCTATTTTGCCTCTTGGCGGTTATCGAACGGGTTAAGTGCTACCGCAGCATCAAGGTGGTTTGGGGCAAAATGCGCATACCTCATTGTCATCATGATCGTGCTGTGCCCGAGAATTTGCTGTAACACCAAAATATTCCCACCTCGCATCATGAAGTGACTCGCGAATGTATGACGTAGTACATGGGTACGCTGTCCTTTGGGTAGCTCTATACCTGCGCGTGCGAGAGCTGCCTTAAAAGCCTCGTATGCGGGTGAGAAAAGGGCACCACGCTTTTTAGGGAGCATCGCCTGTAGTTGTTGTGAAATTGGCACTGTGCGGTTCTTCTTGCTTTTGGTTTGCGTAAACGTCAGACGACCAGGAAGGATTTGAGATTGCTTTAAGTCTTGAGCCTCGCTCCATCGTGCACCGGTCGCCAGACAAATCCGTACGATAATCCCTAAATCTTTATTTGCGGACTGGTCGCATGCTGCAAGCAATCGGTCAATTTCTTCCTCATACAGAAAAGCCAGCTCCTGATCACCTTCTTTGAACTGCCTGATTCCAGACAGCGGGTTATCTCCTTCCCATTCCCCCAGCCGCTTCATTTCCGAGAATACTGCATGCAGATAAGACTGCTCGCGGTTTACTGTCGCTTCACTCAGCTTCTTCTTGCCTTTCTGATTCCATTCACCACTCAAACGCCGTTCCCGGTATACAGCGAAAGTGTTTTTATCAAAGTGAGAAGCCAATGGATCACCAAGACGTTCGCATATGGCCAGTAATTTCACCTTTCTTTCATCACCAGATGAGAGCGTTTTGCCATGCATCTCGTACCAGCGTTCAACGAATGCCGAAAGAGTCACTGCGCTGTCGTTTACCGGCTGGTTTGCAGCGTTATTCATTAAACGGCGCTCATGGGAGAGCGCCTCACCTTTGGTAGCAAATTGCTTACGTATGCGTTTCCCATCACGCCCGTAAGGGAAGCACTGACAAAGCCATTTACCGGAGGGTAGTTTTCGGACGGTCAATTACTCACCTCTGCATCATCATCAGATCCTGCATACGCGAGTGAAATGAACATTTCCGCAGCGTTATCAAGATGTGCATAGGTTGATGTAAATTCGATATCTCGACACCTACAAACGAATGGGCGCGTTTGATTTTCTGGTTGGAAGGATAAACTTACAACTGGAGTTTTGCGTGGTTTACCATTTTTGAAAAAGTCACAGACATCCAAACGATTGCAAAGGCCTGCATCATCTTGATAAGTAGCAACATGCCACCCCATACCATGAAGTGTATCGGCAAATGCTAAATGCACTTCTTCGATATTTTTATATAAGCCAACGGAGTATTGTTTTTTCTTACTCTCATTACGTTTTCTTGGCAGGGATGGGAGCCTTGCTACACCAGGTATTTCAATTTTTTCCAAGCTGAATGTTTTTACCGGGTGAGTCGGAGATGATAGGTCCGCTGCTCGCAGCGTAAAGTTATCAAGCAATGTCAGAGGAAGGATATCTCTTGCTGCTCCGGATCGTTCACCTCCGTGATAAATGATTGATAAATTATCTTTGGTATCAATTGACGACCAGATCAGGTCCAGAAGAGGGTGTTCATCATGGATTGTAAATGTTGGTGTATTGCCCTTTTGACCTTCTATATTTTGCGCATCCGACAAGGGGGATAGGTTTAGAAATTGCTCGGTCGACAGCACCTCTGAACCTTGCTGAGATGCCTTTTTTATTTTGCTCGGACCAGCATTTTCACCGCAACAGAGATAGTTAAGATCCTTGGTGACATCACTTCTAACGACATATCCACGAGCCTTAGCAATTTCAATAAGCTCATTTTTGTCTTTTTTCCCAAAACCTGTAAAACAAATAGTCCTCATATAAAACCCCACGAAGTCAGAAAAATAATGAACCTAACAGGAAACCAATTAAGAAGATGACAATGAATTCTTTAGCGTGGGATCGCAGCAATGTAGTGACATCCAATGGAGAGTGATTCTCTCTCGGGGGAGAAGGCGGAATATCTTGTGTTTGCTGGTCCAGCCACGATAAACACATTTGAAGCTGGTTGCGTGTTAGGTCATTCAGTCGACCAGTTCCGAAGTTAACATGGCAATAACGAATCAGTTTCTGCCTCAATTCGCTGTCTTCACTATTTCGAAGGAGAAGGCTAACAAGTGCTTTACTTGCATCTTTATCCTTAGCGCGTTCGAGCATGGACTGCAAAAAGCTAACTGCAGTCTGATATTGGTTGACGGTCATTTCTTCGATACTCGAAACGCCAATCTCTGCATGCAGCTTTTGCCAGATCTCATATGCTTCATTGCCGTAGGAATCAGAAACAAGTGCTACTAGGGCATTAAGTTCTTTTCTCTGCGCCCTAACCAAAGGACGCTCATCGTGAGTATCTGAGGGAATCGCAATGTTGATGGTGTGACGACCATCAAATTTATCGATCTGAACGCGGTTTTCTGTGAAGTCGCGTCCAGCGGTGCGGTTTTGATCTCCAGAGGAATTCACTTCCATACTGCTTCCCTATTTATTTTTTTTCGTTGTAATCCCTGCCAGCCACTCGGTTGCCATTTCCTGACACATTGACTGAGTTTGAGACGGAGTTGCCAGCCGTTAAGGCTGCAAATACAGCAGCTTTGATGGCTAATGGGGCGTTTCTGAAATGATTAATTAGATCATGCTCGTCCCGTGTTAGTGCAACACCACCAGATTCTTGCCCTGTCAAAATGAACTGGACGTTAGCCCCATTGAGGGCGAAGGAACACAAAACATTGCCGCCGGGAACGGCAGCGCCTCGCTCATACTTCCCCCAAATTTCTCTGGATATACCGCAAAGTTCTGCAATGGAGGCTTGATTAAAGCCCAATCTTTTCCGTTCATTTTTCAATCTGATAGCGCATTGAGAATCAAAGTTCATAAAACACCGTTTGACAATGAGAACTGCTGTTCTCATAATGTTTTCCACAGACACTTAGCAGATCACAATATACCACTATGACACAAGCACAAAACACACAGCGGGCGCGTACGCCCAAAAACAGCGTTGCGGGAGGGTCTTTACCGCTACGTCTGTCACCTGAAGAACGCACTGAGATTGAAGCAATGGCAGAAGCTGAATGCCGATCCGCTTCAAATATGGTTCGCATAGTTTTTTTGCGCGGGCTTGAGTGCATGAAATCCACACATTTGCCGCAATCTGGTAACTGATACTAGCGTGTGAGGTAGAAATGACGGGCGTGACCATCAATATGAATGTTGCTGCTCCTTATGTATCTCTCAAGGAGTATTCCAGACTAACCGGCATTCCATTCGACACATGCAGGTTAATGGTTCGCGACGGAAGGATAATTATCAGGCCTAAAGAGCTATCAGGGGGCAAGGTGGAAGTAAACATGATAGCCATGCTCAAGGATGCCATTGCAAACAGTTGACAGGAAAATCATGAATCAGCTAATCCAACTGAGTCGACACAATTATGTGTATCGGGGATTCACTATCCACATGTGTCCTAAAAACTCCAGAACAATGCAGCGCGCATATCGCGTGATGAATGATGGGAATTATTTCGGCAGAGACTTTGCATTAGCAGAGGCAATGCGAACCATTGATAAACTAAAAAATGGTGGAAGAAATGAAACTTGAAATGGCTATCGGGCTTTTTATTTTTGCCGTGTTTGTTTTGAGCCTGATTCAGATCCTGATAAGAATGCACTGTAAAAAGATAAACCAGAAAAAAGATAAAGCATTATCTGAATTTAGGTCTCGACGTGAAGAAGTGGAGCGCAAGGCGCGAAGACAATTGTAATAGGGGCATTTTATGAACGATAACACGCCGTCACTTGCCAGTCTGTTAAAGCATGGTTGTCAGGTTACGCATTACAGTAACACTCGCGGATGGATTGAAACTCCTGACGGACGTTTCTTTAAGCCAGAACCTAATAAGGTTCGTTTTATTAAAGAAATGAATAAACCGTTTGTTTATACGGCAAAAATAAATAAGGGTTTATTGAGTGCTGTAATCCACCTTTTTAAAAAGTGTGGCTGCAAATGAGTCTGATCGGAGCGCACCAGCTTTCGCAAGCTACCCAGCAAGCAATGCGGAAAGCTCGAAGAGTTAGAGTGGCAAAGGCGGAACTTGCGCTACTGCGGATTCAATCGCTTCTTGGCCTGAGTGATAACGAGCTGGTCTATGCCGCTAAAAGAGTGGCAGAACTGGATGTAGTTGCTGAACCATGTATGCCACCAAACAAACCATGAGGTTTATATGTTTACAGAAGAGAAAACATCGTGGGAACGGGAAATGCTGATTCGCGAAGCGGTAGAAAACGCGGAGAAAGGCTTTACTGTTAATTTAAAAAATGGTGCGCGCATTGTTGTAACTCCTGACAGCCCATCAATTGATTTAATCATTTATGGTCTTGAAAAAACAATTCGCGGGAATCATGCGCGGGCGCGAATGACTTTTATTGATTTTCTTTATTACTGGCACGAAAGGTTGTTTAAACAAGTTAAAAGAAAACCTCGCCCTAACCACTAATTAAGAAGGCTTAAATTAACGGCATTCATTTTGCCGGGGATTCGTTTTGCCTTTTTCAGGAGGTTGCATGTCGATTAAGTCAATAAAGCTGGATAGCGAAATAAGTGATCCGGAGTTTGTAGAGATAAGCACCAATGCACGAAAACACGAACGCGCTCACCTTTTGGGGTTGCTTCGTATTTTTGTCGGCCAGTTGAAAAAGGAAAGCGCTACCCCGGAAGAAATTTATTCATCAGTCGAGCGGTGGATCAGCAACCGTGAATTAATCATCAATGAGGATAAAAGCTAATGAACAACATCATGTTAGATATTCGCGTATTGGGGAAATCCCCTGATTCTCCAGTATTCGCTATTGAGTGCGTTTTTTTCGAACCCTCAACGGGGAAGATAGGTCCGCAATATTACCGAGCCATTGATATCAGAACTGTGGGCGGTATTTACCCCGAAGCAGTTTTGCAGCTCATGAAGGGAGATGCTGAACAGCGAGCCGAAGTTATTAATGCAACATGTAGCGAGATCTCTGCTGTTGGTGGCGCTTGCCATTTTATTAAGACAACAGCATCAAAACACGAAAAACTCATTTGCTGGTCTGCTGGCGACTCAGCGGACGTTGCTACGCTTGCGTATGCTCTTTCCCGACATGGTCTCGGGCAGTCTTTACCGTCTTTCGACATTCGTTACCTCTCGACATTAATTCATATTGCTGGCGTTACCGGATACGTCCCGCATCCGCGCCGCTCTACTGCAACTTACATGCTGACAGATGCTGTTTATCGCGCCGAGCAGGTTAGCGAGGTCTGGCAACGCCTGACTTCCCCACACCTCGAATCGTTGTGAGGGCAAGATAATGATCAGATCACCAATCAAATGGGCGGGCGGTAAAACTCGCGTTATGCCGCAGCTGCTGGAGCACTTGCCGAAGGCCGATTGTCTGATTGAGCCATTTGTAGGAAGCGGAACTGTGTTTATGAACACGGAATACCGCCGCTACATTCTTTGCGACAGCAATCGCGCGCTGATCAATTTCTTCCGCGTGGTCACGATGGATACCGAACGCCTGATCAACATCACGAGATCGATGTTTCATGGCGATAACACCGAAGATCGCTACTACGCACGAAGGACGCTTTTTAACTCCATGCAGTGGAGTGATACCTCCAGGCCTGATCAGGCTTTGCTGTATGCCGCATTATTTCTGTATCTGAACCGCCATGGATTTAACGGGCTGTATCGCACTAATCTGAGGGGGGAATTTAACGTTCCATTCGGTAAATATGCCGCGCCTTACTTCCCTGAAAAGGAAGTGCGCTTATTCGCCGAAAAGGCCAATAACACAAACACCGTTTTCATCCATTGTGACTTTCGCCATTCCATTCGCTACATCGTGGAACTGGATTTTGACAAAGTCATTTACTGCGATCCGCCATACATTCCAGCCAGTGAAACCGCCAACTTCACCGCTTACGGTAAGCCATTCACCCTGGACGATCATCGTGAGCTGGTTAAAGCCTTGCTGGATGTCAATCGCCAGCATGGCATCCGCTCGATCATCTCAAACAGCGACACGCCTGATACCCGCGAAATTTATTCCGCCTTCAACCTTCACTCCCTGAGTGTCCGCCGCTCTGTGAGCGCCAAAAGCCGCGATATGGCTGGCGAGGTTATTGGCGTTCTTCGCGTGTGTGATGGCTGCGATCGTGCTGGCGGTGGCTGCTGCCCGGATTGTGGACCGGTAATGGGGAATGCAACTTACGGCGAGATGTTTTTAGGCTTCGACCCTGCCAAGGGCTGTGAAACGCAGGAGCCTTTCTGATGACCATCAAAAAGACTCATACGGGCATCGTTATTACCAAAGATGGCCCGCAGCGCAAGAAGTTGCACCAGACGGAATCCATGTGGGTAGTCGGTAAAACAGAGTGCTACCGGAAAGACACTGGCAAACGTCACTTTGCCGAACGTACCCGCCGTCGACTGCTGCTTGATTCAATCGAAGAGATTCGGGAGGTCGCCACCCGATGAACACAGTTGATGCAGTGATCACTCGCGTGCTCGACGTTCGCCCATACCGCCATTTCTGGATCGTTGAGGTGGAGGTGTTGAGCTGGGGCAGGTACAGCAGCACGACCATTATCCGTGATACCGAAAAAGACGCCCGGCAGGTTAAGCCCGGCGACACCGTGACGGTGTAGGTGGTGCGCGATGACGGCTTATTACAACGAAATCGACCCTCATGCAGCGCAGCATCTGCGCAACTTAATCGACGCCGGCCATATAGCGCCTGGTGTTGTTGATACACGCTCAATTGAGGATGTAACCCCCAATGATCTCAAAGGTTTCAGACAATGCCATTTCTTCGCAGGAATTGGCGGATGGTCACTCGCATTACGTCGCGCAGGCTGGCCCGATGATCGTCCTGCATGGACAGCATCATGCCCTTGCCAACCTTTCAGCACGGCAGGCAAAGGACTTGGGTTTGCTGACGAGCGGCACTTATGGCCCTTCACACATTGGCTTATCGGCCAGCGCCGCCCTGTCGTGGTATTTGGCGAACAGTCTTCAAGTAAAGATGCTGAAGACTGGATCGACCTTGTACAAACTGACATGGAAAGTTTGGGATATGCCTTCGGGGCGTCGGCGTTTCCGTCTGCGGGCGTCGGTGCGCCGCACATCCGGGAGCGTACTTACTGGCTGGCCGACTCCAACCGCGAGCAATACGAAGAACGCTTATCAGGATGCCGAGAAGGTGATCGCAAGGAAGCTGGCTGGTCGGCAGTCGAACTTACAGGATTTTGCTTGTCTTGCGGGCTGGCCCACCCCTGCGGCGAGGGATGGAAAGGGCGGTTATCAGGGGGGCAGAGTGAGGAATGGGAAACTGTCAACGGATACGCTGGATGTGGTAGCACAGATAGCAGGCCCGGCTCGGTTAACGGCTTCTGGGGAGCTTCTGACTGGCTCTTTTGCAGAGATGGAAAGTGGAGGCCAGTTAAACCCGGCCTTAAGCCTCTGGTTAATGGGGTTCCCGCCAGAGTGGGAAGATTGCGCACCTACGGAAACGCCATCAACATCGAAGCGGCGGCGGCATTCATAAGTGCTTATATGGCGACGGTGAGTTATGTCTGATCTCGCCGCGCTAGCATGGGAATGGAATACCAAACGGCAGGCCATCAACCCCCATAAAACCGAAAGTTCAGCCATTGAGTATCTGACACCGAAAGGCGAGCGCAGAGCGCTCTCTTATGGCGATCTGGTTGATACGGTCTACCGCGCACCATTGCGCCCGCGCGAGGGCGAGGCGCGAGAGGCATTTGATCGCAATGGCCGCGCTAACTACCTCCGCCGCCGGGTGCAGACGCTCCCGGCATTTATCCGTAAGCGCTTCTCGCAGCACCTTGAAAACCTCGAACGCAGCAAGCCAAAAGACGTTGTGCGCTGGCTGTTCGGTACGTTTGAGCGGCATGTTTTACGCCGTGTTGATGCGGTTAACGCGCAATACCTCCCACAAAGTACGCTCCCGGCGCTTCTTCTTCCGCTGCGTGATGAATTTCATCTGTTGCCGTGGGCGGACAAAAAACGCCTGAAAAGACTGGCGTATAAACTTGCGAATCTGATGAAAAGCGAGTTTATGCGCGAGTTTGATTTTCAGTATGAGCAAACATCCGATCTCGAGTTTTCGTCGATTTACGCGTATGGGGCTATAGCGAGCAAAACGGCGACGCTCAATATCGCGATCCCCGGATGGGCGCGTTATTGCGACGAAGAGCTGGACGCCGATGAGGCGCTGCGTGCCGCTGGCAGACTTCATTCCGAAAAATGGTGGCTTAACAAAATCCGCCGCATCCATGACTGCTGGCGCGAACATCTAATGATCGCGACCGGCTACGTCAGCAAAGTGGCTTCACCATATTGCTCTGATCCCTGCTTCAGGGAATGGGTGACGCAGAAAAAAGCGAACTTCGAATACCTTCAGGCGATGGAGCTGGAAGACCAGGACACCGGCGAGCGCAGCTCATTACTGGATAAGGTGATGGGTAGCGTTTCCAACCCGAAGATCGCGCGGCATGAGCTGATGGTGCGCATGCGCGGGTTTGAGGATATGGCGAATGAAATGGGGCTGGTTGGCATGTTTTACACGCTGACAGCGCCGTCGCGTTACCACTCAACGCATGTCCAGTCAGGCAGACGAAACGATAAGTACCAGCACGCCAGCCCGCGTCAGACGCAAAAATACCTTTGCAAAGTCTGGGCGCGCGTCAGAGCCAAATGGAGTCGCGAAGGTATTCGCACGTTTGGTTTTCGTGTTGCAGAGCCTCACCACGATGGAACCCCTCACTGGCATCTGTTGCTCTTCCTCCGCCCTGAGGAAGTAGAGCATGCAACAGCCATTTTCCGCAAACACGCCATGAAAGAGGACGGTAACGAGAAAGGTGCTTCAGAGCACCGTTTTACCGTTACGCCGATGGACGAGCAATTTGGGTCTGCAACAGGCTATATCGCGAAATACATCTCGAAAAACATCGATGGCTACGGCATGGATGGTGAAGTGGATCTTGAGTCAGGCCAGCCGGTCAGGGAGATGGCAAAGCGTGTGCGCGCCTGGGCTTCGCGCTGGAATATCCGCCAGTTTCAGCAGATTGGCGGCGCGCCGGTGACCACCTGGCGGGAGTTGCGCCGGTTAGGGAACCGTGAGCTGGTATTACATCCGGAGCTGGAAGCGGCGCGGGCCGCCGCCGATGCGCCAGACTGGCCGGGATATACCAATGCTCAGGGCGGCCCGTTTGTTGCGCGAGATTGCCTGCGCGTTCGCCTTAACTATGAATTCACCGAAAACGGCAATGATTATGGTGACACGGTCGCCAAAATTACTGGCGTTTATTGTCCGTACACGGGCAGCGAATCAGTCATTTTCACCCGCACCACCGATTACAAAATTGTGCCGAAGCGTAAGCCATCGCCGGTCGAGATTTTGACCTTAGAAGGCCGCGCAGCGGCCCCTCGGAGTTCTGTCAATAACTGTACGGGGCGCTCCGGAACGGATGAAAAACCACCGTTAAAAGTGGCGGTGCTAGCTGGTACCACACCGTCAAAACCGACGATGCATGCCGGTATTGATCACCCGGACAGTCAGATGACAGAACTTCCGCTGAATATCGAAGATTTGCGCCGATATTCACGCCAGCAGCGGCAGGAAATCACCAGCAGACTGAAAAACTTAGGCCGCGAAAGCTCAGATCAAGCCTTCGAGCGTACCGCGCGCGGCCTGCGCACGTCTGTTGATGATGAAACTGCGTTGACGTGGGGGCCAAAAGTGGCTGCTGCGAAAGATATGAGCCTGACACCGGAAGAGGCTGAACAGCGTTGGCGCGAACAGCTGCGGACCGAAGCGGAGCGGCGTGCGGATAACTATGCCGCCGCAGTTGCGGAATACCAGAAGAAAAAAGCCGAAGCGGCACTGCGGCAGGTACAGCAAAGAGATGCTGCGAAACAAAGCGGAGTCAGCGAGGAAACCATCGCCAGCATCGGCGCGCAACTGCGTAGTTGCAGGATTTTCGTCAGCGATGACGTTGTGAGGTCGATTGCTGGCGGTGCCCGAGTTCGCCACGGCGGCGGACTGATCGCCATGAACAATGGCCGGTTGCAGGAAGTGAAGGCATGGCGTGCCGGGGATAAAGATAAACCGACGTCTGAATATATGGCGGTGTGTGACCTGGTCACGCGCTGGAAGAAGGCGGCTAAACGAAAAAGCCGGGATTGATGCTAAGGAGCAAAAATGAAATCAAGTTACATCAGCTATTTCGAAGGGTACGACGCAGAAGGGCGCATTGTTTACAACGGTAATGGATCGGTAACCGTTGAGCATGGGACGGGGCAATGTGTCAATCCCGATGAACTGAAAGACCAGCATTGCTCTTATATCCTGGAAAAAGCTAAGCAGACTAACGGCCTTGTCTCCAGGATTGTGATCAAAAACCTGATGAAGCTGTGAGGGCGCTGGTCTGCCATGGTCACTTTTGGCTGTGCTGGCCATTCTATCGAGCGCCGTCATTTTTGGCGGTGCTGCAGGTTTGTTTTTTGGAGCAAGAAAGTTATGAGCTATCTGGGAAGTAAAGCGGCGAGTGGGGTTTATCAAAAGATTATTGCTGAAATGCCCCCGCATGATACGTACATTGAAACGCATCTGGGCAGCGGTGCGGTGATGTTTTTCAAGCCGCTTGCAGCCAGGACGATTGGAATTGATGTGGATGAAAATTCTTTTAAATTAACGCGGGATCGCTGGTCAAAGATGGGGAAAAAGCCGCCTCGGTGGAATCTATATCACGGTGATGCGGTAGGTTTTCTGGAAAGAGAAGACTTTACTCAACATGGCCGCGTGCTGGTTTATTCCGATCCTCCCTACCTGCCAGAAACGCGCACCAGCCGCGCCCGCTACCGTCATGAATATACCGTTGCCGATCATGAGCGTCTGTTAGCCTGCCTCATGAGCCTGCCGGAGAACGTCAGCGTGATCCTTTCTGGCTATCCGTCGCAGCTTTATGACGAAACGTTAGTAGGCTGGCGCAGCAAAGAGTTTCAGGCTATGACGCGAGGTGGGGTGAGGACAGAGAAAATCTGGATGAACTACCAGGAGGGGCGAGCTTATTCGCATGCTTTTGCAGGTAAAAATTACAATGACCGCTATCGAATCAAGCGAAAAGCGCAGCGCTGGAAGGAAAAATTTGCAGCGTTACCGCCTGCCGAGCGCCTGGCGATCATGGTGGCGCTCGGCGAGGTTGATCAGGTGTAAAAATGGGGCCGCGCGGATGCAAAAAGATGCACAAATTTGCACAATTTTTGAAACAACGTTTTTTCCATGCCGCCCCAGCACTGGCGGAGCCTGGGCGGCCTGCACAAAGTGCACAAAAAGAGGTCGGTTTAGCGCGCAGGCGAGGCGGGGGAGCAAGCGCGCGTAAAGGGGGTCAGGCAGGGGGTCATATCCTTCGCCATTCGCCGCCTGCCGGGCGCTCATGTTGATGGTTGAGCGAAGCGGCAGCGCGAGAGAAGTCGCGGCAGAAGCCCGCAGGTTGCGTCTGGTAGGGGAGTGATTTATTTGTGTTTCGTGAGTGGCCGATATGGACGGAAATGATGGTGCTGCGGGTGGTACCGCACCGCCAGAAATGACGATGCGGCCAGGAGATCACTTCGTGGGTTCAAGCAATGCATAAGGGTTGAAGCGAATCACCTCCTCACCCAGCCAGTCGTTAACATGCTTCATGGCTTCCATGTAGGGTGTCAGCTCGTTGACGGCGAACACGCGGGCCGCTTTCTCAATATCACCGAATGAACCGTTCCCTTCCGGAATGGCGCCCATTAGCTGCGGCGGCACCCGGTGCGCTGCCAGCATGTCATCGCGGGTGGAAGACTTTACCCCCACAAACTCATCCTTAGCCGATATCTGGCTGAATGGCAGTATTTGCACGGAGTCTTTGCCGCCGTTAGGTGCGTGCAGAAGGATGTTCTTAAACGCACCGCCGCGCCGGGTATCAGTCAGCGTCTTTTTGAGCTTATCAAGGCTCTCCTGGTCGGCCATCGCGCTGTTAACGTAGACGATGCAGCCAGCGTGTGAGCCGTTGTCGTAGTAGAGCTTTCTGAACTTGTCAGCAGAATGGGCCAGGTTTGCTGACAGCAGGCCAGCGAAATACTCAGGCATGCCGTATATTTCCTGGTGAATATCCGGGCTGAGAACGTGGCATACCGAGCCCGTTGAAAACATGTGATCCTGTAGCCCGGCCTGAATAAACCAGTAAGTATCCAGGTCAGATCCACGGCGTGTGTATTTCGCCAGCGAGTGGCGAAAGCCAAAGGAACCACCAAGCCGGTTTTTTCGCATCTCAAGATAGCCATTCCCGAAGACAAACCAGTCCAGCGCGAAGGCGGAGAACACCTGGCGGGAAAGAAGTTTGTGCGGGATAAAGCATCCGGCAAGGACATTGCGCTTGAAATAAAGCGCCGACTGGTGCCAGCTCGCATAGCCAAACTGACGGGCGAGGCCATACCAGTCAATGGGGGTTTCGTAGTATCGCCCGTTGTCTGCGCAATACATGTTATCAAGCAGGTCGCTGGCACCACTCACCGGCCATGGGCCGTCGAAGGTGAATGAGTTCAGCTCCGGTGACGCTTTCAGTGAGGCGGCGAGATCTGCCTGCTCCCTGGCATACTTCCTGCCGCGTGTGGGTCTTTGTTTGCTCAAGGTTAATACTCCGTAACTGTCATACTGCTGCCGCCTTCTTGTCCCAGCGGTTCGTTAATGGTGGCAAGCATCGTCGCCCATGCGAGATCGCCATGACTGACGCCGCGAGAGCGGTCCGTGTCGTAAGTGACAACGCCGCCAGGGGTAACGATCTTGCGGACAGAGTTGAATGCACCAACCAGGTCAAGCTCACCACGATCAAACTCCCAGCGCCCGCCACGAATCAGCTGTTGCATCTTCAGCACGAGCATTCGCTTGCTGGACGGTGAGAACTGGTAACAAACCGCTGCCGGGAAATGCTTTTTAACCAGCTGATAAACCGCTTCACCAATACCGGTGCCATCGATCCCAATGTGCTGCACGTTGTACCGGGTGAGCATGCCGATAATGAGATTGGCCTGCTCTTCGAACTCCATCCCTCGTATGCGTAGTGTCTCAATCGTGCGGAACTTGCCGCCGGGCACCATCGGCACAGCGTTAACGGATATGGCTCCACTGTCCCCCTTGCCGCTGGCGCCGTTCGGGTCGTAGCCAATCCAGACGGGACGATCAGCCATGGGGCGGGCCGCATATGGCCGCCAGTCGGGCCAGTCGTCATAACCATCAGCACCGCATGCCAGTAGCCTGTTATAGTCAAAGGCGCTTTCACCGCTTTTGATGAACTGGCATCCGTACAGGTTGTCGTATTCTTCCGGGCTGTTCTCTTCCCGGATTTCGTCGATATCAGTCAGATCCCATCCATGGTTGATAGCATCCTGCAACGTGACAATCTGCCTCCAGATCTTGTCCGGGCACATCAGGCCGCTGTTAAGTGTTTTCCAGGATGTATCAAACTCAATGCGCTTGCCATGGCTGCGACCTTTGTTAAATGCTTCACCTGTCCAGAATGGATAAGCCTCATGGCTTTCGGCTGAAGGGGTGGAGAAATAGGTACGCGTTAGGCCTTTTAGCGTTGCCATGGCGCCCGCGACTTTTTTCAGGTTGGCAAACTGGCCTACCCAAAAGAATTCGTCGAAATACAGGTTGCCCGTGTATGACTGAGCTGTAGCCGCTGACGTGCCAAGAAAATGCAGCTCGGCGCCGTTGAACAGCTGGATCATGTCGCCGCCCTTGAGCTCCACGTCAACTTCTTCTGCGGCCGAGCGAATGAAACTACGAAACTGGTACGCCTGGCGGCGGCTTGCCGATAAAAAGATTTGGTTGCGCTGATGCTTGTATTTCACATCCTCAGACAGGGCGCGCACCAGAGCTTCACGCGCGAAATACCACGTCGCACCAACCTGGCGGCTTTTCAGGATCATACGGTTGCGCCAGTGGTGATTGTCATACCACCCTTTCTGGTGCCAGTGCAGAGAGCCGAGAATGTTCTCCCGCAGCGCGGCAATCTGCGACTCTGAGAAATAGTTTTGCTTTTTGCGGATCTTTTTCTTCGGCTGGGTGGCTGCTGTGCCGTTATCCAGCTTTTTTAGCTGACGGGTGAGCAGGTCAATCTCTTTGAAATCACCGCCGGTCTTTTTGTCTTTGCCTGTGAGCTGAATTAGCCTGGCATCAATGGATGTTGTCACGCGCTGGATCGGCGGTGTGGTGTCCCATTCATCTCGCTTTTTCCATGAGTAAACCGTGTTCTGGTTGATCCCCATCAGGCGTGCGATCTCTGCTGGCGGGTAGCCCTGCCAGTAAAGCTGTCGTGCACGCTGCATGATGAATGCTTCTTCAATCGCCATTAATCCTCCTCGCTTCCTGCCGGGGAGATTAACCCGCGCGCGCGTACCCTTGCGCTCGCTTTAGGTTGTAGTGCTCCGCTCACAACAACAACGCGTTGAGGGGGGATGCGTCCCCCTGCCATCATCTCCGGGAACTCAGAAAACAAGCGAGTAAACGAACATGGCAGGCACAGCAAAACCACGTAAGAAGTTTCGCGTGGCCGTCTCCGGAAATACCGTTGACGGGCGCGAAATTCAACCGCAGCACCTTCGCGATGCAGCAGCAAATTACAACCCTGAGGTGTATGGCGCGCGGGTCAACATTGAGCACTATCTCTCTATGTTCCCGAATAGCGATTTTGGTGCGATGGGGGATGTGGTAGCCCTCAGCACTGAAGACATCACCGAAGGTGCACTGGCGGGGCGTACCGCGCTTTATGCCGAAATCGAACCATCCGAGCGCATGGTGCAGATGACCGACAAAGGGCAAAAAGTCTATTCCAGTATTGAGCTGCATCCGCAGTTTGCCCTCAACGGCAAAGCCTATGTTGTCGGGCTGGCAATGACCGATACCCCGGCGAGCCTGGGCACTGAGCGTCTTAAATTTGCCTCACAGCAGCGTGCATCGGTGATGGCCTTCAATAACCAGCAGGGTGAGGCGCCGATGTTCACCGAAGCGCTTGAAGCAGAGGTGATCGAGCTGACCGCCCAGCGCAGCGATGAAGGTGCCAAGTGGTTTAATCGCGTGATGAGCATTATTGGCAAAGGTCAGAAAACGGACGATCAGCGCTTCAGTCAGATGCATCAGGTCGTTGAGGCCGTGGCGCAATCGCAATCCGAGCAAATTGATCGCTTCAGTGCCGCAGAGCAGGAGCGCCAGGAGGATAAGGCCGCTATCCAGAAACTGACCACTGAGTTTGCGGAGCTGCGCCAGAAGCTGGGGAACACTGAAGCTTCCTTCAGTCAGCGACCACCTGCGAACGGCGGCGCCAACGCGCAGCTGGCTGATTACTGATATCCACTACGAGAGCAGAGAACATGGAAAACAATACCCGCCAGCTGTTTGATCAGTACATTGCGCGCCAGGCGCAGTTAAACGGCGTATCGACTGCGGCAGTCGCTGCGAAATTTGCGGTAGACCCGGCGCGTCAGCAACGCCTGGAGCAGGCCGCACAGGAGAGTGATTCTTTCCTGAGCAAAATTAACGTGTTTGGCGTTAACCAGCAGATTGGTCAGAAAGTGCTGATTGGCAGCAAAGGTCCGATGGCTGGCGTTAACAACAGCACCACCAACCGTCGTAATCCAGGTGCTAACCATTCAATGGAGCCGTTTGATTACATGTGCCGCAAGGTCAACTACGACTACGGGATCAGCTATGAACAGCTTGATGCCTGGGCGCACATGCCGGAATTCCAGCCTCTAATCAGCAAGGCGATGGCTCGTCAGATGTCACTTGACCGCATCATGATCGGTTTCAACGGCACCAAATACAGCGATCCATCAGACCGCGCGGCTAACCCACTGTTGCAGGATTGTGGCATTGGCTGGCTGGAGAAAATCCGTACTGAAGCCTCACACCGCGTGATTTCCGGCGTCACGATCACTTCCCGTGATGAAGATAACAAGGTTATTGCGAAAGGGACTTACGGCAACCTGGGTGCGGCGGTGTACGACGCCAAAAACAGCCTGATGGATGAATGGCACAAACGTAATCCTGACAACGTGGTGATCCTGGCGGGCGACCTGTTGACCACCGGCAACTTCCCGGCGATTAACGCCATGAGCCAGACCAACCCGAACACCGAAATGCTGGCCGGTCAGCTGATTGTTGCGCAGGAACGTGTCGGCAACATGCCGACCTTCATCGCGCCGTACTTCCCGGTCAATGGCGTACTGATCACGCCGTTTAAAAACCTGTCCGTGTACTACCAGCGCGGTGGACTGCGCCGGACGATCAAGGAGGAGCCGGAATACAACCGTATTGCGACTTATCAGTCATCGAATGATGACTTTGTGATCGAGGACTACGGCAATGTCGCATTCATTGACGGCATTACCTTTGCCGAGGCGCCGGCAGGCGGCGCATAACCGCACACTGGCGGGCTTCGGCCCGCCGTTCATCGGGGAAGAAACAATGCTGACACCGGCACAACGACATTTTCAACGCGTCATGGCTGAACGCCATGGCAAGGCAGATGATCTGTCAGAAACAGCGCGTACTGCGCACGAGCAAATTCTGCACCGCATGCGTATGGATATGAGTGCGCTGAAGAAAATTCAGGGCGAACAGGCAAAAGCCGCGCTTAAACGCCAGCTGCTACCCAATTACGAGGGGTGGATTGAAGGAACGCTGGAGGGAGACAGCGGGCGACAGGATGAAGTGATCACGCGCCTGATGATTTGGGCGATTGATATTCGGGATTATCCGCTGGCCGTGCGCATCGGGCGGTATGTCATCGCGCACAACCTGGCAATGCCAGACCGGTTTAACCGCACGGCAGCGACAGCGCTGGTCGATGAGATTTGCGATCCCATTCTGGTGCAGGTCAAGGCGGATGACAGCACTGATATTAAGCCATATCTGGCGGTGCTCGATGAGGTCCAGGAGATCACTGAAAACAGCGATATGCCAGACGTCGTACGGGCCAAGCTGTATAAAGCCCGCGCTTTTGCATTGTGCAACGGCACTGCGGATGAACAGGCGACTGCGCTGGAGTTGTTGCGTCGCGCGCTGAACCTCGACCCCGGCGCCGGGGTGAAAAAGCTGATCGATAAGCTTGCCAGGCAGGTAAAAAAAGCCTCTGCGGAAAATGCATCAGGCAGTGAGGGTGCAGACCAGAGCGGGGGCGAAGGGGGCAATAATCAGGCTGCAGCAACGCCGGAAGTGACGGTGCCAGCTGCCAAAAAGCCAGCCACCAAAAACAACCCCGGAAGCACAACACGTAAAACGGCGGCCCGCAAAACAACGACGAAAAAGCCCACCGCCGATAAAAAATAACCGACTTGCGCCCCGTGCGCTGGCGGCGCGGGCGGAAATCTGCAACGCATCGCGTTAGCTTTTCTCCGTCCGCTCACCGCCAACCTTTTCTGGAGACTACACGATGAGCCTTGTGGCCCCTCGCACAGTTACCTCCTCTGCGGAGGATGTGCCGGACGTGGATGACGGCGGAGAGAAAGTCACCGCCGGGGAGTTCTGGCCCGAGATAGTGCTGAGCAACGTCCGTAAGGAGATGCGGATCACCGGTGCGGTTACCACTTCGCGTTTAAAGCAGGTGGTCATTGAAGCCGTAGCCCACACAGCTGATCAGCTGAAGCAATGGCAGGCTGAACAGATTGGGGCCGGATATGCCAGTTTGGCCGCCGTACCGGCCATGGTGATTAACGACGAGAGCGTAAAGGTATATCGCTGGCGCCGCGCAGTTTACAGCATCTCGCGGGCCCTTCTGATCGAGACTTTCCGCGATGTTGACACCACGGGTGACGCGGGAGAGAAGCGCGCCGCCGCACTCGCAACCCAGGCGAATGATCACTGGCGTGATGCGCGCTGGGCTATCTCGGATATTCAGGGCGTGGTCCGTAACTCTGCGGAGGCGTTCTGATGAAAGTGAAGGCATTGCAGGGCGATACAGTGGATTTGTTGTGTCAGCGTCACTACGGCATCACCCAGGGCGTGACCGAGATCGTACTGGCTGCGAATCATGCGCTGGCCGGCCAGATCTTTCTTGATGCAGGGCAGGAAGTTGAGCTGCCTGACGTCGACACCTCTGCGACAAAGGAGACTGTTCAATTATGGAGCTGATAAACCGCCTCTGGAACTGGACGGTGTACCTCTGGTCGATGCTGCTGACGGGCGTCGGCATGATGACGCAGAAGGACTGGCTGGCTTTCATTGCTGCGCTCACCGGGATCGTGGTTGCCGTGCTGGGTGAGCTCCATCGCCGCCGGATGTCCCGCATCCATGAAACCAATAATGTTCTGCTGAATGAATTGATCGATGCGATTCGGGACGATACCGAGAACCGGCAGGACGTGAAGGAGTTAATCCGGACTATCAGGGAGTCACCGCGATGAAAAGAGGAATTATTGCCTGTTCTGTTGCGGCGATTGTCTCTCTTGCAGCGGCACTCTGGCCGCAGACGCTGCGCACAAGTCCTGAAGCGCAGCTGAAGATGGCGAAATACGAGGATTGCCGAAAGACGCCGTATTACTGCCCGGCAGGTGTGCTGACCGTAGGCATGGGGTCGACCAGCAACGTGCAGAACCGCGAATACGCCGAGCGCGAGATCGCCGAGCGATGGGTGAATGATCTGGTTCGCGCTGAGAAATGCGTAAATCGCGAGTTCAATGGTGCAGCTGCTCCGCAACGTGTTTTTGAGGCGCTGACCGACGGCGTATTTAACGTTGGATGTAGTGGCCTGGCATGGTTCACCAACAGGCAGGGCCAGAAGGTCAGAACAACAATCTGGCGTAATGCGCAGACGGGCAACTGGCAGGGGGTATGCGAGCGACTGACAGACTTTGTGAACTCTGGGGGAAAACGCCTGCCGGGGCTTGTCAAACGGCGTGAAGAGTTCCGGTACTGGTGCCTGTCAGATCCGGTACTGAAGGGGGTGAAATGAAGTGGGAACTTAGCGCCATGGTGATGGCTGCGACCCTGATTATCGTGATGGGCCTTCAGATTGAATCGGAAACAGGTAAGCGAAAAGCGACAGAAAAAGAACTGAGTGACACCCGACAGGAACTGAAGCAAACCGGTGATGTGCTGGCCGAGGTCAGGGCACTGCGGCAGGACGTAAACGAGGTTAATGCCAGGTTGAAAACACTCGATCAGGCGCGCAGCGAAACAGGGGAAAAGCGACGTGAAAACATCAAAACCGAGCTGGCCGGTGATAAGTGCGCCGCTGTACCTGTGCCTGACCGTGTGGCTGACAGCCTGTACCAGCGAGCCACCGAAGTCAGCGCCGGTGATTATTCAGGAGCCTTTACCGGAAAACCTGACAGCAAAAACTGAAACGCCAGCGCCACCCAGGCCGATGACTTACGGCAGCCTTGCGCCATGGTCTGATGCGCTACTGGATGCACTGGATAGTTGTAATGCCGATAAGGCGGGTATTCGTGAACTGGAACTGCGGCGAATTGCCAGGGGGATAAAGTGAAAAAAGCAGAGCTGATGCGTGATGCACTGATTGCCGGTAACACCTGGTGTAAAGCCAACCCGGAAAAAATCACTGTCTGGGTGGAGAAGGGGCATATCGGTATTGAAGCAACGGGCGAGCCGTCTTTCATGTACCTGTACACCATCAATGTTCTGGCGGTGGAGTTCCCTGGCCAGGTTGATGACCTCATGCTGCCGATCATGGCGTGGGCCTGGCAATATCAGCCTGATTTGCTGCTGAATCCTGAAAATAACCGCAAATTGGAATTTGACGCTGACATTATCAGCGACGACCTGGCCGATCTTCTGTTCAAGGTGCCGGTGTGGGAGCGCGTGATAGTGGAGAACGTAGACGGAAAACCCGTCGCGAAGCACCTGGGCGAGAACCGCCCACGTATCAGCGGTGGTGAGTGGGCGGTTGTGTTTACTCCTGATTTCGAAGGCGAGTTGATATGACAAACGATGCCGCGCTGTTTCAACAACTCGATCAGGTGTTCGCGGAAATTCTGTCCGCCATGACGCCGGCACGCCGTCTGCGTACTGCGCGCGGAATAGCGACCTCGTTGCGCCGCAGTCAGAGCCAGCGGATCGGAAAACAGATGGCGCCAGATGGTACGAAATACCCGAAGCGGAGCCGTCGAGTGCTGCGCTCGCAAGCCGGAATTGGTTTTATCTGGGAGGGGGATGAGCGTCGTCTGCGCAACTGGCGGGCAACTCGCGGAAGCCGGGGCCGCATGCTGACTGGTTTTGATGAAGGACGTGGCGCAGTACGATCATTCTACCGGGAAGATATTGAGCGTTATCTTGATATCAGCTTCAGCGAGACGCGCCGTGATACCACGAAACCAGATCCAATGTTCCGCCGCCTGCGTACAGCTCGCTTTCTGAAGGCACGCGCCACATCGGACGGCGCTGTAGTTGGTTTTTCTGGTGTCGCTGCACGCATTGCCCGCGTTCACCAGTACGGGCTACGGGACAGGGTAAACGACAGCGGAGCGGTGGCGAATTACCCGCGCCGTGAGTTGCTCGGCCTGAGTAAAGCGGACCGCATGGCTATCGCCCGCCAGGTCATAGACTCGCTGGGGGGGAACTGATGGACCTGGCTGAAGTCATCCGCCTGCTGGAAAACATCGTTCGCACCGGTACGGTGACGCAGATCGACGAGAAAAAATGGCGGGTACGGGTGCAGAGCGGTGAACTGGATTCCACCTGGCTGCGATGGAATGCACAAAGAGCAGGCGCTTTCAAAGTCTGGGTGCCGCCGTCTGTTGGCGAGCAGGTATGGTTCCTGTGCATGGGAGGGAACACCACCGCTGCGATCATCGGTGGCAGTCTTTACAGCAACGACAATCCGGCACCAGGCACATCGACAAAAGAGATGATCGTGACGGCACCGGATGGCGCGAAGTTTCGCTATGACGCGGAAGCGGGGGCATTGCAGGCCAGTGGTATCAAATCCGCAACGATTGAGGCGTCGGTTAAAGTCTTGCTGGCTACGCCACTGGTCGAGTGTACCGAGATGCTGAAGACCAAAAACCTCAATGTTACGGAAGGCGGCAAGATGCAGGGAAACTTTGTGCACACTGACGGTAAGTTCACCTCAAACGGTGTTCAGGTTGATGATCATGATCATGGTGCCGTGGAACGTGGCGGAGACTGGACGGAGGGCACGCGATGACGGTGCGCTATACCGGGATGAATCCTGGGGGGACGGGAACGCTGACGGACGCCGCCCACGTGTGGCAGTCAGCCAGTGACATTCTGAACACCCCAATTGGCTCAAGGATCATGCGTCGTGACTACGGTTCTCTTGTTCCGGACCTGATTGATGGCCCGCAAAACGATGTTACACGCATGCAGTTGATGAGCGCAGTAGTTATTGCGCTGGCGACATGGGAACCGCGGATCACGCTGAGCATCGTGGATGTGCGTTATTCGCAGTCCGGAGCAGTGGAGGCGGGATTGTCAGGGGCTCTGGCGGAATCTATGGAACAGCAGACGACAACCTTAACACTCAGGAAAAGCAGCAATGGCAACAGTTGATTTGGCGCAGCTACCGCCGCCGCAAATTATTGAGGTGCTGGATTTTGAAGTGATTCTGGCGGATGTCAAAGCCGTCATGATCGCGGCTTTCCCTGATGAACAACAGGCTTCTGTTGCCGCTGCGTTAAAACTTGAGTCTGAACCCCTGACCATACTGGCGCAGGTGATTGCCTACCGGGAATTAATGCTGCGCCAGCGAATCAATGAGGGTGCTGCGGCCTGCATGTTGAGCCATTCCGTCTCCACCGATCTTGATAACCTTGCGGGTAACCTGAACACCGAGCGCCTGGTTCGCATTCCGGCTACCGAAACCACCGATGCAGAGATGGAAAGCGATACCGCACTGCGTCTGCGTGCGCAATCCGCTTTTGAAGGGTTGAGCGTTGCTGGCCCTACCGGGGCATACGAATATTTTGCGAAGAGTGCCAGCGGTAAAGTTGCAGATGCCAAGGCAACCAGCCCCTCACCCGCTGCTGTCGTCGTGTCCATTCTGTCTACCGAAGGGGATGGCACGGCGAGCGACGAGCTGATCGCAACAGTAAACGACACGCTCTCAGCGGATGATAAGCGACCTGTCGCTGACCGGCTAACCGTCAAGTCAGCGGAGATTGTGAATTATGAAATTGACGCTCTGCTTTATCTCTATCCGGGTCCGGAATCTGAGCCGATCCTGAGTGCGGCAGATGATGCGCTGCGGGCGTGGCTGGAAGTACAGGGGAAAATCGGTAGCGATGTTGCGCGTTCGGCCATTATGGCCGCTCTGCATGTACAGGGGGTGCAGCGCGTAGTCTTGCTGAATCCTCAGGAAGATATCGTGATCGATGATACCCAGGCGGCACGATGTATTTCGCACGCCATCAGCGTAGGGGGAACGGATGAATAACAGCCTCCTGCCGCCTTCAGCCAGCACTTTCATGCGGAATGCAGAGAAACCGACGGCGCGGATCAGCGGTATTCCTGTTGACCTTCGAAATCTCTGGAATCCGGATGAATGCCCCGTGGAGTTTTTACCCTATTTGGCCTGGGCGTTGTCTGTTGATCGCTGGGATAAGCGCTGGTCTGAACAGACCAAGAGGCAGGTAATCAAAGCCTCCTGGCTTGTCCATCGCCACAAAGGCACGATTTCAGCGCTGAGGCGCGTTGTTGAACCTTTCGGCTATTTGCTGAGGGTGATTGAGTGGTGGCAGAACGGCGAGGAGCCAGGCACTTTCCGGCTTGAAATTGGCATCCAGGATGAGGGGATCACCGAGGAAACTTATCGGGAGCTTGAGCGCCTGATCGACGATGCAAAACCCAGAAGCCGTCACCTCACCGGCCTTTCGCTTTCGCTTCAGTCTCAGGGTTATATCGAGATAGGGGCGGGGTGTTACGTGGGCGATACGCTGACGGTATATCCCTATTTTCCTGAAACTATCGCTGTGGGTGGCAATGACTACACCGGCGCAGCAATCCATTTAATTGATACCGTGGAGATCGCAAGTGGCGACTAAATATCTTGCCCTGTTGACCAATATCGGGGCGGCAAAACTGGCAAAAGCCACGGCGTTGGGTACGAAAGTTGAGATTACCCAGCTGGCCGTTGGTGATGGCAATGGTGTACTGCCTACACCGAATCCGGCACAGACTGCTCTCGTACATGAGTTACGCCGCGCCCCTTTGAATATGTTGACGGTGGACCCGGCGAACGCCAGCCAGATCATTGCGGAACAGGTCATACCGGAAGACGTCGGCGGGTGGTGGATTCGTGAGATCGGCCTTTTCGATAAAGATGGCGATATGGTGGCGATTGCCAATTGCGCTGAAACCTATAAGCCTCAGTTGCAGGAGGGGAGCGGGCGCGTTCAGGTTATTCGCGTGATCCTGATTGTCAGCAGCACCGAAGCCGTTACGTTGAAGATTGATCCGGCTGTTGTACTGGCAACACGCCAGTATGTTGACAGCCAGCTGCGCGCGCATGAGCAGTCACGTAATCACCCGGATGCGTCAACGACAGAGAAAGGTTTTGTGCAGCTCAGCAGCAGTGTGACCAGTGACAGCGAATCGCAGGCGGCAACATCGAAGGCCGTTAAAATTGCGATGGACAATGCGAATGCTCGGCTGGCTAAAGAACGCAATCTCGCTGATTTACCTAATCCGGCACTGGCGCGCCAGAATCTGCAACTTGGTGACAGCTCGACGAAAAACACCGGTACAACGGCCAATACTGTTGCGGCGGGTGATGATGCACGTATCACCGGCGCAATGCAGAAAAGCCAAAACGGCGCGGATATTCCAGATGTGGCGAAGTTTCTCCAAAACCTTCAATTGGGAGAAGCGGCAAAACGGGATGTGGGGACCGGGGAAAACCAGATACCTGATATGTCTTCTTTCGTCTTCTCTGTATCCGGTGGGGTCAATATTTACCGATTCCCGAACAGGATGTGTATCCAATGGGGGAACAGCAATACCGATGCAAATGGCGGTGCCATTGTCTCTCTTCCCGTCGCAATGTCAGCGTATGTCCCTGTGGTGATTGAAGGGCTATCGGGAAACTGGGCGGGGAATGGAGGGGTGTATGACTTCTTCACGGTATATGGTGCACAAGTTTCCACAGCGTCTTCATTTCTCGCTAAATCATCTTCATATCGTGGCAGTGACGGTAAATTTGTCGCTCAGTCTACTAACTTTAACTGGGTTGTGGTGGGGACTATCTGATGCACACTTTCTTTTATAGCTCAGAACAGAACGCATTCTGGTTCGCTGATAGCACGTCAGCACCTGCTGATGTGGTTTCTGTTGAGAAATCTGTTTTTGAAGAGTTTTGTGTTACGCCTCTGGATGGAAAGCGTCGGGTTGCCGGTGATGATGGCCTCCCGTCATGGGAAGAGATTCCACCACCAACGGCAGAAGAAATTAAAGCCTCGGCAATTGCAGCGGCTGAGCAGCAAAAATCTCAGTTNTTTATAGCTCAGAACAGAACGCATTCTGGTTCGCTGATAGCACGTCAGCACCTGCTGATGTGGTTTCTGTTGAGAAATCTGTTTTTGAAGAGTTTTGTGTTACGCCTCTGGATGGAAAGCGTCGGGTTGCCGGTGATGATGGCCTCCCGTCATGGGAAGAGATTCCACCACCAACGGCAGAAGAAATTAAAGCCTCGGCAATTGCAGCGGCTGAGCAGCAAAAATCTCAGTTCCTCGCTGAAGCATCAGAAGTTACCAAAGGGTGGCAGATTGACCTGNCGGGTTGCCGGTGATGATGGCCTCCCGTCATGGGAAGAGATTCCACCACCAACGGCAGAAGAAATTAAAGCCTCGGCAATTGCAGCGGCTGAGCAGCAAAAATCTCAGTTCCTCGCTGAAGCATCAGAAGTTACCAAAGGGTGGCAGATTGACCTGCTGCTTGGCACCATTAGTGATGAAGACAAGGCGAAACTAATTGAGTGGAGAACTTATATCAAGGAACTGGAGGGGGTAGACACCTCCAGTGCGCCAAAGATTAACTGGTCTGAGAAACCGGCGGTGTAGGCCAGACAGGATTTATAGTATCAACCCGCATCAAATCCAGCCTGTAATCCTGCCATTCAATCAAAGCGTCGGCTTCTTCCTCCGTCGCTT
>NZ_KZ559414.1:0-91478 GCF_002850715.1 Citrobacter sp. L55 | reverse complement strand
ACAGAATTTGCCTGGCGGCTGTAGCGCGGTGGTCCCACCTGACCCCATGCCGAACTCAGAAGTGAAACGCCGTAGCGCCGATGGTAGTGTGGGGTCTCCCCATGCGAGAGTAGGGAACTGCCAGGCATCAAATTGCAGTAAACCGGGATGAATAATCCGGGTAGTGACAAAGAAATTCGGTGGAGCGGTAGTTCAGTTGGTTAGAATACCTGCCTGTCACGCAGGGGGTCGCGGGTTCGAGTCCCGTCCGTTCCGCCACTTATTAAGAGCCCTGAGCTAACGCTCAGGGCTTTTTCTTTTCCAGCGAATTAATTATTGCTGAATCCGCAAAAATCCTCTGCATTTTTCACTCTTTTTCGGTAAAGAACTGATGGTCATAATCCTCTCAGTTAACGAACATAGTGATTAAAAAGAGGAATTCTATGACTATCCCTGCATTCGGTTTAGGTACGTTTCGCCTGAAAGACGACGTGGTTATCGCTTCTGTCAAAACGGCGCTTGAGCTGGGCTACTGTGCTGTCGACACTGCGCAAATCTATGAAAATGAAGCGGCTGTTGGTCAGGCGATTGCCGAAAGTGGCGTACCGCGTAACGAGTTGTACATCACCACCAAGATCTGGATTGAAAATCTCAGCAAAGACAAACTGATCCCAAGTCTGAAAGAAAGTCTGAAGAAACTGCGTACGGATTATGTCGATCTGACGCTGATCCACTGGCCATCTCCGGGCGATGCGGTATCCGTTGAAGAATTTATGCAGGCGCTGCTTGAAGCGAAAGAGCAGGGGCTGACTCGCGAAATTGGTGTCTCAAATTTCACTATTCCGCTGATGGAAAAAGCCATTGCTACAGTAGGTGCAGACAATATCGCGACCAACCAGATTGAGTTGTCTCCGTATCTGCAGAGTCGTAAGGTGGTTGACTGGGCTAAAGCGCACGGTATCCACATCACCTCTTACATGACGCTGGCTTACGGTAAGGCACTAAAAGATGAAGTGATTGCACGCATTGCCGCTAAACATAACGCGACCCCGGCGCAGGTTATTCTGGCATGGGCAATGGATGAAGGTTACTCCGTGATCCCTTCATCTACCAAGCGTGAAAACCTGGCAAGCAACCTGCTGGCGCTGGACCTGCATCTGGATACTGAAGATAAAAAAGCGATCGCTGCACTGGACTGTAACGATCGTCTGGTCAGCCCGGAAGGCCTGGCCCCTGATTGGGATTAATTGCCCGACCCTCTGTACCTTTAACCCTCTTTCACAGCTCCTTCGGGAGCTGTTCTTATATATTCACTTAAAAAGTCTATAAATGCCCGAATGCGTGTACTGACCGCGCGATCGCTGTAGTAAACGGCGCTGAAAGGCATTTCTACCGGCAGACGTTTATCGGCCAGCAGCTCCACCAGTTCTCCCCGCGCGATCTCTTTATCAATCATATAATCTGAAAGACATGCGATACCATTGCCGCTCAGGCAAAGCTGTTTTAACGTTTCCCCGCTGTTGGAAGAAAGCCCACATTCGACCTCATGGAGCTGTCCGTCGCTACGGGCAATCGGCCAGGTATTGAGTGAAACGGGTTCGGAAAACCCCAGACACAGATGCTGCTTTAACTGTTCGACGGTCTCGGGCTTGCCAAAACGGGCAATATAGTCCGGTGAGGCAATAATCTTACGATAGCTGGTAAACAACGGACGCGCACGCAGGCTTGAGTCAGTCAGCGTACCTGCTCGTATCGCGACATCCACTTTTCGTTCAATAAGATTGATGAACGTTTCTGAGGAGACAAGAGACAACGTCATCTCAGGATATCGCTCACGGAACGGTTTGATTAGCGGCATCAGGAAATGCAGCATCACCGGCGTTGCCGCGTCGATACGCAGCAGGCCGCGCGGGATATTGCGCGACTCCATGATTTCCGTTTCTGCTGCTGCCATCTCTTGCAGTATCTGCTGCACACGCCTGAAGTAGCGTTCTCCTTCTTCAGTCAGGCTTAGCTGTCGGGTAGTTCGATTAAGCAGACTCACACCCAATTTCATCTCCAGCTTTTTTACTGCCCGACTGACTGCGGAATTAGCCTGACCGAGTTGTTCTGCCGCCCGGCTGAAGCTGCCGCTTTCCACAACGGCCACAAAAATCGCAAGTTCTTCAGAGGTTGCTTTCATTTTTGCACCTGACGCAAAATTATATTGAGATTTTGAATATTTTTGTTATTAAAACATCCCGGCATACTGCGTGTCATCTGATTACTGATGTTACGGAGTTATTTATGCCTCTCGCATTATTTGCACTAACAATAAGTGCCTTCGCTATTGGCACGACTGAGTTTGTGATTGTTGGCCTGGTGCCGACCATCGCTCAACAACTGGCGATCTCGTTACCTTCAGCCGGGATGCTGGTTTCAATCTATGCGCTGGGTGTGGCGATTGGTGCACCGGTACTGACCGCTCTGACCGGAAGCCTGCCACGTAAACAGCTGCTTGTCGCGCTGATGGTCCTGTTTACGGCGGGGAATTTACTGGCATGGCAGGCACCCGGGTATATGACACTTATTGTCGCCCGTCTGCTGACGGGGCTGGCTCACGGCGTATTCTTCTCGATTGGTTCCACTATCGCGACAAGTCTGGTACCAAAAGAAAAAGCGGCTTCCGCCATCGCTATTATGTTCGGTGGCTTAACGGTGGCGCTGGTCACGGGCGTGCCGCTGGGTACGTTTATCGGCCAGCACTTTGGCTGGCGTGAGACTTTCCTGGCAGTGTCAATGTTAGGCGTGATTGCGCTGATTAGTAGCCAACTGCTGATCCCGGCTAACATTCCTGGTCGAGCGGCCGCCAGCATTCGCGACCAGGTGAAAGTGCTGACTCATCCTCGTTTGTTGCTGATTTACGCCGTTACGGCATTGGGCTACGGTGGTGTGTTCACGGCTTTCACCTTCCTGGCACCGATGATGCAGGATCTGGCGGGCTTCTCCCCGGCAGCGGTGAGCTGGATCTTACTGGGTTACGGCGTATCAGTCGCTATCGGCAATATCTGGGGCGGTAAGCTGGCGGATAAGCATGGTGCGGTTCCTGCATTGAAATTCATTTTTGCCGCGCTGTTTGTTCTGCTGATGGTCTTCCAACTGACGGCTTCCACGCAGTACGCCGCGCTGGCTACCATTCTGGTGATGGGGATCTTTGCCTTCGGTAACGTACCAGGGTTGCAGGTCTACGTGGTACAGAAAGCGGAACAATTTACGCCCAATGCTGTTGATGTGGCGTCAGGGCTGAACATTGCAGCGTTTAACATTGGTATTGCACTGGGTTCCGTGATTGGCGGACAAACGGTCGAGCATTATGGGTTGGCGCAGACACCATGGATTGGCGCACTTATTGTTCTGGTGGCTTTCCTGCTGATGGGGCTGAGCGGCCGTCTTGATAAGCCCACGCACGTTGCTCTGGGGTAAATCATTGATGTAAGCGCCCACTTACAAAACAAACTGCAATTGTTCGTTGAAAGTGAGTGCTAAAATCCCTATAACAGAAGAACCAGTCCGGCTGCGGACTGGTTGACGTTACAGAGGTTTGAAAGTCTAAAGTGCGAAAAAACACCTATGCCATGCGTTATGTTGCCGGACAACCCGCCGAGCGGATTTTACCGCCGGGCTCGTTTGCGCATATTGGCCAGGCATTACCCGCAGGCGTACCGTTGAGCAGTGAAGATCGCATTCGCGTGCTGGTATGGAATATTTTTAAACAGCAGCGAGCAGAATGGCAGTCGGTGCTGAAGAATTTTGGCAAAGACGCGCATCTGGTGTTATTGCAGGAAGCGCAAACCACACCAGAACTAGTGCAGTTTGCGACCACTAACTATCTCGCTGCCGACCAGGTTCCCGCCTTTGTGCTGCCTCAGCACCCCTCTGGCGTTATGACACTCTCCTCCGCCCATCCAGTTTACTGCTGCCCATTGCGCGAGCGTGAGCCTATTTTACGGCTGGCGAAATCGGCGCTGGTGACGGTGTACCCGTTGCCTGACACTCGGTTGTTAATGGTGGTGAATATCCACGCGGTTAACTTTAGCCTTGGCGTTGATGTCTATAGTAAGCAGTTACTTCCCATTGGCGATCAGATTGCTCATCACAGCGGTCCGGTGATTATGGCCGGCGATTTTAATGCCTGGAGCCGTCGACGGATGAATGCGCTGTACCGCTTTGCGCGTGAAATGTCGCTGCGCCAGGTGCGCTTTACCGACGATCAGCGCCGCCGCGCGTTTGGTCGTCCTCTCGATTTTGTGTTCTATCGCGGTCTGAACGTGAGTGAGGCCTCTGTGCTGGTCACCCGCGCCTCCGACCACAACCCGCTACTCGTTGAATTCAGTCCCGGCAAACCTGAACAATAACGGTGTGTCAGGTCTGCCGTAGGGCAGGCCTGTGATGGTTGCCCTTCATATTTCACAACAACCGAAGGACAACACAATGACAACACGCTCTCATCATGACAACGTCGAAAAACAGTTTGGCTCTCAGGCTAATGCCTACTTAACCAGTGCGGTGCACGCCTCTGGTCGTGACTTGCAACGTCTGGGGGAAAGGTTGCTGGCATTTCTGCAGGCCCGCGTGTTGGATATGGGATGCGGAGCGGGGCACGCCAGCTTTGTGGCCGCGCAATACGTAAAGCAGGTAGTGGCATATGATTTATCGTCGCAGATGCTTGACGTGGTCACTGAAGCGGCAAAGGACAGAGGTCTGGAGAATATCGCCACACGGCAGGGTTATGCTGAAAGCCTGCCGTTTGAAGATAACGTATTTGACGTGGTGATTAGCCGCTATTCCGCGCATCACTGGCATGATGTCGGGCGTGCGTTGCGAGAAGTGAACCGCGTTCTGAAGCCCGGCGGCGTGCTGATTGTGATGGATGTGATGTCGCCAGGCCATCCTGTACGTGACATCTGGTTGCAAACTGTGGAGGCGTTACGCGATACCTCGCACGTACGCAACTATTCCAGCGGAGAATGGCTGTCGTTAATCAATGACGCCAATCTGATTGCCGATACCTTGTTAACCGATCGTCTGCCGCTGGAGTTCAGTTCGTGGGTGGCGCGGATGCGCACGCCTGCAGCATTGAGCGACGCGATCCGTGTATACCAACAAAGTGCTTCTGCGGAAGTGAAAGCCTATTTTGCGTTACAGGAAGATGGCTCGTTTACCAGCGACACGATAATGGTTGAAGCACATAAAGCGGGATAAATAAAAAAGGCACTGGGGGGAAACCAGTGCCTTCATTTCTACAATGCTATCAGGAGTCCGGCATACCGCTGTTTTTCACAAACAACGTTAGCTGATCGCCTGGCTGCAGATTGTTCGTATCGCTGTTCCAGCGCATCACATCCTTGATGTTAACCCCGTGGCGTTTGGCAATGCTCGAGAGCGAGTCGCCTTTACGCACACGATAGGTGATGCTATCGCTGTTGTTCGCCAGTCGCTGTGCGCTGGTACCAGCGCCCACCGTCAGATTTTGGCCTACTTTCAGCGATGACCCGCGCAGATTATTCCACTGCTTAAGGTCATTGGTGCTCACGCCAAGACGTGAAGCGACACCAGAAAGCGTATCGCCAGAGCGAACTTTGTAGCTACGGCTGTTCAGCGGCGTGTTATCCGCAACCAACGTTGACTGCACGGCTGCAATTTCGCCTGAGGCCAGAGACTCACGCAGCTTCTCTGCATGCTTCTTTGGCACCATCACATATTGCGGACCGCTGGCACCCAACGTGGAGCCTTTCACGCCTGCATTGAAGGTTTTCAGCTTGCTGACGGAAATACCTGCCATATTGGCAACCTGAGCCATTTCAACCGGGCTACTCAGGCGAACACGTGCCAACGCGCGGCTTTCGTCTGTTGTTGGCAGACGCACGCCATAGCGTTTGCTGTTTTTGAGTATATCGCTCAATGCCAGCATTTTTGGCACATATAGCTTCGTTTCCTGAGGCAATGGCAACGACCAGAAGTCAGTGGGTTTACCACGGGCTTTGTTCGTTTTAATTGCCTTCATGACACGACCTTCACCGCTATTATAAGCAGCAACGGTCAGCAGCCAGTCGCCATCAAACATTTTGTTCAGACGCTGCATCATGTCCAGTGCGGCGGTGGTGGAAGCCACAACGTCGCGACGTGCATCATAATTGCGGGTCTGTTTTAAACCATAATTGCGCCCCGTGCTCGGAATGATCTGCCAAATACCTGCGGCATTGGCGCCAGACGTTGCGTGAGGATCAAAAGCGCTCTCCACTATGGGTAGTAGTACCAGTTCCATTGGCATGTTACGTTTCTTAACCTGCCCGGCTATCCAGTACATATACGGCTCTGCCCGTAAAGTTACATCGTGGAGATAGCTCTTATTGCGTAAATACTTCTGTTTCTGTTCGCGAATCCGGTTGTTTTCCGGAATTCCCATCTTTAGCTCGTCACCAATGAAAGCCCACAAATCTTGATCAGCAGCGATAGATGTTCCGTCGTCCATCCATCGCGCCTGACTTGTAAACTTTCCTGCTTCCCCTTGACCAGCTGCAGAAAGGCTCTGTGCGTGTTGTTGGACGTTACCAGTATTCTGGCACCCAACAAGCAGGACAGAGGCGAGTAATATCGCTTTTGCCTTCATGTGTGTGTCAATAGTTGCTTAAAAGACGACCGATCATAACGGCGAAGTTTTCAAAAGGCAACCCGCAATTGTCAGAACGTATCTTTCTTTGACCTTAACCAGGCAAAACGCTCTTCAGGTTGTTGCAATATTGTTTTTTTATTTATTTCATTAATTAAATCAATATCTTCTGTTCTTAAAAAAAGATTATTTCGTCGCTCATTTTTCAGAATTACGGGGAGTGTCATTTGTTTTTTTACGCGTAACTCATTAACTTTACGATAATATTCATTTATGAACGGATCGTGCGGAAGAATGCTTAAGGCAAACTTCATGTTTGCTAATGTGTACTCATGTGCGCAACAAATCAATGTATCGTCAGGAAGTGCGTTTAGTTTTTTAAGTGATTGATACATTTGAGATGCTGTGCCTTCAAAAAGCCGACCGCAGCCACCGGAGAAGAGCGTGTCGCCGCAAAACAGGTAAGGGTGGCTAAAGTAACAGATATGTCCTAAAGTGTGACCCGGCGTAGCAATTACCGTAAATTCATGCCCCAAAACGAGTGCAATATCGCCATCTTCGACTATATGCGTCGTTCCCTTATCTTGCGTTTCAGCCGGTCCGTATACCGCTATTTGTGGGAAATGTTGCAGAAGTTCTTTCACGCCGCCCACGTGATCCTGATGATGATGTGTCAGCAGAATGGCCTCGGGAACCCAGTTATGTTCTGCAATAGCTTTCAGAACAGGTTCTGCTTCACCCGGGTCCACAATCAGACAATGTTTGTCATTATTCGACAGGACCCAGATGTAATTGTCCTGAAATGCAGGAATACTGTTAAGATTCATAGATTACCTCTCAATGCGTAACGGAAGGTTGTGATGAAACCGGCAAGGATCCCTCAAACTGTCGTAGCGCCCGTTAGTTGGGATGATTTGCCCTGGGGCGAACACTATCGTCAGGCGCTGGAGCATCAGCTTAACCCGTGGTTCGCAAAAATGTACGGATTTCATCTGCTTAAGATTGGTAATTTAAGCGCAGAAATCAATTCCGAAGCGTGCGCGGTTTCTCATCAGGTAAATGTTTCTTTGCAAGGCGCTCCCATGCAGGTGACTGCCGATCCTTTACATCTGCCCTTTGCCGATAAGTCCGTGGATGTTTGTTTGTTGGCTCATACGCTGCCGTGGTGTTCCGATCCACATCGCTTACTGCATGAAGCCGATCGCGTGCTTATTGATGACGGTTGGTTGATTCTGAGCGGCTTTAACCCGGTAAGTCTGATGGGATTGCGTAAACTGGTGCCCGTATTGCGTAAAACATCGCCCTACAACAGCCGGATGTTTACCCTCATGCGGCAGTTGGACTGGCTCTCATTGCTGAATTTTGAAGTACTGCACTACAGCCGTTTTCATGTCCTGCCCTGGAACAAGAAGGGCGGGAAAATGTTAAGCGCCCATATCCCTGCGCTGGGCTGTTTGCAACTGGTGGTTGCGCGTAAGCGAACCATTCCGCTTACGCTCAACCCGATGAAACAAAATAAAAGCAAAACGCCTATCCGCCAGGCCGTTGGCGCAACCCGGCAATACCGTAAACCGGACGCTTAAGCCTCCGCCTGATACCCAATATCATCCTGAGTGGGACGCATTGCTGCGGCGCGCGCAAGCTCATCACAGCGTTCGTTTTCCGGATGGCCCGCATGGCCTTTAACCCATTCCCATTTGATTTGATGCGGCCCCAGCGCGGTATCCAGACGTTTCCACAGATCGACGTTCTTCACTGGTTTTTTATCTGCTGTTTTCCAGCCGCGCTTCTTCCAGTTGTGGATCCACTGCGTAATGCCCTGGCGCACATACTGGCTGTCCGTGCTGAGTATCACTTCACACTGTTCTTTCAGGGCTTCCAGCGCAACGATTGCCGCCATCAGCTCCATGCGATTATTGGTGGTGAGGTTGTAGCCTTCGCTAAAGGTTTTTTCGCGCCCGCGATAGCGTAAAATCGCCCCATAACCACCTGGCCCTGGATTTCCCAGGCAAGAACCATCGGTGAAAATCTCTACCTGTTTAAGCATCTCTGGTAGACTTCCTGTTTTAGCAAATCGAAATCAAACGATAAGTCTGACATAAATGACCGTTATGAGCACTGGAATTACACGACAGATCGTCCTCGATACCGAAACCACCGGTATGAACCAGATTGGCGCCCACTACGAAGGCCACAAGATCATTGAGATCGGTGCGGTTGAAGTGGTGAACCGCCGCCTGACCGGGAATAACTTCCACGTTTACCTGAAACCGGATCGGCTGGTGGACCCGGAAGCGTTTGGTGTACACGGAATCGCAGACGAATTCCTGCTTGATAAACCTACGTTTGCCGATGTGGCCGATGAGTTTCTCGACTACATCCGCGGTGCGGAGCTGGTCATCCATAACGCATCGTTTGATATCGGCTTTATGGATTACGAATTCGCTAAGCTCAGGCGGGATATTCCGAAGACAAACGAATTCTGCAAAATTACCGATAGCCTGGCGCTGGCGAGGAAAATGTTTCCTGGCAAGCGCAACAGCCTTGATGCGTTATGCTCACGCTATGAAATAGACAACAGTAAGCGAACCCTGCACGGCGCATTGCTCGATGCCCAGATTCTGGCCGACGTTTATCTGATGATGACCGGTGGGCAGACCACGATGGCGTTCTCAATGGAAGGTGACAGCCAGCAGCAGAATGACACGGGGATCCAGCGTATTGTGCGACAGTCCAGCAAACTACGCGTTGTTTTCGCCACTGATGAAGAGTTAGCGGCCCATGAGTCGCGCCTTGACCTGGTGCAGAAGAAAGGCGGAAGTTGCCTCTGGCGGGTATAGTTTGTACGTTTTCCGTATGGAAATGACCATTCGGGTGATTTTTGCAGCAAACGATTAAAAAACGTGAGAAAAAGCGTTGACGAGGCGTGAGGCAATCCGTAATATTCGCTTCGTTCCCAAGCGGAACACAACGCGGAGTGGTAGTTCAGTTGGTTAGAATACCTGCCTGTCACGCAGGGGGTCGCGGGTTCGAGTCCCGTCCATTCCGCCACTATTCAGAAAGCCTGAATCAGAAATGATTCAGGCTTTCGTCGTTTTAGCCCGCCACAATAATAATCTCATCATCACACTTTATCGACCACGTCCGTGCTATCGGGCAGGCAACACATCAGGTCATCCTTAACCCGACGCATATCCAGGGGCAGATCAACCTGCGAAGTGATTCATCACGCAGGCGAAGCGGGGGGAAAAGTTATCGCCGATAAGCACCGTTTCTTCATTCAAGTGCTTTAGCATATACAGCTTGTCGGCACGTTCGTAAGCGTCGAAGAAGAGATAATCGACAGCATCCGTTGCTTCATCATCGGGAGATTTTTCACGTCCGTTGGGAGTGAGCATGAAAACACCGGCGGTATGGCCGAGTGGTCGGGCATAGCGAAAGAACAGTTTTCGGTTCACAGCAAACTCGCCATCATCACTTTTGAGTTTCCCTTGTACTGACAATGAAAGGTGTCCGGAGTTGTAGCTGGTAATCAGCATTATTCCATGGAGTACCTTTTTTGTATCCTGGATGTCGAGTATCGACGTGAATTCCGAGGAGCAGGAAAAACTGATTTCTTGTTTTTTCGCATTCCCGGCGATAATAAAAAAAGCGATAGCCGCCAGCCCAAAAATGGCAATCACGACTGACCATAGTAAAGGAGAGTGATCGCTTTCTTGCTTCATATCATTCCTCATGATGGCGATACTGGCTGATGCAATGGTAATAGCCGAGGTTCAGCCCGCATTCAGCGGCAAACGACCACTCAACCAGATTATGGTTGCTCGCCCAGGTATTGAGATACAGATCTTTTGGGTACGAACAGTCGGGGTTAATGCCCACGGACTTGAAAATATCCAGCGCTTTCTTTTCGGTTATGGTATCGGTGAGGGCGTTTCCTAATATATGTACACGGCATTGTTCATAGTCGATAGTCCGCAGGATAGTCGCGTCCGTCATGGCGATTTCATTGGGTATCCATGTTAACCACGCTGTCGCCAGCACGGCGATACCGGTAATTAACGCGGTTATCGCCACAGGCCAACGGCTTTGTTTCTTTTTGTTGAGCGTCGATGCAACATTGGCAATTCTGGCGGGAGCTTGCGCTTCTTCCAGTTGCTGAATATTGATATTAGCGTCGCCCATCCGAAATCCCATCCGCGGAATTGTGACGATGAGTTCTGCAGGATGACCCGTAGACGTTATTGCTTTGCGCAGAAATGAAATGTGCTGATTGAGATTCGCATCCGTCGCTCTGGCGCCATTATGCTGAAAAACATTCAGCAGAATTTCATCACGCGAGGATATCTCTTTACCATTTTGCAACAAATAGAGCAGTAATTGTGTTGCCACATTATTCAATGTGGCCATTTCACCAGATGCCAGGTCTTTTAGGGTATTTTTATGTGGTCTGAAAACTAAGCCATCACCAATAATTACGGATTTAATTTTGTTTATTGGTATATGAGAAATCACTGATGTCTCCTTTAAAGCAGGATATCTCGCATTCGAGTGGGTGAAGCAATAGCATAACATAATTCATTTATAAAAAATGGTTGTGCCATAGATCGCTTTATTAATATTTACATAACAATCTCTTAATATCTCTTATAGAATCCTCTTTTCTCCTTCCTCTCTTTCACTATCTTATTGTCATTACTCACTTTTGATATCCAATTTCATTTTTACAAAAATTTCATAAATACATTTTGCCTGTTGTTCTGGCTAAATAAAAAAATAGTTGATAGATAAAAACTCTATAAAAATGCTAAATGATAGATACTAACACTGGCTGTGTCGTGATTTTTGGCGGTTTTTTAGGTAAACGATCGCTCTGCAGACAGTGTTACAACATGATTCCCTGAGTTTGATTAATACCGGATTTTTGCATTGTGTCATTTTCTCGTCGACTTAATATAAGCCCCGAAACAGCGTAAGCAACTGTGGACGGTATTTCTGATGGAATACCAATGAAGTTCAAAATACGGGGCGGCTTGAGATGGATTGTTTGCAAGGATATGCGCTACCGCCACCTGCAGATCAGGATTTTCCGGACATAAATTATCTGCGGAAATAGATCTTCGGAATAACTAAAAAACAGATATAAGGTTAAGTAGTAATATGAAAATGAAAAACGTGGCTGTGGCCTGTGCGCTGATGGCGGGAATGACTTTTACTGCCTCTTCTGCTTTTGCTGCAAACAATGTCGAACCGACTAACGGTAAAATTCACTTCACCGGTTCTCTGGTTAATTCCGCATGCGGTCTGGCACCAGAATCCAGCCCGGTACAGGTTAATTTTGGTGAGATCCCAACTTCCCAGTTAAAAGACAACCAACGTGCTGGCGTTAAGCATGCCAAAATCGTTCTGCAGGGCTGTGATACGACCGTCGCGAAAACGGCCACTGTGACCTATACCCCGGCAACGATTGATACAGACAACAACGCGCTGGCTGCGTTCACCTCTGGTACTGCAAAGGGTGCGGGCATCGGTATGATTGACAGTGGCAACCAGGACGTGGAATGGGGTCAAGCCGCCTCTCAGGTCAACATTACCGATGGTGAAACCGACATTGATTTCGTCGCTTACCTGCAGGCAAACAACGCATCTGCCGCGGTAACTCCGGGTGATTTCGAATCTACTGTTAATTTCCAGATCGACTACCAGTAACGATCTGCAGCAGGCGCATTAACGCGCCTGCTTAACCCTTCCTGCGAATAACTGAAAGGAAATGCGGTGATGCCTGGATGGCGAATTTTACTGCTTTTTATCTTCATATCGCCTGCATGGGTTTTGGCTGACACCAATCGTCTTGTCAGTACGCCCGGCAAAATGCGCATGCGCGGAAATATTATTGAGGCTGCCTGTTATGTCGATCCACGCGACCGGTCGCTACTGGTTGAATTTGATGATCTCTCAGCCAGAGATATTTCCGGAAAACCAGAGAAAGTATCAGCGCATGATTTCAGCATTCATTTGTTGGGATGTTCATTAGGGGATTCTCAACACCCCGGGAATCTGTTTCAACGCGCCAATATTACCTTTTCTGGCGCACCGGATAGTGACAATCCTGATTATCTAAGCGTGCAATCGGAAACTGAAAATTTAGCGATAGAAATATATGACAGCAACGGACAGCAAATTCATCTGGGTGAGCCATCACCGGACTATGTGCTTAATCCAGGGAAAAACACGCTCAATTTTACGGCTTATTTGATCTCCCGCGACGGAAGAATGACATCTGGCGAATTTACTGCGGTCACGCATTTTGTTGTGAATTATCTCTGAGCTGCACTGCAATTCGGGTATCTGAAGGTTTGCGAACGAAAATGATCACGCTGAAAACAGATAAAAAACGTCTGGCGCTTTTTATTGCTCTGGTCTGTGCCTCTTCATGGGCTGAAGCGGATGAGGCCATTGAATTTAATACCGACGTACTGGATGCCAGCGACAGGCACAATGTCGATTTGCAGCGTTTTTCCGAAGGCAACTTTGTGACTCCCGGAGAATATCTGCTGGATGTTCGTATCAACAGCCAGGAGATTCCACAGCAGTCGATCCGTTATATCGTCGATCCTGCCAACCCGCATAAATCCATGGCATGTCTGACCCCGCAACAACTCGAATTACTGGCGCTCAAAGAAGAAGCGCTGGCCTATATTCATCCGATTAGCGCGACCTGCTATGACATTTCCCGCCTGCCGGGTGTGGCGTTGAATAATAGCGCAGGCGTACTGGACATTATCGTGCCTCAGGCGTGGATGAAATATACCGATCCAGACTGGACGCCACCGGAACGCTGGGATAACGGCGTCGCGGGGCTGATTTTTGACTACAGCGTCTCGGGCCAGGCCACACATTATGAACAGGGCGGCGATCGTTATCGCTCTCTGTCTGGCTATGGGCAGACAGGTTTTAACCTCGGCGCGTGGCGATTTCGTGGCCAGTATCAGGCCAATTACGCTTCGGATGATAATCGCGGCCGTATCGACTGGGATCAGATCTATGCCTATCGACCGTTGCCGATGCAGGCTGCAAAACTGACGGTCGGCGAAATCTACCTGAATTCCCAGGTTTTTGATTCGGTACGTTTCACCGGGGCTAACCTCGCCAGCGACGAGCGTATGTTGCCACCGAATTTGCAGGGCTACGCGCCTGAAGTGCACGGCATCGCCCGCAGCAATGCGAAGGTTACCGTCAGTCAGCAGGGCCGTGTTATCTATCAAACCACCGTTCCTGCAGGGCCATTTAATATTCAGGATCTGCACGGTTCGGTACGCGGCACGCTGGATGTTCGCGTCGAGGAGCAGGATGGCAGCGTACATACTTTTCAGGTCAATACGGCCGATATTCCTTATCTGACGCGCCCAGGCTATGTGCGCTACAACGCCGCGGTTGGGAAGCCATCGCGTTATAACCACGACGTTCAGGGGCCTGCGTTTTATAGCGGTGATTTTTCATGGGGGGTCAGCAATGCATGGTCGCTGTACGGCGGCGCGCTGCTGACTGGCGATCGCTATAACGCCTGGTCGATGGGGATTGGGCGGGACTTGAGCTGGCTGGGGGCGCTGTCGGCTGATGCGACGCAATCCGTGAGTCGGGTAAAGCATCAGGCTGAACAAAAAGGCATGTCTTTTAAGCTCAGCTACGCCAAAACTTTTGATGAGTACAACAGCGCCATCACCTTTGCCGGTTACCGCTTCTCACAGCGTAACTTCCGCACTTTCTCGCAGTTTCTCGACGAGCAGTATGAAAATAACAACAGTGTCGGCAACGAAAAAGAGATGTACACCATCACCGGCAACAAAACCTTCTTTGCTGACGATCCACTATTAGCGACCACGCTGTACCTGACCTATACCCACCAGAACTATTGGGATCGCGGTTCCCAGGATCGTTACGGATTATCGATGGGGCACAGCTTTTCATTTGCTGGCATCCAGGGGATCAGCGCCAACGTTGCGGCTTACCGCTCTGAGTATCAGGGCAAACGAGACGACAGTCTTTCGCTTTCAATCTCGGTGCCATGGAGCGATGGCCGCTCTATGGATTACGAATTGCAGAACAGCGGCAACCAGACCAGCCAGATGGTTTCGTATTCCGATAACCGTGACCGTAACAATCCGTGGCGTTTGCGCACAGGGGTTTCCGGTGAAGGGCGTACGGCATTTGATGGCTATTACAAGCACCGCAGCATGATGGCGGAACTGGAATCTAACGTCAGCTGGCAGCAATCACGTTATTTCTCCGTTGGCGGCACGATGCGCGGCGGCTTTACCGCGACGCGTCACGGTGCGGCGCTGCACAACAGCCAGGCGTCGATGAATACCGCCAGAGTGATGGTTGATACCGACGGGGTGGCGAACGTGCCGCTGAACGGCGAACAGGCGCACTCAAACCGCTTCGGTATTGCCGTCGTACCGGACGTCGTTAGCTATCACAGCTTTGATACCCGTATCGATGTGGACGCAATGGACGAGGACATTTCCGCGACTAAAGCCATCGTGACCAACACCCTGACGGAAGGAGCGATTGGCTACCAGCATTTTGCCGTGGCGCAGGGGCAAAAAATGATGGCGCTGCTGCGCCTGAAGGATGGTTCGGTACCGCCGTTTGGCGCCGAAGTGTTTAACGCTAACGGCGTTAGCGTCGCCATGGTAATGGAAAACGGTATGGCCTGGATTGCGGGTGTGAATCCGGCTGAGCGTCTTTCCGTTGCCTGGGCTGGCCGTGCGCAGTGCCACTTACAGGTGCCACAACAAATCAACCCGGAAGGTAACGTGCTGTTGCCTTGTGAATAATTTCAATAACCTGAATGAATTTTGTCATGAATAATCAAGCTTTTTACTCCGTGCAGCGTTGGCTTAAACCCGTGGCCTGTGGCCTGCTTTTGATTGCAGAGATCAACACCTCATGGGCGGGTATTGCGCTCGACCGTACTCGCATGATCATCACTGGTGATGCGCGCTCAGTCAGTGCGAACTTAACCAATACCAGCCCGAGCATTCCGTTTCTGGCTCAGTCGTGGGTGGAAGATGCCAACGGAACAAAAATTACCTCGCCGCTGATGGTCTTACCGCCGCTGCAACGAATTAACGGCGGGCAAAAGGGAATTGCCCGCGTGACGAAAACCAGCGGGATCAACGCCCTGCCGCAGGATCGCGAGAGCTTGTTCTACCTGAACGTACGTGAAATTCCGCCTAAACCGGATAAGCCGAACGTGCTGCAACTGGCGATGCAGTCGCGCATCAAATTGTTCTACCGTCCGGCCGCCATTGTGCCGGAAACGCCGGGCGCCGTGTGGCAAAACCAACTGGTCTTTCACAAGCAGGGCCAGCGCTGGCGTGTGGATAACCCAACGCCTTACTTCGTCACCTTAATCGGCTTAAGCCGCAAGCCAGAAGCGCAGGGAGGCGGCAGATTGACCGACTTCCCCGGCGTTATGGTCTCACCAAAATCCTCTCTCGATTTCAGCGTCACGGACGGCAGCGTCAGCCAGTTCAGCATGATGTACGTGAACGATTTTGGCGGTCATCCCGAACTGAAATTCAGCTGCACAGGCAATGTATGTAAAGCATTGCCGATGGAGCAACAGCCCCGGTAACAGGAATCGTAAATGAAAAAGATGCTTTGCGCCCTGCTGATGGCGGGCATGGCCTGGCAGGTTCAGGCCACCAGCGGCCGCCAGGATATGAGCAACGTGTCCGGTGAGTATGGCAACGTCCGCTTTCACGGCCGGGTCTACGTGTCGCCGTGCGTGCTGGATATGGCCTCACGCGATCAGACCATCAATCTTGGTGATATTTCCGCCAGTCGGTTTCGCCAGGGCGGCGATCGCAGCGAACCGGTGTTGGTCACGCTGTACCTGAACGGCTGCTTAAAGGGCTCTGGTCATACCCTGAGGGATTTCCCCGGGCAGACCAGCGAAATGCCTGAGCTGGCGCACAGCACGGTGGAACGTGGCGTTTCTATGACGCTGATGGCCGAAGGCGCGCCGGAAAACAGTGACCTGGGGCGTATTCGTGGTGATGTGCGCGGCGCGGGCATTCGGCTACTGACCGAGCGTAATCAGCTGATCCATCTGAACCAACCGCAACGTATGTGGATCCTCAAACCAGGCGATAACGCCATTCACTTTCTGGCCACGCTGGAATCTTTTGGGCCAGAGGTGACTGCCGGAGAATTTAACGGCCTGGTGAGACTTAAGCTGGAGTATCTATGAGCGTATTACGCAAAGCGCTGTTGTGGGTTGCCCTGGCTGGCTGTCCACTGGCCGGGCAGGCATTTACACAGGGGGAAGGTGAGCCGGAGGGCGGGTCGCCGCATCAGTACGATATCGAATTGAGCTCGCTGGATGTCAGTAAAAACCACGTGGGTGGCAGAACGGATCCGTTTACCTGGAATCTGGGCAGTTGGTATGTGGTGAATTTCTATTGCGAGCAGGCTGACATCTCCCGGTCGCCGATTTACTACACCACCACGACTACGATGCCGCCTTCAAATCAGGGGGCGAACCGTTTTCGGCTAAATGAGTATCTGGATGTGGAAGTGCAGGTGTGGGTTGCCGGGGGCTATAAACAGTATGTTCAGGCGCCTTTTACCAACGTTTCAAACCGCAACAGCAATAACACTTGCAAAAAGCGCAAGGGCTACACGCGCGCCACTAACGTTGAAAGTGGTTCAAAAGGGAAAGTGACGTTTATTGTCACTAAACCCATTATCAACGGCATCAATATCACTTCCCAATCGCTGGTGGAGGTTGCCGGGCGCATGGGGAGCGCGGGACCTACGCCCACTACGGCGATTTCCCGTGTGGTGATTAAATCCGGGCTGATTACCGTACCGGACAAATGCACCTTCAACCGGGGAGACAAAATCAGTATTGAGTTTGGCGATCTGCCAGGATCCGCTGCCCGGCTCAATGGCACTAACTACAGCAAGTCGATCCCCATTCATGTTGTTTGTGAAGGCGGCAGCTTCGATCAGGGCGCGCTGAACATTAATCTTGGCGTACAAACTACCACGGCGTCAGGCACTGCGGGGTTCAACGATCATCTCCTCGGCACGCTGAGCGGCGGACAAAAGCGCGACGATCTCGGCATTATGCTTAAAGACGAGAGCGGTGGCACCGTCGTGCCCAATCAATTCTATAACGTGAAAGGTTTTTACCAGAATCAGGGCGACTGGAATCTCACCGCTGCACCGGTGGCAAAGCCGGGCGTGGGAAGCGTTAAGGAAGGTGAGTTTGAAGCCTCTGCCACCGTTGTTGCGCAGTTTCAGTAGGGGGATGCCATGAGATTTTCGGCGTTATTCGCGATCGGTGTGTTACTGCTTGGCGGCATGGCGCAGGCCGACACCAAACTGGTCGGCGGTGATATGTATTTTCACGGCACTATCAGAGCGCTGGCCTGCAGCCTGGCACCAGGAGGCGACAAAATCGAGGTCGATTTCGGGCAAATCGCGACGCAGGATCTCTATCTCTCGGGGCGCAGTAAGCCGGAAAAATTCAGCATTCAGCTACGCGACTGCAACCCCGAGGTTTTTCGCGGGATCTCGGTCACTTTCAGTGGTAGTGAGGATGCTGAACTGGACGATCATCTGGCGCTGGATAGCAGTGAACAGGGTGGCGCGACTGGGATCGGTATTGGGATGAGCGAAGAGGACGGCACGGCAATTCGCCTTGATGAGAGCACGTCAGTCAAAGAGATAACTGCAGGCTCGATGACGCTAAATTTTTGGGCGTGGGTCGCAGCAGAGCCGTCGGCGATAAAAAATCAGTCTCTCGAATACGGTCCGTTCAGCGCCAGCGGGACCTGGACACTGAACTACCAGTAGCATGATGAACGCACTGAATCGTATTGCCCCGCTGCCTGCGCAGAAATTATTGCTCGTTATTAGTCTGTTTTTCTGGTGTGGGGTAATGCATCTCTACTGGCCGAATAACGGCGGCAGCGGTCTGTCGTTGCCGCTTAATATTACGAGCTGGATTTATGCCGTTGTGCTGGCTGCAAGCGCATCAGTGCTGGTGCCTCGTCAACGCTGGCGTATCACTGTCCCCGCCACGGTTTTTTCGATGGGGGCGCTCATCCTGACGCTGCTTTGTCTGCTGACGCCTGGCGTCTGGCAGTTCGAGGCGCAGCTGGTCGCAGGGGCGCTGCTGGGAGGCGTGCTCGTCTATCTGGTGACATTACAGATTCCGCTTGCGGCAAACACCCTGACGGTACTGCTGACTCTGCTATGGGGCGCGTGCGTCATCGAATGTCTGGCGTTTTTGTATCAGTACTGGCATTTGCCGGGTGTTGATTACTGGGAGTTTGCCTGGCGACGCGGTACGCGGCCCTACGGTATTTTTCAGCAGGTCAATCTGATGGCCAGCTTCACTGCATCTGGTGTGCTGCTGTCAGCTCCGCTCTTTTTACGGCTACGCGACAGATATCGAATTGTCATCGGGATTGCCCTGGTGATGATGGGCTTTGTGCTGCATGAATCCCAGTCGCAAACCGGCTATGTGTCTGTGGTGGTAGGTGAAGTCTTGCTGCTGGTGGTTTTCCCGGCGCAACGCCGTATGTTGTTGCTACTTCTGCTGCCGCTGGCGTTAGGCATGGTGGCGGGCACGCTCGCTCGCTATTTTTTGTCCGTTGCTACAGTCGATCACCTGACCACTTCCCAGGTGCGCTGGACGGTGCTTAAAACGTCACTGGCATTATTTGCCGAACGCCCGTGGACGGGGTGGGGCGTGGGCAGTTTTGCCGCCGTGTTTCTCGAACGTGCGGGGCCGTTGGGGCTGAGCAGCATCTCGCATCCGCACAATGAGCTGGTGCTGTGGCTGGTGGAGGGCGGCCTGGTGGGGTTGGCGGGGGCGCTGTGCTTTATTACGGGGGGCTTCTGGCTGTGGATGCACGGAAATCGCTGGCGTCGCGCTTGTCTGGTGGCGGCGCTGCCGGTGGTTATTCATATGTTGACGGAATACCCCGTCAGGCAGTCAACACCACACTGGTTACTGCTGGTCCTGTTGCTTCGTTGTGCAGATAGCCCGCTAAAAGTGGCTCGCCTGACGCTTACGTCGACGTCGCTGATTCGTGCGCTGGCATTGATCTCGTTTTTAACCTTCACGCCATTGTTGCTTCTCTCACTGCACACGCAACAGCAGTTGACGCTGGCGGAGCGACAATCAGCGCAGTGGCGTCTGGCCGAGTCGCTCCCGGTAGGAGGCTGGCTCCTTGCCCCTCGCTACCGGTTTGATGTTCAGATGGGGTATCTGCAACGGTATCAGCGTACCCGGGACGCTCGCTGGCTGGAAGCGGTTCGCCGCTGGGCGCCTGACTATGTGCGTGTTCACCCAGACCCGAATGTCTCCTTCACGCAAATCTTGCTGGCGTTACAGCAGCGCGACCTACCTGAGGCGCATCGTCTGGCGACGCGCTTTTACCTGACATACCCGAACGATCGCCGTATCCCGTGGCTGCAGGATGCACGACGTCCTTTCAATCAAAAAATGGAATGATATGAACAGATTCAGCGAACAGACCCGCCCTGGGCCAGAGCTTCCCCGCAACGCCGAGCTGCTGCGGATCACCGGGATCCGTTTGCAGCGCATCCATTTTTTTGATGATGCATCGCTGGATGTCTGTGAGGTGTTAAGTCAGGTACGCACGCCGCTACCGCTCGATCTTTTTTTCAAGCACCTTTCCATCACCGCAAAACAGCAGCTATTTCTGTGGCAAATGCGGCAGGTACTGGCACTCTCAGGAAGTTATTCGCTGAATTTATCCGTCAGGATGCTGACCTGTCTGTCGTGGATTGCGCAGCTCGCCCGGCAGGCGCATCAGGGGCGGATTGTTATCGAAATACAGGATCCTGGCACCATGATGCGACTGGAAAAGGCAGAACAGCAGGCCGTATGCATTGCCGTTAAAACCCTGGTGCGTCACGGGTTTCGCGTGTGGCTGGATGATGTTTCGCCTGAGCTATTTTTTGTCTGGCGACTGTCTGGCATCCGTTTCGATGCCATCAAAATTGAAAGCGGAATGTTTCATCAGTTCAGGACGTCGGAGTGGCAGTTGAGGGTACTGGTCAATCAATTTCGCGGGCAGGGAGAACGGGTTGTGATCGAGGGGGTGGAAACGCCGCAGGATTACGCCATTTGCCGTATGAGCGGCGCAGATGCTGTGCAGGGATTTTTGTTCGAGCAGGAAGTATTACCGAAAGGCCTGAATCATTGCTGATTCAGGCCATGGTCATTATTCGCTCAGCGTCTGTGCGATATCTTTTTGCACCTGCTGGCGCTGTTCTGGGGTCAGTACTTTGTTCAGGTCGAAATAGTATTTCACGCGGTAATAACGCGCCTGCTGTTCGATATTGCTGAACGCGGAAAGCTGTTTTTTGACGGCGGCGTCATCCCATTTCCCGGACTTGATGACGTCAATCAACGCGCCGTCTTTAACATCCTTCACCGATATCTGGCTAACGTTGGTTTCAAGCTGCTGGTGCAGTTTTTTAATCTGCGCAACCTGGTCAGTGCTCAGTTTAAGGTGCTGAACTACCGGGTCCTGAGCTGGTGCGGGTACAGTGGATACGTTTGCTGCAAGCGTGCTAAAAGAAGCGCCAGCCACGGTTGCCGCCAGCAAAGTCATGCGTACGAAGTTCTTCATTTCGGGATCCTGATAAGGGAATTATTAACATTGTCTGTCACTCGCTGGTGACGAGTGATTATCCTTTGCAGAATACGATGCCCGAAGCACGTCGCCACGCGAATTTGTTTTGCGGTTGGTTACGGAGTGAAACAATCCCGCTACGGAAAACGTTGTGCAGCGGGAAGAAGGCGATATCTACAGCGTGAACGGGTCAGCGTCCTGCCAGGCGGGGAATTTCTCGCGGTACTCGCGCAGCGCCGAGAGTGACAGTTCAGCGTCAATGCGCGTAGCCTGATGCGGCTCGGCGGTGGCAATAATCTCCCCCTGCGGATTAATCACCCGGCTGTCACCGCGATAATGATGGCCGTTACCGTCAGTACCCACGCGGTTACATCCTGCTACATAAGCCTGGTTCTCAATTGCCCGTGCGGTGAGCAGAACCTGCCAGTGTAGCGAACGCGGCGCCGGCCAGTTGGCGACATACAATGCCAGGTCGTAATCGTTGCGGTTGCGCGACCATACCGGAAAACGCAGGTCATAACAGACCAACGGCAGAATGCGCCAGCCGCGCCATTCAAAAATAACCCGCGCGTCACCCGCCTGATAATGTTGATGTTCATCCGCCATGCGGAACAGGTGGCGCTTGTCATAGAAATGGACATTACCTTCGGGTTCGACCAGCAAAAAGCGGTTTACCGGGCCACGTTCAGACAGGAGAGCGGCGCTGCCTGCAATAAGGGCGTTCGTCTGTTGCGCCTTAGTGCGCATCCAACTGACAACCTCTTCCTGCGGCAGCGATTTGCTTGCCGCTTCCATGGCAAATCCGCTGGTAAACATTTCAGGTAACACAATGACATCACGTCCGGTGACGGTTTCCAGTTGGCGGTCGAAATGGCGCAGGTTAGCCGGGCCATCCATCCAGATCAGCGGTTGTTGCAGCAGAGTAATTTTCAAACCGGGCACGATCGAGGCTCCTCATTGAACAACATTTTGACACTGTAGCATGAGCTCTAACGGAAATGTGGCAATAAAAAGCCCCGCATTAAGCGGGGCTAAACGTTGTGCGTGTGTCGTTACGCGGCTTCGACTTTACGCACTTTCTCTGGCAGCTTTACCGGCTGAGTCGCCAGCGCCTCGGGTTCAAAGTCATCCACGTTAATGCTACGCAGACGACTCGCTTCGGCTTTCACCAGAATTGCGGCTTCATCTTTATCAATCAGCCCTTTAGCCAGCGCATTTTGCGCCAGTTCATCCAGGCGGGTAAACGGCAGGTTTTTACCCAGCTCTTTGCAGATCCGCTGGTGGATAGGGTCGGCTGCAATCACATCCAGCAAAGCCTCTTCCAGCAAACCTACCGGGTTATGCTCGCTCGGCGTCAGGTATTGACCACGACCAAGGCGAGAACGGGTGGCGCTCGGAACCTGCAGAATCTTCGCGACTTTATGATCCAGCTTGTCAGACGGTGCATGGTAGTGGCGACCGGTAGGGAAAATAACCACATTCAGCAGGCCCGCGACCAGTCGGTTCGGGAAGTTTTTCAGCAGGTCGTCCATCGCCTGTTCCGCTTTGTACAACGCATCCTGAACGCCCCAGTGAACCAACGGCAGGTCTGCTTCATTACGGCCTTCATCGTCATAACGCTTCAGTACCGCAGAGGCCAGATACAGCTGACTTAACACATCGCCCAGACGCGCGGAGATACGTTCACGGCGCTTCAGGCTACCGCCCAGTACGGCCATGGAGACATCTGAAAGCAGTGCCAGGTTAGCACTCAGACGGTTCAGATGCTGGTAGTAACGTTTGGTCGCATCGCCGGTTGGCGTGCTGCTGGTTAAGCCGCGCGTCAGGCCCAGCCAGAAGCTGCGCACTTTGTTACTACCGACGTGGCCGATGTGTTTGAACAGCAGCTTGTCGAACGCATTCACATCGTTACTCTGTGCCGCAGCCATCTCTTCCAGAACGTACGGATGGCAGCGAATTGCCCCCTGACCGAAGATCATCATGCTCCGGGTCAGAATGTTGGCACCTTCAACGGTAATGGCGATAGGCGCGCCCTGATAAGCACGGGCGAGGAAGTTGCTTTCGCCAAGCATAATGCCTTTACCGCCAGTAATATCCATTGCATCGATGATTGACTGCTGTCCACGGTGGGTACAGTGATACTTCACGATGGCCGACAGCACCGCCGGTTTTTCACCCAGCATAATACCGTAGGTAATCAGCGACGCCGCTGCATCCATCACGTACGCGTTACCCGCAATACGTGCCAACGGCTCTTCAATACCTTCCATCTTACCGATAGAGATTTTGAACTGGCGACGAATGTGCGCATACGCGCCGGTTGCCATTGCGACCGATTTCACGCCGCCCGTCGAGTTAGACGGCAGAGTAATACCGCGTCCCACGGACAGACATTCCACCAGCATGCGCCAGCCCTGACCGGCCATTTTTGGGCCACCGATGATGTAATCAATCGGCACGAAGACATCTTTGCCCAGCGTCGGACCGTTCTGGAACGGCACGTTCAGCGGGAAGTGTCGACGCCCAATTTGTACGCCTGGCGTTGACGTTGGGATCAGCGCACAGGTAATGCCAAGATCTTCTTCACCACCCAGCAGTTTTTCCGGGTCGGAGAGTTTAAATGCCAGACCCAGTACGGTAGCGATAGGCGCCAGCGTGATATAACGCTTATTCCAGGTCAGGCGCATACCCAGCACCTGCTGGCCCTGCCAGTCGCCCATACAAACCACGCCGGTATCAGGGATCGCGCCTGCGTCGGAACCCGCTTCCGGGCTGGTCAGAGCAAAGCAGGGGATCTCCTGACCGCGTGCCAGACGCGGCAGGTAATGATTCTTCTGCTCTTCGGTGCCGTAATGCTGCAGCAGTTCGCCAGGGCCTAAGGAGTTAGGTACGCCAACGGTGATCGCCAGGATCCCGGAAACGCCGGAGAGTTTCTGCAGAACGCGAGCCTGAGCATACGCGGAGAATTCCAGCCCGCCGTACTCTTTCTTAATGATCATCGCGAAGAAGCGGTGTTCTTTCAGATACGCCCACAGTTCCGGCGGCAGATCCGCGAGTTCATGGGTGATCTGGAAGTCGTTCGCCATGCGGCAGGCTTCTTCCACCGGGCCGTCAATAAACGCTTGTTCTTCAGCTGTCAGATGCGGCTGAGGATAGTTATGCAGTTTTTTCCAGTCTGGCTTGCCCTGGAACAGGTCGCCTTCCCACCAGGTTGTACCGGCATCAATCGCCTCTTTCTCAGTGCGCGACATCGGCGGCATGACTTTACGGAAACCGCGGAACACTGGCGCAGAGATCATGGATTTGCGCATTGGCGTAAAGTTAAACGGTACGAGGAGAATGGCCAGAGGAACCAGCAGCCAGATTGACCACAGGCCAACCACGCCAAGCGCAGCTGTCCAGGCGAGCAAAATTAAGCTGCTGAGGAATAAGCTCACGCGGTGATAAAACAGAACGCTGAGCAGAACAACCGTAGCGATAATACTCAAAATCATCATAACGAAAAGCTCCCTTGCTTGTAGGAGGTCTGACCACTTGTGATGATATGGTTGTAGTGGATGTAAATTCTTTTAGCAATGTGTTTACAAAATAATTACAACAAAGCTCACATTGTTGCTGTTTTAACCGGCACAAAAAATCAAAAGCCGCAGCCATTCCTGTGGCTTGTACTTCTCGCTGGTAGCGCTATCCGGTACACTGCATCTTGTCATTTACATTCATGCTGAAGGATATCCTCATGTACCAGGATCTTATTCGTAACGAACTGAGCGAAGCGGCGGAAACGCTGGCTAATTTTCTTAAAGATGACGCCAATATTCACGCCATTCAGCGCGCGGCGGTCCTGTTGGCAGACAGCTTTAAAGCTGGCGGTAAGGTACTTTCTTGCGGTAACGGCGGTTCCCATTGCGACGCGATGCACTTCGCCGAAGAGCTGACCGGACGTTATCGCGAAAACCGCCCAGGCTACCCGGCGATCGCTATCTCTGATGTCAGCCATATCTCCTGCGTCAGCAACGATTTCGGTTACGATTATGTCTTCTCCCGCTACGTTGAAGCCGTGGGTCGCGAAGGCGATGTCCTGTTAGGCATCTCTACTTCGGGTAACTCCGCTAACGTGATTAAAGCGATTGCCGCAGCGCGTGAGAAAGGGATGAAAGTCATCACCCTGACGGGTAAAGATGGCGGCAAAATGGCGGGCAGTGCGGATATCGAAATTCGCGTACCACACTTTGGCTATGCTGACCGCATTCAGGAAATTCATATCAAAGTGATCCATATCCTGATCCAGTTGATCGAAAAAGAGATGGTGAAGTAAGAAGGCTATTTTATTTGCCATTTTGAATCCGGGCAGTGCCCGAAATCCTCACGTACTACGTGTACGCTCCGGTTTCTGCGCGCTGTCCGAATCTAAACTGGCTGCAACAATTACGCCTTCCCGCTTAAAGGCGTTTGTGGAGGTGATGTATGTGCGAACTGCTCGGGATGAGCGCCAATGTGCCAACCGATATCTGCTTTAGCTTCACCGGGCTGGTTCAGCGCGGCGGAGGTACCGGGCCGCACAAAGACGGCTGGGGTATTACGTTTTATGAAGGTAAGGGTTGCCGTACGTTTAAAGATCCGCAACCCAGCTTTAATTCGCTATCGCCAAACTGGTACAAGACTATCCCATCAAATCCTGTTCCGTGATTGCCCATATTCGTCAGGCGAATCGTGGCGAAGTGGCATTGGAAAACACCCATCCATTTACGCGTGAACTGTGGGGACGTAACTGGACGTACGCTCATAATGGACAGCTCAGCGGCTATAAATCGCTGGAAACCGGTAATTTCCGCCCGGTCGGGGAAACCGACAGCGAAAAAGCTTTCTGCTGGCTGCTCCACAAGCTGACTGAACGGTATCCGCGTACGCCTGGCAATATGACGGCAGTGTTTAAATATATCGCTATGCTGGCAGGAGAATTGCGTGAGAAGGGCGTCTTCAACATGCTGTTGTCTGACGGGCGTTATGTGATGGCTTTCTGCTCGACCAACCTGTTTTGGATCACCCGTCGTGCGCCGTTTGGCGTGGCGACACTGCTGGATCAGGATGTGGAAATCGATTTTAGCTCAGAGACCACACCCAATGATGTGGTCACCGTGATTGCCACTCAGCCGCTAACCGGCAATGAAACCTGGCAAAAGATTATGCCAGGCGAGTGGGCGTTATTTTGTCTCGGGGAGCGTATAGTTTGATGCCAGTTGCGGCTGAACCACTTCGTGACTCAACGGCTTGCTGATAACGTAACGGCCATCGACGACGGAAACGGTCGGTGGCTTACGCGTTTGTTCAAAGTAATCGTAGCCAGGCTTTAGCTGCGCCCAGAATTCTTTGTAATACGAGAACTTATGGCGCTGCATGTTGGCATCGGTCATGCGGAATGGATAAATGCTAACCTGCACGCTGGACTGCCCAAACACCAGTGCGCCGGTGACAAACTGGAAAATCTCATCAATGCCGTTGTCGGTCATTGCGTAGCAGCCGACGGAAACGCAGGCGCCGTGGATCATCAGGTATTTACCTTCATAACCGTGTGCGCGGTCATAGGCGTTAGGAAAACCAATGTTAATCGCTTTATAAAAGCGGCTATCCGGTTTCAGCTGTCCGCGCTGTACGCTGTAAAACCCTTCCGGGCTTTTGAAATCGCCCTGACGCTGTTTCGGACCTAAGCCGCCGGAATAATTGCAGATCTTATAGCTGTCGAGCAATTGATACTGTTCGCCCATCTTGACGTACAGATCCAGCGTTCGCTCTTCTTTGAAGATCTGGATATAGACGGGGGAGCCCATTAATTGCTGCTTATATTCTTTGCTGACAGGCGTAGTCGGGCTGCTGCTGCTCAGCAAACCGGCAAATGAAACGCACGGCAATAAAAGCATCGCAAGAAAAAATGCGATTTTACGCATACTGCTTATTCCTTGATAAAACGATTACACACGCCAGGACGGCAAAAAGAGTTCCCAAATCGGATAAATCTGGATCTGGAGCGCTCACATTATCACCCAGAGAGTTTTTCGCAAGTCTCTCGTGCGGCGTTTACACTTTAGATTTTCTTTATACGGAAAATTGTGCTTAAAGGCAGTCAGACACTGACGTATTTTGCGGGTTAGCGCACGTCATTAAGTCTTCTGAGTGCAGAATTCCTAATATATTGAATTTAAAAAATTAATAATTTAATAATCGAATATTAAAATGGAATGCCCGGCAATAGCGGTAGACTGCGGCGAACGTGTTTGATTAGGTAGTGTTGTTTTCATGTCTTTTGTCTCTGCGCCCCGACGCTTTTTGCCGGGTCTGCTGTCTTTGTGTGTTGTGTTGTCCTCGCCGTCTGTCGCCAAAGTTCAGCCCCTCTTATCTGACGCCCATTTAAGCTATGCGGCGCAATTACGCATGCGTAACCGCGCCCGGCTGCTGAAGCAGTACCACGCGCAGGTAAAAAAGCAGGAAAGTTATGTGGTGGAAGGTAATGCGCAAAGTAAAAGCGCGCTGCGCCAGCAAAACAGGACGCTGATTAAACAGCACCCGGAGTGGTTCCCGGGGCCACTAAAAGCGAGCGATCAACGCTGGCAGGAGCTGGCTGAGAATGACCATTTTCTCAGTAGCGATCATCTGCACAACATAACCGAAGTGGCAATCCACCGTCTTGAACAGCAGTTAGGTAAACCCTATTTGTGGGGCGGGACCAGCCCGGAACAAGGCTTTGACTGTAGCGGGCTGATCTTTTATGCCTACAACAAAATTCTGGCAGCAAAATTGCCACGTACGGCGAATGAAATGTATCACTATCGGCGGGCGACCATCGTCGCTAATCGCGACCTTCGTCGTGGTGATTTATTGTTCTTTCATATTCACAGTCGGGATATTGCCGATCATATGGGCGTCTATTTGGGGCAGGGACAATTTATTGAATCGCCGCGTACGGGAGAAACGATTCGGGTGAGCAATTTATCCGATGACTTCTGGCAGGATCATTATCTCGGCGCCCGTCGTATTCTGACGGAAAATACCATTCTGTAATCAAAAAGGCGGTGCGAATGGCACCGCCTCGTCAGGGGTTAACTCAACGCCCCCATGATCTTTAATTCCAGCTCATCCGGAACTTCGTTATATGACAACACCTGTAAGCCTGGTGCAAACAGGCGCGCATAGCGCGCAAGCAGAGGACGTAGCTGCGGTGCGACCAGCAGTACCGGCTCTTTACCCGCGGCTTTCATCTGTTCTTTAATCTGCGGCATATTGGTCTGGAACTGATTCAGCATATTAGGATCGACCGGTACGCTATCGAGCACCACTTTTCCACTTTGCTGAGCCTGATTCACTACATTAGCCAGCAGATTCTCCAGCTCATTATTCAGCGTGTAGACCGCCAGCTCATCTTTGCGCACAAACGGATGGGTAATGCTGCGACGGAGCGCCAGACGCACATCTGCCGTTAACAGAATATGATCTTTAGTGACGGCGCTACTGGCGACCAGTACGGTGGCAATGGTAACGATATCGCGCAGCGGCACGCCTTCGACCAGCAGCGCCCGATAAACCTTCAAGAGCTGGCTGTAATTCAGCGCCGCGCTCAGATCTTCCGCCAGACGGGGGGCCATCGAAGAGAGGCGGTTATGCAGTTGGGTAATATCATCGTAGTTAAACAGGTCGGGAATAAAGTTGCGAATGACCTTATTCACATGCGTCGCAATGACGCTGGCACTATCAATGACCTGATACCCCATATTTAGCGCTTTGGCTTTTTGCGCCGGGACAATCCACGTCACCGGCATACCGTAGGCCGGATCGTGGCCTAAAACACCATCGATCTCGCCATACGTTTCACTGGAGGGCAGCGCCATCAGCTTATCTGAGGGAATATCGGCCTCATCAGCCTTGATCCCATTGATAAAAATGGCGTACTGGGTCGGTTTTAGACGGAAGTTTTCGCGGATGCGAATTTCCGGGAGCAGCACGCCGTTAGTGTCTGAGATAACCTGCCGTACACCGCGAATACGTTGGGTGAGCGGATTCCCTTTGGATTTGTCTACCAGCGACACCAGCTTGTACCCCAGGCTCAGGCTGATTGGCTCGATCAAAGGGATAGTTTCCCAACTGACCTGTTGCTCAGTAGTTTCAACGATGGTTTTAGTCAGCGTCTCAAGATTTTTCTCTTCAGTTTCAGCCACCTTCGGGCGCTTGCTCATACGCCAGGCGGTGAAACCCATCAGGGCGCTGAACACCAGGAACGGGAAATGCGGCATTCCCGGTACCACCGCCAGTACAAACATAATGCTGGTGGCGGTATAAAGTACGGAGGGGCTGGCCAGTAACTGGCTACGCACGTCTGTGGCGATATCACCGCTGTCGCTCACGCGAGTAACGATAATCGCCGCCGCGGTCGACAGCAGCAGAGACGGGATCTGGGCAACCAGACCGTCGCCGATGGTCATCAGTACGTATTGCTGGAATGCGGCTTCGGCGCTTAAATCGTATTTAAAAATACCGATACAGACGCCGCCTATCAGGTTGATGGCCAGGATCATCATCCCGGCGATGGCATCACCGCGCACGAACTTCGACGCACCGTCCATTGCGCCATAGAAATCCGCTTCGCCCGCCACATCTTTACGTCGCGCCTGCGCCTGTGCCTGATTAATCAGGCCTGCGTTCAGATCGGCATCGATCGCCATCTGCTTCCCGGGCATGGCGTCCAGCGTAAAGCGGGCCGAAACCTCGGAGATACGCTCGGCACCCTTGGTAACCACGATAAAGTTGATTGTGAACAGCGTCAGTAAAGCTGACCGCGAAAATATCGTGGCGGCGCTGCATGGTCAGTCAATCTTTAACGGTGGCGGTATGGCGCCGTTAAATAAGCTGGGCAAGCAGCCGATAGCGCCGGGAGCGCAGAAGAAAAACGTCACGCGCAACAAACTCGATAAAACCGTCAACCCGCAGGAGACGGCGAAAATTACGGAAGAGAACGCGAAAAAGGCGCTGGATGTGAATGAAAAAGCGGTGCTGCTGAAACAAAAATCAGCCCGCGAATTGGGCGAACTGGCGACCGACATTAACGTTATCGCCCGCAATGCGCATATGGAAACTAACCTTGAGATGGAGATTGTTCCTCAGGGGCTGCGCGTACTGATTAAAGATGACCAGAATCGCAATATGTTTGAACGCGGTAGCGCCAGGATTATGCCGTTCTTTAAATCGCTGCTGGTCGAACTGACTCCCGTGTTTGACTCGCTGGATAACAAGATAATCATCACCGGGCATACAGACGCGATGAGCTATAAAAGTAACATTTACAACAACTGGAACCTCTCCGGCGACCGCGCTTTGTCGGCGCGACGCGTGCTGGAGGATGCCGGAATGCCGCAGAATAAAGTCATGCAGGTCAGCGCGATGGCGGACCAAATGCTGCTGGATGCGAAAAACCCGGAAAGTGCCGGGAACCGTCGCATTGAGATCATGGTGCTGACGCAAAGCGCTTCCGATACGTTGTATCAATATTTTGGCCAGCAGGGAGAGAAGGTTGTGCAACCGCTGGTGGATAAGCTGGACAAGCAAAAGCAAGTGACTTCTTTACGTCAGCAATCTGCTCCCGTCACTCATTAATTCTGTTCCCGTCCCCCACGCAATGTGGGGGCAATTTATTCCTCAGGAAGGCAATGTGATAGATGTAACCCATATTATTCCATTGGAGATTCATACTGATAACGTCACCGATGTAGCCTGTCAGGGGGCGCATTTCGACAAGGTTTCAGGTATCTGGTACACCGAACCCCACGAGCTAAACGGGGCGCTTCGTGACTATGTCTACGAGACCGACAATTTTAATATTGTCGCGCCGTACTCTCTGGTGATTACCTCGAAGATGCACTGCTGGAGCTGCCACCAAATTACCCGCATCCATGGCGTGATGTTTACCCGCTTTATTAAGAAAAATCAGGATGGTCAGGGCTGGCAGTCGGTCAGGCGTAACAGCTTTTTGTTCCACATTAATTCTCTGCCTGAAGAGATAAAAAAGAGCATCAAAGCCAGCAATTACTACCTCGATAAAAGTAAAACCACCGGGCTACGTTACTGGATGAATCACTGTGAAATTTGTGGTGAACGTCTGGGCGACTACGAACTTTTCTGCGTTGAAAATGATGCCTTCCGGCTGATGACAATCGAAAAACTGCTGCGGGCAAATGTTCGCAAAGTGAATAAACTGTTTGTCAGTACGGCGGGTAATCCCGCAGAACATACGAAAAAGGATATTGTGCGTTACCTGTGCGATGCCCGCTTCGTCATGAATGGTCCGGCGTAAGGAATAATCATACTTCTCACACTATAAAAATACTGTATACTTAAACAGTGTTGTGGGAGGCGAGTAATGCGCAAAATCATACATGTTGATATGGACTGCTTTTTCGCAGCGGTGGAAATGCGCGATAACCCCGCTCTGCGTGACATTCCCATTGCCATCGGCGGCAGCCGGGAGCGCCGGGGGGTTATCAGTACAGCCAATTACCCGGCGCGCAAATTTGGCGTGCGTAGCGCGATGCCAACGGGAATGGCGTTAAAGCTATGCCCGCATCTTACCTTATTACCCGGTCGCTACGAGGCCTACAAAGAAGCCTCCCGCCAGATTCAGGCGATTTTCTCCCGCTATACCTCGCTGATTGAACCCCTGTCGCTGGATGAAGCCTATCTGGATGTAACCGACAGCACCTACTGCCACGGTTCTGCCACGCTGATCGCCCAGGAGATCCGCCAGACGATTTTTAACGAGCTGCAGCTAACCGCTTCTGCCGGGATTGCGCCGGTTAAATTTCTGGCAAAAATAGCCTCCGATCTCAACAAGCCCAACGGGCAATATGTGATTACCCCTGCCGATGTTCCTGAATTTCTCAAAACGTTACCGCTAGGCAAAATTCCCGGCGTCGGCAAAGTCTCCGCCGCGAAGCTGGAATCAATGGGATTGCGTACCTGCGAGGATGTTCAAAAATACGACCTGGCAATGCTGCTCAAACGTTTTGGTAAGTTTGGTCGCGTGCTGTGGGAGCGAAGCCAGGGCATTGACGAGCGGGACGTTAACAACGACAGACTGCGCAAATCCGTCGGCGTGGAGCGCACGCTGGCGGAAGATATTCATGAGTGGTCAGAGTGTGAGGCGATTATTGAGCGGCTTTATCCCGAACTGGAACGGCGTCTGGCCAAGGTAAAGCCGGATCTCCTTATCGCTCGCCAGGGGATAAAACTCAAGTTTAATGATTTTCAGCAGACCACGCAGGAGCACGTCTGGCCGCGCTTAAATAAAGATGACTTAATTGCGACGGCGCGTAAAACCTGGGAAGAACGTCGGGGAGGGCGAGGCGTGAGGCTGGTGGGATTACACGTCACGCTGCTGGATCCCCAACTGGAAAGACAGCTGCTGTTGGGGCTGTGACTCTGATGGATTGCCGGATAAGCGTAGCGCCATCCGGCATTTAGCGCAGGATCTTACTTCGCCGGAATAGACTTCAGCAGTTCAGTCAGCAGCGTCCAGTAGTGACCAACGCTTTCGATATGAACCTGCTCATCCGGGGAGTGCGGACCGGTGATGGTTGGCCCGATGGAAACCATGTCCATTTCCGGATACGGTTTCTTGAACAGACCACATTCCAGACCGGCGTGAATGATCTGGATGTTTGGCGTTTTGTTGAACAGACGCTGGTAGGTTTCGCGAACCAGGTGCATAACCGGAGAGTTAGCATCCGGCTGCCAGCCTGGGTATCCGCCTTTGGCCTGGGTTTTCGCGCCAGCCAGTTTACCCAGTGAATCCAGCATGCTCACCACGTAGTCTTTACCGCTGTCGATCAGGGAACGGATCAGGCAGTGAATTTCAACGTTGTCGTCAGTCATGGTTACAACGCCGACGTTCAGGGAGGTTTCTACCACGCCTTTGGCTACGTCGGAGTTGCGGATAACACCGTTCGGGGTGGCGTTCAGCAGACGTACGAAGCTGTCGCGAGACTGAGTGGTCAGCGCGGCTTTGTCGTGAGTAACGGCATCCAGCAGTAGAGCCAGGTTCTTCTCTTTGGCTTCCAGTTCGTTTTTCAGGATTTCCTGGTAGGTGTTGACCAGCGCTTTTAACGCATCAACTTTATCTGCCGCCACGGCGAGGGTGGCAAAGGCTTCACGCGGAATTGCGTTGCGCAGCGTACCGCCGTTGAAATCAACCAGACGCAGATCCAGCTCTTCAGCGTGACCCGCCAGGAAGCGTACCAGCAGCTTGTTAGCGTTACCGAGACCAACGTGGATTTCGCCACCGGAGTGACCGCCTTTCAGGCCTTTCAACGTCAGCTTAAAGCTCTGGAAGCCAGCCGGGATTGCTTCACGGGACAGCGGCAGGTTAGAGGTAAAGTCGATACCGCCTGCGCAACCCATATAGATCTCACCTTCTTCTTCAGAGTCGGTGTTGATCAGGATATCTGCCTGCAGCCAGTTAGCCTGCAGACCAAACGCGCCATCCATACCTGCTTCTTCGGTCATGGTCAGCAGCACTTCGAGCGGACCGTGTACCACGTTGTCATCAGCCAGAACGGCCAGTGCGGACGCCATACCGATGCCGTTATCCGCACCCAGCGTGGTGCCACGGGCTTTTACCCATTCGCCGTCAATATAAGGCTGGATAGGATCTTTAGTGAAGTCATGCACGGTGTCGTTATTTTTCTGCGGGACCATATCCAGGTGCGCTTGCAGAACGACCGGCTTGCGGTTTTCCATTCCTGCGGTAGCGGGTTTGCGAATCAGGATATTACCGACCTGATCGCGCTCGACGTGGAAACCTTTCTCTTGGGCCCAGCTCAGAATGTGTTCAGCGAGCTGCTCTTCATGGTAGGACGGATGAGGAATAGAACAGATTTTGGCAAAAATATCCCACAGCGGTTGCGGGGATAACTGAGACAGTTCAGACACGTTGAGTCTCCTTGGCGATGTCCTACAAAACTTGCTTGCAGGCCACAGGGTTAGCAGAATTAAAAACATCACAAGTCAGGCTTGCGCGATGCGATTGAGAATACCACTTTCTCCGCTGACGGCTAGCATAAAGCATGCAAAAAGAGGCGCGGATTCCGCGAAACACTGGTTTTTAGTGCGTCAGATCTCTATAATCTCGCGCAACCTATTTCCCCCTCGAACACTTTTTAAGCCGTAGATAAACAGGCTGGGACACTTCACATGAGCGAAAAATACGTCGTCACCTGGGACATGTTGCAGATCCATGCACGTAAACTGGCAAGCCGCCTGATGCCTTCTGAACAATGGAAAGGCATTATTGCCGTTAGCCGTGGTGGTCTGGTGCCGGGCGCATTGCTGGCGCGTGAATTGGGTATTCGTCATGTCGATACCGTATGCATCTCCAGCTACGATCACGACAACCAGCGCGAACTGAAAGTGCTGAAGCGTGCCGAAGGCGACGGTGAAGGTTTCATCGTAATTGATGACCTGGTTGACACCGGTGGTACCGCCGTAGCGATCCGCGAAATGTACCCTAAAGCGCATTTCGTCACTATTTTCGCTAAGCCGGCAGGTCGCCCGCTGGTGAATGATTATGTTGTTGATATCCCTCAGGATACCTGGATTGAGCAGCCGTGGGATATGGGCGTAGTGTTCGTTCCGCCGATCTCGGGTCGCTAATCTAAAAAGTTTTCAACGCCCGCACTGTCGGGCGTTGTTCTTTTTGTGCTGTGTCAGGTTACACTATGCCTTAGTGAGTACTCATGGAGGCTGCAATCATGTCACAGGCTAACCTCAGCGAAGTCCTGTTTAAACCCCGCTTCAAACACCCTGAAACGTCAACGCTGGTTCGTCGTTTTAATCACGGCGCGCAGCCGTCCGTACAATCGACTCTGGATGGCAAAACCATCCCGCACTGGTACCGCATGGTGAACCGCCTGATGTGGATCTGGCGTGGCGTCGATCCGCGCGAAATCCTCGAAGTGCAGGCACGTATCGTCATGAGCGAAGCCGAACGCACCGATAAAGAGCTTTACGACACGGTTATCGGCTATCGCGGCGGAAACTGGATTTACGAGTGGGCGAAGCAGGCGATGGACTGGCAACAGAAAGCCTCTATGGAAGAGGATCCGCAGGTGAGCGGACGCCACTGGCTGCATGCTTCCACGCTCTATAACATCGCCGCTTATCCGCACTTAAAAGGCGATGAGCTGGCAGAGCAGGCGCAGGCTCTGGCCAATCGCGCCTATGAAGAGGCCGCACAGCGTCTGCCGGGCACGCTGCGTGAGATGGAATTTGCCGTTACCGGCGGCGCGCCGATTACCGGCTTCCTGCATATGCCAAAAGGCGACGGTCCGTTCCCGACGGTGCTGATGTGCGGTGGCCTCGATTCCATGCAAACGGATTATTACACTCTGTATGAGCGCTACTTTGCCCCGCGCGGTATTGCCATGCTGACGCTGGATATGCCGTCGGTCGGGTTCTCGTCAAAATGGAAACTGACCCAGGACTCCAGCCTGCTGCACCAGCACGTATTAAAAGCGCTGCCGAATGTTCCGTGGGTGGATCACACTCGTGTGGCGGCCTTCGGCTTCCGCTTTGGCGCCAACGTGGCGGTACGCCTGGCGTATCTGGAATCATCACGTCTGAAGGCGGTGGCCTGTTTGGGGCCGGTGGTTCATGCGCTGCTTAGCGACCCGCAGCGTCAGGCAAGCGTCCCGGAAATGTACCTTGACGTTCTGGCCAGTCGTTTGGGAATGCACGACGCATCCGATGAAGCGTTGCGCGTTGAGCTTAATCGCTATTCATTAAAAGTGCAGGGCCTGCTGGGCCGACGCTGCCCGACGCCAATGCTGTCGGGGTTCTGGAAAAACGATCCGTTTAGCCCGGAAGAGGAGTCGCGTTTAATCACATCTTCATCTTCTGACGGTAAGCTGCTGGAGATTCCATTCAACCCGGTGTATCGCAATTTTGACAAAGGGCTGCAGGAAATAACCGGTTGGATCAATCAGAGATTGTGTTAAAAGTTTGCTAAATTTTATCGATTTGGTAAAACAGGTGCTTCACCTAAGGAGATCGTAATGACGTTACCGAGTGGGCATCCGAAAAGTAGATTGATCAAGAAATTCACCGCGCTTGGCCCGTACATCCGGGAAGGGCAGTGCGAAGATAATCGGTTTTTTTTCGATTGTCTGGCTGTTTGCGTCAATGTGAAACCCGCCCCAGAGAAACGCGAGTTTTGGGGCTGGTGGATGGAACTGGAGGCGCAGGAAAAACGCTTCACGTACAGCTACCAGTTTGGCTTGTTCGATAAAGACGGGAACTGGACTGCGGTGCCGGTGAAAGAGACTGAAGTGGTAGAGCGACTGGAATACACCTTACGTGAATTTCATGAAAAATTACGTGGGTTGTTAACGTCGCTGAATCTGGCGCTGGAGCCTGCTGACGATTTTAACGATGAACCGGTTAAATTAACGGCATAATGAACAGTAAAATGCCGGATGGCGGCGCAACCCCATCCGGCATTTTTTTATGCTACATCAGAACTGATAAACCATACCGACAGCAACGATATCATCATTGTTGATGCCCAGTTTATTGTCGCTATCGAGCTGGTTGATTTTATAATCGACAAACGCGGACATATTTTTGTTGAAATAGTATGTTGCGCCAACGTCGATATAATTCACCAGATCCTCATTGCCTACGCCTTCAATATCTTTCCCTTTTGACAGCACATAACCCAGTGACGGACGCAGACCAAAGTCAAACTGGTACTGAACTACCGCTTCGAAGTTCTGTGTTTTATTGGCGAAGCCACCGGAAATTGGCGTCATATTGCGCGTTTCAGAATAGAACGTCGCAATATAAATATCGTTAGCATCATATTTTAAACCGGTCGCCCAGGCTTCTGCTTTATCGCCAGTCCCGCGCGTTTGCAGATTCTGCTGGTTGGTACGATCGGAGTTGGTATACGCACCGCTCACCGCGAAATCGCTGCCGCCAAAGTCATAGGTAACGGAAGTACCAAAACCGTCGCCGTTTTGTTTTTTCACATCGCGGTCCTGATTTTTCCCCTGGTATTGCAGGGTGAGATCCAGACCATCCACGACGCCGAAGAAGTCGGTGTTACGGTAGGTCGCCAGGCCGCTGGCGCGTTTGGTCATAAAGTTATCGGTCTGCGCGGAGGAGTCGCCGCCGAATTCCGGGAACATATCGGTCCACGCTTCCACGTCGTACAGCGCGCCGAGGTTACGACCGTAATCAAACGAGCCAAGGTTTTTTAATTTCAGACCGGCAAAGGCCAGACGGGTTTTTTGCTGGTTAGAGTCGCTTTCGGCTTTATTGCCGGCGAACTCTGCTTCCCAGCGGCCATATCCCGTCAGTTCATCGTTAATTTGCGTTTCGCCTTTAAAACCTAAACGGATATAGCTCTGGTCGCCGTCTTTGCTGTCATAATCCGTCATGTAATGCATGGCTTTTACTTTGCCGTACAGGTCCAGTTTATTACCGTTCTTGTTATACACTTCCGCTGCCTGTACGGATGCCGACGCAGTAATACCCATCACCACTAATGCCAGAGTGCTCTTTTTCATTTTCATTCCTGATTAAAAGTACGCGCTAATATTCACTGGGTGTGATCCCCGTTAAAAGACAGGAGGGTTTTAACGTCTGGTAATGAACGTTTTATGACAAAGTAAGAATATTTTTAAAAAAGGATGTTTTTTTGTTTCTGTAATAAATGCGTCAAAATCTGCCGCTACGCTTGCTGATCCTGCGCAATAAAAATTCATGCTTTGTGCGCTGGTTGTTGGCAACCGGGGCCAGTCCTGCTAAAACGTTCGTTTGATATCATTTTCCCCAATTTTGAATGGCAGAGAATCATGAGTGACAGCCAGACGCTGGTGGTAAAACTTGGCACCAGTGTGTTAACGGGCGGATCGCGCCGCCTGAACCGCGCCCACATCGTAGAACTGGTTCGCCAGTGTGCGCAGCTCCATGCCGCAGGGCATCGTATTGTTATCGTTACCTCGGGCGCGATTGCCGCCGGACGTGAGCATCTGGGTTACCCTGAGCTCCCGGCAACGATAGCCTCGAAACAGCTGTTGGCGGCGGTAGGGCAGAGCCGATTGATTCAACTGTGGGAACAGTTGTTCTCGATTTACGGTATTCACATCGGACAGATGCTGCTAACGCGTGCGGATATGGAAGACAGAGAGCGCTTCCTTAACGCCCGCGATACGCTACGCGCGCTGCTGGATAACAACATCGTTCCTGTCATTAATGAGAACGACGCCGTAGCGACCGCCGAAATTAAAGTCGGTGATAACGACAACCTTTCAGCGCTGGCGGCGATTCTGGCCGGGGCCGATAAGCTGCTGCTGCTGACCGATCAGCAAGGGCTGTTTACCGCCGATCCGCGCACCAACCCGCAGGCTGAGCTGATCAAAGACGTTCACGGTATTGATGATGCGCTGCGCGCCATTGCCGGTGATAGCGTCTCGGGTCTGGGAACCGGTGGTATGGGGACTAAACTGCAGGCCGCTGATGTTGCATGCCGCGCCGGGATTGACACCATTATTGCAGCAGGCAGCAAGCCGGGCGTAATTGGCGACGTGATGGAGGGCGTTTCCGTTGGGACGCGTTTCCATGCACAGGCCTCTCCGCTGGAGAACCGTAAACGCTGGATCTTCGGCGCACCGCCTGCCGGGGAAATTACCGTTGATGAGGGTGCGACCGCAGCGATTCTGGAGCGTGGCAGTTCATTACTGCCAAAAGGCATTAAAAGCGTGACAGGCAACTTCTCTCGTGGTGAAGTGATCCGCATCTGCAATCTCGAAGGGCGCGATATTGCCCACGGCGTTACCCGCTATAACAGCGATGCGCTGCGCCGTATTGCCGGACATCACTCACAACAGATCGACACCATCCTGGGCTACGAATACGGTCCGGTTGCTGTCCATCGCGACGACATGATTACCCGTTAAGGAACAGGCATATGCTGGAACAAATGGGCATTGCTGCCAAAGCTGCGTCATACAAGCTGGCGCTGCTCTCCAGTCGCGAAAAAAACCGCGTACTGGAAACGATAGCTGATGAGCTGGAAGCGCAAACGGAAAGCATCCTCAGCGCGAACGTACAAGATGTTGAGCAAGCGCGAGCCAACGGCCTGAGCGAAGCAATGCTCGACCGCCTGGCGCTGACTCCGGCGCGTCTGAAAGCGATTGCCGACGATGTGCGTCAGGTATGTAATCTCGCCGACCCGGTCGGGCAGGTGATTGACGGCGGTCTGCTGGATAGCGGCCTGCGTCTCGAACGTCGTCGCGTTCCGCTGGGCGTGATTGGCGTGATTTATGAAGCGCGTCCAAATGTCACCGTTGACGTGGCTTCCCTGTGCCTGAAAACCGGTAATGCGGCGATCCTGCGCGGTGGGAAAGAGACGTACCGAACGAATGCGGCAACCGTGGCGGTTATCCAAAAGGCGCTGGAAGCCTGTGGTTTACCCGCTGCAGCCGTGCAGTCGATAGATAACCCGGACCGAGCGCTGGTCGCTGAAATGCTGCGTATGGATAAGTACATTGATATGCTGATCCCTCGCGGTGGCGCGGGTCTGCATAAGCTGTGCCGTGAGCAGTCGACTATCCCGGTCATCACCGGCGGCATTGGGGTTTGTCATATTTATGTTGATGATAGCGCGGAGATCGACCCGGCGCTGAAGATTATCGTCAACGCCAAAACCCAGCGTCCGAGCACCTGTAACACCGTAGAAACCCTGCTGGTGCATCAGGATATCGCTGCGCGTTTTCTGCCTGCGCTGAGCCAGCAGATGGCACAAAGCGGCGTCACGCTGCATGCCGACGACACCGCGCTGGCCACATTGCAGGCAGGGCCCGCTAACGTGGTTGCGGTGAAAGCCGAAGAGTATGACGACGAGTTTCTGTCGTTGGATCTGAACGTGAAAATCGTTACCGATCTGGACGATGCTATCACCCACATTCGCGAGCATGGGACCCAGCATTCCGATGCCATCCTGACGCGCACCCTGCGTAACGCCGATCGTTTCGTGAATGAAGTGGACTCTTCTGCCGTGTACGTTAACGCCTCTACTCGTTTTACCGATGGCGGCCAGTTCGGACTGGGGGCGGAAGTGGCTGTGAGTACGCAAAAACTGCACGCGCGTGGCCCAATGGGTCTGGAAGCACTGACCACCTATAAGTGGGTTGGCTTCGGTGACGACACGATTCGTGCGTAATTGAAAACGGGCGATGCCATAATGGGTCTATGCTTTTCAGGTCTGTTAAGGCATTGCCCGGTTAATTCTACTCTTTACCCCGCTACCGCATTTGTTTTCTATCCTGTGTTTTATCATCATCCGCATCAGTCTGGTTTTTAGCCATGTGCTCCCCGGCGTCGAAAAGGCGACGTATCACAGAATTTTCCCTACCAGCATGAATTTTCTGGGTCTGCGGCTCACGTATTGTTCCTATGGTCCAATCTATTAGAATCAGTCTCATTTTTATGAGGAGTCGTTGCGTGAAATCGGATATTCACAAACATAGCATTCCTGTTGTGCCACTCGGCAACCCGTTTCCCCCCCGCCATTGTTCACTGTGTCCAAAGGGCGTGGCGATTGATCGTGATAATCAATACCGATTAATAGACAAAAGAAGGAAGTTTAAAGCGGGGGAGATACTCGCCCGGCAGGATGGAGCCGCGGACATGCTTTTTGTTATTCACGAGGGGTACTGCACGTCCAGCGTGGAATGTGGTGATAACGATTTTATCAGTCGCTTTTATGTTCCGGGAGACATCATGGCGCTGGATGCCGTTGAGGGGGGTAAGTATCTGACAACGATCAAGGCTGCAACGGCTGCGGAGGTATGTCATATCGATATTGCGCGGTTGTTCAAGGCAGCAGAAAAGGAGCCGTCGGTTGCAGCGGCAGTCATCAAGTTTCTCTGCAGGGACAATGGATTCATTGTTGAAAAACTACGGCGTTATGCCAATAAACATGCTGAGGCCAGAATCGCTGCTTTCCTCGTGGAGTTTTACGAAATGCATTTACGTATTGGCAGGCCTGAAACGACGCTTCGCTTGCCATTCTCGCGGGAGGAAATTGCCAGTTATCTCGATCTTAAAATTGAAACCGTTAGCCGCTCATTAAAATCCCTCGAACATCAAAAGTTGATTAGCTTACATCGGGTCCGTACGGTAACAATTAATAGTTATTTGGGGTTAAAAGGTTTCAGCTAACCCTATCTTTGCCGTGCGTTATTTATCTCTTGATATTCCAGGAATATTCATTTTATATGGAAAATTCCTGGTTTTATTTATGTGGAATAATTATCAATTCGAATGATAATCCTACAGGTCAGCGCTATTTTTATAAGAATATTCCCTCTTAAATAAATATTTCATGAGAATTTTCTTGTAAAGTTAAAAAATTAGCATAATTGCAACAAATAATAAGCATTACAGAGAGAGTATGTGGATGTTAATTATCTTTATGTTTTTTAAGGGTTTTGCTCCTGGGCTATTTGTATGATCTTTTTGATATTTATCAAAAACATAAAAAAGATGAATTGTTTGGTTTTTATTGTTCGTTTGGATAATAATTCTAAAAATGTACGTATTTTAAGTAATTATATCTTAGGAAACTTCTTAGATAATGTTTTTTATAGGAAAATTCTTAGTTTTTTGTAGTTTTTACGTTTCAGGGTTTGTTGAGATGTTACTTAATCCAAATGATAATTTTTTGGCGCGGCAATTCTGGCTCGCAATTAATGGAACCGCTGGAGTGACTTAATAATAAGACTCGGTGGTGAGTTTGTTCTTAGGAGAAGATAAAATGAAAAAAATATTATTAGTAACATCTCTGGCTTCTGTATTTGTTGCAGCAAATGCAATGGCAGATGTTACTGCTTCTGCAACAGCCTCGTGGGACGCGACGGCAACGAAAGATACCACCAGCATGTTGGTTGTCACCCCGCTGAACTCTTTAACTTTCCAGTATGCTGAAGGGCTGAATGCCTTCAACTCTCAGGACGGTGCTTTTGATGTGACGATTCAGGGTCAGGAGACGGCAACTGATTTTGAGCTGACTGCTCAGATTATTAGTAACACTCTGATCAACGCCAGTGGTGATGCTTCTACCCTGAACGTAGGGGTGGCATGGAATGGCACTGCGCTGACTAATTCATCAGATACTGTCCTTGTTAACTCCAGCTCCACTTCTGGTCTTGAAAGCTTGATGGCTGATGGCGCTTATAACGGTGCCGATCGTGTCAGCGATCAATCCAACTTCAAATTCACCATCGCGTCAGCGACTTCTGATGGTAGTCAGACAGTAGCAGATTACTCTGCACTGCCAGACGGCTATTGGACTGGCGATGTAAAAGTACAGTTCAATGCAACCTGGACGACTCCGTCTGCCTAAGTAATAAAAAATTCGGGAGAATTTGTTCTCCCGAATTTATCAGGAATGGTGTCATGAAAAAATATTTACCGGCAGCGATGTTGGTAGGGTTAGTAGCATCTTTTCCCGGATGGGCAATTAATGTTGGTGAAATCACATCGATCATGACTTCTGCTGAGAGTTCATTATCGAAAGAAATTATCAATACGACAGATGCGGCGCGTTATGTCAGTGTTTCGGTAAAACAATTGTCATCACCTTTGGCGGGGGGAATCGAAATAAAGCCCGTAAATTCCGGAGAATTACTCTCTACACCTGCCAATCTTATTCTTCCTGGCCAGGCGAAGGATGTATTTCGTTTCTTTTATAAAGGACCTGCAGATGATGTCGAGCGTTATTATCGTCTGCAATGGATAGATGAGCCGGTCACCGAGAGCGCGGAAACCCGGGCGAATAAAATGGCTGTTGCAACAGCGTCGGCTGAAATTGGCACTATCCTGGTAGTCGCGCCGCGCAAGGAGCGTTTTGAATATAGCCGAAATGGCGATGTTATTACTAATACCGGCAATGTTTCGTTTCGTGTGATCGCCTATGGGGCTTGTAAAGATAAGGCTCGCGATCGGGGACGAGGCTGTCGCGAACGTTATTACATTATGCCGGGTACAAAAATAAAATTACAGTTTACCGACATTAGTAATAGCCGTTCACGCATCGGTATCTGGCACGGTAAGCAGTTTATTACAGTGAAGTGATGGTCAATAGCAGGGATAAATAAAATTACCGGAATGTAAGGATGCAGATGACAACAACAAATATTGTCGGCGGTAGCATTTGTCTTTTTCTTGCGCTGACACCAGGATTTTCACATGCAGCCCCAGTAAAAGTGGGTAATTATGTTATCCCCAGCGCTTTCGCCCGTTCACTGGAGCAGGGAATGACGGTGCCGGTATATATTCGTTACAACGAGACTGACGAGAAAAGTCAGCAAAAAGTTGCCGATGCGGTGATTTCCCTTGTTGATGGCAATATTACGGTTAAAGCCCTGGCTCTTGCTGAATTGCCCAATAATGCCGTGTTATCTGGAAAAACCCGCGCGTTGGTGGAAAAAATTCGTGATGTGAAGTTTCACGATAACACCAACATCGAGCTATCGAATGATGCACGTCTGCAACTCAACGTCTCTTCATTTCACCTGGAGATGATTGTCAGCAAAGATGCGTTAACTGAAGCGATTGTCGCACGCAGCAGCCTGCTTGGACCTTCCAGCGTGGAGACTCTCTCTAACGTCCTGAACTATAACTTTGGCACCTACTACAACGATTATCATAACGGCAGCAGTACCCGCAGCTATCTGACGATGGACAATACAACATCGCTGCGTGAACACCATGTCAACATTAACGGTTCGTTTTACGGCATAGGCGACAGCAACAGCACCAGTAAACTCTATCGCGCGATGTATGAGCGTGATTATGACGGATATCGACTGGCGCTCGGGATGCTCGACACCTGGAATGTCCAGTCTATTGCCAGCCTGAATGCGCTGAATGGTGGGAAAATTTATGGCGTAAGCTACGGAAACAAAGGAAGTACGGTTGTTGAGAATACCTCGCTTTCGCTCACGCCAATTACCGTATTTTTGCCAGCCGCTGGCGAGGTTCATGTATTTCGTGACGGGCGTTTGCTCAGCGTACAGAACTTTAATATGGGCAGTTATGAAATTGATACCAGTCGTTTCCCGTATGGTGTTTATGATGTCACGGTAGATATCGTGGTCAATGGCCGGACAATTAATAGTCGTATCAGTCGGGTTAATAAAATCTTTGCCCGCCAACAGGCAGCCGGAATTGATCAGCTCTCATGGCAACTATTTGGTGGCTCACTGGATTATGACCGTGTGAGTTATAAGCGAAACCACTATCAGGATTTAGGCAATGAGCAGACCTGGATTGCCGGCGGTGCCGCATCGGTGACACTGGCGATATTGTCGGGGCTGGGCCTGAAATCTACGCTCTACGGTTTTGGCAACAATACGGTTAATGAAACGGATGTCACACTCAATGTGAATGAATACGTAAGCATTGGCAATCAGACGCTGGTAGCGAACGATTCGTCATGGCGAAACATCAGTAATATCAATCTCAATATCCCCGAGGGATATGGTTCCCTTTGGGCATCTCGTGAAGACAGTAAAATTGGCGACCGTCTGCCCATGCAGGAGCGTGACAATTATTCCATTGGTGGCACTCTTAACCTCGGAAAGTTTATTCCTCATGGCGGCTCGCTTACCGTGAGTCAGACGGAGAATCGCTACTCGGGAAATAAATACCGTAACCTGGACTACAGCACGAACCTTTATTCAGGCAAGTATGCCACGGTTGGGTTGCGCGCAGGTATTCAGCGTTATTACTACAACAACCGGAATGACGATGGGCGACAGGAACGTTATGTCAGCCTGGATTTATCGTTGCCGTTGGCGTCCTGGATGAGCATGGGCGTCTCCCGGGATCGCTATGGCAGCACTCAGGGTAATCTCAGCGCGCGCAAGCAGTATGCTGAAGGCCCCATTAAATCGGTCGGATTGTCGGCTTCGACACGCCTGAGTGGTGAGCAGTATTACGACAATAATTACTCGGTAAACGGCAATCTGAGTTATGACACGAAATATAACGCCGGCACCGTATCGGTAACGCGTTCTGCGGACAACTCCACCAATATGAACTTCTCTTCTCAAGGTTCCCTGGCGTGGGCAGGAAAAGATTTCGGTCTGAGTAAAGAGAGGCAAAGGTCAGGCATTATTGTGAAAACCGATTTGACCGGCGAAGGGAAACTGGCTGCGAAGATTAATAACCGAAATTATCTTCTCAGCGGTAAATCAAATTTCATTGCACTGCCGCCTTATGCTCAGTATAAGCTGGAGATCCTCAATGATAAAAACTCTGAAGACAGCTTTGATATTGTTTCAGGGCGCAAACAGGAACTGACGCTATATCCGGGTAACGTGGGTGTTATCAACCCTGAAGTGAAAAGTATGGTCACCGTATTCGGGCGTATTCGTTATCCCGATGGGCAGTTGGCTGCAAACACCGATATTCATAATCACATCGGTAAAACGCGTACGGATGAAAAAGGGGAGTTTGCTATCGATATCGATAAGAAATATCCGGTCATCACGTTAATTTCAGCCAATGGCAGCCTATGCGAAGCCGATCTCGATTTGGAAAAAGCACGCGGCGCAGCGTGGGTTGGTGATGTGAAATGTGCCACGCAAACCACGATGGCGCAGAGGTAATAAAATGAAAGTATTAATTAAAGTAGCTACTGTAATCTGTGCCGTGGGGAGTTTCACGCCTGCGCCTGCTTTGGCTTTAAATGCAGTATCTTCCGGCTCAGTCAGTAATAACTATTTGTTTATTGAAAATGCCATTGATAGTGAATACTTTATCACCCCCTCCGCACTCGACCCTCGTTTCAGCGGTTCAAACACGTGGATAAAATACGGTACCTCTCAGGTAAGTCTCGGGTATTTAGGTTTTGTCATCTGGACTGCGCCAGGAAATTATTATCAGGACATGTGGATTGATAATTCCCCGATTAACGGGCCTTTTCGGGGGATCCGTTGTTATAGCGGCAGCCAGTGTCCATCAACTGGATTTATTGCCGGGCAAGGCACTGATAAAAACGGTTTTTATCATGCGCAGGTGGGATCTGTCGCAGGTGTTATTGGTGGTGCCTACGGATTCGCTTCCCTGACGGATACTGCCTATGAGTACTTTCGCAATGTGCCCACCGGTAGCAGCGAAACCTATGTGTTCAACCGTTGTTATACTTCCGTGGATTATGATTATTCTTCCGGGCAACGTTGCAAAGATCAATCGAAAGGATTATGGAATTACGTCAATTATACGTTAACCAAACGCGGTCATCTGTCACTGGTATCGACTAATGCATTTCAGGAGCTTTGGGTTGCCAGCGACGGTACGCCGAGCATCACCAAAGACACTGGTTATTGCGAGCTTGGCGTGGTTAACGGCGAAGACGGCGTGATTTGCAAAATGGTAAATTATAACCTGCAACAAACCGCCAATCTGACCGCCTCTCTGACGTTTCGCGCTTATGTCGACACGGCGATGCTTGGTTTTACGCCTGGACCGGCCACCGTGAAATACTCCGGGAATGGTTCAAACTGGTATAACTATGGTACTTCAACTGCTTATTACAACGTTTTCACGACCTCTGGAGAGTACATATATATTTTTCTGTCAAAAGTATTCCTGAAAAAACTCGTCGATTCAGGAATCAGCATTACTAACACTCAACCGTTTACCTTCGGTTTTTATAATGGCTTAACACCTGAGTCAGGGCACTACCAGTTTACGCCTTCGCTACAGATCAATATTGTGCCGAAGGAGTATGGGATCAGTATCGTCTCTTCAGACAACACCGCTTCTGCGAGCGGCAGTGGCACGATTGGCGACGCCGCTCCTATAGAAATAGATTACACCGTGACAGTCTCCGGTCCTCGTCAGGCTGATAGCATTACCGCGCAAGTTATTGGAGAAAGTACGACGATAAACAGTGTGCCTTACTGTCTGTTTACCTCCCCTCAAGGCGGGCTGTCAGTCCCAATCCCCGCCTTTCTGCAGTACAACAGTCTGTCGGGGGGCGTGGTGAAGAAACGAAATAGCTGTAGTGAAGCAGCAATCAATATGAGCGATGCGCAGTGGCAACAGACGCCCTGGGACGCAAATAACAATGATGATGGAAGCTACTATACTACGGATTTAAAATTGCTTTTCCCAATGAATGATTCACGGTCGATGTTAACTGTTTCCGGAACAGATTGGGAAGGTGTCGTCAGTGCCAGTGGAGAGATAAAAGTCACGGCGAATTGGGAGGGAGTGACGCCATGAACCGCTGCCGTTTGGTGTTTAGATGGGTATTTATCTTACTTTCCGGGTTGACTATATTCTCCGCACAGGCTGTCTACCTGGAGTCGACCATTTATGAGATGCCATCAGATAAATCATTTATCAGCAAACGGATCTATAACGATAGCCAGAAACAGAATTTGTACAGTATTGGCGCAGTAAAAATTGATAAGCCTGGACCGGGAGGTGAAAACAGAAGTGCCCTTGCTGAAGGCGAACTTCTGTTTACGCCGCTGAATTTTTCACTGGCTCCGCAGGCGAGTGAGTTTTTTAAGATTTTCTACCGTGGACCGCAGGATGATAAAGAACGCTATTACCGAATTCTGTTTCGTGAAATGCCGATAACGCTGTTTACCGAGCGTAATCAAGGGAAAGGAGGGCAGGCTCTCCCGGTGATCGCTATGGACACCATATTGGTTGTTCGCCCGAGAAAAATGAATCTGGCCTACACCATTGATGAGGCAAACGGAACACTGAAAAATACCGGGAATACTTTTTTTAAAATCATCGTACATCTGGGGTGCAACTCAACCGATGATGAAGCCACCATGCGTTATGTGTTGCCGGGTGAAACCTGGCGTAGTAGCGAATTGAAATCAAAAAACCGGAAATTTATCGTTGCATTGCAGAAATACATACCAGTAGGTCAGGGGTGCTTCAAACTCAATCAATAGTAAGCATTAAGTCTGATCCGATATGTCATGGTTAGATATCGAACCTATACTGTAACTGTCTTTATACAATGCAGTAATCAGCTCGGCACAGATGAAATTTTAGTCATTTGCACTCAACGTCACGGTAATTAAGAGTCAGGTAGTATGAACAGTATAATTAATGAACAGGTTGAGTATGATTCCACCAGAAAAAGCCTGAAACATCGCGATACGACAATAATTCTTTCGGCGTCTACCGCGAGACTACTTGAGCTATTCATTGCCCATAAAAATCAACAAGTCCACCGCGAGTTTATCATTGAAGAAGTGTGGAAAAAGCATGGCATGGCCCCATCGGGTCATAGTCTTAATAAAAGCATCAGTATTTTGCGAAAAGCATTTAGTGAGCTGGGGGCGGGTAATCCCATTGAAACGCTGCCTCGGCAGGGATTTTTGTTCCATGCTTCGATCAGCGATGAATCGTCATCTTCCTCTGAAGATGAAACTGTGCGTTCGGTAACTGAGACGGTGAACTCATCCGTAAGACCAAAACGTAAAAACATTATTCTGTTCATTTTATTATTTGCATTTCTTGGAAGCGCTGTTTTTATATTTTTAGCACTTAATTCAAGTTCCAAAAATTTTATCTATATCAGGGCAATAGATGATTGTGAACTTTATACTGCCGATGACAATAATGCTGATAAAACGAAAGCATTTTTATCTTCTGATATGTGGCGAAAAGTAAATGCGGCTTGTCATGATGGCAAGAAAACAATTGTTTTTTATGACGATAATAATTTATCAGCCGGCAATGATCTTAGAGTGAATTTGCTTGGGATTTGTACGTTAGATAAAGGAGGGGTTGTCCGTGAATGTGAAAATTTTGTTTATTAGTGGGGCAATCTTTCTTGCAGCGATAACAGCATATTTTTTATATCGCCATCAAGAACCTGAGACGCTGACCTGCTCGGCAAAAACTTACCTGCATCTGGAGGCGCAAACTCAGGGGGTAAAAATTGAAGGTGAAGTTCTGCTGGTTTTTCGTATTTCTTCTGCTACCGAAGGGCGGGTATCTCAGATAGGAAGCCTCAATATTCAGGGTAAAAATTATGCTGTAGATCGTAATGTTATCCTGAATTTTATTGGTAAAGATCGTGATGGTTACCTGCAGACCCGTCGTGTAGCTATTGTTAAAAATAAAAATGATAATGTTCCTGATGACGTTACCGAACAACTCATGTCACGACAGGAAATTTTTTATTATAAGATCATCCATATCGCCAAAAATGTCTATGCGATCAGAGATCTGCGACGTACGTTAATGGTTTGTCGGGCAGCATGAGTAACAATAATATGTTATCCTTATGGTTTTAGTAGTTTTATATTTTGTCGTTTTTAGTATTCGTGGTTTTTTGTTTTGTCTTGCAGTGAAAATGAGCAATAGGATTTGTATTGATGAAGAATTAGGATTTTTCCTTTTTCAATAATTAAAATGGCCTTAACATTTAATGGTAATATTCATATGGATGATCGTGATTATAAAATCTGAAACTGCGTGAGATGACTTATGGATAAAGTTAATTCGCGGACTGCATTGTAATTTCTGGAGGCTAAAGGTGTTGTATATTCTCTCGTGTATAAAACGAGGGACCTGCCATGCCATAAATTTAAGTTGGTGGTAACTATGAATACGAAAAAGGTTTTTCTGCTCAGTTATGATATTTTTCTTTTCTCAGGGATAAAAGCGTGGTTGCCAAATCTGGTGTTGGTCGATGCGCGGGCATTTATTTCTGGTTCACAGTCAATTATTCCACGGTATCCATCCTGTTTACTGGTGATCGATAACCGGTTACCATTATTCCAGGTCAGGAAGTGGTTTCAGAGAAATAGCACGCAGTTTATCAATATAAACTGTATTGTTCTTCGGATGAATGAAAATCGTTCTATTAATCGGGGGTATGAGGAGTATGCATTCATTAATGGACGGGAACTATCGGATCAGCTGATTTCTCAGTTGAGAGCCAATCTAATGGCTCCCAATGAGGTTGTGGAAGTCACTAAAGGTTCAGCGATATTTACTTTTCATTTGACTGAGTTTGAAGAGAAAATGCTGTATGCATCTTTCACAAAGGAAAAATTGCACGATTTTTGTCATGCTAACTCGATAACAATTAAGTCAGTGTATCGATATCGGGAACGAATTACCGCTCGCCTGGGATTTTCTCATTTTAATGAAACTATCATTTTTTTAACCAGGAATAATCTATTGCATGAAGGTTCCTCGACGAACAGTTATTCTGGTAAGAATGTAATATACGGCGAAGCATATGATGTCTCAGATTCTAGTCGACTGAGTATGGCAATAAGGAATGAAGAGATCATTCCTTATTTTCAACCCATCGTAAATATCAACGAAGATGTCTGTGGTGTTGAGGTTTTGGCTCGTTGGCCACAGGGGGATAATTATGCTATTTCTCAGCGTGAGTTTATACCGCTGGCTGAAAAAAGTGGTTTAATGAATGAGTTAACGAGCTATTTAATGAACACCGTCGCGCGTAATCTGGTCGACGGAAGCGAGGATTTCAATAAAACTTTATTCGTCTCCTTTAATGTTAGCCCATCAGGTTTAAGTAACCCCGTCTTTTATTGGGAGTGTCTTAATTTTATGGAAATAACGCAAAGGCTACCGATAAAATTGATGATTGAAATAACTGAAAACCAGACTCTCACTATTACTCCTGCAATCAAAGAGCTGATACGATCGTTGCGAAACAGAGGGGTTCTGTTTGCTTTAGATGATTTTGGGACGGGATACGCTAACCTTTGCTATCTCAATGAGTTAGACCTGGATGTTATAAAAATTGATAAAACGTTTATCAAAGCTATTAAAGAAGTTGAGCAACATATCCCTATGCTCGAGTCAATCATTCACCTTTCCGAACTCCTGGGGTTACGCATGGTGGCGGAAGGCGTTGAATATGGCTATCAGCAGCAATGGTTGGGGAAAAATAATGTTGATTACCTGCAGGGTTATCAATTTTTACCGCCAGTGACGTTTGATGATTTTATGCGTTACTACAAGCAGTCTGTAAATTTTTTTGAATCAGCGTCGGATTCTACTTTCTCAACGTAAAGCCTTTCGGGAACATCAGGGGCGGATGCCTCTGATGCAGGTATTTTTGTCGAGGTGAGTACGATAACTCCCGCCTGTCTGGTGAAGGCGATAGCCTGTTGTGAGTGAGGCATCGTTTGTTTATGTATCTAATACGGGGTATTTATAGCGGTATCAGCGTTAATTAAACCGATGCCGAGGTGAGTTCCTGGCCATGCGTCATTTCCTGACAAAATTAAGAGTCTGGTTTCCGCCGCCTCTTATCTTAGTACTTTTTCTCGTTGCGGATGTGCTGACGGCGAGTCCGCGTTTCACATTCGGCGAGGTGAATATCGTGATATGCGCATTGCTGGCCGGCGTCAGTCTGTTGGTGATATTGCATACCGCGTGGCAGATGCGGATGAAACGTACGACCCTGAATCCGCTGCATGCACATAAATCGACCACGCTTGTTACCGACGGATGTTACGCCTGGAGCCGCAACCCGATCTACCTTGGTATGAGTGGACTCCAGTTGGCCTTTGCTCTTTGCATCGGTAGCCTGACTGGAGTACTGGCTGTACCGGTGTTTATGCTGGTGGTTGCCAGATTACATATTGATTTTGAAGAGGAACAACTGCGAAAACATTTCGGGCTGGAGTGGGAGCGCTATGAACAACACGTTCGCCGCTGGTTATAGTAATACCCGACCGCGTATAAGCATGCCTGTAACGACACGATTCGTGCGTAATTGAAACCGGATGATGCAAAAATAGGCGTTTGATTCGCAAGGCCATTGACGCATCGCCCGGTTAGTTTTAACCTTCTACCCCGTGCTCACATTCGTGGACATGTCCTTTTCAGGGCCGATATAGCTCAGTTGGTAGAGCAGCGCATTCGTAATGCGAAGGTCGTAGGTTCGACTCCTATTATCGGCACCAAGAAATCAAATAGTTACGTAGTGTCTTATCTTTTTCCCACCAAAAATTATTTTCATGTAACTGCTGATGTAAGTAAATTCTATCAACGAAGATCAATCTTATCTACTGACCAAAAAGGCCGGATAGGGCTTCACTCGCTATACCTCCGTGGCTGCAGGTTTAGTTGTCCATGTCTACACCACTCCTAAATTCAATGTGTTGGCAATGTGTTCAATAAAGCTTGAACAAATTAGCTCATTATGATCGGTTAATACTTCACCTTCTGGTTGCATGATGGTTTGTCCGTAAAAGATAACGCGCCAGCCGGGTAGCAGCAGGCGCATTACGCAATAGGTAAACAAGGGAGGAAGTTCAGAAATGTAAATCGGGAAGGTTGTACGCAATGTTCATCGTACTACGTTGCTACGGCTTTGCTGCAACAAGCCAGTTGCCTGCCGCGCTCGCAGAATATCGACAGCCTGAAGATAAGGCGATTGTTCCTGCCAGTTAAATCCCTTCCTGTCGATACGCACCAGTTCGTATTTTTCCACCAGAAAATTCACGGCATCAGCCAGCGAGATCCCGGCATCGATATGTTCCTGTATAACACGTTCCTCACTGAACGGTGTGTCGTTGAGGGTGAGACCATAGTGCTGTTCCAGCAGGCGTGTCAGTAGCATTTGCCAGACAGCCACGGGTGACAGGCAGGGCTTCACCGCCCGCTGAGTTGTTGCAGGTAAAGTTTTCATGTTTGCTCTCGTGAAAGTTATTAGCGCTGGGTGGGATAAATGGCGATGTACACGTAACCGCAACTGCCAAGGGTGTCGGCTTCACAGGTGAAACCGTTGTGGTACATGATGACGCAGTGGGCATGTTGGGGGCTGACTTCACCGGTGGTCAGCATCGATTCCATCTGGCGGATAAAGTGCGGGAATGTTTCATCCAGCTTCCGGCATTCGGTGTCACTGAACTTGCCGGTGATGCTGGCCCGGTCAGCCAGATAATGCAGCCGGTTCCCCTCCTGCACCAGACGGGCTCCCAGGCGCGGCGTGATATTCCGCTTCAGGCCCCATGTGATGTGAGTCATAACGACTCTCCTTTGTATTGTCAGTTCAGAGTGATGCTCATCAGGCAGGCATAAGGCCCGTTGCGGTCCTGGCGGCGTTCGGCGTATACCGCGAGGACGCCTGCGATATCCGGAACGTCCCTGCCGGTGTAATGGCAGACGCTACCGTGCCACTGATATTTTCCACTGCAGTAGCGAAAGATCCGGGACTCAGGATGCTGGCGGTATATCGTCATTGCCCGGCGTTTACTGATAATTTTCATGTCATACCTCACANTCCCTGCCGGTGTAATGGCAGACGCTACCGTGCCACTGATATTTTCCACTGCAGTAGCGAAAGATCCGGGACTCAGGATGCTGGCGGTATATCGTCATTGCCCGGCGTTTACTGATAATTTTCATGTCATACCTCACAGCAGACCGTGTTCTGCGAACGAATAGATTTGCCTGCCGCCGACAATCAAGTGGTCAGGGACGCGGATATCCACCAGCTGAAGCACCTGCACCAGTCGCTGCGTGAGGGTTTTGTCAGCCTGGCTGGGTGTTGTCTCACCAGAGGGATGGTTGTGCGCGAGTATCACCGCCGCCGCGTTGAAGTACAGGGCACGTTTTACCACTTCCCGGGGATGCACCTCGGTACGGTTAATCGTGCCTGTGAAGAGCGTCTCATGGGCAATCTACTGATTCTGGTTGTCCAGATACAACACACGGAACTCTTCCCGCTCAAGCGCGGCCATATGCAGTCGCAGCCATTCACGTACGGCGTGGGTAGAGGTGAAGGCCACGCCGGGCTCATGCAGGTGGCGGTCCAGAGCCCTGAGCGCCCGCTGAATGAGACGCCGGTCCTGTGGCGTCATCTCGCCGGGTAAAAAGGAAAGCTGTTTCATCTGTTGCTCCTTCGGTCAGTCGATAATACGCAGAATGGCGTGNACGCCGGGCTCATGCAGGTGGCGGTCCAGAGCCCTGAGCGCCCGCTGAATGAGACGCCGGTCCTGTGGCGTCATCTCGCCGGGTAAAAAGGAAAGCTGTTTCATCTGTTGCTCCTTCGGTCAGTCGATAATACGCAGAATGGCGTGGGCCTCTGGATGCTGCAGGGCGTAGTCCCGCAGGCGGTAATAGTGTTCAGTCATGGCATCGCATTGGGTGCGACAGGCGTGATGGCTGTACGCAATCAGGCAGACAGCAATACCTGCGGCTTCTGCACTCATTTGGGCATCGTTGCCGTTCAGGCAATTAAACAGACGCCATGTCTCATCATTGTCAGACTCGGGAGCCATAAACGCCCCGCCATTGCTGAGGGTGTAAAAGGACCAGATACCACCGCTGTAGGTCGAACAGAAGCGGTCCATCCAGGCAAAAATACGCGGTTCCAGGGTTGTCCACTGCGGGATAGTGCCAAAGTGTTGCGGCCAGAAATCGATACGCTGTTCGTCGGGTACCTGCGTGACGGTCAGTTCAAATTCTGATTGGTTAGCGGGTGCGAGGTCGTACTGCGTCTGTGTTGTCATGGGCATGTCTCCGTTAATAAAAAACGCCAGCGGCGATGGCTGGCAAATGGGGGAATAAAGCGTGTTCGGGGAGGTGAAATGTGCGGGTAAATGCTTCGCGGTCAGCGGGTGGAGGTGCCTGTACGGATGCCAGAGGTGCGGATGTAGCGGTTAAGACTTTCAGCGGCATCGGGTTCAAAGTTCCATGCCCGCCAGACCATCCGGCCTTCAGTGTCACGAACCACAAGGCGGAAGTGACTGCCCTGGTCGTCTTCGAGGGTGATATTGCTGTACGTGGTAGTGACCGCTTGCGCATGTCTTCGGGTGAAGGGTCCCGGTGGCAGTAAGTGAGATTCAGGCATATGCCTCCTTAAATGCAAAAAGCCCCTGTTGCCAGAGCAACAGGGGCTGTGAGGACTACTGATACCACTCTGGTTAGAGTGGCAGGATTATCAGAAGGTGACTTTCAGTGTGGCCTGACCGTTGTAACCGTCAACGCTGTTACCGCTGACGCTGCGGGTATAACCGCCCTGCACGCCCAGTGTGACATTCTGCCGTACTCGTGCGTCAATACCCGCCTGCAGGTCAAGCGACGTGCCTTTCTGAGATGGGGTGAAGCTGACATTGCTGCCTGCAGTCGCCGTGCCCATGCTCATATCGCCATCGGAACTGAACGTGCGGATGACCGACGGACGTACCCACCAGTTCACCGGAAGCTCACTTGCGCTGCGCTTCATGCTGTCAGCAAACCCTGTGACCGCAGAGGTACCCTGACCGAAGTCCATTTCAGACGAACTGCCAAAACGGATACCGGCGCGGACATGCTGCGCACTGCCGTCACCAAAGTTCACGTAACCGCCGTTGTCATGCCCATCATCCAGAGACAGTCCTTGCCAGATGTACTGCAGTTGTGGCTCCAGCACCAATCCCTGACTGATGTTAAACGGTAGACCGGTTTCCACAGAGGCCAGCCAGCCAGTGCCGTCAGTATCAAAACGGTTATCCGAAGAGTTGGCTTTCAGGCTGTGACGGGAGCCTTGTGCCACGATATCTGCCCACAATCCACTGGCATCATGAACTGCTGTCAGATAGCCGCCGATGCTGTACACCGTGTCACGCACGCTGCCTGCTGCAGAGCGATCGTCGTTTTTCACATCCACCGACGATTGGCCTACTGCGCCATACAGACCAGTGGTTAGGGAAAGTGTACCGGTATCATGCTTGAACAAGTCACCACCAAGCTGCATAAAACCGTAGCTGCCGCTGCTTTCCGGGGTGTCGCCCTGTGCAATGCCGCCGTTACCATCACGCCCGGTATGCCCGCCCTGAATACGTCCCCAGATCCCTTGGTCGTTCACGGCGCTGCTGCGCTGACTGTATGTTCCCGCCAATGCACGGTCGTAATCCATACTCTGCGCAAACAAAGAGGCGTACAGCGCCACTTCGGCACGGTAACCCGCTTCACTGGTGAGGTACCAGTTTTCATCGGCACTGCCGTGGCTCAGGGTGTAGTTGTACGCCCCGGCCTGCAATTTGCGGCCCAGCGCAAAGGCTCCGGCTTCAGTGGTGGCTCCGTTAATCGCATCCACCACTTTGATGCCGTTGCCGGTTGTTGCTAGGCCCAGCCCTGCATCACCGGTATGGGTGAAGTTCAGCCAAGTTTTGCCGGTTGCCTGTCCGCCGTCAATGACCAGCATATCGGTCGGGAAGGCCGGGTCATCAAGACGAATCGACATGTTGATGGTGCCGTTACGGCCCGTCAGATTGGTGACCGTCAGTGTTTCCGGGACAAATTGACTACCGGTGGCTGGAGTAAAACTGATGGTTCCGGCGTTATCGAGGTTATCGAGCACCGATTTCACTGCCGCCCCACGCTGAATATTCCAGCTGGCAGCGCTGTCGAGGGTGACGTCAGTCGGGTCAATCGCGCCGTTCATCACCGAGTTGCCAGTCAGGCGCACTTGGGTACCAGACTGTGCGATGATATCGCTGTTGATGATCGCATTGTTCAGCGCCAGCGTTCCCTGATTCAGGGTTACCTGTGACTGAGACAACGTGCCATTGCTGACCGTCAGGGTACCGTTACCCTCTTTGAGTAATTGCCCGTCACCACTTACCGAACCGCTGATGGCTGCGTTACCGTTGCTGAAGTGCAGTTGTCCGCTATTGGTGGCACTCCCTGTCAGCGATGCACCGTCGCCAAATGTGGTGGTACCAGTAAGCGTGCCACCTTGGGCCACATTCAGTGTACTGCCTGCACCCACTGTGGTGTTATCCGCACTGCCGTTACCCAGTACCGTGAACTGACTGCCGTTATCAAGACGCAGGTTGCTGGCCTTACCGGTTGCGCCGTCAATGCCGAATGCGCCGGTGGTGTTCGTACCGCTGACCGTTGCACCGGTATCGGCAATCAGCACACCGCCGTCATGCATTACGATGTTCTGCGCCTTACCACCGGTCGCGACGGCCAGAATACTGCCCTGATTAACCGTAGTGGTATCGGCGATGCCATTGCCTAGTACATCAAGACGCCCGCCGTTTTCCAGCAGGACATTGGTAGCGATATGCGTGGTGCCATCAATGAAGAAATCCCCAAGACTGTTCGTCCCGGTAACCGTGGAATCGGTGGTCGCCCATAATGCACCGCCCTGTTTGATGACCACATCCGTCGCGGAAGTGCCCGCATCCACCGACAATATGCCATCCGCTTCCACTGTGACGTTATTCGCCGACCCGGCCACTGCCGTTTTCCCGGCAACAGGTTCATCCTGCCAGATGGACACTTCCAGCCGACCACCACGATTCACGACCGAGCCGATAGCTGTACCACCGGCAAAAACCGACTGTACCCCGCCATTATTGATGGTGGTATTTTCCGCACGTCCACCATCCACCATCTGATACGACAGGTCGGTCAGCAATTCGCCGGAGGGTGAATCATCACCGATAGTGGTGTTCAGGGCAGAGCCACCAGCCTGCACACTCTGCGAGGATGCGCTGTTGCCGTTTGCCACCTCGGTGCCAGTACCATTAAGGATAGTGGTATCCGTTGCCGTCGCTCCGTTCTTCACCACCTGCCAGCCGTTCTGGCTAATCACTGTACCTTCGGCGCTGGCACCTTCATGAACGTACTGGAAGCCACCTTCCAGCAGGGTATTAATTGCCGAACCGTGCACACTCTGGTCGCCGTCCGCTTTAATCACTGTGCTGGTAGCGAGGCCACCAGCGGCAATAATCTGACGACCATCGTTATTAATGGTGGTATCAGTTGCGGTACCGGCAACCCACTGCCCGTCGTTGTTCTCTGCATCGGGACCACCCTGTGCTCCGGTATTCACCACACTACCGGTAGCCTGCGCTCCAGCTTTTACCAGCTGAGCCCCGTCTTTATTAATGATCGTGCCGGAGGTAATACCGCCGCTGTGTACCCACTGTGTACCACCGTCAAGCGTGGTATCTGAAGCTTGACCATGCACGCTCTGACCACCACCGCTGTTGACTGTGGTGTCTGTGGCGCTGCCGCCAGCCAGTACACCCTGCAGCCCGCTATTATTAATGGTGGTCTGGTTTGCCACGCCCCCCGTCTGTACCCACTGACCACCGCTGTTGTCATCATTATCAGCACCGAACTCCAGGCCTGTGTTGATGACTGTGTTGTTTGTCTTACCGAAAACGATCTGTGAGTCGTGATTGCCGATCACCGCACCATTGACTACCTCACCGGCCGCTACCGTACGGGTGTTTCCCGGCGCATCATCAGCCAGTGCCGCAGGGCTTGCCACCAGTCCGGCAACTGCCAGCGCGAGAACAGCAGTGCTGCGCTTTCTTTTGCTTTTGCCAATTCTGAGACAACAACAAATGCTCCCAAAACTTCGTTCCATACCAGCCGGTAGCTGGTGTTCAGGTTTCGCTTCATCATAAATACCTTGTTGTGTGTAGAATTTCCCCTAAAAGGGTATCGGCAAGAAGCTGATTTCCTTTAGGTTGTAGTTATGTTGGTGATTGCCTGTTGAATAAACTGAAAATGCGGCAGTGCTCGGATAAAACTTAAATCTTCTGTCAGTCGGTAAAAGCGCTCGTTGCGTTTAAAACTCTCAGTGAGGGGCTGCACAAGGTGAATATCACTGAGCGAAAACACCACCGGACGGTCGTGATGCTCCGCAACCAAGTACCAGTGGCTCTGCTGGGCAATCAGCCTGTAAGGGGCCAGTCTTTCGCAACGATTTCCGTCAGTCAGCAACGTGACGCGCTGGCAGGTGGTAATAGCCTGTACCAGCCGGTAAAAGGACAGCTGGGTCGCAGGTGAGCCCACAGAAACCGCATCTCCGGTCAGGCAGGGGGCACCCTCGCAGTTCAGCAGCAGGCTCACCAGCCGACGGTCCAGCCCCGGAAAGAGGCCGGCGATGCCGGTACGGTGGGCAAACGTCAGGACATCCAGCTCGCCCTGCGGCCCGGCCCCTGTCCGTAGGCGATAGCAGCCCTGATGGCATTCGAGATCCAGATAAATCAGCCGTTCACGAAAGTCTCTGTAGAGGGTGCGGACTGACACGTCAAACTCGGTCGCGAGCTTTTGCATATCCAGCGTTTCACCCGCTACGAGGCGGCTGATAATCAACGACAGCCTGACCGCCAGTCTGTCGTAGCGACGCTCTGTCGGTGGCATGATGGTTCCTCCGTGCAGGTTAACCGGTTGAAAGACATGAGATTCTAAAGGAGGGGGTTGTCAGGATATGTCTGTTGGAGCCGCTATTTTGAGGGAGGCCTGAAGCCTGAATCTGTCAGGCCTGCGCCATTTTTCGGTGAAATACTCGGCAAAAATTGCCACCAAAAATGACAGGGAGTGTCATTTATTAACACCGCCGTAACGTTATCTGATGCAAAGTGTGAACTCACGCAGGCCGAAAACCACTGAGCATCGCTTCCGCCATCACCCACAGTGCCCGGTTAAGTTTCACGTCCCCGTCAATACCGCGAACGGCACGAGTATGCGACCGTCCTCCTTTGGCGTTACGCCCACTGAGACCGCCCTTAATCAGGTTCTCCTGAATACGCTGGTACGTGGTCCACAGGTCATTGCTCTCATCCTGCCAGCGGCGTGGGGAGAGTATTTGCGACTCCGTCACCGGCTGGTGGTCTTCACCAAAGCGGTATATGAGCGCAGCTTTTGCCAGTGCCTGCTGTGCCGGAGGCGGCAACAGCAACGACTGCATGGCATCCCGTTTCTCCTCCACCCGGTCAAAAATCCCCAGTACCTCATACGCGCCTTCAATCACCTGACTCACCACGTCCCCCTTGTGCGGCACCCGNGCTTTTGCCAGTGCCTGCTGTGCCGGAGGCGGCAACAGCAACGACTGCATGGCATCCCGTTTCTCCTCCACCCGGTCAAAAATCCCCAGTACCTCATACGCGCCTTCAATCACCTGACTCACCACGTCCCCCTTGTGCGGCACCCGCACCTCGCCAAACGACTCACCACAGACAAGGCCGTTCTGACAAACCGCACGAAATAGTCCCGGCAGCATCTGGTACGAACTGCTGCCATCGTGAGAGTTGAGCAGGATTATTTCCGGCACCTGCTTACCGGTTATCTGTCCCTCACGCCGTAGACGCAGCATATGCTTGGTGTGTTCGCGACGCTCCGGATCACGCACACGGGTCTGACAGGCAAAGAATGGCTGGAAGCCTTCTCGCTGCAGGCTGTCCAGCAAGGNTTTCCGGCACCTGCTTACCGGTTATCTGTCCCTCACGCCGTAGACGCAGCATATGCTTGGTGTGTTCGCGACGCTCCGGATCACGCACACGGGTCTGACAGGCAAAGAATGGCTGGAAGCCTTCTCGCTGCAGGCTGTCCAGCAAGGAGATGGTGGGTATATAGGTGTAGCGTTCACTACGGGATTCATGTTTGTCCTCGCTGAACACACTGGGCACCACGCGAAACAGCTCCTCGCGGGTTAACGGACGGTCACGACGAATAATGTTTGCAGCGCCAAAGCGCGAAGCCAGACGGGTCATAAGCAGACTCCTCATAACGGGAAAACAAATAAAGGGGATCCCCGTCGCATCNTCCTCGCTGAACACACTGGGCACCACGCGAAACAGCTCCTCGCGGGTTAACGGACGGTCACGACGAATAATGTTTGCAGCGCCAAAGCGCGAAGCCAGACGGGTCATAAGCAGACTCCTCATAACGGGAAAACAAATAAAGGGGATCCCCGTCGCATCTGCGACAGGGTCAGGGCAATAACAGGAATGGGTTAAATACTCAGAAGAAGAAATCCCAGATGGCGCGGGCCACTGACACCACAGTGGTGCGCACGGTCTGAATGACGGCCCGCACCGGGGCGGGTATCAGGGGAAAGGCACTGATGCTATCGAGTACAGCACCGACGGTTTCACCAAAATCGCTACGCGCCTGTTCCCGGACTACCGTCGTGCGAAAGGAAGGCTGGAGTTGCGACACCACCGGGCTGGTGGCCTCACGTGGCAGGCACTTAATCATTCGCTCGGCCATCACCCGCAGTCCCCACTGAAGACGGACCGACACGGCACACACTGGATGTACGGGCTGGAACAGCTCATGCAGCAGACAGATTTTACGGCTGATATTCTGCTTCTGCTCTTTGGACAATGGCCCCCCACCGCTGGTGGGCTCGACCTTATCCGACTGGCTGATAACAAACAGCACCTTATGCCGGTATGCCTCCCCAATCACTTGATGATAAAAGTGTTCATCCACTGCCAGCGCCCGGTCATCGGCCTTAATCAGCCACAGCACCAGGTCAAGCCGGGGAAGCTGTTCGCGATACAGCGCAGCATATTCGTTATCGCGAGCGCCACTTTCGCCCACACCGGGCAGGTCCACCAGCGTCATATGGCGGTCGCCAACCAGCAGACGAAAGCGTAAAGGTTCACGGGTGCAGGCCGCCACATCGCTGACCGGCGATACTTCGCCGACAAACAAGGCATTGCAAAGGCTACTCTTTCCCGCGCCGGTTTTACCCAGAATGCCGATCACTGGCTCGTAGTCGGTTAACTGGTTTATTTGCTGCAGAATCCGCTCTGATGCCCACTGTGGCAGACCAGAAAGCGATTGATGAAACGACTTCAAACCTTCAGAATTGTTCATTACTACTCCTCTGAAAAATAATACAAAAACGGCAGAATCGTGAGATTCTGCCGTTAATCGGGTATGTTCAGAAGAATGATATCTATCTGAAAATAATTTGAATTAAGGTAAGCGACGAGCCACAGCCGCCTGTGATCCCGGTCCCTGAGTCGTTAGGTTATTCTGGTATCCCTCATCCCAATACCAAAATAGTGGATAAGAGCAAATTGCCAGAGGGGGCTATAGGGCCTTGGGCAGCAAGGTTTTATAGTTGGATGGCATCAATTTAACGGTATAGAAACATCAACCCATACGATGACTGCCTACATTCAAGACATAAATTCTTGCTGTTACATAAGTATTAATGCTGATTGTCATCAATTTGATTATAATCATGGCACTTTATGGATTACCGTATTAAATATCATTTTTTCCCTATAGTGATGATTTATGCCTAGCTCCCCTTCTAAGCGGCTTGAGGACTTGAGTGTGGCCCAGCGAGAGCGGCTGGCCTACATCGATTTTCGGCTCTACTTCTTCGGTGAGATCGGTCGCCCAGATCTGATTGAGCGCTTCGGCGTGGCTCCAGCAGGGGCGACACGCGATTTGGCTTTGTACCGGGAAATCGTGCCGCATAACATCACCTTCGATGGTAGCAACAAGATCTATCGCATCGGGCAGGCGTTTTCCCCGTTGTTCAAACACGTATCGCAGCGTGTTCTGTCTGCGCTAGCTTTCGGCTTTGGCGATGGCGTGAACGGCTCAATGCAGGCGCTGCTACCATGTGAATCCCCCGCAGCCCTGTGCATCCCCAAGATGGATGTGTTAGCAGCGATTTGCCGAGCCATCCACGCCAAGCGACCTGTCGCCATCCGCTACCACTCGATGAGCGGCGGCGAGTCCGAGCGGGTAATTGTGCCCTTTGCCTTGGTTGATACCGGCCTGCGCTGGCACGTCCGGGCCTTTGATCGCAAGAGTAGAGAGTTTCGGGATTTCGTCGTCACCCGCATCGAAGTACCAACATTGCTCGACGAGGAGCCACAGGACAACGAACGGCAGGATAACGACATCCAGTGGACGCGCATCGTCGAGCTAGATTTAGTGCCGCACCCGAGCGTTGAGCGGCCCGATATTATCAAGATGGACTACGGGATGACAGATGGTTCGATCAGAATGCGCGTTCGCGCTGCGGTGGTGGGCTATATGTTGCAGCGCTGGCGGGTAGACTGCTCACCCGATCATTGCCTTCGTCGACCGGAGTACCGGTTATGGCTCAAAGATCATCTCGCAATTTACGGCGTAAAAAATGCCTTACTGGCACCAGGCTATAGCGCCACTAAGAAGGCTGACTATTAATGGAACTGATCGACAATATCAACCGCCTGCTCGGAGACGACCTAAAGCAGACGCTCAAACCTGGTGCTCGCCTGAAGATCGCCGCTTCCTGCTTTTCGATGTACGCGTTCGAAGCGCTCAAAGCAGAGCTGGAAAAAATCGACGAGCTGCAATTCATCTTTACCTCGCCGACGTTTACTGCTAACGAGGTTACCGACAAGATTCGCAAGGAACGCAGAGAATTCCACATACCGAAGGCTGACCGCGAACGGAGCTTGTACGGGAGTGAGTTCGAAATTCAGTTGCGTAACAAACTGACCCAGCGCGCAATTGCAAAAGAGTGCGCGGACTGGATGCGGCGCAAGGCAACATTCAAGTCCAATCGCAGCAAGGCACCGATGCAGCAGTTTACTTGCATTCAGGCTGCTGCTGCCGCAGATACTGCCTACATGCCACTGCACGGCTTTACCGCCGTCGATCTTGGCTACCAGCAGGGCAACGCTGTCTCCAACTTCGTCAACAAGATGGACGAGCCGACATTTACGGCGACCTACCTCAGTCTGTTTAACCAGATCTGGCAAGACCCCGAGAAGCTGGAGGATGTAACGGCGCAGATCTGCGACCACATTGCATCCGTCTACCAGGAAAACTCGCCTGAGAGCATCTACTTCCTGATGCTCTACAATATCTTCAATGAGTTTCTGGACGACATCAACGAGGATGTCCTGCCGAACGACCGCACGGGCTATCAAGACACGCTCATCTGGAACAAACTCTTTAATTACCAGAAAGATGCTGCCACCGGGATCATCAACAAACTTGAGAGCTACAGCGGCTGCATCCTGGCCGACAGCGTGGGCCTGGGCAAGACTTTCACCGCGCTGGCCGTGATAAAATATTACGAACTACGCAACAAGTCAGTTCTGGTGTTATGCCCCAAGAAGCTGGCGGACAACTGGCTGAACTACAGCCGTAACCTCAAGACCAACATCTTTGCTCGCGACCGGTTCAACTACGACGTGCTTTGTCATACCGACCTCAGCCGTACGAGCGGTGAGTCGTTCGGCACACCGCTGAATCGCATTAACTGGGGCAACTACGACCTCGTCGTCATCGACGAGTCGCACAACTTCCGCAACAATGACGCCTATAAGGACAAGGAAACCCGCTACCAGAAGCTGATGAACAAGGTTATCAAGGAGGGGGTGAAAACCAAGGTGCTGATGCTGTCGGCCACCCCGGTGAACAACCGCTTCAATGACCTGCGCAACCAACTGGCACTGGCCTACGAAGGCGATTCCGAAAACCTCAGCAAGAAGCTGCGTACCAGCAAGACGGTAGAGGACATTTTCCGTGGTGCGCAGGCCAGCTTCAATGCATGGGCAAAGCTTCCACCGGAAGAGCGCACAGCGCGGGCCATCCTGGATTCGTTAGACTTCGACTTCTTCGAATTGCTCGACAGTGTCACCATCGCACGCTCGCGCAAGCATATCCAGACCTTCTACGATACCACGGAAATCGGCCAATTCCCCGAGCGCCGCAAGCCTTTGTCGTTCCACTGTCCGCTCACGCCGCGAACGGATGTGATGAGCTTCAACGAAATTTTCGAGCAGCTGTCGTTACTCAAGCTCGCTGTTTACGCGCCGATCAGCTACATCCTGCCCAGTCGGCTCAAGAAGTACGAGGAAATGTATGACACTCAGGTTGCAGGGAAAGGCAAGCTTAAACAAGTCGACCGAGAAAAGAGCCTGCAGGCATTGATGACGACCAACCTGCTCAAGCGCCTGGAAAGCTCGATTGAGTCTTTCCGCTTGACGCTCAAGTCCCTGCGTGCGAACCACACGAATACACTAGGCAAGATCAGCACTTTCAATGAGACTGGCGGCCTCAGTGGCATTGACAGCAGAATCAATGACCTCACCGACCAGTTAGAAAACCTCGACGCGGACGACGACCTGCCAATCAATGGCGACAGTGAGATCGGAGGCAAGGTCAAAATCAGCCTCGCCGATATGGACTTGCCTTCTTGGGAGCACGAGCTGAAGGTCGATCTGGAAATCATTGATGCTTTGCTGACGTCGATGAACAAGATCACGGCTGCCGATGATGCCAAACTGCAGCATCTCAAGACACTGGTTCTGGAGAAGATCGCAGCACCTCTGAATCCCGGCAACAAGAAGGTGCTGATCTTCACCGCCTTCGCCGACACCGCTGACTATCTGTATGCCAATTTGGCTCAGGAATTGCTGGCTACACAGACCTTGCACAGTGCAAAAGTCACCGGCAAAGGGGCACCGAAGAGCACGCTCAAGAAGAGCTATGACTTCCAGGAACTGCTTACCCTCTTCTCGCCGCACTCGAAGGAGAAAGCCATCGTGCTGCCAAATGAGGAGGCAGAGATAGATGTGTTGATCGGCACCGATTGTATCTCTGAAGGTCAGAACCTGCAGGACTGCGACTACCTCATCAACTACGACATCCACTGGAATCCCGTGCGCATCATCCAGCGCTTCGGCCGTGTGGATCGCATCGGCTCACCCAACAGCAGCATCCAACTGGTTAACTACTGGCCAGACATCTCGCTCGACGAATACATCAACCTGAAGGAACGGGTTGAGAGCCGAATGATGATTGCCGATGTCACAGCCACCGGTGACGACAATGTGCTGAGCGCCCAAGCCAACGATGTGTCTTATCGCAAAGAGCAATTGCGACGTTTGCAAGAGGAAGTGATTGAGCTGGAAGACCTGAAAACCGGAGTGTCGATTACTGATCTCGGGCTCAATGACTTCCGAATGGACTTGCTCAACTATGTGAAGGTCAATGGCGAATTGAGCAACGTGCCAAGCGGGATGCACGCCGTAGTGCCTGCCAAGCCGGAGATGGGCCTACGCCCGGGTGTGATCTTCACGCTACGCAACCGGAATCCAAGCGTCAACGTCAGTCAGCACAACCGCCTGCACCCTTATTACCTCGTCTACATTAATCGCGAGGGGGAAGTCATTCACGATTACACCGAAGTCAAACGTTTGCTGGATCTGGTTCGCTCCTGCTGCAAGGGACAAGCCCAGCCTATTACAGATGCCTGTCTCCTGTTCAATAAGGAAACGGCCGATGGCCGCAAGATGCAGATGTATTCGGACCTGCTTGGCAAGGCCATCCGCTCAATGATCGAGGTGAAGGAAGAGAAGGATCTGGACAGCCTCTTCTGCGGCGGAAAGACCACCGCGTTGGTCAATACTATCGTCGGGCTAGACGACTTCGAACTGATTACCTTCCTCGTGATTCAGGAGGCCGGATGAGTCAGTCTGCGCGATTTGGGTCGAATACCGCGTTCATCTACTATCCGAAGCAGGCTGTCTTTGGTCGTACCCTGCCAAAGAATAAGATCTACGAACACAGCGGCGCCAATACAAGGCTGAAGGACTTGTTCGTCGAGCAAGTAGAGCAGATCGTCTGGCAATATAAGTTGGCCCCGGAAACGATCAATCTGCCCGCCAGGCCGGGAGTGCCTGAGCTTCAGATTTTCTCAATCCAGCTCAAGACATCGGAGCTGAATCTGGATGTTTTGCGTTGCATAGATGGCGCGGTGCAGTTTCCCATCATCTTCGAGCTGAGCTTTGATGGCCGAACAAAGGTGATCGCTGCATACAAACGCCCCAATGAGTCAGACGCCAGTCGTTGGGTCTTGAGTGACTACTTTGCCACAGCCTGGTTGCCGAGTGACAGTGAGCGCGCCGCAATGCCCTTAGCACTCGACCTGGGCGGCTTGTATGAGCAGGTGCTTCACCGCCTGATCTCCATGCCCGCGCGCCCACAAGAAAGTCTCGCGGACTTGGTCGCACGTGTCGAAATGGTTGCAGCCAAGCAGCGTGAGGTTGAGAAAGCCGCCAGTAGACTTGCCAAAGAAAAACAATTTAACCGCAAAGTAGAGATCAACGCGCAATTGCGACAGCTTAAAAACGAACTTGAAGAATTGACAGGGAGAGAGCGTGCATGACGCAGAGCCTGAATGACGAGTCAAGGAAACATATCGAGGAGATCGCTGGTGAAGCATTGGCGCAACTCGAAAGCATCGCTGAAACCGCCTGGGGCAAGCTGTACAATGGAAGGACACTTGGTTCCGATGCGCTGGCAAATATCAACACAATGTCGTCCAATTCAGCCATCCAAAGGCTGGGTAAGATCAGTCAGGCGAACCGCGAAAACCATCAGGTACTGGTGGCGGAGCCTGCCATTGCTCGTGTTGTGGTAGTCGATGAAGAGGGAGAAGAGAAAGTAACGTGCGCGTGTTCGACATCCAGCACATCAAAGGCATGGAGTTCGAGGCGGTGTTCTTTGTCAGCATTGACCAGCTCGCCACTCTGCACCCGGCGCTGTTCGATAAATACCTGTACGTCGGCACCACCCGTGCGGCAACCTACCTGGACGTGACCTGCTAGGGCAGCTTGCCATCTGCACTCGAGAGCCTGCACCTGCACTTTTTCTAGGACTTGCAACAAGGCAACTAACCATACCAATACGAACTTGAATTGTGAGCCGCTATGCCTTTTCAATAAGCAGCATAGCGGCCAGAGGAAAAGAATATGGAAAAGCTAAAAATGTATTCACCCAATCTCACGCAGGACAACATCGCTCGCATTCGCGATCTGTTTCCAGGCTGCGTCACCGAAGCTAAGGGCGAGGATGGTAGCGTGAAGCTGGCAGTGGATTTTGACCAATTGCGCCAGGAACTGTCTGATTCGATTGTAGAAGGGCCACAGGAACGCTACCAGCTGAATTGGCCTGGTAAGCGCGAGGCACTGCTCACTGCAAATGCACCGATTGCAAAGACGCTCCGTCCAGTACGTACGACAAAAAATTCAAAAGGCGAACACATTGAAGAGAGCGTCAACTTCGACACTACTAAGAATATCTTTATCGAGGGCGATAATCTCGACGCGCTGAAGCTGCTTCAGGAAAATTATCTTGGCAAAATCAAGATGGTCTATATCGACCCGCCGTACAACACGGGCAACGATTTTGTTTACGCCGACGATTTTGCAGACGAGGTCTCTGAGTTTTTTCTTCGCTCAAATCAGGTGGATAGAGAAGGAAACCGCTTAACAGCCAACCCCGAAACAAGCGGGCGCTTTCACTCGGACTGGCTGTCCATGATGTATTCGAGACTAAAGTTATCGCGCAACTTGCTACGAGATGATGGATTAATCGTAATTCATATTGATGAGAATGAATATCCCAACCTAGAGAAGCTTCTAGCTGAAATATATGGTGAGAAGAATAATCTCGGAACTATTGTGTGGGATAAGAGAAATCCAAAAGGTGATGCCACAGGTGTCGCGCAGCAGCATGAGCTAATTTGTATTTACTGCAAAGATCGAGAATTTTTCAAGACAACCTGCGAGTTCCAGCGACCAAAAGAGAATGCAGGAAAAATGCTTGCAAAAGCCAAGCAAATTCTTAGCAAGGAGGGCGGGGTAACTGAAAAAGCAAGGAAAGAATACAAAGATTGGGTAAACCAGCAAGATCTAACTGGCGGGGAAAAGGCATATAATCAAATCGATGACAATGGCGACGTCTTCCGTCCGGTTTCTATGGCGTGGCCGAATAAGAAAAAAGCACCGGAAGATTATTTCATTCCGCTAATTCATCCCGTAACAGGGAGGGAGTGCCCTGTTCCTGAGCGTGGGTGGCGAAACCCTCCTGCAACAATGCAAGAACTCTTGAAGTCAGGGTTGATTATTTTCGGTTCAGACGAGAAGACGCAGCCAACAAGAAAATATCGGCTGAATGACAATTTATTCGAAAATATCCCTTCTCTGCTTTATTACGGTGGCAGTGACGACGCTTTGCTTGCTGACCTTAAAATTCCTTTTGATACACCGAAACCGGTTCAGGTAGCAAAGAGACTAATTCAATCAATTTGCAAGAATGACGATATATTGATCGACTTCTTCGCTGGCTCGTGCACGGCGGCGCATGCAATTATGCTTTTGAATGCGGAAGATGGGGCAAATCGTCGATTCATAATGGTTCAATTGCCCGAGGAATGTGACGAGAAGTCTGAAGCCAGAAAACTTGGATACTCAGTAGTTTCAGAGATTGGAAAAAATCGCATTCGGAGAGCTGCAAAAAAAATTAGAGAAGAATTTTCAGAAATCTTGGCTACGAGAAATACGGATCTTGACTTAGGATTTCGCCTGCTTAAAGTCGATACATCGAACATGGCTGACGTCTACTACGGCCCCGATGTGCTGGAAAAAGCCAATCTCGACTTGTTTGTTGACAATATCAAGCCTGATCGCACGCCTGAGGATCTGCTGTTCCAAGTAATGCTGGATTGGGGCGTCGATCTGGCCCTGCCTATCGCCAAGCAGTCCATCCAAGGTAAAGACGTGTTCTTTGTCGATGGTAATGTGCTTGCCGCCTGCTTCGACGCCAATGGAAGCATTGACGAAGCCTTTGTGAAGGAACTAGCCAAGCATCATCCACTGCGCGTGGTGTTCCGTGATGCGGGCTACAAGAACAGCGCGGTCAAGATTAACGTTGAGCAGATTTTCAAGCTCTTGTCGCCCGTCACCGAAGTGAAATGTATCTGAGGGAGCGCGCAATGAAGATTAAATTTAAACACCAGCCCTATCAGGCTGCCGCCGTGCAGGCGGTCGTGGATATTTTTCAGGGACAGCCGCCGGCCTCTGCTGCGGCCATGAGCTATCGCCTTGACCCCGGTAGTGTCAAAAACGGCATGGGTGATTTGTTTGCGGTAGATACCGGTTTTAAAAATGCTGAGCTAACCCTCAGTGAGGATGCCTTGCGGGAGAACATCCAACAGGTGCAGCGTCAGCAAAACCTACCGTTGTCAGAGGGCTTGGTCAAGACTAAGGTCGCCAGGCTAAATCTTGATATCGAGATGGAAACGGGGACAGGTAAGACCTACTGCTACATCAAAACAATCTTCGAGCTGAACAAACAGTACGGCTGGAGCAAGTTCGTCATAGTGGTACCGAGCATTGCCATCCGCGAAGGCGTGGCCAAGTCGCTGGAAATCACGGCCGAGCACTTTCTGGAGACCTACCACAAAAAGGCGCGCTTCTTTATTTACAATTCTAAGCAGTTGCACCATCTGGAGAGCTTTTCCTCCGATGCCGGTATTAATGTCATGGTGATCAACGTACAAGCGTTTAACGCCACCGGCAAAGATAACCGCCGCATCTATGAAGCGCTCGATGATTTTCAGTCACGTCGCCCGATCGATGTGATCAGCGCAAACCGGCCCATCTTGATCCTCGATGAGCCGCAGCGGATGGAGGGGGGCAAGACGCTAGATTCCCTGGCGAATTTCAAACCTCTGATGATGTTGCGCTATTCCGCTACCCACAAGACCACACACAACAAGATCCACCGCCTAGATGCGCTTGATGCCTACAACCAGAAGCTGGTGAAGAAGATTGAGGTGCGCGGGATCTCGGTGAAGGGACAGGCGGGAACCAACGCCTATCTCTATTTACAAGCCATCGAAATCTCAAACAAAAAACCGCCAGTCGCGGTTGTGGAGTTCGAACAGAAACTCAGCGGAGGAAACATCAAGCGCGTCACTCGCAAACTGGGCAAGGGTGATAATCTGTTTGTGCTATCGAACGAGCTGGATCAATACCGCGATGGGTTTGTGGTATCGGACATCAATGCCAATACGGACACCTTGAGCTTTACCAATGGTGTAGAGCTGATGGTGGGTGATGCGACTGGTGATGTTTCCGAGATAGCGCTGCGCCGCATTCAGATCCGTGAGACGATCAGGGCGCACTTTGATAAGGAGATGGAGCTCTTCGATAAAGGGGTGAAGGTTCTCTCGTTGTTCTTTATCGACGAAGTAGCCAGGTACCGGGACTACTCCGCTGCCGATGAAAAGGGCGAGTACGCGAAAATCTTTGAAGAAGAGTACGCTAAGCACCTTCAAGAAGTGTTTGATAATGGGTTTATGGAGGGGGATTCCCCTTATGCTAAATATCTACGCCGCATTTCAGCCAATAAGACGCACAAAGGCTACTTTTCCATCGACAAGAAGAGCAAGCGCCTCACCGATCCCAAGGTCGCTGCGCGCGGTGAAAATGCTGGCTTGTCGGATGATGTAGATGCTTATGATCTGATCCTCAAAGACAAGGAACGGTTATTATCACTCGCTGAGCCGGTGCGTTTTATCTTCTCACACTCGGCCTTGCGTGAGGGCTGGGATAACCCGAACGTGTTTGTTATCTGTACTCTCAAGCATAGTGATAACACCATTTCACGCCGCCAGGAGGTCGGGCGCGGCCTGCGTTTGTCCGTTAATCAAAATGGTGATCGCATGGATCACCCGTCCATTGTTCATGATATTAACGTACTGACAGTTGTGGCCAGCGAAAGTTACAAGGACTTCGTGACCGCCTTGCAGAAGGACATTAGCGACTCCTTGTCTGCTCGTCCGCGTGTGGCGGATAAGGCCTACTTCACGGGCAAGATGCTGAACACGAAGGAAGGCCCGATTACGGTATCGGACGACCAGGCCACAGACATCGAGTTTTATCTGATCCAGAACGGCTACGTCGATAAGAAACGCAATATCACGGAGAAGTACCATCAAGGTAAGAAAGACGGCACGCTGGAGGCATTGCCGGATGAACTGCAACCCTGTGCAGAGCAGATATTTCAGCTGATTGATAGCGTATTCAGCGAAAGCCAACTCATGCAGATAGACGATGGCCGCAAGCCCAAAAGACTGCAGACCAACGCCAACTTTGAAAAGCAGGAATTCAAGGCGCTGTGGGGGCGAATCAATCGCAAGGCTACTTACAACGTGTTGTTTGATGATGTTGAGCTAGTGAACAATGCGATCAAGGCGCTCAATGACAAGAATGCTGGGTTGCGAGTGACGCCGTTGCAGTACACCATTCACCGTGGCGAGCAGGCTGATACGGCAACTTACGATGACCTCAAAAAGGGTGATGCCTTTGAGCTGAAAGTTACCGAAACAGAATCGCAAAACGCCTCCATCCACTCCGCTGTGCAGTACGATCTGATTGGCAAGTTATCAGAGGGGACTTTGCTTACAAGACGAACCGTTGCCGAAATTCTAAAAGGTCTCAATGCTGACGTCTTCGCGCAATTCAAGAACAACCCGGAAAGTTTCATTGCCGAAGCCATTCGCTTGGTCAACGAACAAAAGGCCAATGTCATCATCGAGCATCTGGCCTATGACACGCTAGAAGACAAGTTTGATTTGGACATCTTTACCACGGGTCAGAGCAAACAGGATCTCAGTAAGGCTGGGAATAAATTGCAAAATCACATCTATGATTACGTGCTTACCGACTCTGCGATTGAGCGCAAGTTCGTCGAAGAGTTGGATACCAGCAAGGATGTGGTGGTATATGCCAAGTTGCCACGTGGTTTTCTGATCCCAACCCCTGTCGGCGATTACAACCCCGACTGGGCTATTTCCTTCAAAGAAGGCTCGGTCAAGCATGTGTATTTCGTTGCTGAGACCAAGGGTTCGATGTCGTCACTGGATTTACGGCCTATTGAAGCCACCAAGATTAAATGTGCCCGTAAGTTCTTCGATGAGATCAACAAGAAGTTTGCTCCAGAAAACGTGAAGTATGACGTAGTGGATAGCTTTGGTAAGCTGATGGAAGTGGTGAAGTAAGGCACTAATGATTGGCCATGTGGTGGGGAGATTATGGCGTACACAAATTGCCACCTATACACATGGCCACATCTGAGCTTGCGTCAGGCATCTCTTGTTTGCGTTCATATTACGGCGTTCTATCTGCAAACGACCGGGCGATGCTTTAAGGTGAGATGCTTTATCCTCCACCTGACGTGTCTGTTCCTGTCGATGTATGGAGGCTTTATCGGCCTGGGCTGGATGCCGCCGATGCCCCATCTACGGAGCAGCAGTGCAGGGGAGTTTTAGGATTATTTCGTCGTACTGACTTGGACGCTGAAAAAGCTAGTAAATAAAACTAGACGTACAGTTGAGAGTGAAGATATAGGCCTTTTTATCAATGTGATACAGGGATTTTAAGCGTATTATTTACTACAAGTAGTAAATCACTAGAAAGATGTGGAGCCTGATGATGTCTGTGAACTGGACTAAAGCTGATTTTTTTAAGTGCGCTTTGCAAGTAAACCCTGCGGGTTACAGTAAGTATCGCGGGAAAGAATCACTCTGCGAGGATATCTACAATCAGCAGCTTTTGGAGGCCTGCCTAGAAGCTGGTATTCAGGTTGTTGGTGTTGCAGATCATGGTGCAGTTGATGCGGTAGACAGACTTCGTCAGCTCTTTAATGAGCATGGAATTGTCGTTTTTCCTGGGTTTGAGATCTGCTCAAGCGAAAAAATTCATTTTGTTTGTTTGTTTGATGAAAACCGGACCGTACAGGAACTCGAACGCTGCTTGAGCAATCTGGGGTATGAAAATCCCGATGATTGCATATCCCCTTCGAAGCTTAGCGCCATACAAATCATTGAAAAAGTAGAATGCCTGGGTGGGTTTATTTTCGCTGCACATAGCACGAATGATAATGGCGTACTGAAATGCCGTATGAATCATATATGGAAAGAACGTGGATTGTTGGCGGCGCAGATTCCAGGAACTGTCGAGGACTTGAAAGGGATTGAGGATGATTTTTATCGAAAAGCTATTCTGAACAAACTCCCTGACTATCGTCGCGAGCGACCTGTTGCCATTATCAATGCGGCAGATGTTTCCCAACCAGAGGAAATTAAAACACCGGGAGCATCCTGCCTGATAAAAATGACGCGGCCATGCTTCAGCTCATTTAAACAGGCATTTTTAGATCCAGAATCACGAGTGCGCCTAAACGCAGATAAGCCACACTGCTATGCTTCGGCAATTGAAAGTATTCGTTTTACGGGTGGATATCTGGACGAAACCGATATCTCTTTTTCCGACCACCTTAATGCTGTAATTGGTGGGCGTGGTACAGGTAAATCGACTTTGCTGGAGGCCATTCGCTTTGCTCTGGGTAAACAGCCTTTTGGTGATTCAGCACAAAAGCAACACATTGCAATTATCAAGAGCAACCTAGGAAATGGTTCGCTGGTTCAACTGCAGGTTCGCTCTGCTGTGATGCAGGGGCGTACCTTTACTATTAGTCGCAAATTTGGCGGGCAATCCATTGTAACGGACAGTGAGGGGAATGTTTCACCTTATTCTCCCGATGATTTACTTCCTGGGTTGGAGTTGTACGGGCAGAATGAAATTTATGAAATGACCCGAGATGCTCAGAGTCGTAACCGTCTGGTAGAGCGATTTTTAGAAGGTGATCACAATCAATACGATGTGATTATCAACAAAGCGTTGGCACGTCTGGGGGAGAGCCGTCTTGCTATCCTTAATGCTCTGGAGCAAAAAGCGGAGACAGAAGTTGAAGTTGCACGATTGCCGAAACTACTGGAGCAGGCAGCGCAATTTAAGCAGCTTGGTCTTGATGAAAAACTCAAAATAGTCCCTTTGCTGGAAAAAGAAAAGCAGCTCAGTTTACGTCATCAGGAAGAATTATCCGGGGTAAAGGACGCTCTTTTGACGCTTAAGGACAGCCTTCCCGACATCGCTTACCTCAGTGATGGTGTGATAAATGTTTTGCCTCACCACTCTCTTCTGCTCCAGCAACGTGACGTACTCCAGCGAGCGCAGGATCAAGTGTCAACATTAGTTCAGCAACTTGATGAGGTCGTTCAACGTTTATCTGCGGAACTTGCTCCTTTACAACTTGAATTATCAGGTTTAATCGGTGCAGAAGAGGCTCAGCTTGAAAAGGCCTTTAAAGATATCCCAGCCAGCCAGGGAAAAAGCGGACGACAGATTGGTGCAGACTATCAAACCTTGTTACGTCAGATTGCCTCTATTCGCCCCAAAGTAACGGCGCTAGAGAACAGGCAAAAGCAACTTGATGAGCTATATCAGCAGCGCAAGAGACTTCTTCTGGAACTTATCCAAGCGCGTTCTCAACGCTCTGCAGCTTTGGCAAAATCAGTAAAACGCCTGAACAGAAAACTAGATGAAAAAGTACGACTCAATTTGCAGCCAGAGGGTGACCGTCAACCCCTGTTGCATTTTCTGGAACAATGTAATCTGGAAGGGATTGGGTCACGACGCCTTGCTTGGGTAATGGAGCATGATTTTACACCCGAAAATCTGGTTGAGAGTATCCGTAGTGGTGAACAGGCTTTACATAGTGCCGGATGGGGAATCACTCCAACTGTCGCCCAGGCTTTGCTACGTCTGAACGAAAAACAGCTTTTGGAACTGGAAGCATTGCCGTTACCGGACACTATGCAAATTGAGTTGAATGTCATGCATGATGGCGGTGGCGTTTTCTGGCGCCATATTGACGAACTTTCTACCGGACAACAGTGTACAGCTGTCCTGCATTTGCTGTTACTGGAAAATCAGGACCCTCTGATCCTGGATCAGCCAGAAGATAACCTTGATAACGCATTTATTGCAGAGCGTATAGTGACAGAACTGCGTAAGGCGAAGTTGTCCCGGCAGTTTTTATTTGCCACACATAACGCTAACATACCGGTTTTCGGTGATGCCGAATGGATTGGTGTGTTGAGTGTGGAAGAGGGGAAAGGGCGTATTCTTCCCGAGCAGCAGGGTGCGATTGATCTACCTGAAATCCAGCGTCTGGCGGCGAATATACTCGAGGGTGGTCAAAGCGCATTTAATCAACGCCGGGAAAAATACGGGTTCAATTAACAAAGAATTAGGAGTCAGTCATGCTTAAAAGCGAATTACTGGAGATCATTGCCAATGGGGAGAGCTCTGGAGTGGAGTTTAAGCGTGATGATATCCGCCCAGAGCAGTTGGCGAAAGAAGTTGTTGCGATGGCTAACTTCCGGGGAGGGAGTGTCCTGCTAGGTGTGGAGGATGACGGTACCATCACCGGCATTCAGCGTCAGAACCTAGAGGAGTGGGTGATGAACGTTATGCAGGATAAGATTCATCCAATGCTTCTGCCGTTCTATGAAGAGGTCCGGATAGACGATAACCTTACAGTTGCTATTGTTAGCTTTCCGCAAGGGATCTCTAAGCCATATGTAGTTCGCCATCAGGGAAGAGAGGAAATATTTATTCGAGTAGGATCGACTTCTCGGCTAGCGACTCGTGAGCAGCAAATGCGTTTGTTTGAAATTGGCGGTATGTTACATACAGAGGTAATGCCTGTTCCGAGAACAGATATTAGCAGTCTGGATGAAGCTCGTTTACTAAATTATCTGCGTGATATTTTGCGTGATCCTGATATCCCTGAGACTCCGGAACAATGGCAACAACGGTTGTTAGGATTAAGTTTTCTGACACAAGCGGGTGAAAATGTCTGTTGTACAATTGCGGGGTTGGTCCTCTTCGGTAAACATCCACGCCAGTATTTACGTCAATCAGGTATTCGAGTTTTTGCCTTTGCCAGCGAGGATAAGGAGTACCAACCGTTACTCGATGATATTCTGGATGGCCCAATGGTTGGGCGTTTTGATACTGAGGAAGCCGGAAAGGCTTTGATCGATGGTGGATTGATTGAGCGTTTGATGTCGACCATTATGCCCTTCATCACTTCAGAGGCCCCTAAACCCGATACGCATCTACGTCGGGAAACAACTTGGTATTATCCACTAGAAGCTATTCGCGAAACTGTTGTAAATGCGCTGGCTCATCGTGACTGGACACGCTTTGTTGAGATAGAGATTGGCTTGTATAGCAATCGATTTGAAGTTATTAGCCCTGGGGCGCTGAATAACTCGATGTCGGTTGATAAGATGGTAGCAGGTCAGCGTTCACCACGTAACACGATTATCATGGAAGTCTTACGTGATTACGGCTACGTTGATTTTAGGGGGATGGGGGTCAGGACAAAGATTATACCACTTACACAGGCAATGAGTGGTCAACCCCCTGAGTTTACTGCAACAGATGATTACTTGAAAACCATACTTTATCGCTCGCCATCGTCTTGATATATAAGATCTGGCCTTTCCATCCATAAGAAAGGCCATCGTTGTAAAAAATAAATTACCCGCGACTGCAGCCGAAGCTACGGTCGCCATCTCCATAAGCTTTTGTATCGAGTTTAGCTAGGTAGTCGAGACGATTCAGTAATTTATTGTATTCTCCTTCAAAGTTAAAATCATTGACGTCTAATATATAACGACAATTTTCAGGGTAGTGAACCAATCCCGGATAATCATCCAGTTCCAATCCCAGTGCGCTATACCATGCTCTTACAATCATCATTCGTAAATTGCTTTCAGTCTCATAATCACCCAAATGGTAATAAGCATCTTTATTAAAAAAAAGAACAAGATGAAAGTGGCATTTTCCCTCTTCGGAAAACTCACGTACCCAAACGTGACGAACACGGTTTGGATAAATTCGTTTACCGTTAGCTGCTCTGGCTTTCTCATTGGCCTCCAGCATTGCATTTAACGCATTACGGAAACGGGATATAGCACCAGGCTCTAGATTAGGAAAACAGCAAACAGTGTCACCTCTGTCTAAAATGGGTGGATAATGAACATCAACACGTAACGCCATCGTTCTAGGGAATTCACTGATAGCATCATTGACGACTCGTTCAATATGTTTTTTATAGGCGAGCACATGCTCACCATGGGAACCATGATATAATTCCATGCTTCGATCCTGTAGTTAGCCCTACGGCTTATGATAGCCGTATACAGTAAAATGATCAGACATAGCTGAATGTCTGTGGTTAGTTATATTAATTAACTATTAATAGTAATGACTGTTATATAATACCTTTCCAACAATAAAACTTGTTATCAACCCATTACCCATGCAGTAAAATACTTAAAAAGCAACTCTGCAATTATAATCACCCAAAGATGCCGTTATCCCAGTGTCTTTTTACCGTGGAAATACTTATTCCTAAGATCTTTGCCACCTTGGATTGAGAGTAATGCTTAGCCTTCTCACTCTGAATTAAATGGTAATATTTACTTCCTTCAGGCCTTCCTAGAATTTTCTTTGATTTTGCTTTGTTAGTAGGCATCTTTTACCCTCATCAAGCTATTAGGTACTAACTCCATACTGTCGAGATGTATGCAACTAAGTGGTTATGCTTAACATTGGTATCAGAAAGTATGGTTTACTTCACCGTTAAAGGGGTTAATAATGATGGCATCTCCTCCTTTCATCGCCTTTTGAGGTGTATCGCCTTCGGCAATCACCGGGACCATTACCGCTAGATCATTTGTGTAATAAATTGGTATCCAGCAATAGCATGATTGTTTATGGTGGATTTTATTTCTTTTCAATACCTCTTCAATTCCAAATGTAATAAGTTCAAAGATTGGCATAATCACAATGCTGCTCAAATCAAAAAAACAACCATCGTAAACTGTTTCCTTTATCAGTATGATATTTGACAACCCTCCTGCAATTAGATGTTTGTGGTTCACGCGCCGATCTGTGTAAATAAAAATTGCTTTTTTTACATTGAAGCTTTTTATAATGTATGTGAGCTTTTCATGAATTAATTTTTTTTCACTCTTCCCCATCTTATCATGAGATATTTTGTGTGCATAAAAATTCTGGTCGATAACCTCGTTCCGGTGTCGAATGTGAGTGTTCCAGACGGAATGAAAAAACTCTTCGTAAGTTAATTTTGGCTCCCCCCGTGCTATTGACGGGGCCTTCTCTTCAAAAATACAGCCTAATGTTGACTCCAAAGTTTGAGCTATATGATATTGCGATGTTATTTTATTCAATGCTGGGACTGTGGCGTTTAATAAAAATGATATCACCTCTGACCTGGAGTATCCTTTTGCATTGCTATAGTCGTCAATTGCATCAATAGTAGAACTATTGTTTACGCTGAAAGTGATGCGTTTTTTCATATGTGACCTTGAATTTTGTTAATGTGAGATGTGATAAATAGTATTAATCTCCCCCCATTGTTAATGGAAGGTTTGTATTAACTAACCCGGCTATTCTTTAGAATAGCCGGGGGAGGCCTCTATTAGTTACTATATACTGAGAAGGTTAATAGGTATCTATCAATGTCTTTACGTGACCAATAATGTCGGTTTTTAATTTTCTTCGGTCGCGGTAAACCATTAGGCAGTTTGTCTTTGCAAAGCCAAGCTCGAATAGTTTGTACTTCATAGCCAATAATATTAGCTAACTCGCGGGTAGAAATTAGTTGTGACTGAGAGGGTTTTTGATGTTTGATATCGCTCATTTCATCACCCCAACATTTGATATGTGGGCAAATAAGACGATCATTGTTTTTAACAGAGATGAAAGAATGAAATGAAAAGGGGTGAATATGGGGTCTCTATCGGGATCGGGGTCGCTACTACTACCATCCGATGAAGATGATGATGAGTTTTTTGATGACGTTGTTGAACTTCGGCGTGAGCGGGAAGTATTCCCCTTTGGTGGAAAAGGGCATGTTATAGTATTGACTACATTCCTAATAGCAACTAAAAGTTTTGAAACACGGTGCCAAAGAGGTAGTATTCGGTCAGTACTACTATTATTAAAACGCTGAATTGTTGTTTCCCAAAAATTAGAACTTTTGTTTTTAGTCGGATGTAAACCCCATCTCGCTCTGATTTCCGCACTTCGGTCTTCTCTTGATACAGTTATTGGGTTAGTCACTGTAGTTAATCTCCTGCTTAGTGAGTGAATGTAGTTAGCAGTAATAAAAGATAACTGAAAAAAAATTTCTGTCAACACATGTGATTTTATGTAAGTTGTTGATATTTGATAAAATCAACGCTTATCAACGTTGTTTTTTATTTTTGCTTCTTCTAAGATCCATAATTCAACTTTTTCATGCCATTTTCTTAGCAAATCTAATGGACGGCGGCGATAGTGCTTTTCAGCAAGAGCGCTAGGCTTATGGCCCATAATCTGCGCAACAATACCTGTTGGTACTTCGACCCATTCAGCGAGGGTCCCAAAACTACGGCGCAATCCGTGCAAGCTGATATGTGGTAACTCCGCGCGAGTTAATGCTCTATTATGTGCTGAACGCGGTTCAATAATTTTGCCACTTTTGCTGTTACTTCTGAAAACCCAATTCTCCTCGTTTGTACCACGATTGGGGATCTCCATCAGTGAGCGTAACAAGTCAGAAACATAGGGAGTGAGGGGGATAATTCGCTCGCCTTCGATCTTGTCTTTAATTCTCATGCTTGACCATTTGAAATCTATGTCAGACCAGCGAAGTGAGGAAATTTCTTCACGCCGTGCACCGGTGAGCAAAAGCACTTGGAGATAGGCTGATGCAATGGGATTATTGAGGCTACGCACGGCACTGAACCAGCTTTTGAGCTGTTCTTTTTGTAAGCAATCTCCCGCTTTGCTCGCTGATATTGGAACCATTTTTCTCACGTTATGATCTTGTGCAAGATCGCCATGGATTATTCCCTGATATTTTTTCTGGTAATTAGCCCATTTGATGAATGCACGCAACAGACGGTAGGCATGAGCAGTGACGGTAGGCCGATTTTGTCTCTCTGTACTTAGCCATTCGGCAATGTTCTCTGGTGTTAGTTCTGATAATGGTCGGTCGAGCAGGCTAGCCAGTGGCCCAGGTGAGGTTGGGCCCCGGCCTCTTTTTTTACTTTCGCCTCCACGACTGGACAAGTTAACGTGATCGGCAATGTAGCGTGCAGAGTAGGGGCGTTTAGTTTTTGCGCTGATTCCGGTTCTCAATTCATCAAGATAATCTTCCCAAGCGCTTGAAAAGGTTGCCTTCGTTTTACGAGATTCAGCCTGCTGTGATTCCGCTTCAGCAATTTTTTCCGCCTTAGCTATACGCGGATCTATCCCAGTATCGATTAATGTTTGCAGTCGCCTGGCTTCGGCCCTCGCATCATCAATCCTCCAATCGTTAATGTTGCCAATGGTCATGCGAAGGGTTTTTCCCGCATACAGGCTTTGGAATACAAAGGCTTTTGCTCCACGAGTTGCTCGACATGCCAAGCTTGTTACGTCCGTATCCCAAAGGAAAACTTGGTTTTTCCCTTCAGGTAAAGTAAATCTTCGAATTCGTTCGAAGGTTAGTTTTTGTCTTGAAAGCGCCATTTTTAGGGTTCCTGTTGGGGATTACGGTTTACAGTAATGTAACGGCTGGTGTAAGTAAATTGAAAGGATAAACATCAACACTCATCAATTTACATCAACAGGTTTTTTGTTTTAATATTATGATTTAAAATGATAAATTTGTGATTTCTGATGGTTGTTCAAGCAGTTAAAATATAAAAACTTCGCATTCGTAATGCGAAGGTCGTAGGTTCGACTCCTATTATCGGCACCATCTCAACTTCCTTAAGCGTCCATATTAGTCCATAAACAATCTGATTTATAACGGTTTTTCTTCTTTTTAGTCCATAGTAGTCCGTAATCATCCAGTAGAATCCGGTACTGAATGTGTATAGGATTGTGTATATGTTCCTGTTCGGTCTGGATTCCTATACACATGCCTTTAAACGATATGCAGATTCGTCGCGCTAAACCTGAAACTAAAGCCTATACACTTGGCGATGGGCAAGGGCTTTCATTGCTTATAGAACCTAATGGAAGCAAGAGTTGGCGGTTCCGCTATCGTTTTGCCGGTAAACCCAAAATGATCTCGCTGGGTGTGTACCCGACGATCACACTTGCCGATGCGCGTTCTCGTCGCGACGATGCCCGAAAACTGGTAGCCGAAGGAAAGAATCCGAGTGAGGTTCGAAAAGAGCAGAAGATTGCTCTGCAAACCGAGTCTGAAAGCGCGTTCGAAAAGATAGCGACAGAGTGGCATCAAATGAAGTCTGCCAAATGGTCGGAAGGATATGCTTCTGACATCATGGAAGCGTTTCAGAACGATATTTTTCCTTACGTGGGTACGAGACCTGTAGGCGAAATCAAACCGCTAGAACTGCTTAATGTGCTGCGTAAAATCGAAAAGCGCGGTGCATTAGAAAAAATGCGCAAAGTTCGGCAGCGATGCTCAGAAGTTTTCCGCTATGCCATTGCTACAGGAAGGGCTGAATTTAATCCTGCAGCAGATCTCTCCAGTGCTCTTGAAGTACATCAATCCAATCATTTCCCGTTCCTAAAAGCTGATGAAATACCTGATTTCCTGCGTGCTTTAGACAGTTACACAGGGAGTAAGCTGGTTCAGATAGCCACGAAATTACTGATGATTACGGGCGTGAGAACCATTGAATTACGTGCGGCATTATGGCAAGAATTTGATCTGGATAACGCTATTTGGGAAATTCCTGCTGAAAGGATGAAAATGCGTAGGGCGCACCTTGTGCCATTGTCGACTCAAGCGTTAGATTTACTTAATGAACTCAAGATAATGACAGGGAACTATCGTTATGTTTTTCCGGGGCGGAACGATCCGAATAAGCCTATGAGCGAAGCGAGCATAAACCAAGTCATCAAACGTATCGGTTATAGCGGGAGAGTGACGGGGCATGGATTTAGGCACACCTTGTCTACAATATTGCATGAAGAATGTTACGATTCTGCATGGATAGAGATGCAATTAGCTCATGTAGATAGAAATAATATACGTGGTACTTATAATCATGCTCAATATTTAGAAAAAAGAATAAGCATGATGCAATGGTATTCAAATAAATTACTTGGTGAATAATTATGAATGTTGACATTAAACATTTTGAACACATTATTAAGGCTGCAGATGACAACTCACTAGCAATTTTTGTCGGAGCTGGGGTCTCTAAATCAGCGGAAAATGATACAACCAAATTACCTACATGGTCAGATTTGATCGAAGAGTTAAAAATAGATCTTGGTATAACCTATGAATTAGATTACCTGAAAGTGGCTCAATTATATTTTTTAGAATTTGGGCCTCATACCTACTATAAGAAAATCAAAAAGTATTTTCCTGACAATCTTGTTCCATCTAAAATACATGAATTAATTTTTGGGATAAATCCGCATTGTGTAATTACTACAAATTGGGATTGTCTGCTTGAAACCTCCGTGTTAGAAAATGCATATATTTATGACTTGGTTTGTAGTGATCAGGATCTAATGAAATCAAGCCTTGATAAAAAACTTATTAAAATGCATGGTGATTTCAAGAATCATAATATAGTTTTCAAAGAAGATGATTACATCAATTATGAATTTAATTTCCCATTGTTGTCGAATTATATAAAGAGCATATTATCAACTCACACAATAATTTTTATTGGCTATTCTTATAGTGATATTGATATTAAGCAAATAATAAAATGGGCTCAAAATCATACATCGATACGCCCTCCAATGTATTTGTTGGTGTATGAAAATGATGTTGTGCAAAGTCGGTACTTAGCAAGTCATGGTGTGCAGACTCTCATAGCAGGACATTACAATGGTGGAGGGTATTCTGATTATCGAACTAACAAATTATATGGTTTCCTTAAGTCAATTAAAGATAAAAAAGTTAGTAGTAGTGTTGATAAAAGTGTAATTAATATTGTTTTTGCAAAATTAGCAGAGCTTGGAACATTAAATGCAATATTAGCCGATCAGATTACTAGTTGTTTAGGTGAATGTTATATAGTTTATCGTGAGGTTGAACATCGTCAGGTTGCATTATTAAAGTTCTATAGGAATGAAGTAACCCAGTTACAAAATGCAGAGCTCAGAGAAATTTATGCTAAATTTAAAAGAATTATAAAGGCTAGCGATGATACAGGAGAGCATAAGAACTTACTTGGACCAATATTTGATATATTACAAAAAGCAGATATTGCTGGTGTAATCTGCGATGATGAAGACAAAGAAGCTGTTTTGACTCGTGATATGGCAACAATTCCTGTGAGAAAAAAAGCAATTGAAGTTTTTAGGTTTGACTATAATAATAAATTCGATTTTAGTAAAAAAAACAAATCAATTATGAATTTAAGTTTCGATAAAACAGATCCTTATCTATTTTATCAGCAATGTGATTTTGAAATGGCTTATCATGCGGTTGATATTATAATTAAGCATGAGTTGAAACATAAAAACTATGCCTCATTACTTATATCACTTTTAAACCATAATATGATTTTACATATTTTAAAAAATAGTTTTTTTCACAGTCGTGATAATTTCAGCGATTCAGAATCTTATGATATCAATGAGAGGTTTGATAACTTTCCAAAAAATGCGAAGAGATCACTATCTACTTTATTAGATATTGTTACTGTTGATTATATGTTTAAGTTTATTCATTCTGTAGATAAGATACTAACAAAAAATAAAGATAGAGAAGATAAAAAAACTTTTGTTTACTTGGATGCTGAAGAGTATAAAACTGATTTTGTTCATAAAAATATACTTTACTTTATAAAAGAAAATGGTTGTCTTGTTGATAACTATTCTGAGTTTAAATATGCTATTAATAAGATATTTGAGATAAAGGCCACAAAGCAAAAATCACAGGTAAATAATGATTCGATATTGTTTTCATTAGAGGAGCTATACTCTGCAATTAAGTATTTAGAAACTAATAGCCTTAAGGAAAAATTCAAATATAAAAAGAGAAATAAATATCTGAAGTTAGAATTAGATAGTGAAAGTGCAGAATGGTTGTTGAATCATGCTTTCAAGGAGTTGAGCCAGTTTTATAGAGAGAAAAAAGAAGTAGGTAATTATCACTTAGAGTCATTTAAAAACGCACTTTATCTTTTAGCCTTTTCTGATGAACGTCATAATGACAAAACATTGATTTATAGAGAGTTAATTGGCTTGGTTAGTGGTGATTACAATCAACTCGATTTTATTGATTGCATTACAGAATATGTGACAATCTGTTTTAATAATAAGAGGGAGATGGATTTAGAGTTTATTAGAGGTGTGATGAATGGTTTGATTGAAAATTATTCATTGTCAACGATTAAACAGAGAAGCTACTACAACCATATATTGAGTTCTGCACGTAATATTTTCATCATTGCTAATGAGTTAGGTTTATCATTTGATAATCATGCCTTATTGAAACAATTGTTATCGTCGGTAAATGATTGTGAATCTATGGAGAAAATTAGAACTGTAGAAACCATCATTCACGAACTTTTTATTGTTGGGGATGATCTGACTAAGAAAATGATAAAGGAGTTTATTGCTTCACTTGATATAGACCAATTTGGACACGATAAGAAAATCAAGTTTAAACTTTTTTTATTGGCTGCTAATATAATTGAAAAAGATGATCATATAGCTAATGATACTCTCACTATGATTAAAAACTTATCCAAGAATAAATTTAGCTCGGAATTATACTCAGTGAGAAATACACTGGAGTTTTTAGTTAATAATAAAGAAATGCAGGAGTTTTCTGAATCTTATGAGGAAATAAAAAAAGTAATCTTACTTTTAGAAAATAAATATCTAAGTCATTAAAGTGACTTACATGTTTTTTTATCATCAATAATTTCAGCAATTATAAGATGAGTGATAGCGCGCAATGCTCTCCCCGCCACGCCTGCCCGCTTCGTGGGGCACTTTTAATGCAGGTGCATGAAGGGACTCAGGCCGCGCCAGTGCTGGTGCGGTGCGGGGTGGAAAATTCAGGTTTTTGCATGCAAAGCCATGCAGCGTAGGCATGCATGGCTATTTTTATTAAAAAGACGGGTATTTTCGGGGCGTTTTATGCGGATTTTTTGCGGGTCTGCGCGGCCTGTCGGCGAATGAAAATCTGACTCTGTTCAGGCGTATATTTTGCCCGGTTGTCGTCTCTCGATGCTCTGTCAGGCCGGAAACCGATGGTTGTCAGAATGTCGCGATCTTCCTCTGCGTAATCAATATTTCCTCCGCGGGTTACATAAACGGACAGCGCTTCGCGAATACTGGCGGCCGCCCGGTCGAGAGCACGTTCTCTGACGATGTCAGGTTGTTCGCTGAGGTGCAGTAATTCCGGTGCCAGTGCGGCGGCCAGCGCGTCGCCGCTTACCTGCATAAAGGCGTGGAGCTGACGCCGGATACTGATACGCTGCACGGCCTCATGTGACCGGATGTACTGCCCGGCCGACTGATTGACCGCCCATTTTTTCAGGTCAATATCATCCCGCAGCGCCTGTGCGGCCTCCGGTTCATAACGGGTGCAGGTCAGCTCCAGCTCTTTCAGTGCCATTTCAGCCCGCGCCAGTGCTGACTTGCTGCTCATCCAGTCCGATTTATTCTTCTGACAGGTTTCAAAGGCCTGTTCCAGTAGTGCTCGTGCCATTCTCTTTTCTCCTGAATCAGTGGCGCAGCGATGACCGGGCGCAGTCCAGAATTCGGGGCGGTGTTTCTGGTACTGTCTGTGGTGGTTCGGGCTTTTCTTCTGCCGGTGGCCGTATCACCTCGTCGATAGACTCGGTGGTGCGAAAGGTTGCGGAGCAAAAGACATTCACGCACTGGAGGTAGCTCTGTTTGACGTTATCCGACAGGTAGCGGCTGGTACGGACATGGGCAGCCTGTTTGCAGTACGGGCAGCGCATCATGGCTTAACCCCCCGCGATTTTTTCTTCTGTGCCAGCTCTTTAGCCCGCGCCATTCTGAGAACAGGGCTTTTAAAGAGCTTCATGTCCACGCCGGTGAGTGCCGGACGGTGAAGCCCAATTTTTGAAATTACCGGCTCATGCGCCATGTTGAATGTGTAGTACCTGCTTTGCGCCAGTACATTCTCACCCAGCTCCTGAATGAGAACGTTGTGAGGGTGTTCTTCTCCCTTAATCTCGAGTTCACACAGACGTAACGCGAAAGCGCGTATCAGCGCCGGGGGAATCGCCTTCATCACCGCCGCCCACTCATTCCGGGCATGGACAGAAAGCGCCTCTGAATGGGCGCTGATGTATTCTTTTCCTGATGTACAGGCGTCCAGCATGGTACTGGCTTTATCATCGTTGAGTTCATCAATCAGGGCGGTGAATTCCTCCGCCAGCTCCCGACCGGCCACNCTCATTCCGGGCATGGACAGAAAGCGCCTCTGAATGGGCGCTGATGTATTCTTTTCCTGATGTACAGGCGTCCAGCATGGTACTGGCTTTATCATCGTTGAGTTCATCAATCAGGGCGGTGAATTCCTCCGCCAGCTCCCGACCGGCCACTCGCTGACTGTGCTCGGCTTTAAGTTCCGGGGTCATCATGCCGCGCAGTTCGCGAAAACGGGTACGCCAGTTCTGTTCCGCTTCGGCACTTTCATTCAGGGCGTTCTGACGCTCTTTCTCGCTGCGGGTAATGGCGGCATCAATATCATTCAGTTTCAGCATGTTTTCCGTGTGCGCGGATTTGGCCTTGCTGAATGCCTCAAGCGCATTATTTATCGTGGCCTCTGCGTTCTGGTTTGCTTTCTCGTTAAGGGTATCCAGTGCGCTGTCAATGGCCGTGCGGATGTTCTCATCCTGCGTGCTGCCGATGGTTTTCATTACTGCGGTAAACAAATCTGGTTTCATCGTCGGGTTCTCTCTGTGTTTTCAACCTGACGCCATTCTGCCGTCCCTCAGACAACAACTCGATTCATTGCCGTTGTAGCAGACATGGCACAAACAGGACTTAAAAACCCGGCTGGCCAGAGAAAGGTCGCAGGTAACCCCCTCTCTCTGTTTGTTTTTTTACTAATAACTATTCACTACTGTTCACTCAGTATAAAAATATAAGTAAAACAATAAATTAAAGAGTGAACAGTTGAGAGGGAAGTGTTCACCGACTGTTCACTACTGTTCACGCTATAGAAATTGAGCATTGCCTTATAACTATGTTAATTCCTGTTAATTTCTTAATAACCATAGATGTAACTAATCAAATATAAATTCTGATTTCCATCTAAAGCCATTTAAAGTCATTTAAAGCGATTTGAAGTTTTGCTGCTCAAAATTCAGACAGCTTGTGCCGTGCCTCATACAAAATTCGCTTGTTGCATCAGACCAAAATATTCACAAAATAGAGCGCTACCTGATACCGGACAGACACGTCCGGATCTCTGCGGATATTAACGAGGTAGCGTTATGCACACAGTTTCATCAGTACCATCGTCCCCCACCACCGCGCACCTGATGCCGGTTTCAGCCCCGGCTCAGGAACGTTTTTTACGTCTCCCGGAAGTCATTCATCAGTGCGGCCTGTCCCGCTCCACGCTCTACGATTTAATTGCCCGCAATGCTTTCCCGGCGCAGGTTTCCCTCGGGGGTAAAAATGTCGCCTGGCTGCAGTCTGAAATCACGGCGTGGATGGCAGAACGTGTCGCGCACCGCAACCGGAAATACGACGCATGAATCAGAGCCNCGTTTTTTACGTCTCCCGGAAGTCATTCATCAGTGCGGCCTGTCCCGCTCCACGCTCTACGATTTAATTGCCCGCAATGCTTTCCCGGCGCAGGTTTCCCTCGGGGGTAAAAATGTCGCCTGGCTGCAGTCTGAAATCACGGCGTGGATGGCAGAACGTGTCGCGCACCGCAACCGGAAATACGACGCATGAATCAGAGCCATTCTCACAAAGCCCCTTTTTCTGGCTTGCATCCGTTGTGTGTTTCCTGGTACAGTTTTGTCGCTGTCGCAAAATCGACAGCCGGGATTTGCAGCCCGTGTAATTCACAGGCGACACGACACGCGCCTTGCGTGTTTTTTTACGTCGTAGCTCAGGCACACCCTTATTTTGGGCTGTGGTGTTTACACCGTGGCTCCAGTCAGATAATGGTGGTCCGGGCGGGGCAGCCTTCGGGCTGGCCGGTATTCTGTGAAGCCGGTACTGCAAACCCTGTTCGGGTCACCACCAATGAGATTTGCAGCTCCGGTGGTGGCGATAACCGCTATTCACAGGAGGTTGCCCCTATGGCTACGACCCTCACCCCGTCACACCCGCAGTTTGTCTTTGTGTTTGCCGCCGTCCGTCGCGCAGACCGTAAACCCCGTATCTGTATGCTCCGCACCGTTGCCGGTGACGAGCTGGCCGCCCGCCGCACCCTTGTCCGGGAATATGTGCTTTCCCTTGCCGCCCGTCTGCCGGTTGTGGAGGTGTCACATGCATAATAAAAACACTCCTCAGACCGTCTCAGCGCGTCGTGATGACCTTAACCCCATGCAGGAACACCTCAGCATTGAGGCGTACCATAAACTCAATCGCGCCAGCGCCGTCTCGCAGTTCGTGGGCGGTGATTTGCTGCGCCGTGAGCTGAACGGTTTACACCAGCTATACCTGCCGCAGATTTTTAGTTATATCCATGAGGACGTCAGCTACGTCCTGGAAGAACTGAAAGCCAAAGGCCTGTGCCGTGACTTTCTCACCACGACGTCGGGAAACGGAGGGGAGCACCATGTTTGATTTCCCTCAGCCGGGCGAAACATATCGCTGTACAGGATTTCCTGATGTGGTGGTGTCGGGCGTGCTGGCCGACGGTATTCCGTGGGATATGCCGTACCGCTGCCCGGGGCTGGTCTGGAACCCGTACCGGCGCACCTACACCATCCTCATTCGTATTATTGCCGGAGGCCGTATGGCAGAAATTCCGCTCAGTCGTTTTTTGCGGGACTTTACCTGTGAGCATCCCGATGTATTTAAGCGCAACCCTGAAAACCGCCACGCCGTATTACGCGAAATAGCGGCCGACCCGGCATTACAGCAATACCGGGCGCGGAATATCGATAACTATCCTGATGATATTCCCCCGGTTAAACGTCCGGCGCCGGTGGCGCATAAATGGCGGAATAATTTCAGGCCGGAAACGGAAATAAAACCGGATAACAGCTACCGCCATTATCTGTAACTAAAAACGACACCCAAAAATAAAATGTGCGTATCTGCGCAGGGATACGCACGTCCTCAGGAGACGAAATAATGCCTGTTAACAGTACGGAACGGCCGCAGAATATAAACCAGCCCACCATCAGCCGGGCAGACCTTGAATGTCTCGAACATCTTCGCAATGTCGGCCAGCTNTAAAAACGACACCCAAAAATAAAATGTGCGTATCTGCGCAGGGATACGCACGTCCTCAGGAGACGAAATAATGCCTGTTAACAGTACGGAACGGCCGCAGAATATAAACCAGCCCACCATCAGCCGGGCAGACCTTGAATGTCTCGAACATCTTCGCAATGTCGGCCAGCTCGTCGGCGACCTGATGCAGGTGCAGGACTGTACCTCTTTGCGCCACAATCCGGCGCAGCAGCTACAGCTCACCTCAGTGATTTACCTCATGACTGCCCGGCTCGACGGCGTGGTCGACCGCTGTAATCAGCAGTGGCTGACCGGGGAGGGCAGTGTATGAAAAAGCCATTAACGCCCGTCTTACGCGCCGCGCTCTATCGCCGGGCGGTCGCCTGTGCCTGGCTGACCCTGTGCGAACGTCAGCACCGCTACCCGCAGCTCACGCTCAGCACGCTGGAAAGCGCCATTGCGACCGAGCTGGAGGGTTTCTACCTGCGCCAGCACGGCGAGGAAAAAGGCCGCCAGATTGCCTGTGCCCTGCTCGAAGATTTAATGGAAGCCGGACCACTCAAGGCCGCCCCGTCGCTGTCCTTTCTCGGGCTGGCTGTGATGGATGAACTCTGCGCCCGTCATATCACCGCACCGGCACTGCACTGAGGGAAAGCACCATGAAAATGAACGTAACGGACACCGTAAAACAGGCGTGCGGCCACTGGCCGCGCATTCTCCCGGCGCTGGGGGTNGCCGCCCCGTCGCTGTCCTTTCTCGGGCTGGCTGTGATGGATGAACTCTGCGCCCGTCATATCACCGCACCGGCACTGCACTGAGGGAAAGCACCATGAAAATGAACGTAACGGACACCGTAAAACAGGCGTGCGGCCACTGGCCGCGCATTCTCCCGGCGCTGGGGGTAACGGTCATCAAAAACCGCCATCAGGCCTGTCCGGTGTGTGGCGGCTCCGACCGCTTTCGCTTTGACGATAAAGAGGAGCGCGGGACGTGGTTCTGTAACCAGTGCGGCGCGGGGGACGGCCTGAAACTGGTTGAGAAAGTGTTCGGCGTGACCCCGTCAGAGGCGGCCGGGAAGGTGAACGCCGTGACCGGCAACCTGCCGCCGGTCTCCCCGGCGGTGACTGCGGCCGCAGACGCTGAAACTGAGGCCGACCGCAAAGCGGCCGCCGCGCTGGCCGCCAGACTGATGGAGAA
>NZ_KZ559413.1:0-110686 GCF_002850715.1 Citrobacter sp. L55 | reverse complement strand
CCCGGCTGGTTGCAGCAGGAAAACCCAAAAAAGTAGCGCTGGTTGCCTGTATGCGTAAACTGCTGACCATCCTGAATGCAATGCTCAGAAAGAACGAAGAATGGAATGAGTCGTACCATCATGTAGCTCCATAATTTTATCGCTCAAGACAGTTGCTTAGTTTTATTGAGTGAGTTGATATACCTGCGGCCAGCTTTTAACAAGGCAACCGGGAAGACTACAGCGATGGCAAGTCCGATAAATAAGGCCAGATCGCTTTTAGCTGAGATAAGCGATGGAACCAGTAAACCGTAGATAAAGCAGACTGATATCACCGCTGAAACAGCCATGAGATAACCCTTGATCATGTGTTTCCTTTTGTCGTTTTGGTGCAGAAATGATAAGTAAGTACTTATATATTTTCAAGTATAAAAAAGGCGTCCAATGGACGCCTTGTGATTACGCTTCTTCTGTCTCTGCTGGGGACGACTCTTTCGCTCGCCGTTCGTCTATCGCCTGGAGTGCTGCGATGATTTCCGGGAGTGGCTTCTCGCGGTACATCTCGACGATCTGCGATTTGGTGTATTTCTTATCGCCAATTTCCACGCGCCCGCTGGCGTTCTTGGGCAGGTATCCTTCCTCCAGCATGTACTCAACCAGCGATTCGATGACGTCCAGCCCGCGAGTCGGATCGAAGTAGAATTTCCATGAGCATTTGCCAAACGGAGGCGCGACTTTGTTTTTAATGCACTCGGCGCCTACGTCCTGTCCGATCTTCTCTTTGCCATCCTTCATAACGGATGCGCCCAGACGGATGCGCACCGACGCGTAGAACTTCGGAGAGTCGCCCCCCGGAGACGTAGTCGGATCGCCAAACATCACACCAATTTTGGTACGCACCTGGTTCAAGAAGATGATGCACGCGTTGTACTTACGCGCCCAGAGCGCCAGAGTAGGGAAGTTCGCACTCGTCGCTCGCGCCAGCGCCGTGTTGTCGTTCATGTTCAGCTGATCTTTGTCCTTCGCAGTGCCTTCTGCCATCTTGTCGAACTTCTCAGCCTTCGAGTTCGGAACCATCGACGCCAGAGAGTCGGCTACGATGCAGATAGGGGCTGTTTCCGGAATAAGCTCTTCGTCGCGCACCAGCTTGAGGATTGTGCCTATCAGCTCTACGGAGTCTTCGAAGGTATCCGGCTGTTTGTAGACCCACTGACCGTCGTCTTCGTCGGCGTTCAGTCCGTTCGCTACCGCCAGACCAACGTCGAAACTGTTTTCGTGGTCAAGGAATACTGCCAGACCATCCTGTTTTTGTGCTGACACCATCGCAGCCGTCGCCAAAAAGGTTTTACCGGCGCTTGGTGGCCCGAAGACTTCAACGATACGCCCACACGGAAAACCACCGTCGTAACGTCCGGAAATGGCTTTGTTCAGTGGAGGGAAACCGGAGTCAATCCAGTGGGAGACCTTCTGAATCTCGTCATTGCTGCCGATTTTCTTTTTCAGCGCCAGTGCCAGTGCGGATTTGCCTTTTGCCATGATTAGGCTCCTTTTGTTTCGTTGATTCGCTTCGAAGCAGCGGCTTCGTCAAACTTGATTGCGTCGTGGTTCAGGTGTTTGGCGACGCGAGCGATGATCTTCACGACCTGCTCGCTGACCAGCGCGAACTCGCGCTCAGTTGCAGAAATGCCAGCGGCGCCCAGAATGTTCGGCAGCGCCACCACAGCGTGCTCGCCGTGGCAGAAGACAATCTCTTTAGCCAGCATGGTTGGCGTAGTTGCCCCGCCATTAATGATGGATTTCAGCATCAGCAGTACCTCTCAAATGGCAGAACAAACACTTCCAGATCTTCCAGAAACGACCGGAAATTCAGCTCGTAACACATCTGTTCGAAGGCATTCATGTCGCGTGCGCCTTTAATCGACTCGATTTCGCTGGGTGGGAATTTTGTGTCGATAAGGTTCATCAGCATCATGTTGCGCTTAAAGGCTTCGAGCATCCGGCAGCCCGTCTTCTCGTTGAAGGCGTTCTTTGCCAGCTTGTTGAATGCCGTCTTATAGCGACCCTTATTGATGACAATGGAGCCGTCGTTAATGCCGCGTACCATTGCGGCCACGCTTCCCCATTCATGAAGCAGCTCTTTCGCGCCACCATCACCAATGCCACCGACGCCTTTGATGTTGTCCGAGTTATCGCCCTGCAGCGCTTTCGCTTCCAGAAACGCGCGTGGCGTTGGCAGACCGGTCAGCTCTGCGAACTGTTCGAAGTTCACCTGCTTGTGCTTGGCATCTTCACGCAGGCTTACCCAGCTCACGTTCTCGCGAACCAGCTGGAGCCAGTCGCCATCACCTGTTAGCAGGTAGATATGATCAACGGTTGGCTGCGGAGCCAGGCGAGAGACCAGCATTCCTGCCAGGTCGTCCGCTTCTGCGTCCTTTGCAATGAGTTGGTTAACGCCAAGCGCGGTCATCATTTTCAAGATGTACGGCTTCTGGATGGCAAAACCTTCTTTCATCTTCTTCATATCCGGGTCGTCATCGCGATTCGCTTTGTACTCCGGGTAGAAGTCGCGACGTTTGTCGCTGAATCCATCCCACAAGATCATTGGCCGGGCATGGAGAATTGAGGCGTAACGACGAACGTTCTTCACGAAGCCAAAAGCCGCCTGAACTTCCATCTTGCCGTTGTGTAATTTGTCGGACTGCTGGTGGTAATAGCCCAGGCTGTTACCGTCCACAAAGAGATAATTCACCGGTACACTCCTTCCAAAAAGTAAGGCGTCCGTAGACGCCTTACTGGTCACGTTATGGGATTACAGAGCGTCCAGTTCAGCCAGCAGGTCGTCGAGACCTTCGTCAGCTGGTGCAGATGCAGCGGCAGCAGATGCTGAAGCACTTGCAGCTGCGGCGGCTTCCGGAGCTTTAACTTCTTCCGGTTTAGTTTCCGGCTTGAACTCAGCTTCAGCGGCACGCAGAATCTCTTCATCAACTAGGCTGGTGGACTCTGGAGCCGGAGTGTGTGCTGTAGCGACAGCCGCTGCGCCTTCCGTATGACCAGTGATAGAGCCAAAGCCTGGCAGTTCAGCAGCAGCTGATTTTGCAGCGGAAGAAATGGCCGGAGAGGACATTGTTGCTGCCGGAGCCGCGATACCAATCAGACGACCCATAGTGCGAGCTGTAGACAGCAGACGGGTTTCGTCAGCCTGGTTCGCGTATGCGATCAGATCGTGTTGAGTAGTCCATAGCTTCTCAGGAATGTCGCCTTTGTAGACTTTACGTTTCGGGGATACGTCGTACTTGGTGTCACGACCGGAACCGGTACGCTTAATCAGGAACGCATAGCCTTCTTCTTTGCTCAGTGGGTTGCCGATATCATCCGCAATATCTTCGGACATCACTTTGCAGATATCGTCGAAGACCGTAGACGGCAGCTCAATCAGCTGGCATTTCTCTGCGTCTGCAAAGTCTTCACGCGCAGACAGAACACCGTTGACCAGATAACGCGGTGTAGCACGCATACTGTTAATGCGCTCTTCCATCGCTTTGTTGCCCTTAAAGCGAGCACGACCTTCCATAACCATCTCACACAGCTGGCAAGCGTGGCCGTGGGTGTGTTGTTCGCAGATGTAGGCGGTGGTTACATCTTTGCCTTCCTCATTCTGATGCTTAACGTAGTGCATACCGAAAGTCTGGAAGAACACGCCATTCGGGTCGTCCTTGTTCGGAAAAATGCGCAGATAGTTATTGCCGTCTTTCAGACGGGTCAAATCAACGTTATTGCCACGTTTAGAAGCAATATCGCCACGGGTCTTGTTAAGCAGATCAAGTAATGACTTAGACATGTATTTCTCCTTGTTGTGATTGTGGCCATTGGCGCTATGCGCGTTGGGCGTTCGTTTATTCGTGGCTCTTTCGAGCGAGAAGAATGATAGATCAGTACTTACTTACGATCTAGCATAAATTAACGGGGAGAGTGGAAACGTTCGGCGCCCAAACGTTCAATCTCCACGATAGCCATTTTGGACGCCTGGACAATCATGTCGCGGCGGTGAGAGAAGGCGGCTACAGCGTGCTTGTACAGATCTGCAATGTGCCGGGCATCGTCGAGTTTCTGGCGCTTTGCGAGGTATTGCGGGTTGGTTCTAACCTTCGCCTCCAGTACGGATTCATTGAACTTAATGCCGTTCATGCTCAGGTTTTTACGCTCATTGTCGTAGATTTTTGCCTCAATCGCATCGAGGGAGAGTTTTGCATCCGCGACCTCACGTTCTGCCTGCGCCAGCTTAGAGCCATACTCCATCAACAGGCGCGGTTGCTGACGCCAGACTTCCTCCAGATTGTCGCGGTCGAACTCCAGATCGGACATGATTTTTTCGTAGATATCGGTGCTCATTTTGATAGCCTCTCACTTATTAATGTGTATTGATTATAAAGATTCAGTTAACGCTAATCCAAGATAGACCGTTATGCTATCTGCTCGAACAACTACTTCTTAGGGCTTGTTAATTGCAGAAGTCTCTCCTATTGTGTTCGTGAATTTTAATTGAAAGAAATATGGATTTTGAAAGGGATAGAGCCTTCATGTTTCCGCACGGTATTTATCATTAATTATTCAAATTAAAAGGAAATGTTATCATCATGTTTGATATTTATAATTTATTAAAGCAAATAGAAGAGAATACGAAACCTGATAATTCTGCTATTTGGATTGCCATAATATCTTCAATATCAGCTATTGCTGGCGCTGCTATTGGTGCATTTTTGTTATATCGAGGCACAAACAAGCAAATTAAGTCTGCTGCTGCTACTGAAGATAAAAAATTAAAAGCAACTATAATTACCGCAGAAAGACTTCGTTGGCTTCAAGAACTAAGGTCAAGAAGTAGTGAGTTTTATGCGAATCTCGATATGAATTACAGCTTATTAAAACGACAAATAAATCCGCAGACAACCCCGGCATATCAACAAGCTGGGGACGAGTTGGCGAAAACTGTAATGATTGAGTGTAATCAGATAATTTTGTTACTTAATCCAAAAAAACATAATCAACAAACAATGCGCGACAAATGCAATGAGGCTCTTACTTTTTTTCAGGAATGTGTAGAACTAAGAAATAAAGGTAGTTTTAATTTTGATGATGTAAAATACGCAGAAATAAAAAATCAGTATTTTAATGCCTTGACAGAAATTGGCATTGAAACATGGAAGCAGATTAAAGAATTAAGTTAGCATCTTACTGGTGTAACATGATTAATAACAATCTCTGCGGTAAGTCTTAAGCTGTTTTCAACAATAAGGCTCGCCATCCGGCGAGCCTTATAATTAAGCGACTTTCTTACCAAAAATGTTGGATAGGGTGACTCTGGTCTGGCGCTTCAGCCTGTACTGTCTCACATCACCAATCTTGTTCACTTCCATAAACTCTTTGGCCACCTTCAGTACCAGCCTATTGCGGAACACTTTGAACGCCTCCAACTGTTCCTCTGGGTTATCCGATTCGTAGATCTCCAGCAGATACTGGCACGCCTTCGGATCTTGCGTTTTGAGCGCCAGCGCTCTGGCACATTTACGCAGACGACTGATTCTATCGGCGCCATCCAGCCCGGCGAACGCCAGCGCCAAATCTAACGTGACCGGGCAGTCGATGATTTCCCAGAACTGCGACCGCATGGTGGCCGCAACAGCTTTATCCTGAAAATCCGCTGGGATAGCCGCCAGCGCTTGTGCAATCTTCTGTGCCTCGTTCATGGTGTTCTCTTTGTTCATTTGCTAATAGTCTCCGCTACCTCTGCCAGAATTGCTTCCAGCTTTTCGCCTTCCTCTGGGCGAAAGTACAAAATGTTCGGGTTAAATCCGTAGAAAACGGTCACATCCAGCTCTGGCAGATACTCTTTGCGTCCAACCAGGTCGGATGGTTTGCTCTTGTTGTTGAAGAGTGACGTCGCCCGGCTGCCACACGTCAGCACATAGGTCGGACGCACCAGATTGATCTCTTCACGCATAAAGTCGGTGAATTGGCCGATCTCGTCTTTGGTGTAGTCCTTCTCTTTGTCCTTCACCTTTTTGCACACGCCGGTGACGTAGAGATCGCCCATGCGCAGATCGCCTGCAGTAAGCAACTTCGCCTTAAAGTCGTCGTAGCCGTTCTCCATGAAGTAGCCGGTACGCCCATCATTGCCGTTCGCGTTGTCCAGAATGACCATGATTTTCGGCTTAATGCCAATACTTGGGCGAATCAGGTCGTCTCCCAGACCCATTTCGGCCGCCATGCGAGTCATCAGTACATTCACTTCAGCAGAGCGCTTAGGGTTCATCTCGAACGGTCGAGAGGCTTTTACAGCGTCGATCACCAGATTGCCCATCAACTCTGCCTGGTCGCGCAGCCGTTCCGGATCTGTCGCTGGCAGACTGCCAGGCTCAATCGATGCGAACGCACCTACTTTTTGCAGTGACTCGCGTACCCGGCTGTTACACGCACGCTTCTCGACCGCCTCCTCAAATTGCTCAAGTGACTCGAATTTGCCGCCAACTTTCTCACGCGCTCTCATGATGGCTTGGCAACCATTCTCAGAGCAGCCTTTCACAGCAGAGAATGGCGCATACAGAACCTGGCTGCCGTCTTCCAGCGTGCGGATCTCAATTCGGTTAGATGACACGTTAACGTCTGGTGGCAATACTCGAATGCCATAGGTCAGCGCATCCTTAACCAGCCCCTGGTGCTTATCCTCGCCCAGAATGGTGAGCGCAGCAGCGAAGAACTCAGCAGGGTAATGTGTCTTTAACCACATAGACTGATAGCTGATTAAAGAATAAGCAACACTGTGTGATTTGTTGAAGGCATATCCACCGAACTTCTCAAAGGCGTCCCATATTTCTTGGGCTTTCTCAGGGCTAAGACCTTCCTGCTCGGAAATAACTTTTGCAATTTTCATGTGTTTTTCCCGTCGTTATCTTCAAATGCTTGCTTTTTTTAAGATATTTGCGATTTGAGTGTTAGAGATGCCGAATTTTTCTCGCAACTTTTCATAGGTTGCGCCAGCCTTGCGCAAGGCGACCAGCTCAGCTCTTGCTTCGGCATCCAGCTTTTTGGATGCTCTCGAGACAACGATCGGCCCACCAACACGTGCCCATTTCTTCCCGGTGACGATATGGTGAATATAAAGCTCCGTTAAACCATATTCGGCCGCGAGATCTTTGTTCAGAGCGCCCTCTGACTTTTTAATGCGAATAGCAATGACGACTTCGTTGGTTAGCTTGGCGTTGTAGCGCCTCTCACCAAACTCAACGGTATCGTGTGCAATGGCGTCAGCCATGTTGTCGACTTGAGTACCATACGCGAGATTGAAGGGCGCATTGTTTGATGGTTTTCCGTCAAGATGACGAATAAGTAAGCCTTCTGGTCGTTCTCCGTGGAATGCAGTTGCTACCAGATAATGAACTGTGCGGTCGCATTTGACGCCGTTGACGCTTAGTTTCACACCCAGATGTCCAAAATCATTGATTACGCGAGGTTTGAGGATTTGCCCCTTCTTCACCCATTCGCCCCCTTTGGGGGATGTTTGTATAACATCTAATGAGCGAATGCGCCCTAAACTGGATGCTTCGTAATAACCTTCAAATTCAGGAATAGATTTCCAAACTTCTTCCACCGTCAAACTCCAAAATCAACAATATCAGCGTTGTCACTCATCGCTTCGTCATAGGTTCTGCGTTTGCCGTCAGAGCACATCAGCTTTGCCTTTTTGTGGACTTCTACTGTGCTTCCGTCTTCAAGTGACAGTGTCACCCAGCCTGCTTGCGCTCGTTCTACAAAATCGCTGCCGATCGCTTTCATCTTTTCCATGTTCTTCTTACCGATGGCGGAACGCAGAGCATCAGCCTCCGCCATAGAGAATCCAGCGAGCACACGAGAGCTTTTCATAATTTGCTCTTGATAGAGTAAAACGCCGTTAGTTTCTTTGGTTGTTTCCTCAAGACGAGGATGAATTGAATGTGGAGCCATGAAGCCTTTGGCCACGGAGACATAGTCGTCCAACATGCCGGATTGGATCGGGCCAGGTCGGAAGAGTGCGGTCGTGGCGACAACGGTTTTGAAGCTCATTGGCTCAATGCCACCGCCCAGATCTTTAAGCAGCTTGCGCATGGGGCCGGACTCCAGCTGGAATACGCCCTGCGTGTACCCTGCAGCGAACCCATCCAGAACCTTGCGATCGTCCAGTGGGATAGCATCGAGATTGATGTCTTCCCCGGTACTCTCTTTGATGTAGCGTTTCGCGCTATCCAGCAGATCGAGCGTTGCCAGACCGAGAACGTCCAGCTTAATCAGCCCCATCGCCTCGCAGTAACGTTTATCGAACGCAATACAGCGAGCATTGCCACGCAGCTCGACGGGCGTGCGCTCTACCAATGGAACACCAGCGACGATCATCCCTGCAGCGTGACGACCAAAACCACGCATCAGGCTTTGCAGCTTACACGCCGCTTTGAACGCTTCCGGGTTTTTCGTGGCGTATTTGTCCAGGCTGGCCAGTTGCTCGCGCAGCTCTTCCAGCGACAGGCTATCGTCTTCCAGATTCTTGAACTCTTTGGATACCGCCATATCCGCAGCGTCGACACCGTAAATACGAGCAGTGTCACGCAGCGCCGAAGCAGCGCCCAGATAGGTGAAGTTCGGAATACCGGCAACGTAATCTTCGCCATAGCGTTCATTCAGATACTCGATCACCTCATGACGACGTGCCTGGCTGAAGTCCAAATCCGCATCCGGTAAGTCGAGACGTTCAGGGTTGATGAAACGCTCAAACAGAAGACCGTGACGGATAGGATCGACGTTGGTTATACCTATGCACCACGCCACCAGAGAACCGGCAGAGGAACCACGACCTGGCCCGACAGGAATGCCAGTTTCACGGCTGTGATTCATCAGGTCGCGCACCATCAGGAAGTAGCCGCAGAAGCCCAGACGGGTCAGCGTGTCCATTTCGTACTTCAGGCGATCAACATACACACGGTGGTCAGAAGCCGGTGGTGTGTAGCCAAACTCTTTGGTAGTAAGACGCTTGCGCAGCCCCGCGACAGCCAGCTTCATCAGCGTTGCAGGCTCGTCGTCTGCCATCTTGGGTAGTGCTGGTGGCAATTCATGCCAGCGCCATGTGCAGGCTTCAATAATGGTGTCCTGCGTTGTTGAGGCCATTGCAGCTGTTACCGGCACATCCATTCGAACGGAGAAGGCTTTCAGTGCTTCAAGGAGATGGCGGCGACCATTAACGGCGTTATCTCGCTGGTGGGGAATACGCAGACGATGCGGCTGGTCTATTTTGATGTTGTTCGTAACCATGTGCGCAATGTCTTTAATGTCAGCGTCGTCGACCGCTTCGTAATAAGCGGGATAGAACGCCACTGGCTCTATTTTCAGTGCGCTCGCCACTTTCATCGCCCGGACGTTAATCTGGTCGTAGAATGGGGTAGGGTGCGGATAAACCACGCTGTAGAAGTTATCGCGTCCTCCAGCTGTCACCAGCGTCCCGATAATCTTTGCGAAGTCCCGGCGCTGGAATACACTGCCAATGTCGGACGTCAGCAGGATGATGTTGCCTTTGGCATATGCGGCCGCCAGCTGGTCGAGTGCCAGACGCGGGACAAAATAGAATTGCTCGCGCTTGTTCGCAAAGGTCATCAGTTCGCACACGTCGCGATAACCTTGCTCATTCTTTATCAGTGCCGTGAAGCAGTAGCTGCGATCACGTACCAATGATTCCATACATCCCCCTGACTCTTTCGCAAGGCGGGCGCGGTGCTCGTATGTCGGATCGTCGACAACATTCAGCTTAACACCACAAATAACCGCCATGTCGTCGCCAGCGGCACGTTGCAGGGGGATCACACTGGCAATGTTCATGCTGTCAGCGGAAATGACAGCGGTGTAGCCAGCGTCTCTCGCGATTTTCACCGCGTTTTCTGCTTTTAGAGCCGACTCTCCCAGGGAGAAGTCAGTTCTGACCATCAGAGCCTTCATGTGTTTTTACCTTTCTGGTTTTCTTGATTTTGTCATTGGGGAAGCCAACGAACTTCCCATACATCGAAATCGCAACCTCTTTGGCTGACTGGTGGCACTCGGGCCTATCCGGACACGCCAGACAAGCCCGGCCAGTTTCAGACGCTGCGATAAGAGAGCCGAAACATCCTTTACGCACGATTAACCGAAGATCTTCTGAACCACTTCACGCGCTGCCTGTGCAGACGTGGATGGAAGTTTATTGATAAACGACTTTTCGATGCCGGCAGAGAAATCACCGCGCATCATTCCGATTTTTGCGGACAGCAGCAGCTCGCGAGGGCCGATTGGCTGGCTGATCAGATGCTGTTCATAACCTTCACGGACAAGGTTCGCGAATTTCACCATCTTCTCGGCGTATTCGCGGATGACGCCTGCCTCAGCCAGCATGTTGACTTCAGCCTTAGTGCTCATGTACTTCACGTTCGAAACAATGCCGAAGCGCGAGAAGTTCGCCGCGTTCTGGATGTTCGTACCTTGATAGAGACCCGTTTCGTCGCCAGAGCCGTTAGTGTTGCCAGTGCCAATGAAGGCAAAGCGTTTATGCGGAGTGATACGGCGCCAGTCCGGAGTTGCCTCTTTGATGATCAGCGGCTCTCCTTCAAGAACTGGCTGGTACACACCCAGAATCTGCGGGAACGCGAAGTCATATTCATCAGCTAGGTACACCCAGCCATTTTTCATCGCCAGCGCCAGCAAACCCGGCTCGAAGTAGGTGGAGCCATCGCGAGCGAGGATCTGGCCTGTAACGTGTGCTTCTTCCATAGACGCCGTATGCTGGGCGCGGATCAGTGGTCGATTCAGCAGGGCGCATAGCTGCGTAGGAAGAGAAGATTTACCGGTTCCTGCATGACCCCAGAGATAGCCTGGGATTCCGATTTCCAGCATCATGAAGATGTCTTTAATCAGGTCGAAGTCGCCATACACATAGTTCTTCTTCGCTTCCGGTACGAACTCCGGATATGGCGTGTTGACGTTGACTGTCACCTGTAGTGGTTTTCCGCGTGGCGTTCCCAGCTCTTTGATCGTTACGCCAAGCAGCTCGTGCGCGGCCACCAGTTCGGTCTTGTATTCGACCGTTCCTGCGTAGCCCGGATGTGCGCTAATGTCCGCCACTTTTCCTTCACCTGAATGCTTTTCGGCACGCTTCTCATTGAGTTTGGCCAGTGCCGTGCGAGAGATCGTTGGTTCATCCGGAAACGCAGTGGTGTACATTTTCACCACCTCGTCCACGTCCATACCTTTCGCGGACTCAGGAATGTTCTCGCAGCGGCCCATAGAGATATGGGATTTCAGGTAATGAAAGGATTTGCCACACCACTTGCAGACGATGGCTTCCGGCAAATGTTCTTCTTGCTGTAGTGCAGTAGCGGTCATGTGTTTTTCCTTACTGTTTGTCGTTCGTGGGGTATATCTTATATAAATATATTAGGCTGTATAGTAAGTGATTACTTATTTTTACAGGTAAAGCTATTACCCAAGAATGATACGAGATAGCTCAGTGACGACTGACGCCCCTAACTCTTCTACGCTGTTTACCAGTGCGTAATTTTTGTAGTAACGCCGTGGTGCGTCGGTCAGAACGCCGATAGCCATCAAATCGATGTCACTCAACGTCTCAATTTCTTTGGTGACGGTTCGCAAATGCTGATGGAACCCATCGCCTGCAGCACATGGCGCCCCGTCGCTCATAACCAGCATGATCTTCTTGTCCTCCATTCGCCCTGCAAACAGAGTCGCCAGCTGCGCGACGCTCTCACCATCGACGTTATTGAGCAGGGGGAACGTCTCACACACGCAGCCCATGCGGGCGCGGATCTCTGGAGAGTTAGCTTTCTCATTCCAGTTTTTGATAATGGGCAGCATTAGCGCCTCGAAACGAGTAAACCCGCGCTTCGACATGGTTTCATAATCCGGACTACCAAACGTGGTAAAGCCGGTGATGATGTTAGGCACATTGATACGATCCAGAGCATCCGCAATGGTGTAGGCGCTGGCGAGTGCCAGTTGAATCTTCCTGCCGCCCATTGAGCCGGACAAGTCGATCACCTGCTGGACGCACGCGTTCACGGCTCTGTGGTCTTCTTTCTTGCGGAATACGCGGTCGTCGTTCATTGCCAGACGATACAGGTTCGCGCCATGTATCCGCCCACGTCTCTGGCCTGGGATAAACTGAACTCGGTTGCGGCTGGCGATAGCTCGCTCCAGGTCTTTGGCCAGAGTCGAAGAAACGCCTGCTGACAGATGTTTTTCGATTTTCAGTTCAAAGAGCTTTCTGCCTTCCGGAACCATGCGGTAGCGATCGACCGGTGAGTGCATTGGGATTGCGCCGAACGTCTTTCTGGTGCGCTTTACATGCTCTTCAGCCTCATCAATCAACCGATAAAGTCGTATGAACGATCGTATGGGCGATACTCAGAAAGTGAGGTACTCATAAGCTCTTTGCTGATGGTGGCCGACAGCGCGTCTTCGGTCATTTCGCCTGTTCCGTCTTCCATCTCGTCGAGCGCCTTGAGTGCTTCCTCCAGAGTCATTTCATCCGGAGCGGGAACAAAACCTGACTCACTGTCTTCAGGCACTTCCGCGGCATCTTCATTTTCTTTGCCTTCGCCGTCTGTGTGATCGGCTGCGTCATCTTCCTCTTCTCTTTCTCCTTCGGACTCCCCGTGACCAGCATCAGAGTCTTCGCCGTCATCACTATCACCATCGCCATCGGCGCCAGAGCCATAACCATCGGAGTCATCGGCGTCTTCGCGAATGCCATCACCAGACGTTGGAGAGCCAGTGTCATCACTACTACCTTCGTCATCAGAATCACCTGATTCCATGCCGGCATCATCGGATTCTGGGGTGTATCCTGATTCCTCTTCGCCTGCTTCTGTATATTTACTTTCTGTATCACTAATTTCTTTATCTTCTGTAGGTAAGTCCTTATCTACTGATTCAGGCAAATCAGAATCCCCAGACTCTTCCTCTTCTGAGGCATCATCTTCTTGTTCTTCCTTGTCGTCGTCTTCGCCTTTGGTACGCTTTGGTGCTGATTCACTATGAGTCGGTTCATCACCGGCTTCTGGGGTTTCCTCTGACTCGTCCTCACTCTTCGACGGCTTCCTAGCAGACGATTTCAGCTCTGGTAATTTGCCCTCTGGCTTGTCTTTCATATCCTGCATGATTTGGGCGATAGCAGCTGCGACCTTCACACAGTCTTCTGTGTTCGACATATTGCGAACGGCCACGTCGATCCCATGCTCTTTGAGCAAGGCTACAGGCTTATTGATGAGGTGCCAGTGTTCTTCCATAAAGTCGATGAAAGGGCTTTGGCCATCCCAGGCGCGGACGACCGGGCAAAGGAAGAATTTCAGGAACAATTCACGCTGGTTGCCGTGGCAGATTGAAACCGCCTCTGACACTTTGCCCTTGAAGTATTTGTCGATCACCAGGTTCTGTGTGGCCAGCAAATTGCGACGAGTTCCGTTGAATACCTGTCCCATTCTGCGTTCAATAAAAACGTCTTCCAGCGCGTTCCAAAGCCCGGTAGACGGAGCCTTTCCTTTCTCGCGCATCTTCATTGCGACTTTCGGATCAGTAAAGAGGATATGGGCTACCTCATGGTCGAGAAAACCACGCACTGCGTTCATGAGGGTTGGCGATGCGTCGTCAGGTATAGATGGGATATTTACCAGCACTGGTTCGCCGCGCCGGTTGTAGCGGACATATGCTTCATTGCCTCGCTCTGCAACAGGTATCTGTTTACCTGAAAGCATCGCTACAACTCGTTTTACGCAGTCGCGGAAGTCCTGTACCTCTTTCAGCACAGATCTGGTCATGGCTTTGGACATGAGAATTTCCTTGTTATTAAAACAATTTGTTTTCTGATGTGCGTAATTTATCACTGTACGAACAGGCGACTAAGCTGTTCGTACAGGCTTCTATCGGCAGGAATGTGTTTTAAATGGTTCTCACGGCTAGAGAGCCGCAACCAGTATTGATGAGAGTGAAATGTTTATTTTTTAGCTCAAAAGTGAAAACCGTCGTATCAACCATCTCCACGGGAAGCTCTTCGGATTCCAATTCCGTCAGGATCGTCGCCACGCCATCCAGTCCAATCGCATACGCGTGTCCAACCTCAAGGGCGGTCAATTTAGAAGTTATATTTTTCATTTCATATCATCCAACTGAACACATTTGAAAGTTTGGCAATACTACTACCTATTGTATCAATATGGAATGCATCTATATCAGATACGTCTTACTTTTGCCTGTAAGCTAATAGTGACAAATTGCCTAAAAAACATAGTATAATGGCGGTGTTCCAGGGACTTAGTACCTATCGAAATTAAATAGATAAGTCTTTACAACCCTGGCCTTTGCTGTAATATCAGTAAGCACTTACCAGAGATAAACAAAACACGCAAGGTTCACTACATGGCTACCAACGAAACAGAGATCAAACAAGGTCGCTACGCAGCTTACATTGACTCGTTAATCACAATCTCGCCTAAAAGTCAGGCCACCATTGCCAAAGAGGTTGGGTACAAGAACGCCAACAACCTCTCCCTCATTAAAAGTGGCAAAATCCCTCTGCCGGTAGATAAAGTTCGAGCTTTAGCTAAAGCGCTGGATGCAGACCCGGTTCGACTGATGCTGATGGTTCTGGAAGAACGCCACCCTGAGTTACTCGAATTTTTTCGCGAAGAGGGAACTGCGCCTCTCTCCGCTGATGAAAAACTTGTTCTAGAAGCGTTCCGTAACCGTTTTAACGGTCAGCAGGGCGCATCAGAAAAGGTGGTCGAGGCCATCAAGTCACTGTGAGAAATTTACACGAATAAGCTCGGTGGCTAGACGATCTCCCTTGAATTTGTGGTCTATCTCGTCTAAGTCTGTTTGATTAACGATAGATGCGATGTACGCTGAGAAATTGTTCAAGGCGTCTCGCATCTCATCCATATAATCGTGGCGATCATAGACGCGATCTATCCCTTCAAGGCTGTGGTTCATAATCTTACGAGCAACTTCCTGATTAATCCCCAGAGCAGGGAAATAACTACGCGCTGTACGTCTCAGGTCGCGTGGAGTGAATGACTCAACCTCCATCAACTCAGGTCGTTCTAGTATCCTTCTCAGTGCCTGGGCGACGGCCACCTTAGACATTGGCGTATCCACGCCCTTCTTCTTATTCGAAGGAACGAGCCACTGGCTGCCTTTCCCGTACTCGAACAACTCTTCCACGCATTGACGCATCAATGGGCTTAACGGCAGCGCGTGCTGCCTGGCAGATTTGTTTCGCGTACCTTGATTCCATACATCACGTTGAAGGTTGAACTCATCCTTTCTGGCCCGGAGCACCTCATCGGGTCGTCTGGCAGCGACAAGACAGAGCCTGGCCGCCCACTTTGTACCCTCGCACACGTTGAAGTAATCCCAGACGTTCCAGAATACCCAGACCTCGGCGTCGGTCAGCTTACGTTCGCGCGGTACTGGCTTTGCGCCACCAGCAACTCTGTTGAGCGACATATCATTCAACGGTGATGTATCAATCAGCCCCTGAAAGGCGCACCAGCTCAGGAACTGTTTCATCAGGGAGAACACACGTCTGCCCTGGACGATCTTGCCTTCCAGTATCAGCGGGTTCACCAGCTGGTTGACCAAGACCCTACTTATATCACTTACCTTTACTTCAGAGATATGCGGCATTACATGTATCAAAACACAATGAACAGCTATTTCAGGTCGACGCCTCGTTATCAGTAAAGATAAGCGAGTGAATAACATGAAGGCGGAAGAAAACGACATGTCTCCGTCGAATTTGGCGGTCGACATTGCCGACAAACCGGAAGCGCGTTCGAGGTACTCGATGGCTTCCCGAGAGGTGTTTTCTGCTGCGCGTGCTTTATCAAAGGTGTTTTTCATCGTCCACTCACTGAGTGAAGCCTTTTTACTGTATGTATAAACAGTATATTAGGCATAAGTTTTTGTATGATCAACCATAAAATAGCCTGTTTTGTACAATGATTCCATACTTAATAGGTATGGAATCATTAGAGGGCGATTTCTTTAAATCTGAGAAACAAGCAAGATGATTTTAGCGCTTGTGAAAATCTTCAGCGCAGGCCGAAAAGTGGGAGATTAACTGTGTGTTGGCGGCGCTCATGAGATCGTGTGCAGGGGTAACAAGCGCGAGTATGGAGTACCTATCCGGATGCCACAAATACTGTGCATAAACTAAATAAGTATTACTCTTCTTCTGCCGATCTGGAGTGCGAGGTGGCCAGGGCTGTTCGTCGGGTAGCTTGATGTGGATGCGAGCGAGTTGAGCGTCTACGGCATAAGGTGGAAAAGTGAAGACGGCGTCATTGCCGAAGATATCCGTTGTGGCGTTGTGCTCCTTGCAGTAAATAAATTCGTCTATGAGCTGCTGTTCCAATCCAGGGAACTTATTGAAAGTGGGGTCTAAAAATTCGGCGCGTGTATCGGGGTTTATCTCGACAATCAGAGCCATTTGGTCGAAGCCTCTGTGCCACTGGCGGCCAGAACAGCAAGAGCCGCATGGCTAATTTCTGATTCGCGAAGAGGGCTAACTGTCAGGATCTGATTAACCAGATTATCGAGATTTTTAGCCCCGTGACGCATCTCAGCGACAGCCCTGCATAGCTTGTATTCAGTGGAGTTTTTGTCGTAAGACCGGATGATAGACATCTCTGGTAATGCCTGGAATAAGAACTCGGCCATTGCCAGGGAGCCTATTACATCAGCACGCAAGCCTTCTGCGGCAAACTTTGCCTGCTCAAAATCATGTTCTGCCAGCGCATCCAGCCTGGCGTAAATTTCACGGCCATCAGCGGTGATTTCCTGGATTTTGCCCACACTTTCGCGCAGTTCTGCGAGAGATGGTGCGCTCGCACCTGAAGTAATAGCGCTGCGTTCATCGGTGTGATCTTTGGCATAAGATCCTTGTGACAGGCTGCTTAGTGCCAGTGCCACAACCATTGCGATTTTGGTGATTGAGTCTTTCATGATTTATCTGCCTGCTTTTTGCTGGCTCGTAACTAAGTGTACGCGTTCCCTGAAACTGCGACAAACAGAAACGGCCCCAAAAGGAGCCGTATTGTATTACAGGGTGCTCGCAAAAGCAGCAAATTCCGTATAACCCCCGATAGGTTCGCCATTTACGAACACTTGCGGTATGGTCTCCACCGGCTTGCCAACCAGGTCGCTCAACTTCTCTTTGTTGATCCCGGCAGACACAATATCGATGTATTCGTAATCGCCAAAGCCGTGGACGTACAGCTGCTTCGCCAGCTCGACCGCACGTTTGCAGTATGAGCAATTATCGCGTCCGTAGATAACGACCTTCATCACTTCACCTCGTGCAACTGCTGCTTGAGAAGATAGCCTTCCAGAGGCCAGATTTTGGCAATCGCGTTCTGGCGTGCAATTTTACGTCCGATCTCCGGATCAAAGTTCTCCGGGCTGGCGCACGCAGACTCGCCGGTTACGGTGTAGCCGTTCTCCAGCACAAGAACGCAGAAGGTCAGCAGTTCGAGTGATTGCAGGGCCGGTTCAGGCTCTTCCTGCTTCAGCCACAACGGTGAGCTGCGATATTCGTCCGCGCCGGTAAAGTAAAACTCGCCTGAGATAACAGCTTCAATGCGTTCCGGGGTAACACGCGCGGCCGTTTTGCCTTTGGCCACAATCTCTTTTTCGATATCCATATCGGTCATTTTGGTTTCCTTACGTTAAAAGCGAGCAATCCGGGCACGAAGAATCAGGTCATACGCCTTCATCGTGTCCAGCTGCTTGATGAGGATGATGCGGTCGACATACAGCAGGCGAGCAAACTCGTCGCCGGCAATGTACGCCTCCAGTTCTTTGATGCGGCCACACAGTGCTTCGTGTTCATCCATGACACGTTTCTGGTGTGGCAGGTACTCTTTGGTCATTGGCTTTCCCTTACTGATAGGCTTCCAGTGCGACTTTGCATAGCTCAGAACGCACGCAGTCTTCGGTCGCAAACTCAATAAGGCCAACATGGGAGGAAGGTTTAAAACGCTCCAGTGCATCTTCCAGGCCAGACTTAACATTGCCTGGCAGGTCGCATTGCGTCACGTCTCCGTTCACAATGACGGTTACGTTCTCGCCCATACGGGTCAGGAACATTTTCATTTGTGACGCTGTAACGTTTTGCGCTTCATCCAGAATGACTACAGCGTTCTCGAACGTGCGCCCACGCATGTAAGCGAAGGGGGCAATCTCTACTTTGGCCACCTCTGGCTTTAAGCAATATTCAAGGAACGAGCCACCCAAACGCTTCTGTAACACGTCATAGACGGGACGGAAGAACGGAGCGAACTTCTCGCTCATGTCGCCCGGAAGGAAGCCCAGATCTTCTTCTGCTTGCAATACCGGACGCGTCACGATGATCTTCCCGACTTCCTTATCCAGCAGACGCTGCGCTGCGACGGCAGCAGCCAGGTAGGTCTTGCCGCAACCGGCTTCACCAGTGGCGAACGTCAGAGGTTTGGTATCGAGGGATATAAGATAGTGGGCCTGGGCCTCGTTACGTGCTTCGATGGGAGAGTTGTCACGTTTAGGTTTTGGTGGCAGAGCAGGGGCGGCAGCCAGCTCGTCAACGATGATTGTGTCAATTTCGTAGCCGTGGATGCGTGGTTTTGACTTCAGTGCCTGACGAGCTGCGCGACGCGCCTGTTTACGTTTGTTTCCCATATTGAGTCCTTTCAAGTGAGTAACTGAAAGAACTATACCGACAAATTATAGGTAAGTCATTACCTATTTTGTGTGTATTATCCCTCTACCATATAGAGGGATATCTTCATGACTCACGGCAGTTTTGCTCTAATTTCGAGTAATTTTTGTGCCGTGACGCTGATGTCATAAGCCAGATCTTGGGTTTGGTTAATGATTCCGTAAAAGCGCTCAACCTCTTCAGGATAAAAACGTCTGATATGGGGGATGTCGATATAATCATAATACCCAAGCCCACCCGCGGAATATTCTCTGAAAAGCGCCCAAAAGTTGTTCACTTTCCCGACCAACTCCATACGGATTGTTTCTAAAACAACATCATTGAAGCTGTAAAAGGGGTTATAGGCAATATTATCAAATGCGTAGAGTGGGTCGGTAATGTTGGTGCTAACTTTTGCCCGGAATTGTTCGCTCTTCAGCATTTGGAGGTAGTTATAATTGAAAATATCAGTAATAGCTTTTAGAACACCGATGTCTCTATCTGAGTAATTGTTCTGGCTCACCTGGTGCGTCATTTGAAGCAGTAAAGATTGCCGAGTTTCGGCCAGTTGCTTCCAGTTTTTCAATTGCTCAACAGAATAGATAGTGTGGTCAGAGTCAATGAGCGCGCCATGTGAACGACACATCCATATACCGTTATCAATCGAGCTTCGCTGTTCTGGGGTCAAGCTAGGATCATATCTCGGCCCACCTGGCGCTGCTGCTGTAATATGGGCCGCAATACCATTATTAATCCTGCCGTTTGTATCACTGCTATCCGGGCCTACTGTTGTCTGGTTGCAGCCAAGAAAAGAGCATTTCCAGCCTACGCGTTCGGCCAGTGTTCGCTTCACCGATTGGGGAAAATCATCTCTGTTACTCACGATTAACCTCGCTGTGTTTAAACAATCTTATGGTTATTTGTTAGTGGCGTTTGTCTTCTTCCAGACGCGCCGTTTTTAAGTGTTTGTCGGTAAAGGTAAGTAACGTTACGCCCTCATCTTTATTCATGAAACCGGCACCGTTTATCATCATGATCAGGCGCTCTTTGCCGCGGAATACCTCATAATACTTTCCCGCTGCACATGACATTGTCTTGGCACATTCCAGTCCATTCAAGGCTGTCTCATCAAATACCTGGTCTTTAGTGGCAACCGGCTTACCGTATTCTTTAGTAAGCATTTCGTCGAGCTGCATAAAGGTATATTTGCCGACGTTAGTAGTCATGCTCGACTCAACTTTGCCGTCAATTAATCCACCAGTGGTATGCGGTTCCTTGCCTTCAGCCGCAGTTTTATCGAACAGAACGAAGGCTTCGATGTTTGGGGTTCGTTTTTCAAAGTGGGTTTTGTACTGGCTCTCAAGAGAGTTTTTGTCTTGGCCTATCAGCGTGATTTTATCTACTTCAGACTCGTTACATCCCGTTAGAGCGAGCGCGATCACCAGAGAGGCGAGAATATTGAGGTTGCGCTTTTTCATTTATGCTATCTCCATGCAAACAGCCACGCACCTATTACTGGTGGCACTTCAGATAAATATTTTAGCTCTTGGGCGATATTAACCGATGCTGCTTTGATACTGGCGTACTGCCGCATCCAACTCACTAACATATCGATTAAACTCACCCACAACATACTCCAAAAACTGATTGTCCATGAGAACGCCGTTGAAGAAATTTACTGTTATACCGGCGTTTTCATTCTTTGCACGATTGATTGCGCGGATATCTCGCTTCTGTGTTTCTGACTTCTTTGCGTTTGATTTTAAAAGGTTATGATAGTTTTCGGCAACGCCATCGTTGTGAGCCATGATATTTCTGATGGCAGCTAGATGATCAATGTCCCTGATGCCTTTGCCTCCTATGGTTCCAGTAAGTCGCTTATGGCAATCTTCGACAGTTTTGAACCTTTTGTCTGTCACCTCGCCCGACAATCTATCCATGACATCAAGGCATTCAACCATGCGGTGTTCAAATAACCCGAACATCGTCAGAAATGCCGAACGACGCGTAAGTTGTGAAATCAAGTGCTTGTATTCCGTTTTGACTTCATCAGCATCGAGTCCAGAACATGAACCGCAGGTAAAGTACGGAACAGTGTACCGATAAATATTACCCTCATCGTCCTCGTGATAATCGTCATACTCGCCCTCCGAGACTGCTCCCGGAAGATCGGCATCACTGAGAGCGCGAACAATGTTTGCCTCAGCCTGTTCGGCAAGCATATTCATGACCGCAATTGATGTCTTTGCCCCCCAAAGTTGTAAGCTGAAAAATATCTTTGCCATCTTCTTTGTTCCTTAGAATGTTCTGAGAAGTCTCAAATAGCGTCAACCTAATGCTGCTGAATTCATATGTACGACCGCAAAGCAAAATGGAGCCGAAGCCCCATTTTTATTAAAACTATTTATTCTGTTGGCACCTAAACAATAGGTAAAGCGCAAGTACGGTTAGGACCTGGCTCAGCAAAGGAGCCTGAATAAAAGTCGTTAGCATTTCACTCATCGAAAGATACCTCTATTCGATTAATCAAATGCGCTACGAGACCAAATTGACGTAGATTCATCTTAGTTGTAAGATGAACTTGTATTGACGTATCCGTTCTCGTAACGCGATATGAGGTTTTTTAACGATGGCGTCGTAAAAAAACCAGAAAGAACTCCCGTTCGGGGGTTCTTTTTTTTTGCGTAGTATTCACTTCCCCATTGCACTTCCCTCTCGTTGTATGAAAACTCGGATTGTAGCATTTCCAATAGCTTGTTTAGAATTTGCATATGATAGCACAACCCATATACGCATGTAGGACTGACAGAAATTGCCCCACTACGTACAAAAAAGTTTATGATTATCAAAGAAAAAAGGGGCCGAAGCCCCTTTGGATTATGGTTTGCGCTAAAAAAGTGTTGCTACGATGCTAAGAAGCAATGGTTAAGAACGTCTGCCGTGTCTATCACAGCGCTGAACGGTTTGGCGACATTTGCGGAGTCTTTCCGTTCGGACGGTGGTGGCGAACTCCAAACCGTTCAGCGCTGTGTTGGCGATGGTGGGTGGACTCGAACCACCGACCAGTTGATTAACAGTCAACCGCTCTACCACAGAGCTACACCATCATTTTTCGCGGCGGTACTTGTTCATGGACAACTAGGCAACCAGGAACTTTCCCGCAACTTGCACTTTACGTTAGTGCCAGACGAGGCTTGTGGCTCGCTTACATAGAGCAAAGATCTGGAATCCTTCTCGGTGGTTGACGGCCGCCAGATTCTTCGATCTTATTGGATGTATGGAATCATCCATGTTGTGAAACCAGGGGCTACATAGGCAACAATGATTTCACCAGAGGGTTAAAGAATCCTGCTTTCACAACGTTGAGGCCACTGAACCGATTTATGTTCGACCCAACATATTGATCAGTCACTACAGCTCTGTGGAATCACCTGTATGATTAAAAGAAAAACAGTGACCTCAACGTTGTGCGCTGGCTAACCAAGCCAGCCGGGTTACGTCGCCGCTTTTAACCCAAGATCAAACGACATAAGTAATGGAAATGACGTAACAGGATGGACGGTCAGCTGGCTGAAACCGGGATGATGGAATGGAATGAGGAAAACCAACCGCCCATCCTGTTACTTCATCGAATAGGGCATGGGTGGTGCAACATGCCCTATCCTGCGTTCTGCAATCACACTCGCTCAGTGTGTCCCATTTTGGTGACGAGGCTGGAAACTGACCTCGCTGGTGTTTGGCTTCTTAGGCTACTGCCAGGTACGTATCTTCGTTTGCAGTTATATTTAACGTTCAAACAGTCGCGTCTCAACGAAAACAAGTGAATCTTATACATATTAAATAAGTAAGTAAATACTTATTTTTCTGTAACTCGTTCAGTTGCTATCTTTTTGATCAAACTCACCTTCTGTTCCGGCGTTCTCGTGATGATGGCCGTAAAACGCTTCGCTTGAATAGTGATAGTTTCGTTCTCCTTGAGTTCACCGTAGTGAGTCTCCAGCAGAGAACCCAGGCGCCACAGACCGTCGTCTATGCGTTTATGGCTGGCAAATCTGATCAGCAGTAGCTTTACGATTAACTGACCAATGTAAAAGGCATATCCGAAGCCGGCCGCCACAAGGTAGGTTACCAGCCACCAGTCGAAAGAGGTCAAATTGCTCATTTCCGCACTCCCGTCTCGTGAACAACCCGATACAGACGCCTACCGATGCGAAGCGTTTTGGTTTTCAGTTCCTGCCTAACCAGATCGCGACAGATACTGAAGCCGAGGGCCACGCCCCCAGCAAAAGACAATAGGATGTATGGAATCATCAGAACGCCCCCGCCTCAGTCAATCGCTGCAACAGTGAGTGCCCTTTTTCAGTGAGTTGATAGTTCTCCACACATCCCTTTGGCGAAACGTTAGCGACAAGATTCATACGTTCCAGTTTGGCGCGGGTCTTTGGCTTCCAGTTGGCGTAGAACTCTTTCCACTGGCTGATTTCACGCAGAGTTTCTTTCTCCCGTTTACTTAACATGATCATCCTTAATCTCCTTCAGTGTGTACGTGATATCTACAATGCGGTAAATGCGGCCGCGCCTCTGCATGACACCGGCTTTTACGTAATCGTTGATGCAGCTGGACATAACCAGACTGCCGATAACAATTCCGACGACCAAAAATACAATCATCCAGCCGAGCATCAGTCTTTATCTCCAATACGGTCTTCGGTATCTCGCAAACATTTCGGCCACTTCAGACGTGGGTGGCGTAAGCTACCGTCTGGCGTTTTCTCATGGCAGTGAACCTCGACGATGCGTCCACGATACTTCTCTTGATTGTTCCAGATCTCATCCAGGTACTTATGCTTGATACCACTGGCACGAACGATGACGCAGTTCTCCAGACGAATCACTATCTTGCCCAGCGTATGCGCAAAGCCAGAGTCCGGGTCGCCTGGCTCGAAGTCGATGATTTCACCATCTTCGGAATCCTCGTCTTTCAGCTTCCACCAGCTGCGGGTACGCTTGAACTCGTAAACAGAATCCGGATCTTTGCCCATCTCCCCCTCTTCGTTCTCGTCCAGGCGCTTCATGAAGCGTTCGATGAAGTCTTCATGACTATGGATGATGTAGAACGGATGCAGGTGGACATCTTGCGCGTAATCTTCCCCGCAAGTGTTGCGGAACAACGCCACCAGCATAGCCAGGCGCTCTTTCAGCTTCATGCCGGTCTTCAGGTACTCTTTGCTTTTTGCCTGAGCACGCCACTCCGGTAAGAAGAAATCGAAGATGTGGTAAACGGCACCAATGGCTTTCACGTTCTTCTTGCGAAGCGCCGACACGGACTGGTTGAACGTACCTGCAGTACCCTCACCATCGAAAAAGATGTGCTTGAAACCGGAGAGTCTGCCTCGCTCCAGCATGGCTGGTTTAAGGTGATCGAGTGACGTAATCGGATTGCCGGTGCGAGTCAGGAAGTTCACCTCTTCCTCGTCAACGATGACTTCGCAGATAACCCGGAGACCATCGAGTTTGAGGCTGCCGATCATTGGCCACTTGGCCTTTGGATTTGGTTTAAATGGGTATTTGTCGCCTTTCTCCTTGTACGGAGACGCCAGCTGTACCTCAAACTTCGGAATTGGGTTTTCGAACACCTTGTTGCACAGGCTGATACCGACGCCGGCTTTCGGATCTTTCAGCAGGAAGCGACGAAACACGTCCTGTCCGTCAGCGCACATTGAGGCAACGAGTGATTCGACGGCAGTAATGGCCGCGTTCCCGGTCAGTTCGCGCGCCGCCAGCTTCTCCAGCAGCTCGACTACCTTCTGGTCGCTGGGTACGGAAGTATCGAGTGGCTCGGCCACTTTGTACTTCTTCACACCGAATCGAATGAATGGGTTGAGCATTAGCGAGACCATGCTCTGCTCAAATTCATCAAGGTTGGCCAGCGCCTCTTTCTTGGCGTTGGTTCCCATCGTTTTTATGGCATCCAGCTTGTGCTTTAGGGCGATCAGTTTTTCCATTAGTGTTTAACCTCCATCGGTCGCTCGGGAGTTTTCATGTGTTTTCTTTGGTTGCTTCTTCAATGAGTGCCGCGTACACGTCAGTGACGGGCGCCAGTGAATCGGTGGACGTGGTTTCGGGTTTGGCTGGTTCTGTTTTCTTCGTGCGTTGAACCAGACTGTTAATCGTCATGGTGTTGCGCTTCCGGGTGAGCGTTCTGGCATGGTCGTTTTGCTCTTCCACTTCTTTGATAAGCGCAGCCATATCGATGAAGTAGAGCTGTTCGCCTTTGCGGATCTCTTCGACCATCATCTTCAGCGCCTGGCATTTGCCAGCAGCAATGGCCGCAGCGCAGGACTGGAACGATGTCGCCGGGAGACGCTTCTCTTTGTAGGCAAGGATGGTGTGCTGGCAGACTGTATAGCTGCAATGGGCCTCATGGCCGTTGATCTTCACTTCCGGACAGCGCAGCGAATAACCGTTGTTTCCGGAGATAGACGGGATTTTCGACAAATCTGTTCTTGTGGACATGCTTCTAACCGAAGTCGTGTACTTACTTATTGAGCGCAGTTTAAAAAAGCCCCACCAGGGGGCTAAATGGTTTTTCGAGGCTTACCAGGTCGCCCAGCCAGTCATTTTGTCCTGAGCGGCTTCGAACCGGTATGGCTCCAGTAAATCGTTGGCATGGTGGACGGCGTAGGATTTTGCCTCCTGTTTAATCATCGGCAGCTCGTTGGCCAGGCGTGCCACCTGCCCTGCAAAACTGGCGAGCACACCGTCACATGCCTGACCCGCGTCGACAATGATGCGCACCAGGTCTAAGTCGCTGCGGCACATATCGCAGATGATGCCGTATTCCACCTCTCGAATGCGCTCAACGGCTTTTTTGGTATCGCCACTGACCACCAATTCCAGCAAACCCTGTGGTGTTGTCAGATCTGTAACGCGTTCGGTAACTTCAGGCAGTTCGACAATGCTCAGGAACGCCGCGATAGACGGATCATCCTCTACACCAGCCCTGCCATTGATCGCGCGAAGAGTCGCGTCGACAATTTCCTCAAACCGTTCACCTTCATCGCACACCGCCTGATTGGTGTAGACAACGCGACCGTCGTACCATGCACCGGCGCGTACTTCGACCGTTGCATCCTTCATCTTGCGAGTGAACGCCACGAGTGCAGCGCGTTTCTGCTTAACACCAGGCAGCTCCGGGGACTCTCCAAAACGAACCCAGACCCGCATGTATTTCGAGCCTTCCCCAAGAGGTGCGGTGCTCACAGACGTGGCGATGTGCTCCAGCGCAGTTTGGATCGCCTCATCGATAATCTTCTGGCGCTCTTCTGTATCAATTTCTACGCCTGATTTGTCGACGATTTCGGTAACGGACTTCTGAATATCTGCTTTCATAAAGGTTCCTCAATTCCTTCGTCGAGCATATTCTTACAGAAAAATAAGTATGTATCTACTTACTTTATCAGGCTATACATTGCTAGCGTTGTGCGGGTTGCCTGCGCCTTAGGTGAAGTCATTAAGTAGTTATCTGCTGATGCGTCTAAACTTATGTCAGCACGACTCGCTGGTAATCGTTTTCATGCAGGCCTGAAGTAAGCACAAATCAAAATTAAAAAGGTGAAGCAATGGGAAACGAATCAACCGATGCAATCGTACATGCTCTCTCGATCTTACTAGCTGGTGCAATTGTACTTATACCATTGGCAGCTGTTTACCTTCTCATTGTATCCATCCGACGTTGGAAATTCCTTCGCCTTGTTGGGAATAACATCCCGCGAAGTAACCTTTACATCAGGGCGTGGGGCGGCATCGCCATCGATATGCATAACGAGCGGTTCGCTGTGTACAAAAAGGGGTATTTCTTTTGGTTTGATGCCTCACAAATGCTCGATATCAAAGTCACACACACAAAGCATGGAGTCTATGCCATTCCGCTTGTCGCATTGGATCTCACACTCCGGTCTGAGCAAATGCCAAGCTTGCTCATAGAGGCATTTGACTTTAGCAAGATCAATAACATCGTATCGTTGTTAAAGCTCTTAATAGATAAGAAGGAATCAACTAAGAAGGCAAATACCACTGGAATCGTCGAACACGCCCAAATCGCGGATCTGATTAATGCAGTGAACAGCCTGACGGATGCCGTAACCTCTCTTACCAATGTTGCGAGAAACTTGAGTACAAAGTCGCAAGGCTCGGCTGATATCACAAAATAGGCCGCAAGTTAGAGGTGAGAAGTGTTCCGGTCGGGATTATCAGATCCTCATAGTTTATTGTTAAAGGAGCATCAGGTCATCTGGAATAAAATCAGATTACTTTTTGTATGTAAGAGCATTATTTGCACCGGTTTTTACATAAAAATAAAATGAATCATGAAAAAGCTCTACTGGATAAGATTCAACTGCTTTCTGTTTCATTTTTTTAAGAAGGCCTATATGGATCAGGTAAGTTATAGCTTTATTTAAATCAGCGAGACGGCACGCTAGTTTTTTACAAATTGTTTGCTTCCTCGCCAATACATACTCTTGCTGATTATCTCTTGCGTACAGGATATACAAGTATAGCTGAAGCGCAACAAGCTCAAAATGATACCTGTTATGCATCGACTGGAAAGCCAAAATGGTACGGTCATCGCTAACAACTCCCGCCATCGGCAACTTGCACCAACCATCTTTAACTTCACCACCGACGTCTACAGTGTAAATCTTCTTCCTTTTAGTAAGTGACAAATTTTCAATTAATTTTTTGTCGTAAAGCAATTTCAGGCCACTATTTACCAAAGACCTACTAATAGAAGCAATTTCACTAATTTCACTAAAAGTAAGTTCAACAGTACGAACACCGTCTCCACGATCCTTACCAAACAAACAGAAAGTAATATATATTTTTATTGCCGCAATAGCCTGTGAGGTTTCCAAGCAATTAAACTCAGTGAGTCTGTTTCCAATCCACAGAGAAGGCATTTTTTTCCAGAAAATCATTTCTACGTCCTCAGGCCGAAATAAACATGGAATAAATCAGAATTAGTACGCAAATGGAAAGCGCAAGATTACTAAGAGAAGATGCAACCTTCCCCAACCGCTCTGCTAACGTTACAAACCGATCAAAATCGAACATTTTCCTATCCCCTTCAAGTCTATCGATATGAGGATTATCCATGTGTTCGTCACGTTTGTATCTACTTGAACAATAATCTATCTAGAAAGGTAACATTTCATCCTGCTTTAATGAATTGCATATAAATCATATAGTTAATTAATGAATTAAGTATCTACAAGTACTGAATTATGGTACACCATGAACTATAATTTTTGCTATAGGACATTTTAAAAAATGATGTCCTATAGATCTAACGTCAAAACAGATTATGGACGAGATGAATATGGCTACACCCTCACATTAGGGCTTTAATGCCTAGCACTTTGCTTTGCAACTCCAGCTGTTTGGAGTACGACTTGGCACGGTAATAGGCTTTGAGGATCTGCTCTGGCGTCGCGTCGCCCGGGTCGAGACCTTCTTCGCCCAGACAGGCCACTTTGACATTTAGTCCGATGCTGGTGAGACGTTTGGCCGCCGACATGGTGTTGCGGATCGCTTGCTTCTCGCTGTCCCACATCATGATGACGTTGCGTAATCCACGCGCCTTGAGCGTCAGGAACGCACCTAACTGATCTTCAGCGTCCTCATTCATATTTCCGGACAAGTGCATCCCGAACGTGCCAATTGGCTCTACATAATCCCGCAGCGTCTCTTCGTCGAAGATGGCTCGCTTCACGCCCATTACGTCAAATGCCCCTTCACACACAACCACCGTTTGTTTTCCGACTGCGTTGTGGCCGTTGTAGAGAAACTTACCCGACGCCGGCAGCTGCATGGGGAAGAGATAACGGCGTTCTGCTGCACCGGTAATGTCACGCCCCTGGAAGGTCTTCATCACGCCATCCAGATCGTAAACCGGTATCAGGATGCGCATATCAAACACCTGCCCCTTGACCTGGTCTGTGTACGGATCGACGTATGCGTGCTTGCCTTCGACGCAGTAACGCAGATCAAAGTATTTGGCCAGCTCCGGGGAGATATGGCGCTCCACCAGATAATCAGGAAGACGACCGTCAATGGGGAGTTCGTAATGTCGCGGGAGAGCTACTGGCCCTTCGAGTTCAACCTTGCTGGCCAGCACAATCTCTTCCTTCTTCGGCGCCCATCCTTGTGAGATCAGCGCGTTCTGGACGTACTCTTCAAAATCGCGACGGGATTTGCCGCTGTAGTGCTTGAGGAAGACCAGCTTGTTGAACTGAATCTCTTCGGGATGATCACCAGCAAAGCATTTGCCGACACCATTGGTCAGGTTGAAATAAACCTTCCAGTTTGAGCTGCCGCATACCGGGCACTCCTTGATATTCACCTCACGTCCACGAGTACTGACGCCACCACGACGGTAGATGATTCCTTCCATATCGAGCCATTGCTCAAAATCCAGCTCGGTCAGTAATTCTTTCAAGTCGCTCACGTTCTTAACCCTACTTTTTGCAGGTAATATCTTGATAAACCTCGGTATTTGAATACCATAAAGGCTCATGTGTTTTTTCTTTTGTGGCTTTGGCAAAAGAGAAGTTTGTTCTCTTATGGAGACCGGCGTGGAGAGCGTTTCCCCACGCCTTCTTTTTTAGAGGACGTCCATAATGCGTTCGATGAATCGCATTTGTTCGAGGTTCTGCTTAACGCGGATGCTTACGCCGCCTTTCTGGTTACGTGAACCAGCGAAGTACAGACGCGCTTCGCCTTTCGCTTCTTCCTCTTCCGTTTTGTTGATCGTGATAACGAGGTCCGCGATACGCACCTTCTCGATGTTGTCCGCTGCGTGCATCATTGTGGCCACCTCTGAAGCACCACCTTCCCTGTTAGTCTGCGATGCAGTGATGCCGGCCACGTTGTGTTTGTCGTACAGCGCACGCAGGTCAGTGTAGATGCTGCGAATGTTGGCGCGGTCGTCGCGGAGGTCGTAGCTGGCACGCATCAGGTCGGCGTAGTCGACCACGACCATGTCGGGGATCATGCCATTGGCTTTCATGCTGCCCAACATACGATCCAGATCTGCAGGCGACATGCTTCCGGACGGTCGTTCAACAATCCACAAGCTCCCCACGCCTTTCGTCGCGCCCAGCTCTGCCAGTTTGCGATGGACGTCGTCGCGGCGTTCCACCAGCTTGGACATTTCGGTCTCAGACAGACGGGCGTCAAAGCGATCTGACAGAATGGAGGTGTGAACTTCCAGCGACAGATACAGGACGTTGTAACCGGCAAGCGTGGCGTTGATGGAGAACTCACCCATCGCCGTCGATTTACCTGACTTCGCGAAGCCCATGAACAGCACCATTTCACGCTTTGCCCAGCCTTTCTGGTAAAGCAGCTTGTCGAGCAACGGTAGACCCGTTGTGATGCTGTTTGGCACGTAATCGTCGGACGCTTCGTACTCACGCGCCTTGTAACGCTCTGCTGATTCAGAGAAGTAATCGTAAATGCCGGTCGCTTCGTTAGAGCCGATTTGCTGGACTTTGGCCATGATTGCCATTGCGCCCTGGAAATCGCCCTTCTCTTTCATCTCAGCCGCTTTAATCAGCGCGTCGTCGAACGCTACGCTTTTGGCAAACGTCGCGACCTGGTCGACCATGTACGCCGTGTCTGACAGCTTCTCAGCGAGAATCCGCTTAAACGCCTCAACAACGTCGGGGAACAGCTCTTCGCGGATCGTCTTATCGCGTTTGGCGCGTTTGAGCATGTCGAGGATGGCCGACGATGATGGTGCGCTCTTATACATTCTGTAGTAGCCCGACACCATGTTCACCAGAATAGCGTTGGCCGCATTGGAGAACTGGTTTGGCGCAACCAGATCACCGGCGCGAGTCAGAAACTCATGGTCGCGACAGAAGTAGGCTGCGAGTCGATTCTGGAAGTCGTCGTCGAACTCTTCAGACAACCCTCGTCCTGTGTGGCAAAGTTCGGTCATGTGCTTTCCTTTGGTGCTTAAACAATTTGTTTTCTAATACTAAAAAAGCCAAATAGGGGATCAACAGAATCGCCGTGCTTCTTCCAGTTCTTCCGGGAAGTGCGCGTAAATCACACGCTCAGGCACGATTTCCATCAACCAGACAGCGGAGAAGATGATGCGGACGCGTTTGTCTCGGGTAATGCCACGCAGACGCTCCAGAACCCACTCAAAATAGCGTTCTTGAATCGGGTCGTGCTGCATGTCTCCCAGATGCTTAAAACTCACCAGAGAGTCATCCAGACGGGTTACAGCGCGTTTGGCTAACTTCTCTTCGAATATCTCAATCAGCTCGGGCTGCCAGAGATGTTGGGGGCGAGGTAATTTGTCCCACAGACGGCGTGCAGCTGCGGAAAGAACGGTAGAAATGAAGTAGTCATAAGAGCAGCAGTACTGGTCGGCAAATTGGCGTGCTTTCCAGAGAGACGTTTTGTTGGCCGTCGACAGCTCCTGATACGGCACACGTTTCAAACCGGTAGTGAATTGGGCCGTCTCATAGTGTTCGCGACCATGCGACAGCATGATGTATGAGTACTGGCGCTTGTATGCCTCAGTGAAGAGGCATGTGGCCATAAGCGGGTGCATGTCGCGGTAATCAAACCACTTTGTCTCGAACAGCTCCGCCTCATCCTTGCAGCGTGACAGCCCAATATTCTCGGCCACCCACTTGTCCATGACTGTGGTGCCCCACTCGGTCATGAAGTCGTACTGGTCGTTGTTAATAGTGTTAAAGAAAATCTGGCTCATGTGCTCCGTCTGATAGGTAGTTACTTACTTATCATAATGAGCGAATCATAGCGACTGGAGACTGTTTTTGGAAGTGGAAACGGAAGGGAATGTGTCTGGGAAGTGGGCATAGAAAAGACCTGCTTCTGTATAAATAATAATAAGTAACTTAGTATTTATATACAGAAGCAGGTTCTGAACTCAAAGTACCCACCAGATTATGAGTACTGTCATGAAACACAAAAAAGTGCATAATCCTTTCTAAACCTCAACAAAAGGCGACATGATGATATTGTACAAATACGTCCCAGAAGAAACTTTAAAACTGTTTTTTGATCATGACGCAACCAGCTTCAAATTTACTCCAGTTGGTCAGTTCAATGATCCTTTCGAAACATACGGTGTATCGTTTGCCTCTGAAGATAAAGACTCGCTAGCGCATTTGACGTTTCGCTCAAAGATCAATTCAGACCTAGCCAGTCTATGCTTATCCAGATCACCTTTAGAAGTCCTAATGTGGTCTCACTATGCTCAACACCACAGAGGTTATGTTGTTGGCATTGATACCGAATTAGCAGGGTTTCACGATGAGAATCTTTGTTTAATCACTGCGAATGAAGGTGGTATTGATTATGTCGATGAGCGAGACAAATCCAGAGTCATCATCTCCGATAAAAACTTTAAAAACAAGGATATAGTTAAAAAGGTCTTATTTAGAAAAAGCCAACATTGGGAATATGAGAAAGAAGTTCGGATTGTTATTGAAAGTGACAAATTGATACCTATCGGTGATGATGAAGAAGATAGGTTTTATATATACAAGGCACCAGGCACAAATATTATTAAAGAGATATTCATAGGAATCAACAATGATGATTTTGAACTTACAACACTCGAAAATGATAATTTAAGAAATGCCATTTTGGATAACAATATTAAAATCCAAAAGTGTTGTTTCAAGAGGGGAACTTGGGACTTAGATAAAACTGATTATGATATAAGTCTGCTAACTAATTGGCCTAGCGCTGATTTCGATATTCTTGCCGGTGTGATATCAGCATTCGAAAAAAACGAAATTTGAGATGAAGCGAACACAAGCGGTTTGTGTTCGCTTCATCTAACTAGCCTTTCTTCATCAGCTCACGCTTGATTTCATCGGTGCGCATCGTGACGTCGGCAGCGGTGATCGCCTCGTTCAGTTTCACGATGTCTTCGATTTCCTGCGGCGACTTCTCTGCCAGATGGAAAATGGCTGCACGAATCACGTCAGAACGGGTGAACTTCTCGAAACGAGGGATGAACTTCATCATCTCCAGCAGATCGAAATACTCGTCTTCCAGCGACATTGTGCGGCTCTTAATCTTCTCTTTCCCACGAGTCGGACGCCCCTGCGGTCTGACTGGCTGGCGCATTGGGGTGCTGCTTTTTACCGATTCTTCCGGATCTTTGCGCTTTGCAAGGTCTCCCATTCTCATGGACATTATTCTTCCTCCAGACTCATGATGTAATCTACAAACTCTTCGAACTCGGCTTCTGCCTTCTTATCGCGTTCGGCGCCAGTCATTTCAAAGATAGAACGGCCAGCCTCTTCCGCGTCGTCATAAACGTTACGGTTGTACAGGTTAACCGGCGCAGCCTCGATGCCGAATGTCTCGACAATTTCTTTCGCCGCCAGAATACGTGATGCCTGGGAAGGCAGTGACGGACACTGGTTCACTACCGCGCGGATCTTCACAGTCTCGTTCACGTTGCGAACGTTGTCGATAATCGGGTCGATATCGCGCAGGGATTTCAAATCACGACGTTTAGGGCGCAACGGGATGATAATCACGTCAGCCATAAGCATCGCCAGACGCTGAATTTCGGAGTCAAAGCCACCAGCATCCACCACTACATAATCGGTGCGCCCCTGAAGCGATTTAAGATGTTTGACGATGTCGTCCTGGACATATGCGAAGGGAATCAGCTCAAGATCGTCATTCTGGCGACGATCTTCACACCAGCTCGTAGTTGTGCGCTGAATATCAATATCGGTTACATGAACCTTCTTTTTCTTTTTAACTTTGAGGCATACCGCAATTTGCTGGGCAACGGTAGATTTGCCTGGGCCGCCTTTTGTGCCGCCAACCACAATGATCTTGGTCATTGGTGAGTTCCCTTTGCGTGAATTATTGTCGTATGAAACAACTTGTTTTCTTATATGTGATATAGCCTAAATGCCTACGGCTGCGGTGTAAAGGTTAAATGATAGGTACTTGGGGAATGTGAGGCGTGGGATCAAAAAACCCGCCGTAGCGGGTTTATGGGAGAGAGATGATGTTGACGATGTGCGTACAAGAGCCTTTCTCAAGTCGCAGCTCGCGGTCTCCCCACTCGTCTGTTACGCGACTTAAAGGCAAACTGCCAATATCCCACGGCAGGAAGCCGGTGGCGGAACCCTTTGCCTTGTCGCCGAGCTGGTCAAGACAGCATTTTTTCACGGTATCGTAGATCATAACCTCGCCATATCTTCGCATAGTACCTGACCACATTGACGCGCCCAGAATGGTTTGCATATTGTCACAAACGAGGTGGCGGTATTTGTTCAGTATGAAGCGATATGCCGTAGAACCTATGCGTGCTGATTCATAAGGCGGTTCAAGATAAGCGCCTTTGATTTGCTTACCGAGGTATTCATTCCCATCGACGCCGATAAACGGAAAATCGTTATAGGCAAACCGGCCCACAACCTTCAGCTCTTCTGGGCTAAGAGTCGCATCCACGATCTCAATTTTGATGATGTGCTCGGCGGCCTGAAACGCATTCAGCCCCTCTTCATCCATAACCCGCGTGATTTCTTCAAATTGATAATCTGAGTTATAGGAGGGCAAAAGATACACGACGAGAAAGTTGTCAAACTCGCCATTATCGGCACGCATCTCCACCAGACGAACAACATCGCCTTCTGGTGTCGAGAAATGAAAGGTCTCTAAAATAGTATAGCCGCCCATAGAGAGCGGCATTTTGTTCAACTGCTTGCTGTAGCGTTCATCAATTAAAGAAGGTGCCATTGTTCTTTTTTGCGTTCTGGTAAAACGCTTTCCTTGAGGTCGTTGAACTTATTCTTCATGAATTGTACAACGGCTTTCTCAATTTTTGGAACAATGGATTCTTTAACATCAACAATTTCGGGGTACTGTTCTTGCGGCTTGAGGACAAAGCGCAATTTGTTATTGCGCACAACGACCTCTGCCAACGGTGTTACAGTTGAGGTGCTATTGGAGATGTTCTCTGCGCGAGCAACATCACTTTTGAATGTGACAATGAAGTGCTGGCGGTCAGCTGTTTCGCGACATAACATGCGGCGCACTTCCACTGAGTCTTCACTGTTGTGAAAACGCATAGGGAAGCTATCGACTACCGCAGTGTTCGTGCGGATCGTTTGCATAGTACGTGTTTTGTCATGATAGTTGAGCATGTTTCCACCTTAGCCGTTAAGACGTTGATGTCGTTGCGGCGACCCCATCGGGGGTTTAGAGGCTACGAGAATGCAGCGCTTCTTTGAAATAATGTATGAATGTCTTGACACTCGTTGATTAAATCTACATCAGTCACAAACTAATTGCAACCTGACCAATCCCCAAAACCCCGCTAACCACGGGCGCTTACGCGCTTTCTTCTGCTTTTTTGCCGCTCCATTGGCACAAACGCTCGCCCACCATATTGTGAGTCAAAATCTGCCGTTCTGTCTCTTCTGTCATTAAATCCTCATTACTCACATAGATAGGGTTAGCAACATCGCAGAAGAGCACGCCTGATGTCTGTGTCTTAATCACGCAGCCACTTATCATGCAGCTCGCGATGAACAGCAGAAGCATCTTTCCGCCGCACCTCATTAAGTGTCTCATTTTTGACGTCCACTGTGCTTCGAAGCCTTTTCCTGTCCTCCTGTCTGGCCTTCTCTTCGATTGCTTGCCGGGCCGCACGACCTCCCATCGTATAAGCACCGACAAGCACGAAAAGAACGGCAGCCAGAGTCATCAGAGCAAACTTCAGCTTTGAAAATAGGCTGCCGGTCATATCAGACCATCCCGTTCTGGTGTTTTCGCACCTGTGACCAGGCGATAAAGCCGGCCACCACAATGGTAGCGATACCGAAGATGATCCGAACCGTATCACCACTTGTGATGTGTCCCTGCGCCTTGTCCATTGCCGCAGAGACCTGTGGCATGACGTCTGCCAGCTGTGCCAGACCAATTCCTGCCGTAACGGTCGCACCGGCAGTCTCTTTGGTTACAGGAACAGCCTTCACGGTTTTCACCGGCTTAACGACACCAGCGCGACGCAGACCTTCCTCAATAACTTCTGCCGCATACCAGGTGTTCGGCGTTTTGAGCGGGCCACGGCCATTTTCATGACGGATAATCGCCTCCACCAGCGGACGCAGAGTGTCGTAGTCGTGCAGATCGATGATCATGTCCGGGGTGACGCCCACGGCTTTAGATACCTCGTTCACGTAAGCCACGGTGTTGTTTTCATGCGGAGGCGCCCAACGTTCGATGACTTCGCGGATCGTATCGATGCTGGAGCCATCCTTAGCGCGGCGCTTGTCGTGGTAGGTAATAAGCGTCACTGCCAGCGCTCGAATACCCCATACAGGATCTTTGAACGTGCAGAAACGCGGTTCAGCAGGGTTGTCGATTAACCCCTGCCACGGCGAACCTTTGTCGAGGTTGCCAGGGTTGTTATTACGAATGCCTCTCGGAGTTTTCATCCTTGATCTCCTGTTATTGCAGTCCATTCTTCACGCCATAAGCGGCCAGACCCAGCAGCAGCGCGGTAATCAGGAACGACGTTATCTTTGAGATAATGCCGCCAAAGAACCCACTGGAGATGGCGTCTAGCCGATTAAGTAGTTTGTCCAGGTTGGAGTGCTGAATGCTGTGTTGCGCTGGTGTCATATCACCAAAGTAGGTTCTGAGCTGATCATTGACCTCTTGGCCAATTTCCTCACGTAGCTCCTTACCTAATTTGCCGACAACTTCGCGAGCAACAATAGCGGCGATACGCTCAACCTGCTGCGGCGTAACTCCAGCCATTTCATTCGACATTTTTTCCTCCATGAAAAGTAAAATCGAATGAGGGATTTATAGCATAAATGGTTAATTTTTTATAGGTAACCACCTACCTATTTATTGGCGCGAAAACATCCGCGCCAATAACCCTATTCCCCTTTCAAAATGGCAGGAGACTTCACTAAAGACGCTACCAGAACCTTGAGATCCGTTAGTTCTGATTTGAGAGCTGTCACCTCGTCCTCAAGCGCCTCAATACGCTTACTCTGAACGTCTTCATCATCAATCATTTCATTGATTGCGTTAACCAGAAGCGCAGCAACGCCTCCATAGTTGACCCCTAAAAACTCAGTATCACCAATTTTTCTTACCGCTTCCGGCAATACTTCCTGTACCTCTTGGGCAACTAAACCAGCTTCAATTTCATAGTAGGAATACTTATCCTCAACGATATTATTGCGTTTGTAATAGGTTCTACCTCTTAGCGTCCTTACTTTGTCTTTTGCATTTTCGATATCATTAAGATGTGCTTTCAGCCGAATGTCCGAAGTGCTGATCCATTGGTTACAACTTGCATTTCCGGCGTGATCAAATATAAATTGCGATCCCTTAACATAAAGATGTGTTTCAGCACCGCCACTCGACCAGTTAACGGCATCCATTCCAGTAATCCAATCATCACCCCAATGAACAACCTTAAATACGTTAACGGCTGCGTCTTTTGCTGTAATCTCGCAAAGCATTCCAGCACCACGATCACGCCAGGCAGTAAAAGCGCCTCCCTGAATTTGACCGCCAATCATGGCATTTGCCCCACCAGACCTAATGCCAGCAACCCTAATGCCGTTTGCATTGTCACTAATAGGCCATATACTCAATAACCCGTACATGTTAAAATCATTAGCTTGGCATGTTGCAATATTTCTACCATTGCACATTACTTGCAAAACGCCGTCGCCACCCCATCTAAAACCTGTGTCAGAATCACCAAGCACAAGAGATTTATCACCAAGAGCGCTTCCAGCAACACCAACACAAGCATAGCTTGTTATTACTGCGGCATTTATGTTTCCAATATTTCCATATTCATCAATCTGAAAATAGTTTGTTCCGCCGCCTTCTCTTGTTGTTTGGATTGTTGTTTTGGCAACTCCAGCCTGAATTTCATGGTAAATTCTTGAGTATGAAACTTGAGCGCCTCCAGCATCTCTATTTCTTAAAACCATGATCCCTGACGTTGTGCCGTTAAGACCTTGCAAATCAATACCAGCAAAAACAGGGGAGTGATTTGTTGCCAGTCCTAAATTATGCCTTGCCCCGTCAACTGTTGTCGCCCCAGTACCTCCAAAATTAACTTTCAATGGGTGTACTTGTGCACTGGCGCTCTCAATAAAACCCCAATCACCGCTATCGTAGATAAACAAGGAATAAAAGCCGTTCTTTGATTGCAAAAACGTACCGTTATCCTGCTGTTTTAGCCTGTCAACGTTTAGGTTTATTCTTGCTGAGTCAAGAGTTGTAGCTCCTGTGCCACCTTGCGCCATGCCAAGCGGAATCCACCCGCTAACCCCTGATTGTGTAACCCCCCATGTACCGTCGCTTGTCAGGTTAAGACCAAATGTCCCGAACCTCATTACTGTTGAATTTGATGTTTGTACGAACCTTTCAAGTTCAAAGTTTTTTTTGGCGCGTGATACGTCTGTTGCCCCAGTACCGCCCGCACCAATGGATAGAGCCGATGTACTATTATTGTCATTACGTGCAACGCGCCATTCGCCATTGTTTGCAATCCTCAACTCATAAGTGGATTGAGGGTTCGTAAATGAGTTGTAATCTCCCTGAGTGCCGTTAATTTCCGGATCGCGACTAATAACCGCCTGAACCTGCAACGTCTTTCTTGCCGCACTCCTATCTGGCAGGTCGGCAAGGTTCTGATCTTTATGCAGCACATTGTTTACATCTAACAGATCGGCAAATTGCTTCGCCTTTTCTGCTTCACTCTTTGCTGTATCTGCATGGGCGGCTGCATTGGTTTCACTTGTCGCCGCCGCCGCTTGGCTCGCCGCCGCCGCATCCTTGCTTGCTACGGCAGTATTTTTACTCTCAAGAGCAGAAGCCTGGCTTTCAGCAGCCGCATCTTGGCTGGCTTTCGCATTGTTGGAATAAGTGAGTGAGTCATTCGCATAGCGAGCGGCTTCCGCTTCGCTTGCCTTAGCAGCCTGCTCGCTATTAGCGGCAGCGGTTTGGCTCACGGAGGCTGCTTCTTTGCTCGCTAACGCGGAAGCCTCTGAATTAGCGGCGCTCTCTTCACTTTGGTGCGCTGCATTCTGCGAAGCGGCTGCAGCCTGCTCACTTTGTAATGCAGCTGTTTGTGATGCTGCGGCAGCCTCTTTGCTTGCCCGGGCGTTACTTTCACTGGTAGCCGCTGCCTGCTGAGAGGCAGCTGCAGCGTTTTCACTTGCCTTAGCATTAGCTTCGCTGCCCGCAGCTGCTTGTTTAGAATTTAACGCCTCTGCAGCCGCTGCTTCCGATCTGGCGGCTGCAGCCAGAGCCTTTGAGGACTCCGACTCAATGGTATCGACGTGATCTCGATACCACTGTTGGTTTTCGTTGTGCTCATTAACAATCTGTAAGAGCGACTTTACCTTTATCTCAGTGCCATCAGCAGCTTCCAAGGTGACTTCATCGAGCGCCGTCAACCAGCTGCGCATCGCTTTTGAGTCAGCAGACATGCGAGTCATAAGCGCAGTGAAGCGAGCACTGAACTGTGTCAGATCGCCCTCATATGTTGTAATGATTACGCAAGGTACATCTGCCTGCGTCTCACCAGCATATGGTTCCGCCAGAACCATGCTGGTGTCACTATCGACGCGCTTAATCTCGTGTAGCTTATTGTCAGGCCCAATTACGATCATGCCTGGCAATACACCATTGGCCGTCACATTCCAGGCTGTACCTGCGCCTGTTACTATGTTACTCCCCTGAGTGAATGAGATAGTACCTTCCCTGTACCACATGTTAACTCCTTAAAACGGACAAATCAGCTTCCTGCTGAACTCATATAATACACACACAAAATAAGTAATTACATACCTACTTATTTAGACTTTAAATAATAAAACTGTTAATGTGCCAACGGCATTTGCATGATCTAATTGTCCACCATAAGACAGTGTGGTCGAGACATTTCGAGGCAGAAATAGATAGGCGCTACCGCCGCCATGCATTGCCGTCGAAGAGACGGATGCGATTCGACCACCGTAAGACGAATCAACCCACACAGTACCACCACCTTGTCCATACCCTCCGGAATATGTCCACCCATGCACACCGATATAAGGGATTACCAAATGTCTGTCATAGCTCGCCGCAGGTATGCCGATAGATGAGTTGAAACCTAACACGACCGCTTTGGCAACATCGCCCTCAATCTTTTCAGCATAAACAGTTCCGTTGAAGTAGCCTTCTTGTGCTTCAATTCTGCCTCTAAACACCCCCTGATTTGCATAGACAGTACCCCTTACTGTCACTTGGTTGAACTCAGCGTTACCGTTTTTATTGATCGACCATCCTGCTGACGAACCAGCATAATTATCAGACTGAATTACTTGCCCAATCTTTGCGTTATCAATAGTCCCGTTTTTAATCCATGCCCCATTCATATAGGCAACGCCATTCTCAATTACAAATGGTGTTGTAATATGCCCATTAACAGAGTTAACCAATCCAAAGCGATCCGCCTGAACAAGAAATTGCGAAAGCCCTGTGCTATCGATACCAAGTGCAATACCGGCAACATACTTCTGGCCACCAGAGGTTGAGGTTTCCATCTTCAGAGTCCATGCGGTAGACACCTTCTCGTTCGTATCCGCAATCGCTTTTGCCTGCTCCTGAATGATCGCAGAGTTGCCATCAACCTCAGCCTTAATCGTATCTACTCTCTTACCAAGTGCGCCATCTGCATCTGCCCTAGCAGTAGCCTCGGATGTAATAGCTGCTTTAATGTCTTCCGATGTTTGAGCTGCCAGAGAGTTAATTTGAGAAGACAGGGCACTATCTGCATCCGTCCTGGCACTGCTCTCAGCGCCAATCGCTGCCTTAATGTCCTCCCCCGTTTGCGCCTTTAGTGTGGTTATCTGGCGAGCCAGGGACTCATCGGCGGTAGCTCTTGTCTCCTGTTCCGTCGCAATCGCAGCCTTAATATCGTCATCAAGCTGAGACTGAAGCGCAGTGATTCGCTTCGAGATAGCCTTATCCGCTTCCACACGAGCCGTCGTTTCCTCGGTAATTGACGCTTTAATTTCATCACCAATTTCAGCACGAATCTCTTCGACCTTAGTTGCCATTGCCGACATATCATCAGCGAAAGCCTTCTGCGTAGTGGCAATCTTCGCGTTGTTGATCATCTGCTTGTGCTGGTCTTCATCCTGACGGAGAGCAAGATCGATATTTGTCTTGGCAATAGCGTCGATATTTGTTGTGACCTCGGAGCTTGCGCGATCAATTTCGGCAACAGTCTTCTTCATTTCTTCAATTGCCGCAGCGCTATCATCAACGGATGACTTCATTGCCTCAATTTGCTTGGCATTAGCCTTATCGCCTTCGACACGGGCTTCACGCTCTTCAGCAATCAGCGCGGAGGCATTGTCGAGCGCAGCGTGTGCCGCTTCAACAGCGCCAGCGACGGCTTTACCCTGCTCAGAAACGGTCTCCTGCAACTCAACCAGAGCCGCATTAGAGTCCTCAACCTGCTGCAGAGCGTCATTGACCTTATCCAGCGTGCCTGAAACCTCATTCTTGAGATCGGTTTGAGACTGCTGGAGAGTTTCATCGGCTGCGGCCAGTTCCTTAAGGCTCTCTTCCATCTGCTTATGAAGATTGTCGACTGCATCCTGAGACGCCTTCGTATCGATTTCCTCAAGCAGCTCCTGACCCAACTCGGACGAAGTAATTTTACCTGTCAGGAATGAAAGAACGTCTCTTGTCGTCGCTTCCGTACCCAGATTTGAGTTCGGCGGGCTTAACATGCCACGCTTGTTCGCCGCACGAACCCAATAGTACCAGGTCTCACTATCTCCCAAACCGGCATGGGTGAACGTTGTGCTGGCGGCCTCTGCAATCAACTTTGCTGTTTCCAAATCGTTGGTCTGGGAGGCGTACACGTTGATGTGATCGAGGTCGATTGAGTCCGGGTTGACCCAATTCAGAATCACGTTGCGGTAGTCGCCAACAGCCGTCAGAGAGGTAGGAGAGCCTGGCGGCGTCATCGTACCTTTTACTTGATAAACGGTGCTGATGATGTCCGTCTTCTTGCCGCTGAACGAAACCGCATAGAGCTGAATGTCGTATTGACCATTCTCGGCAATATTGAGGATCTCGAACTGCTCTTCGGTAACGCGTGCGGACTGCCAGTTAGAGACGTTGTTCTCATCGGAACGGCGCCAACTGATCCAATATTCCGCAGACTTACCCTCCCAGGTGGCAACGAGTTTGATTGAGAGGTTGCCCGGACTGGAGATATACGTCCCTTCCGTCACCTGCAGGTTAGTCGGCTTCGAATAAGTCGGATCGAGAACGGTGTTGTTCTCGGGGATCAGCGTCGCGCCGTTGTCGATGGCTTCGTACTTCGATGCGTTATTCTGGACAACCGTAACGTCAAATGTCCCCTGGGCATCCCCCTGAGCAACGTTGATAACGCGCACACGCATTGGCTCCAGATCTGGCTCTGTAATCGTCCAGACGCCATTCATTACCGGCATATCGCCGGAATTGAGCGCTTTGGAGAAGGTCACTTTGGTAATGTCTTCCCCGGTCTCAAGAATATCGCGCTCAACGATTTCACCTTCCTGATTCAAGATCCGGATGTAGCTACCGGCCTTATTCAGCGTAACCGGTGCGTCGAGAGTGATACTGTTCTTTGTGAACGCCACAATGCGGCCAGAGTTGCGCTTACCTGCGCGGTATTTGTTCTGAATCAGCACCGTTTCGCCCGGCATCAGGAAGGAAGCATCCAGCCCTGCCGTAAAGCTGATAACGTCCGATTCCATGCGTGCGGTATACAGCAACCACAGACCGACACGATGCGCCTGGCCGCGGCTAGTGCAGCCGAACGCAACCACTTCGGTTTTGCGCTCGCCATAACGACGCATCGCCTCCTGGTCTTCTACGTACTCGATGTTTTGTTTGTAGCCGTCTTCCTTGTTGTTGTAGGTCACAAGAGCCACTGACGGACGGTCTTTGCGCGCAGATCCCTTATAGCTGAACATGCCGTCTTTGACGTTCGCGTTGGTGAACATCATGACCGGATCTGACGGGCTATCCTGCATGACGTTAACCATGCCGCCAGCCCAGAAGACCATACCGCGGAAGGCGCCAGCGATATCCTGAATCAGTCGGTACGCGTCCTGACGGCTGGTGATCTGGGTGTTGATAGCAAAGCGCTTCTCTTTGCCCCCGAACCCATTGTCAACTTCTTCGTCGCAGTAGCGCCCAATCTGGTAGATCTGCCCGAGGTCAATCATGGACTCAGAAACGAACTGCCCCAGGCCATAACGCGCGTTGGTAAGCACGTCGAAAAGAATCCAGGCTGGGTTTGAAGACGAAAGCAGCTTAAAGGTGCCATCCCATACGCCGATATAGGTATTTGTATTCTCATTGTAGTTGGACGGGACGCGGATCTTCAGGCCACGAACCAGATACGAACGAGACGGCATCGAGCTGCCGAACTGCTCTGAGTTAACCTTCAGGCCAACCAACGCTGAGTTCGGGTAGTTCATCGGTGTATCGACGATCTCACCGATAGAGTCCACCCACGTATCGTTAAAAATGTACTGAGTGTTGCTGTCTTCGGTAATACGAATCACGCGAATTTTGTAGGCACGACCTGGCTTGGGCAGTTTCAGTTCATAGCTGCGGTAGTAGACGCCTGTCTTTTTTGCCGTCAGCGTAACTTCGGAAGTGCTCTCCCCTTCTGCGATGGCGTCCTTGAAGGCATTGTCGCCATTGGCAATCTGGAATTTGTACTTCACGGTCGTACCGTTGGTATCACCGGTCTTTTTGTCGACGCTACGCAGTGACGGGAACTTCAGAATGACGCGGACACGGTCTGCCTCATCGTTATCAATGGCAATCGTGACGTCGTGAGTTCTTTTCAACTGGATGTTGACCGACTTCGGCGTTTCAACGAAATCGAACCCGGCCATCGGCGTCTGGTCTTGTGAACCATCACGGAAATCCCAGGTGATACCACTAAAGTTTGGTGACCCGTCTTCGTTGAGGATTGGCAGATCATCAATGAAGATCGATTTTGCGCCATCCACCAGCCCGCCAATGACACCTTCCCCGAGCAGGTCGAGGATTGACGCCATAGCACGCGAGTTTACGGTATCGTCAGCTTCAACCGGCGTGCGGCTGGAGCCACTGCTTTTCTTACCGCCAGCACCTGCAATCAGGAGAGGCAGTCTCTTCTTCTTGAACTGTTCCATGTTCAAAAATTCCCTTCTTACTAAAGCTGGTCGATGGTGATCGAAGAACTCACTACCTGTGAGCCGACCAGAATTTCCTCACCATAAATGAGCTGAACCGGGTTGCCCTGGTTAGTGGTGTTTTGTGGCCCGTCGAAATAAAACGAGTTCGAGTTATCTGCCTGCCTTACGCTGTCATTGGTCGCCTGGGGCGAAATTAGCTGAGAAATACCGCCCATCATCAGTGATAAGCCGAGCGGGGCCAGCGCAGGGAACCAGAATGAAGTAACCATGACGAGTGCCCCTACAACTGTCTGGAACCACCCAAAAGCCTTGCCGCCGCTACCGCGAGGAACCGGTGTGATGCGGATCTTCGCGATGTTGTCGGACTGCCCCATCATTTGAAACTCGCTCTCATCAACCGACCACTTATGCCCCTGCTTATTGGTGATCTGGATGTGATACTTGTCGTAGGTCTTCATGTTGCGCTTCATCCAGGCTTTTAAGCCCGGACGGTTGGCTTCGACCAAATCCAACGCCTGTTTGGTGTTGCGCACTTTTAAATGCCAGTGGCGGCCGAAATGTCTGGCCATCGGGCCACCAAGTTGCACATGAACTAACTCAGACACGTCTCATCTCCCTTGAGTAAGTCTCTGTGACGCAGGTGGTGCGTCGTGTGTTTCTGGTACATGCCACCGTAATAAGCGCGGCAGCTCAGGCGGTCGATCTGGTGGTGCAGGATCATTCCGTCTCCGATGTACACCGCGCAGTGGTCAGGCATCTTTCCGTACTGAATGAAGAAAACGTCACCACGCTGGGGTTCCGTCCCCGGCGCCAGACGAACAAGCCCTTCATTGCGGTAGTTCTGATCGAGAATGTCGGTATCGCCCGTGTACCACGATGGAATATGCAGGTGCGGGTTCGGATTCAGCTCGACGTTGAACTCACGCTTCAGATAGTCGCGGCACAGCATCCAGCAGTCGAAGACACCAAACACATAGGGTCGTCCCAGATAAGGCATCTCAAAGCCGTCTGGAGTGATCACATTCATCTCACTGAAGTGAAATGGTGCATCGCCCTCGACATTCTTCCGAACTGCCAGAATCAGCCCGGAACTTCCGTTGCCTCGCATCCGGCACGGTCGGCGTCTGACGCATCAGCTGATTCGTCAGTGTGGGAGTGCCAGATGGCAACCACGTCTCCCGCATCTTCCGCTGCGATAATGTCGTCAGCGTGCATAACAAACGTGTTTTCCGGGTTTTCCGACACGTTCCGGGCCTCCATGAAGCGATATTTCTCGCCAGTGGTACGCACCAGAAAGCCACACGCTTCGTTCGGGTAGCGTTTGATGGCTGTCAGATAGATTTGCTGCATAATGTCCGACCCAAGCTCAGGGAAAGCTCTATTACCCATAACGCGTTGCTCCAATGAACCCGCCAAAGTGGATTACGCCATTGGCAAAGTAGTTACGGCGTGCGTTGCATGAGTCGTAGCGTTTCGTGCAGTAATCCGCGCCTGACATGGTGGTTTGCTGGTTGTTTTTGTCGAAATATGGGCCTGTGTAGCCGCACTCTGGGCCGCGGTATTTCCACGGGCAGGTGTTTTTGATGATCTGGCGGTACGGCAGCTGCACGCCCATCAGATCGAACACACTCGACAGCTCAAACTCGACAACCTCATGGGTTTCAAGAGTCTTCTGCTCGACGAACCACATCTCATCCGGAAAATGCTGATTTGGATCTGCGGTTGGATTCCCGTCTTTGAAGTTGGCCGCATCGAGAAAACGCGCCAGCGTCATCTTGCGGATGATGCGACAACCAACCAGATCGTCGTTTGCCTGGACTTCAGCGGAGACAGTACCGGCAAAGTTGGAGACTTGGATTTTTGGACGCGGCAAAGTACCCTGACCAGTCTTATCAAAGCCTGACGCTTTGATTGGCCACGGTTCGTAGGACACACCTTGCCAAACGACTGGCTCCATCAGTTCGTTTGTACCGGCGTGGAAAAACAGCTTGCCCCCAGAGGTGGTGTTCGACATATCAAGTTCGAACAGCTCAATGTGCGCCGAAGGCGACAAGCTCTGAATATCAGCTTTAATACCCATCGTTTCTTCCTTGAAATAAAGAGGCGCCAACATCCTGTCAGCGCCTACAAATAATAATAAATAAGTGATTACTTATCTAGTGGGTTAAATTATCCTTCATAAATTTGTCGGAAGGTCGCAGTGAGAACGAGATAGCCCTGGTAACGCTTCACAGTATGGCTGTCGCAGACCACAACCATCTTTTTGCCACGAGGGTTCGTCCAGTAGAACGACTCAACGGCCGCGCGTGCCGTCAGAAAGTCATCGACGGCATTAATAACGTCGTAAGAGCGCGTGAATGTCAGGCTCCACTCTTCTTTAATGCGATTGAGACCTTTGGCCTGGCGCTGTTCGTAATCGTCACCGAAATTCAGCACCGTCACGTTAGGCTTCACGGTCTTTTCCGACTCGTAGTCGGGATACCAGTTAAAAGTCAGTCTTTCCATCTCACATCCTTGTGAGACTGCCCCTTACGGGGCAGTCGTGGTTAGTTACGTTGAGAGTTAGGGTTGAGCGAACCGCCTGGCCGCTTCTCCTGAGCGATGGTTTCAAGCGCGATCGCCTTCATGCGCTGAGCTGCCTGACTCCATGCGCCTTCGGAATTGCTGTTCTCCGAGACACTGCCGTCGCTGTTGACGTTGATCTCAATGCTGACAGGTGAGAAAACGCCGCCACCGCCTTTAACACTCTCTGCGTTGAGCGTGACCGGGATGGAACGCCCATCCGGAAGAGGAACGTAGGCTTCGTTCATATCCCCTTCACCAAACAGCGCCAGCTGTGGAGAGTCAGCGATACCACCTTTCTGGTACGCACGCAGCGGAACCACGCCGTCTTTCCCGAAAATGCCGCCTTTGGCGAACTTCGGAATTGCCGGGATGCCGCCAGTACCATCAGATGCCGATCCGGTGAGATTGTTGAACCCGGAGTTAGAGCCGGAGGAACCAGATCCGATGTTGTCGAAGCCACCACCAGCCCAGGCAGACACCAGCCCGGAGGCAATGGTTGCGCCGAAGCTCAACCACTTATTGCCAGAGCCGGACATGTTTGCGCCCAGCATGGCAAACGCGGCAGAAAGCGCGCCAGTGACAGAGCTAAGGTTCTGCATGGAGAAGATGGATGTCTTCACCGCTTTGGTTTCCGCGTCTTTGGCTTCAGTACTGGTAAACAGTCCATTTACCCAGCTGCCGATCGCATTGGTTGCAGATCCAATCGCGCTGGTCGTCTGCTGAGTGGTCTGCCCCAGACCGGAGACTGAGCTGGAGGTCTCTTTCGTCGCCTCGCCCACGCTCTTATCGCCATTGATCGCATTCATCCGGACGCCCTGGTTGGCAACCGCTGACGCGACACCAGAAAGCAGATTACCGCTCTGAGAGCTGCCCGCTGCCGTCGTTCCCATCCCCAGCATGTTCATGAGTGGCAGGGTGATCTGCGTCTTCACAACCATGTTGGTGATATCGCGGAGAATGGATTCTGCCAGGCTGGAGAAGTCCAATTTACCTTTCATGACGAAGTCGGTCAGCGTATCCGTCATATTGCTGAACAGGTTGCTCCAGCTGTTTTCCAACTGATCGGCCAGATTCTCGTACTCAAGCGCCAGCTTCTGTGTCGCCGTACCCGTCTCTTTGATGAGAGCGGTGTTGCCTGCCGCCACCAGTTGGTTAATCTGCTTGGTGTAGAGCGCCACGATTTTCGGATCAGAAGCCTGGTAACGCAGATCCATCAACGCTTTCAGGTTACGATTGTAGGTATCGTTGAAATCGGCCACCTTCTCTTCACGAGACGGCTTGTAACCTGCGCTGATGATGGAATCGGATTCCGGCGCCCAGGTGGAGATCATCTGCTCGACATTGCGGCGATTGAACATCTCGCGATAGTCGTCGCTCGCGTTCGCCAGGTCAGCCAGGCGTGACTTGGCTTTGTCGATCATCTCCTGAGTGATGAACTCATTCGGTACGGCGTTGGCCAGTTCGGTCAGCGATTTGGTGGTATCGCGGAGAGACTGATCAAACGACACGGTCGCTTTTGAGCTTTCACCCATCTGCCCCATAAGCTGATCGGCTTTATCCAGAGCTTTCTGGTAGCCGGCCGCCAGTTTACGCTGCGCGTTTTCTTCCTTCCTCGCTGCACGTTGAGAGGCATTGGCGGTGCGCTTCCCGGCTTTTTCCGCTGCTGCGGCATCCTGCTCACGCGCTTTGGTCAGCGCGGCGATCGCGGCGGCCCGCTCCTCGTCGCTCATTTTCTCCAGAGAGGTGGCGCTGGAGGCTTTCTGCAGGTTCAATTGGGTTTTGAGCTGTTTCGGCCCGATGATCGGCTTGCCTTCGAAGTCCATCATAGGCGTACCGTCTGGCAGTGTGCGCTGGTAGGTCGCGGAGTCCATCTGGTTCCGCATATACTGTGCCAGTGCTTTTTGAGCCGCCTTATCGGTCGTCCCTAACCCCAGAACAGTTCCCTGGTTGGACATTACGCCCTTACCGGTTTTCGCCGCGCTATCACGCTCGAACTCCGCCTGAGTCAGCTCCTGAGCAACAGCTTCAAGATGCTCCTGATACCCGCGAATGCTGCCTTGCAGCTTATGAACCTGCTCTGTGTTCCCCTCTTTCTTCGCTTTCTCCAGCAGGTCGCTGAAATGGGCAATTTGCTTCTCGGTGGCGTTTTTACGAGAAGACAGGTCGTCGACCAGCTTCTGTGCAGGTTCCAGATAAGACTTGTTCACCTTCTCGCGAAGCGGCGCGAGCAACTTGTTCTTCTCGTCGTCCGAAAGTGATTTGTCGTCGTTGATTTTCTGGATCTTGTCCAGAGCCTCCTGACGGGCTTTCACAAACGTCGCAGAGAAGACCTGGTTATCTGCCCGGATTTTCTCAATCTGGGATTCAGCAGCCTCTTTTGCTAGGCGCTTGGCTACCGCGCCATCACCCAACGCCATCGTGCCGGTTGTTCTTTCGTACTCTTCCTGATTTTTCTTCAGGCGAGCCTCAACAACCTCTTTGGACTCCTTCACGGCGACAGGGCCAGCCACTGTGGAGTAGTAGTTCACGCTTTCGCCAGTTTTAAGCGCCTGCTGGTCTCGCTGGATCTGCTTTTCAAGCTCGGCTGCACGCGCTGCCATCTGCGCACGCTTGGCCGCCGTCATCGCCTCCGGGATTTTGCGGATCTCGTCCACGACTTTGGACGTTTCGCTGCGGAGCATGGTCATATACGTGATAAGACCGGCTACAGCCACGGTAGCTACGGTGAACGCTGCACCAATGGGGTTTGCTGCAATGAATGCAGTTAGCCCAGCAAATGCGCCCTGAAGCCCCGTAATCGCGCCACGGATAGCGAAGATCAGCGATGGGATTGGAGCCAGCCCCATACGAGCCGCACGATTAAAGCGGGTGACAGCTGTCGCGCCCAGATTGAACGGAGCCTGGAGAACGGTCGACATCTTGGTAAATGTGTTAACCATTTGCCCGGCAGTGCCAATCACGCCAGCAATCCCGGCGCGCATCAGCTTGAACGCCACCATTGCAGCAACGACTTTGCCCAAGCTGATAACCAGTTCCTGGTTTTTAGCCAGCCACTGCGCCAGCTCGCGTAAGCCGTCGATCGCCGTGGAGAGTCCGGAACCCAGCGAGTTAGCGAACGAAATGCCCTCTGCGCTGTTCATGATGGAGGCCAGCTCTTTCATCCCCTTTGAGAGAGAATCCAGATAGCCCGCCTGACCGACACGATCGGCAAATAGCGTAAAGGAGGTTTGCAGTTGCGCCAGCGCACCAGTGTAGGTTTGCATCATGTCTTTGGCGGCGTTTTCGTTCTCCGCACGCAGACCAACGAACATCAGCGATAGCGCCTGTTTCGCTTCCACAGTACCGGTGGAGACTGCTTTGGTCAGTTCCCCCATAGTGATACCGGCAGCGTCTGCCATCGCTTTCATCGCGTTAGGAACGGCTTCACCTAATTGCTGACGCAGTTCTTCCATCGACACGACGCCCTTACCGGACATCTGCTGGACAGCCACGGCAGCACGTTTAAGCAGCTCGCTATCGCCGCCGAAGCGTGCAACAGAGTCCACCAGTGCTTTCAGCGATCCGTCAGTAGGATCGAGACCTGCCGAGCGGAATTTAACGAAGGAATCGGTCAGCGCCTGCATCGCAAACGGGGCGTTTTGCGCCATATCCACGATGTACTGCATATCCTCTGCGGCTGCTTTGCCAGGGTTGGCCTTGTCCTTGTTCAGCCCGCGCAACATGACGCGCATACGCTCCATTTCGGAGGCAGCTTCGACGATTGGCTTCTGCCAGCCGAACAGGATGTCAGTTACCGTTCTTGCCGCATCTCCAATCTCGCCAAGCAGGAAAATGTTGCCGCGCAGACCAGAGAACACACCACTTTCAGCACCACGCCCGCCGTGGCCATAGGAACCGCTGTGTCGACCGCCACCGCCATTACCACCGCCCTCACCGTAGCCGCTGGTGCGCACACGTACCGGCTTGCTGATCAGTTGCTGGCGACCAATCACGGCATCCATCTGATCGCGGACTTTCTTCAGCCCCTCGGCAGCCTGGCTAGTTGTGACACCCCAATTACTGAGACGCTTCGTCGTGGTGTTAAGGCGCGTATTCATACCACTCACGGAGGCAGAGGCTTCTTTTACCTCCGTACCGAAGCGGCTGGCGCTCTTGCCAGCGAACGTTGCCCAATCGGAAAACTCATTGAGTTCAGACTGAACCTTGCGCAGCGATGTGGTGAGTTTATTAACGGATGAGGTGGTTGTGTCGACGCGCTCAATCAGGGTTTTGAGACCTGAGTTGAGGCTGGTAATGTTGCCTCGCGTCTTGCGCGAAGCATCGGACACAAGCTCGAAGCCGGCAGCTACATCCTGTAGTTTGTCTGCCGTGGCATCGAGTTTGGACTCCAGAACGCCGATGATGCGGGAGACCGAACCCAACGAGCGTTCCAGATTGTTAATTTTCTGAGCTGGCTTTGTGGCCTGCTCCCCGAATCTGGTAAGTAGCTTACCCGCCCGGTCGATTGACGCTGTAAACTGCTTGTCTTCCAGCGACAGGATAAACTCTACGTTTTGTGACATTCCCTTGTCATCCTCTGCCAAAAATTTGCATCAGTTGCTCTTTGGCGTCAGGGTCTGCCTTATCCTTGCGTGGATCGTAGACTTTATCGGTTACGACTGGTCTTCCAATCCTGAGTTGCAAACCCTCCATGAACGCCTTCACGCCCTCGCCATCTGCCTGGGCAGCGCGAGCGACTTGCAGGTTGCGGACATCCTCTTCCGCGCGCAGACGGTCGATGTTGCGACTGAGCATCCAGAACATCGTTAGAGGGACGCCCAGCAGCTCTAATGGCGACACGGCGTAGTGAGCAACTACACGACTGAAATAGAATCCGAGATCTATCGATACGGTCTTTACCCCGGATTCATCGCGGGAAATTACTTTGCCCCTTCACCAGCCGCTTTTTCGTTCTCTTCATCAATCACTTCCATAGCGAAGGTGAAGATCTGCTGGAGCTGCGGAACAGTCAGTTTTTCCAGTACAGCGTCCGGCACGGATGGGATGACCTTGCGAACCAGGTCGGCGTAAGCAGTTACCTGCTCAACAGGCGACATGTTCTGGAGGTCTTTGCCTTCCATCTGCTTGATGGAGACGAACAGGCCAACAGTCATTTCAACGATGGGGTATTCCTGACCGCCGAACTTGATGCTTTTCTTCGGAGGCAGAATGGAGTCGAGATCGAGTAATTTGGTCATTGGTTAAAGTCCTTTTAAAAGAGAGGCTCTTCCTGAGCCTCTGCTTAGTTAGATCGCGATTATTGGGCAGAATTAACCGTTACTGCTTTGGTCGCTTTCTTGCCGCCGCTATTGCTGGTAAAGGAGATATTTGCCGAACCTTCAGCTACTCCGCGAACCAGACCAGTCTGGTCAACGGTGGCTTTCTCCTGATTGTCTGATTCCCACACACCGGTTTTGTCGCCGGCATCTGCAGGGGTGATCTGGGCAGTCAGTTGCACGGTCTCACCGGCTTTAACTTCCGGAGATTCCGGAGAGATAGAGACGGTTTTAACCGGCTTTGGGCCGCTCATTTTCCCCAGCACGCCGTCGTCATCCGGGTAAGCGGTGAACTGAACGGAGAACACGCGAACATCATCAGACTGGTAGGTCATGGTGAAGTTACCTGCGGTCGCAGCTTTCGGGATGGTCAGAACGTAGTCGGTGGTATCCTGCGGGGTCAGAACCAGCTCTTTGGCTACGTCGATCAGGTTGACGCCCTGTGCGGAAGTGATGGTCACAGCGTTATCGTCTTCGCTCAGAGTAGAACCCGGCATCAGATCGACCATATTCTGCAACACAGACTCGGCCAGCGGCGCAGTGATAGTAATGTTACGACCCTGCACCAGCTCGGAGATGGTGGTCTGCCCCAGCTGGTCTACGGTGACTTTCAGAGTTTCGGTCGCAACTTCAACCTGAACACCGCCTTTGGTGTAACCCAGATCAACGCCACCAAACGACACTTTGCAGGCGCCAAGTTTGATGTTTTTTACATGGGTATTGGACATTGTTGGAAAACTCCTTTTTCCGTTAAATCAGCACCTTCATGGTGCCAATGGTAAGTATATACTTACTTATTTTATTAATTCAACAAATAGCCCGCAAATTCAATCGGGATACCCGCTTCAATCAACGAACCTTCGTTTTTGTGATAAGTAATCGGCATCGACATTGGCCGAACCAACCGGAAGTAAACGCCCTCTGACACGGTTTCTTCAACCGGGAACATGTCCATGATCTTATTGGCTTTCGCCACCGCCTTTGTGATCGTCGCATTACGCACGATGACGGTGAAAGAGTCGTGATAGAAGCCTTTTAACTCATGGTCAATGGTGATCCCCGTATTGGGAGTAACCAACAGAACACCGGACTTCACATTGGCTGGCATGTAGTGACAGAAAATGTCAGTGCCGACTGTACCGATCTTCGCCTTCTGCATCAGGCTCGCAAATGCTTCAATAAACACATCAACCTCTCGTAAAACCTGCTTTCCTTGCCGCTTCTGCTATCGTCTGAGTGAACTGCTTCTCACTGATCTGCACGGCTCTCTCAAGGAACAAAGGCCCAACTCGTGGCTTCACACCAGCAACTGGCGGGTTGGTGACGCTCTTCATGCGGGAGAGATAGCCGAGACGATACTTGCCCAACTCCATGTACTCCGCATAATCGCCAACCTCAACACCCGGATGCCCTTCGCGTGGTTTGGCTCCAGATACCGATAACTCAATACGCAGCCCGGTATAGCCTTCTTTGACCACTCTCGCGAAGATCGCGCTTTCGAGTGAGGCAGTCTCCAGCGGGGCCATTGCCCGCGCCAGACGCTCAACCAGACGCGCCAGCTTCTCCATGTCACGGATGAGATAACGCTTAAAGGCTTTCTGGCTGTTATTGAGCCTGTCGCCAGCACGCTTAAACTGATGCGCGTCGTACTTCAGACCCATATGTTTGCCCCTACTTCCAGATGCCCAGGGCGCCCACGCAGTCCCCAGCGACGATGCACGCTGGATACCTTCAGCTTTTGCCCCTCCAGAATGAGAACGTCATCAAGCTGCACTGCGGCCTCAAGTGGGATCACCAGAACAGCATCGAACAATTCCAGATTCGCTTTACCGCGACTGCCGGAGCTGTCCGCACGTACCGATGACTTCTCGTTACTTTGCTCAAACTTAACGACGCCGACGTTCGTCTTCCTGACGAACTGCAATTGCGCTTCACCGTAGACATTCTTCGAACCCAGACGGTAAATCGCTATCTCGGCTTGCCATGAAATGTTCATGCACTCTCCCTGTGGTTGGCAGCCGCACTCATTACCAGGCGAAGGCGCGATTGCTCGTCTTGAGCCTTTCGACCAGAAGTAAATAATGCGACTGGCGTTACGCACGGCGAACAATCATGCGGTTATTGATGTAACTGACCAGCAGTCGCCAGGTACTGCGAGCCACATGCACATTTGCCGCTTTGCCGGTGCGGTACATATTGGTCGTTTCACCAATGGACTCAGACAGAATGCCGTCCTCGCGGGCTGCCGCTACGTCATTACCGTTAGCGATTTCGCAGGCTTCATTAACCACGGCCAGCATTAATGCCTGTTTGAAGTAGTCCGGGAACTCGTCGAATTTCTCCGGCGTCATCTGCTCCCAATCGATCAGATCGTGACGATATGCCCCGTCAGCGCCCCACGGAATGTCATAGACGTTCAGCATGTTTTGCGGGCGATCGTACCGGTCGAAGTCGATACGCAGGACTTTGCGGATTGAGAACGGCAACGTTTTGACGCGTCTGGTGGCCTCAATGAGACGTTTGCGCATCAGCCCTTCGCCATCAGCTAACAGGGTGTCGCCGTTCAGCATATCGATAGCTTGCATCTGGGCGTCTGCGACCGTTGCGAATGACTGGCCTGGAATTGACAACTCGAAGCTATTCAGCAGAACGTACATCTTGCGCTCTTCATGCGTCAGCCCGGATGCCACCGCTTTGACAATGACGTGTCGCAGATCGCGCTCTTTATCTGAAAGCAGGTTGTGTTCGGCCGACACGACAACCGGAATGGACATCTGCCCCTCAGTAATATCGAGAGGTTCGTTATCGACGATGATCGCACCAGCGCCATCTCTGACGGTATACGTGGCCGACTCAATATCCAGAACGTTAAATGCAAACGACAGGGAAACTGCTTCCCCGCTACGGTACGTGTCGATCTGCGCCATTACTCACCGCCCTGTGCTTTCAGGATGCCTTCGATCATTTCAACGATGCCTTTGGCTTTCACGCCAATCTGATTGCCAATCTGACGCAGACCCGCAATACCCTCACAGTCCGCAATCGACTCCAGCTCTTCACGAGTAAAGCGCTGTACCGGTTTGGCTTCCACTTCAGCCGTACCACGTTTCATTGGCACAATATCCGGGGCCGCCGTCTCGACAATGTCGTCCGCAGTCAAATCATTGCGGCTGCTGTACGCGGCAGAAGGAGATACATTTTTGCCTTCAACGGTAGTGGCACGCATGGAGGCACAAATCCGCTGCTGATCGATGAATGGCAGTTCGGCAACCGAGATGCCGTCGACAAACTGGATACCGCAGAGAATGCCCGTGTACCCCAAAAACTGAGGCTCCAATAAACGAATTTTTGCTGGTTTCATTCTTCTTCTCACTTAATGGGCGGCATAGCCGCCCATGTGTTCGTTACGCAGCCGGTGCTGCGGTCACTTCAACGGTCGCAGTGGCTTTGTGGCTACCGTCTTCCGTGGTGACTTCGATAGTGGCAGTACCTGCAGCCACACCGGTCACAAGTCCAGTTGCGCTATCAACCGTCGCAAACTCGGCATTTTTTGACGCCCAGGTTACGCGCTTATTGGTTGCGCCAGCCGGTTCGATGTTCGCGGTCAGCTGTACCGTTTTGTTGGCTTCAACGCTGGTGGTGCTCGGATCGACAGAGACGCCAGTAACAGCAACGACAGGCTCAGTGACTTCCACCGTGGCAGTAGCTTTATGGCTACCATCCTGCGAAACCACTTCAATGGTTGCCGTACCAACGGCTACGCCAGCTACGTTACCGTTCTGGTCAACGGTCGCTTTGTCGCTATTTTTGGAAGTCCAGGTGACTCTTTTATTGGTTGCGTTTGACGGTTGTACATCAACGCGCAACTTGACCGATTTCCCCTTCTCAACGGAGGTAGAGTCTGGCGTTACCGTAACGGACTCCACGCTGACAGGCTTAACGGTCACTTCGACTGATGCAGAAAGCTGAGTCTGCTTATCGGTGGCGGTGATCTTCACTTTGCCCGGAGTCACGCCAGTAACCAGACCCGTACCGCTGACTGTGGCGATCTGGTCATTGGCCGACGTCCAGGTGAATGAATCTGCGCTTTTGCTCGTAGTGATACCTGCACTAAGTTGAACGGTTTTGCCCACCAATACGGACGGCGCAGCCGGTGTAATGGTGACAGACTGAGTGAACGGAATTGCCCGGAAGCAAGCCGCAAGATGGTTCTGCTGGCGCTCGCTCAGAGGCTCGTTGGAGATGGAATTGGTGAATCCGGCACGGCACATATGCCCCGTGAAATCCGCAAACGCCTCTTCCGTGATCTTCATCTTTTGTTCTGGCATTTCTCGCTCCTATAAAAAGGGTGGGCGTATAGCCCACCCTTAAACGGTAGATAATTACTTACCTACTATACTGATCAAATTTTTACGTTGGTCAGCGCGGCGATAGCCTTGTCGTGCTTGTTCGCCAGAGAGCAGTACCACTTAACGCGGGTACGGGTTGCGTCTTTGTTCTGAACAGTACCGATGTTCTCAACAACGATACCGGCGTTTTCACCGCCATACAGACCAGTCACACCGTTCTCTTCGGACAGGTGCAGGCAGTAGATGCTTGCTTTGCCCGCGTCAGTCGGGATGAAGTCGTTCACGATGAACGGTACACCGTTGTGGCACAGCATCGGACGGCCGAAGTTTTCCATCATGATTTCGGACGGGCCGAGGCTAACGGTACGCAGCAGAGCGCGGTAAGCACGCAGGTGCTCGGAACGCATCATGATGCAGTCTGCGCCCAGATCTTTCACCGCGTCGACCAGCTCGTCGAACATGGAGAAGGTCATGGAAGCGCCTTCGATGTCGATCTTCTGATCGTCGTGCATCAGCTTCGGAATACCGTCGAACGCTTTGTTGTTGGTGCTGGAGTCGCCCAGAATCAGGTTGCGGCGGAATGCGCGAGCCAGACCTTTCACCTTCTGACGAACCTGGATTGCCAGCTGGTTGTTGGTGTCGGACATAGTGGTCGCCAGGAATTTGTCGACGTCTACGTCGCCTGCCAGGATACGCAGCTTCGCAACGTGTTCGGTGAAGGTTGCAGCGCCTTCGGTGATGGTGTCGTTCACATCAATGAAGGTTGCTTCGCTCAGGGTAGCTTCGCGGTTGTAGAGGTATGCCTTAGAATTAATCTTCATGAAAGGCAGAACAGCGAACAGGTCATCGCGATCGATGATGGTCTCGATCACACCCTGCTCAAGTTCGTTGTTAGACAGCTTTTCAGCTTCATCACGCAGTAATGGCATCTTTCATTTCCCTATGATTTAAGATGTTACTTGAGTCCGATTTTCCCCAGACCGGAGGTCAACTTATCCATAGTCGACTTGCTCTTCGGCTGGTTTACTTTGTGGGTCGGTTTGCTATTGGAACCAGCACCCTGCTTGGCTTCGCTGCGCAACAGTGCGTCAGCTTCCGGATCTGCACGCAGAATGCGCTCAATCGCGGATTCGAACGGTAACGGTTTGCCTTCACCGTCAACCAGAACTGCACGTTCTTTCTGACCGGCTGGCTTATCAAAGCCCACAACACTACCGTCTTCACCCACTTCGAAATGAGAGCCGTAGATAACGCGAGCCTTAGCCGGAGTCATCAGAACTTTGTCACGCAGGAAGGCAGAGCCGCTGAAGGAAGCGCCAACAGTCATTTCGACCAGTTGAGCCTTCAGTGCGGCATTCTCGCTCTCCAGAGCGGAGTAGCGTTCGTCGCGCTGTGCCAGTTCAGCCTGGTGCGCTTCGATCATCTGCTTTTTCACAGCATCGAACTCACCACGGCGTTCCAGTTCAGTCTGCTCCGCCTCCCGACGTGCGGTTTCTGCGGCTTGTTCAGCTTCGAGAAGCTGGCGAGCACGTGCCGGGTCAATATCACCGTACTGAGCCAGCTGATCGGCCAATGTGCGCTCTTTCTCCTTGCGCTTCATGTTCTCTTTCAGCAGGTCAGCACCGGCTTTCTTGGACTTACGCAGTTCTGCCAGCAACTCTTCCTGAGTCATACCGGCATACTCGTCGTCGTCACCCTTCGGTTGCTCTTTTTGCTCGCCCTGTTTGCCTGGGTCTTGATTGCCCTGCTCATTGTCTCCAGCAGGAGCACCGCCATCAGCGCCTCCGCGCTCATGCGCTTCAGCTACATCCATCAGGCCACGACGGGCCATAAGCATTTGCCACAGATTCATAGAAATTCCTTTTCGTTACTTATCACTCGGTCTCTTGAGTAGATGAGTCCCCATTCCCTCGGGGTTGATCTTGCCCGCTTTCTTGGGCTGCATCTCGATCATAAGTAAGTGCTGACTTATTTTCAAGGGTATTAAGATCATTTTTTGGAGGAAATTTCAAGAGATCTTTTTGAAATTCCTTTTGCATCGCCTCGGAAATGTTCGGGAAGACCTTCTCGATGAGCATTTCCATCTGATGACGACGAACAGAATCAGGCGCCTGGAGCAGAGACAGTTTCTCAGCAACGGCAAATTCGTCAGTCAGACCGCGAATGTCGAAACTTTCCGGGTACGCGATCAGAGAGTGGTCTTCATCCAGTTCGACGCCCATCCATTTTGCTGCCAGTTGCATCATCTGGCGCTCTGCCCTTTCGAGGCGCTCTGCTTTTGTCACCAGCAGACTATTAACGCGCTGGAAGTCGTACATCTTCGCTGCGCCCGAAGAGTTATCGATGCCCTGTGCGTTATCCTGCTTGGTTCGCTCACCTGCCACACCAACGGAATGGTAGATCTCGTTAATCACCGTCTTAATCGTGGTGATGATCATCTGAGCCTGTTTCGGGTCTGGAGACAGGTAGAACGGCTGATTACCGCTCTCAGAGTCGAAGGTGAAGACGCGTTTTGTCCCCATTTCGAGCACTTTGGTGTGGTTTTCATCGCCCGGCAGCAGTGACTGAACCGGGATAGCCAGCTGGCTGAATGTCTGATCCTGAATAATCGCGTCAAGGTTCGACAGGTAGTTGGCCACAGCGCGATCAAGATAGGCGATATCGTCAATCAACGACGGGCTGAAATACGGAGACTCGCTTTCGCCAATGCAATCCACCGGAAACACCGGCACCACGCCCAGATTATGCTGGCCGCTATCCTCCAGAACGACTTTGGCCTGACGACGACCGCTATTTCCGGAACCTTTCTTCACTTCTTCACGGAAGAGATACCACTCGTTTTGCGTCCACAGACGGTAACGCTGGTATTCCTGCCCGGTTGACGTAAACGGATCTTCGTCGTCGCGCGCGATTTCAACAATCAGCGCCCACAACATATTGCCGTCTTCATCCCAGGCAACATCAAGCAGCTGCTGCGGAGAAATCCAGTAAGCATAGGCACGCGCATCATTTTTCTTCTCGTCTGCAACAGACTCAACATCGACGTTCATGGTGCTGTCCACGACAACCCAGATACGGCCATAAATGGATGATTGCAGATCGATAGCCGCCATAAACGCATCGATGGAGGTGTTCTGGCGCGTGGCTCGCTTCCAGAAATTGCGGATCTGCTCCGGCGCTTCATCAGTGTTGCGGTGAATGACCTCTTTGAAGAGGTATTTGTTGATGAGGTTTACCACTTCACGAGTGTGGTTGAAGCGATAAGCGCGTTCCAGGCGCTCTTTGAACTCCTGATCGCCCTCTTTGAAGTAACGGAAGATATTGTCGTTGAACCAGGCACGCCCGCCAGCGTAGGTGCTGGCGAGGAAGTCCCAATGTTCTTTTTTCTTCTCATATTCAGGGTGGCGTCGTGCCACAAGGTCTTTGATTTGCTTGTCAGTCAATTCCATTTGCTTTTCCCTTCTGTTTAGGTAAGCACTTACCTATCTAGATCCACCAAGAATAACACGATTTTTCACCGGATACCTACGATGAACCGGATAACCCAACGCATCTGCACTGTGTTCGATGCCGCCAGTCTTATCCATGTCGCGTGAGCCTGGCTTGTAGATCACCTTCTCCAGCGAGTCGATGAGATGTTTGCACTTCGGATCGATGTACAACCGGGTTTCGCCCGAGGCACTCATCAACATGCGGTTCACTGCGTTAACACGGTCTGCGATCGGCGGGTGCTTCTTCGGATAATCGACTCGAAGGAAACCTTTTTCCTTGAATATATCGACGTCCGATTCGCCGCGTGCGTGCTGGCGATACGCACCTGCCGGGTCAGGGAAGATAGTGACCTGAGACTTCCAGCGCCAGAAACGACGCTCCAGCTCATCACACACTTCAGCCGTGTTGGAAGAGAACAGAACAACCTCGTCCACGGCCCACAACTCACCATTTGGCTGCGGCTGCAGGATGACCGATGACATAGGGTCGATGTTGAAGTCCTGACCAACCCAAATCGGCAGTTTCGGATTGAACTGGAGTGGCTTCACATGCACATTGCGGTCGAACGGGTAGTAAACGCGTCCGGACATGTTTTCGAAGCTGGCCAGGTATTCCTGTGCGAACGATTTAGGGTCCATATCGTTCTTCGCCGCTTCGATTTCCGCGCTCGGTACGAACGGAGAATCAGCCGTAACGAACTGCCAGCTCTTCCACTGTCCTTTGCGTTGCAAATCTTTGTTCTGACCGATAGTCCACAGCTTGTGGAACTCGGAGAAGCCTTTTGGCGTACCGATGATCAGCGCACCGCCACGGGTAGAGGACAGTGTCGGACGCAGTACCTTGTACCAGGTGTCCGGCTTCATATCCTGAAATTCATCGAGCACCACAAAGTGCAGTGCCACACCACGAAGCGTATCGGGCTTATCCGCACCTTTCAGCGCGATTTCAGAGCCGTTCTTCAGCACGATGGTCATCGTGGTGTCGTTTTTCTTACGAACCCATTTGCGCGGCAGAACTTCCTGCAGGTCATCCCACAAGATCTGGCGAGCCATCTGGTAAGTCGGTGCGACGTACCAGACACGTTGCTTCTTCTCTTTGGCTGCCGCGCGGATGATGGTGGAGATCGACAACCGGGATTTACCCCAGCGTCGACCCGCACACACCACTTTGAAACGATGTGGCGACTGGAAGACTTGCATCTGCCCAGAATGCAGCTGTACGAGACTCAGAGACGACGGGATGGCCATAGTTAGACGCTCCCATCACTTTCATCACCAGACGCGTCAGAATCGACCTCTGCTTCGCTCAGAGCTTCCTCTTCGAGTGACTCAAGCAGATCGTCATCAATCAGATCCGGCTCATCATCTTCCTTACGCAGCTGCGCCACCTGGGAAGGCGTAAGTTCGCCAAATACCAGGTTCGGGATTTCGTCGTCTTCGTTCTCTGCGCGATCCATGCCGAGCGCTTTCGAGGATATTTCGAAGCACTTAGCGAGTGTGCCGCTGGCACGCTGGAGACTCTTCAGGTCATCTTCGATGGTTGCGAGTGGCCTGCCGTCCTTCTTGGCTGTGGCCACCTCATGCATCACCATACGACCGAGTGCGAACGCCCAATCGTCGTAACGAGTCCGGCGCTCTTCGATTTTCTCTGCACGCGCCTTCGCACGCAGCTCTGCGTCGGATTTGAGCGACTCGCGCACCATCTTCCCAACGGAGTCCGCGCCTTTCTCTAATCCACGCTTTTTGAAATGTCTGGAGAGCGTTTCACGACGAATGCCGTACTCTTCCTCCAGCTTGGAGAGTGTGTATTCGCCGGAAGTCCACTTCGCTTCGGCTTCTGCCCACTCAGCTGGCGTCAGGCGAGTTTTGCTCTCGTCTTTTTCTACAGTCATAGATCCCTCTAAAACACTCAGAGCGCATCCTTGCGCTCCTAAACAACTTGTTTAATTCTGTGCCTAACCAATTTGTTTTCTGGGTGTTTAAAACCGGGCTGGGGAGTATTCAGAACCTGCTTCCGTATATATTTAATAAGTCACTTAGTATTTATATATACGGAAGCAGGCTCTCAAACTGGCTCCCAGACCGACTTACATCACCAGTAATTTGGCTCTGGCACGACCTAACGTGGTCAGTCCCAGCGTGCGACGGTGGTAGCCGGAATCACCGCGCTGGCGGCACATTCCTTTCTCCACCAGCCCCTTTTTCACCAGTGCTCGGATAGAGAACTGCATACTCTGTTTGGTCGTTTTGTACGGCAGCACTTCAAGCAGCTCGTCCAGATCGAGCAGATGCCCACGCTCATGGCCTAAATTGATGGTTTTGATGATGTCTTTTTGTTTGTCGGTCAACGTCATGGCAAATCCTTATGCCGGTAATGCAATTTCAAGAGGTTTATTCAAAGGCTGTTTGTCGAATGCCAGCAGTGGCAGCGTGTCAGGCAGCTGACGGCCAAAGTCCGGGTTTCGGTACACGCCATACAGCGGAGACGTGAAGCTCAGGTTGTGAATGTCCTTGAGCAGCTTCACGATGCTGGCCTCGTCCACCAGACTGTCGGCAATGTCCTGAATCGTCGTGCCACGATTACGCCCGGCTTTGGCCAGGGAACTGTTCTTGTGGTAGTCAGCGACCAGATCACGCAGCGCACGACGACGGCGAGACTCACTCATGGCGAACAGCTCTTTGACGATCGCTTCGTTGTCGCCAGGGTCGGAACGGAAATGACGCTGGAAGACGCGCAACGCACTCTCATAGCTCTTCGGACGCTCCGGACGGATGAACTGGAACCCTGCTTTCATGGCGAACGGGTTGTATTTGCTCATCGACGACTGGATCTCGATGATTGGCCGGTCGTGCATCCTGCTAACCAGATTAATCATTCGATAGGAGACGCCGACGCCGCGGTACTGAGTGTCCACAACGGAACGGCTGATCACCGCAAAGTTGTTGTTCACGTACCGGCCCCAATACTGGTTGGCCACGGTGGTATTGGTGGTTGGCTTCAGCTTAGGAAACATGCGATGGCGAGGCGCCAGCAGCAGTTTCGGGTAAGCCATAACCACGACGCCCACCAGCCTGTCGTCCAGTTCGCAGCGATAATACGTTGGCGCAAACGGCTTACCATCCGTCTTGTAGTGCAGCGACTTCAGCGCGTGCCAGTCTTCAACCGTACCTTTGGTAACGGTCATCCGCTCCAGAAAGTCCAGATGACGCGGGAACTCTTCCGGGCGGTAGCGTTTGATGATGATGTCTGTCATGTCGATCACCTGCGCTCGATATTGGCATTGATGAAGTCCAGGCGAAGCGATTCCATCGCCCCAACCATGACGTATGGACGCCCACCGTTATGCCAGCAATCCAGAACACTACCGTCGTTGTTGATCATCAGCAGCGCCAGGCTCTGGCTTTTGCCTTCTCTGGCGTACTGGAGTGCTTCTTCCAGCAGGCGGATGACTTCAACGTTGTTGTTGTCAGCCTCTTTCGATGGCTTCAGCTCTACGATCTTCAAATCAGGCATATTCCACCTTCACGCGTTCTTTGTAGTGCTTGGTGATCTGCATATCCGGGCGCAGCGCGTTCTTCAGGTCTTCGTGGGTCGTCGCCACCATTACCGTCGCACCAACCTTTCGTGCGGCACGCTGGAGGTTCGACGCCACAACCTGAGCGGTTACACGGTCGAGAACAGCGCCAAATTCGTCGGCTGCCCAGACTTTGGTGCCTGACTCGATCAGCTTGGCGATCTTGAGACGGTATTTCTGGCCGTCAGACATCTCGGATGGCTTGCGCACAAAGAGATAGGCGTCATTCAATCCGGCCATAGACAGCAGCCCCAGCGCTTCGCTGGTGGTTTTGCCCAGCTGGTCGATGACGTTAACCTCATTGTCGAAGGTAAAGTCATCGATGGAGGCTACAGAAAGCCCTTCATCCTTCATCTGGCGTTGCAGCTCGCGCAGCACAACGGATTTACCGGAACCGGATTGGCCGGTGATGTACACCACATCGCCCTGCTTCACTTCCAGCTCCAGATTGTCGTAAAGCGTCCACTCTTTTTCGTCCAGGCCAAGACCGAATGATTCGGCAATCTCCAGCGTGCGCGTGGTTTTGTTCACGCGGGTCTGAAACGATACGTTGATGGTGTATTTACTCATGCAGCCAGCTCCCCAGAAGAAACTTTCTCCGCATACGCCACGAAAGCGTCTACCCCGCTCTCTCCCGTGATTTCTTCCATGTGGGCAAGCAAATCCCCAACCACAATGGCAGAGCCAGCAGGGAGCGTTTTAAAGCCCAATACGTCGATGACGCGGACTTCTTCAGAGGCCACTTCGCGACTGATCTCGGTGTGCTCTTCTTTCTGGCGTTCTGTCTCTTCGCCCAGATCGAGCACCAGAGAGCCGGTTTCCATCTCTTCGGTCATGCTGCCGACAAGCACGTTCAGCTCGCGCTCTTCAAAACCGAAGACCTCGACGTCGCCCAGCACCAGGGATTCCAGCTCCTGCTGCAATTTGATGGCGTCGTAGTCAATACTGGCCAGGCGGTTGTCTTCCAGACGCTTCGCCTTCACTTCTTCTTCGCTCAGATCGTCGCGGACGATGACCGGCACACGCCCCAGACCAGCCAGAAGAGCCGCCTCGCGACGACCGTGGCCAGTAATGATGACGTCGTGCTTGTCGACCGTGATCGGCTGGTCAAAACCGCGCTTTTTGATGGCGGCCGCCAGGTCGCGGATCTGCTGTTCGTCATGTTTTTTGGCGTTCATCTCATACGGGATGAGTTCTGCCGGGTTTCGATAGACGATTTCAAAGTTTTTGGTCATTACATACGCTCCTTGTAGTAGTCGACCAGCCACACCAGGGCTTCCCCGGCGTTCTCCATTTCGTTACCGGTATTGATTCCCTGCTCTTTGATGATGGTTTTGATGGTGTCGGCGACGCGATCTGACGCATCAAACGTCACTTTGAAGCGCATCGTCTGGTGTTCAGCACCGACTCGCTCGGTTTTCTCGCGTTTGTCCTCGTCTACCGGCTCGTCATCGCCACGGGAGAGCGCTTCCAGCGCTTCAAGATCGATAACGGACGCTTTGGCGAGTGTTGCCGCCATTTCGTCGTCATACGGGGCGATATCGGACAACCGGTAGTCGATTTCAGACTGGATTTCTTCGATTAAGCGCTGCAAAGCGACCTGATCGTCTTCGCCGTAGCGCTCGTTATCGACGAGGGACATCTGTTTGGCCACCAGGTCGTTAATTTTGCCCACGGAGATGACGGGAACCGTTGAAATGCCCTGCTCCATCGCGGCACGCCAGCGGTGTTCGCCACCGAGGATCTCAAAAACGCCCCCGTCCAGCTCCCGCGCCAGAATTGGCTTAAAAAAGCCCAATTTTTCGATAGAGCCTTTCAGTTTTTCGAAGTTTTGCGCCCCAACGGAGTTGGTATTCCAGGGATTCGGACGCAGGTTCGCGACTTCCACCTGCAGAATCGTAATTTTCACACCCATAATTCTGATACAATCCATTGTATAAGTACTTACTTACTATAATAGCCAATTACCATACAAAAGGCACGAAGGAAAGAGGTTTATGACAGTTCGGATTGTATCGAATGCAGTCAATGCGCTGATTTCTGGCGCTGATGACAACGTGAAGCGGCTCGTTCAGGAGATGTTGAGCTATGAAGTGGAGGCTGGGGACTGGAAAGGAACCAGCACGATGTTCAACTGGAGCAAAAACGCGTTCCCGGCTGGGTTTGCGAAGCCAGTTTCAGCCAACCTTCTGAAAGCTGGCATCAAATGCGTGCATGTGCGCAAGGAAAAAGCCCCCGCGCTGGGCAAGCCGAACCCGGTAGTTAACCCATTCCCGTATAACCCGGACTATGCGTATCAGGATCAGACAGTGGAAACACTGGTGCGCGAAGGGATGATGATTGCCCAGATTGCGACGGGTGGCGGTAAATCGAACGTAGCGTGTAAGGCAGCTGCTCGCATCGGTCGTATGACGCTGTTTTTAACCACGCGCTCGGTTCTGATGTTCCAGATGGCAGAGAACTTCCAGAAATCCATCGACTACCGCGCGGAGAATGGCGAGCCGTGGCTGAAAGGTCAGAAAGTTGGGGTGATTGGATCTGGTGAGTTCCAGGTCTCGCGCCATATCAACGTTGCCACGGTGCAGACCCTGGCCAGTTTTCTCGAAGAGCCGCCGCGCGACGCATCACCGGAGAAAAAACAGTACCACCTGAAGCGCCGGGAACTGGTTAAGCGCTTTCTGTCCAGCGTTTCTCTGCTGATTCTGGAAGAGGCACACGAATCATCAGGTTCAAACTTCTACGATATCGCCCGGTTGTGCATCAATGCCGATTACCGTCTGGCGCTGACAGCTACGCCGTTCATGAAGGACTCGACCGAAGCAAATATGCGTCTCATGGCTGTGGCCGGTCGCATTGAGATAAAGGTCACAGAGAAATATTTGATCGACCGAGGTATTTTAGCGAAACCCTACTTTCTATATCATAAAATCGCGTACACTCCAGACGAGGTGCGGATTAGGGCCGAACTTGCTTCGAAACACCTGAACTTTCGGGTTGGAATGAGTACGGCTTACCAGAAAGCCTATCAGTTAGGCATCGTTTACAATCTGGGCCGCAACGAGGCTATTGTGCGCGAAGCGTTAATGTACAAAAGTCACGGTCTGAACTGTATGACGCTGGTTCGTTTGAAGCGTCATGGTCAGATCTTGATGGAAATGATGAAAGAAAGCGGCCTCAAGGTCGATTTCATCTACGGAGAATCAAACCAGACTACCCGACAAGCAAAGCTCAACAGTCTGGCGGCAGGCAAGATAGATGTTCTGATTGGTTCAACCATTCTGGATGTTGGCGTCGACGTTCCAAGCGTAGGTGCGGTGATTCTGGGTGGTGGCGGCAAAGCCGAAGTTGAGATGCGCCAACGTGTTGGCCGCGGTCTTCGAGCCAAAAAGAATCAGGCTAACGTGTGCTTTATTACCGACTTCATCGACGTGAGCAACAAATACCTCATGTCGCACTCATATGAACGGAAGCACATTATCGACACTACGCCTGGGTTTGCCGAGGGAGTATTGCCGGTGGGTAGCACATTCGATTTCACTGTTTTGAATAGAGAGTAAGCATGAGCGAGAAACGCGCTATACACTGCCAGGTTCAGTTAACCGAAAAAGCAAACGACAAGCTGGAAACCTTTCAGAATCGACTGCGTGAACGCAACATTAAGCTGTCAAAGGCAGACATCATCAATCTGGTGCTGTCCAACATGACGATGGCTGATTTTGATAAAGCAGCTACGTCATTAGAGGCTTCTGCAAAGGCTCGTGAAAAGGTCATGAAGATTTACGAATCCTCTGGCATGACCAAAGAAGATCTGGCCGATATTCTCAAACGTCTCGATTAAGCATTAAGGGCGTCGCAAGACGCCTTGTTCGTTGAAGTGATAAGGATTTAGTTCAAGCCATGAAACACGTTCTACTTCCACTGATTACCATCCCCGTTTTACTCCTGAGTGCATGTTCATCCCGCCCTGTGTCTGTAGCTGATGCAAAACCGGCTCCGCAGGCCAGAGTTTTCAAATACCAGACGTCTGCACCAACCACGCTGGTGGTTATGAGGGACAAAGGTATGATAGGTGCGGGCTGCGACGCGTCCATCTTCATCAATGGTGAGACGGTTGCGAAACTTGAGACCGGTGAGAAAGCGACGTTCCATCTTGATGCCGGGCAATGGATTGTTGGCGCTTCTCTGGAGGGCGCCGGGCTGTGCGCACTGAACCCTGCTCGTCAGGAACGCGAGACCATCACCAAAGCTGGCGAGACGAAAGTCTTCCGGGTGTTCACCAGCAACGCAGGTGACATCGATATCCTACCAACGACACTGTGACGATATGACGAATATTACTGACATCACCTACGGGATTCCTGCAGAAGTCTGGCCGCGCGATTACACCAACGTGGAGAAGGCGCTGATGTTCTGGCGTAAGTCTCTCATTCCTGTAAGGGTCACGATGGAAGATGGTCAGGTGTTCTGCATGTACGTTCAGGGTCTCATGTCGTCGCGCAACAAAGTCGACCTTTGCCCTGCCCCGTTCGACAAAGAAAATCGTATAAGGCTCCCACTTGAGAGAATCAGCACGATTGAATCAGGTGTGACAGAAGGTATTGCGCACGACTTCACGGGTCGGACAACGGTACACCCAGACTATGTGGACAATCGGCCATCTCGCCGTGATTTCTTCAAAATTTGTCGCCAGGCTCATGAGATGCAGAAGTCTATAAGGGTCTACATGGCGGATGGCCGTGAACTTGAAGGTGTGTCTTCAGGCGTTGACGCTTGTCAGGTCACACTCAGCGTTGGCGATGGTCGGAAGATGGTCGTCATGTTCGATTGGGTTGAACGAATTTTACCGTTTTAAGTTATGAAAGCGATTTTACTATCCTCAATTCTTCTCGCATCGTCCACGGCAGCCTCAGCTATGGACTATAAACCAGTTATTCAGTCACTCATGAACGACGTTTGTTCGTCATCGGACAATGTGTCGGTTTGCATGTACCAGTTCGCAGCCGCTGTCAAAGCGGGAAAGACAATTGGAGAGAGTGTCCAAATCTGTAAGGGGCGTTCGGCTGACCAAAGGGAGATGTTGGGGTGTGATGCCAGCGAGTCATCGGCACACTTCGTCGATGCACTCTTTGACACCAACCGAAAAATTGTCGAGTCTGCTCAATAAATCTATAAGGGTAATAACCGGCTAAGTCCGGTTATTATTTTACGTGTCACTTCCCGTTATATTTATTTCACCCACCACAATTCCAGTTTAAATATATAAGGGTGATTGACCGAATAGAGAATTTATTTAGGCAACACCTTCGAGAAAACACTTTTTATTTCTAAGACTTTGATTTTTATTGAAGAAAATTTTTTTCGTTCCCGCGTAAAAAACTCTTGATTTTAATTTCTGTATATCGATAATTAGTCACATCGAAAGCGAACACGCTGACGATAAACAAATAACAAATTAAGTTATCAATATTACATAAGGATTAATATCATGTCTAACGTTGCTATCTCTAAAAAATCCATCATCGACGCTGCTGTAGTTATCGCTAATGAATTACAAGTTGCAGCCAACAACGCTACTCAGACTTATAACAATCATTATCAGAATGGTACGCACACAAAAGCAGATAAAGCTAACATGCTTGCAGCGACTACCAAACTTGCATACTTCACCAACAACGTTTTAAACGCTGTTAATGATGAGAAATTAGCTGGTGTCTTTTACTACGCGATTAAAGCAAGCAAACAAGCGCCAGAAGTATTTTTCCGTGAAGCTATGACAAATAGCTATTCACTCGAAAAATTGGTTTATCTGGTTAAGTCTATCAAGTCTGGTAAATGCGTTTATTCAGTCGCTGATATGTCCGGATCTCGCGTATTTGCATTAATCGAAATGATTAATGATGAACTGGAAACATTCACAAATGGCGCTGTTTTCGATTTGATGAATGAAGCCAAAAAAGAAAACGAGATTAAATTGGACGCTGGATATACTCAAGCCAACCAGTTAATCAATCTCTGCGAACGTCTCGGACTGGTGGAGAAGATCAAAGGAATGGGCGCAGCGAAAAACGGATCTCAGCAATATCGCTTTATCAAAAATGATTTTTATAACTATCTGGCTGATGCTTTCAAAGCGTAATTAATTGAATATAGCGCCCACTATGGGCGCTTATTCAAAGATCTTAAGTCTGCATTCAATTTTATTTTTAAGGAGCGTTTTTATGGTTATTTTTATCGCTGGCGTTAACATCCATAATCATACTCTTGTTTATGATATCGCTGGTTTAGCTGGTTACGCTCTCAGCTCTGAAGTAGTCGACGAAACCACGTTTAAAATAGATCTGAATAGCGCGGATCATAGGAAGCGCGCAGGAATCAAAGAATCCGATGTTCTTTTAATGATTCAAGATTTTTTAAACGCTGGCTTTAAAATTCACTTAGAAAAATAAAAACAATAGCGCCCACTATGGGCGCTTTTTTCGTTTCAAGATCCGCACACCATAACGCGCCATTATTGGCGCGTTTTTCATTGTCTGAAGTCAGCCAAAACAGACCAAAAATAAGCGCCATAAACGCGCCAATTTAACGCGTTTTTATGTGTGGTGGTACATACCCATTACCCACAATAAAAAACACGTTATAGCGCGTTTTACAGCGTTTTAGCGCGTGGCTTATTTTGTCGTGTCGTGGGCGTGATCGTCTGGCGATATCTGGCGACGTGATCCGCGCCATCCTTCGGGACGTGTCGGCAATATTGGCGCTATCCGTGGGCGCTCGCGTATCATTAGCACGTTGGCGCGACGTGTACGCGCTTCCTGTGGTTTACCCACGGATTCACATAATCACATAGAGAAAGCTATCTGGATGGCTCAGGGCCGAAACCCCACCAGCGCTACCCCAGCGCCCCTGCGATATTTTCTGGCAGGATTCTGGGCTTCTCCCGCTCAGTTTTCTACATAAAGGCAAACCCAGCCGTTTCCCGAAAATTCCCTGGCCGTTTCCCTTCAGTTCCCCGGACAGCTCTCTGGCCGTTTCTGAAATTCCCTGCGGCATCTGGTGGACGAAAAGAAAGGGGCGTTTCCAGCCCCTCCCCTCTTACTTGCCAGCCAGAATGTGAATGCGGTTCTTTCCGTACACCTCTTTCACGTATTCCCCGCACGAGACACTCCACGAGTCGATTCCTGCTTCGTAGGTGACGTTTTTGCACTTGATGGCATTGTTGGCGATACGCATCCCCTCCCCCACTGCTTCCTGTTCGCTGAAGTCGAACCCGGATTCTGTTTTAACCCATAGCGCGATCTGCGTGGCGAACTCGATGAGTTTTGACTGGCAGAAGCGACCGCTGCGTACCGGGAAGATGAATACGCCAAATCCGGAGGTGGAGACATACGCTTTCTCAAATACGCGCTTATGGCGACGGTTGCAGATAATGTCATTGGTGATCTGCTGTTTCTCTTTCCCGGACAGCTCGATGGCTACATTGTCACGCCAGGCGCCCATCACGCTTTTCTCGTTATCAGAGAACGTCACAGAAATATGGCCATGCGCAGGGGTGTTAACAGTAGCGATAAAATTCATGGTGATAATCCTTTAAACAACTTGTTTTCTTGTTGGTTTAATTATCGCTACGCGCATAAGGCGTCCAAGCGTTCTGTTCCGGCTGTTGGTGGCCGGCAGGGAGTCGGAGGGTTGTTCGGTAGCCTGGCGGTAAGAGGTGGGTGTTTTTAGCCTGCGGGAAACAGGATGGTCATTTAAGGCCACCAGCATGGGTGGCCTCGTTCTCTTAGTGGAGCAAACCGACGTCGATGGTATCGCCGGAGCCATCCACGCGGATCATCAGCATGGCGAAGGCATTTAATGGGTAGCCTGCGTGCCAGTCCGGGAAGCGGTCATCGCGCATGAAGTCGGCAATGTCATAAACGCTGTCCTCAAAGCGGAAGAAGCGGGCATCACATTGTTCGTCCTGTTCAATGTGGTCCATTTCCTGCTGCTCTTCCGGCGACAGGTCGAGCCAGGATTCCAGCCATACGTTTTCAGCTTTAGGGGAGATAGTGAAATCGGTCATGTGCATATCCTCCATGCGTAAACATCTTGTTTTCTTGTTGGTGTAATTATCGCAATGTGGATAAGGCATAAAATATTTTGTTATCGGGGATAAGAAAATGGCGCGGGATACGCGCCATTGCAGTGATTAAGCGAATACGCTTTCCGGGATGTGGTTTTCCAGGGGAATGTTAGATGCGATACGCAGACCGTATTGCCCAAGCCAGGTAGAATTCATGTTGAGACCTGAATCGAACACCTCCTCGGCCTGTACCATCATTTTTTCAAACATTTCTTTATTCCCTTCGCGAAAATAGGCAGCCAGTTTTAGCAAGACCGGATCTGACGCATTACTGACGCTCTGGTAGCCTACCGAGTAAACTGCTGTGTCCCCTTCGCCGTTGCGAATTAAGGTGCTGGTGTGTACATCACCTCCGATGGTCTCGCGCAGAACGACGGTTAATTTCGCGACTTTCTCGCCGGAGGCTTTCTCGGAAGCATAATGCAAATCCATCACAAGACTCTCACGTGAAACTGTCATTTTTATCTCCCTGTAGTTGGTGGTTTTTATATTATTAAAGTAGGTATGTACTTACAATACAAGCAAGCAAAAAAGCCCCGAAGGATGGACGGGGCTGTCGTAGGGTCGACTAATCGCTTTTGCACATGTCAGGCTGTCGCCAGGAAAGAGGCACGCTGGATTTCTTGCTGGGCGACTTTGTTCGCCTCCAGTAGCGCCTGTTCCAGCTCTCCTTCCGGCCAGATAATCTGTTTTGCCATCCACCCTTTCCCACTCTGGCGACGCACACTCATCACGTAACGCGCGCGGGAGCCATTGTCGAACGAGACAAGTGTCTCTTTAAACAGGCGAATGGCAGTACCGTTGGCGATGATATCGAGCAAAGTCAGTTGGCTCAGAACTGCTGGCTTCTCTTTACGTGGCTGTCCCGCGCTCAGTTTGGTAATCATCGCGTTTTTCATAACTATCTCCGTAAACAACTTGTTTTCTTGTTGGTGTAAATAATACAGAGCTGAAAACGGGATAGAACCAATCTATTCAGGGTGTACTCCATGAATAGGTGACTTCACTATCATTGGCGATACATGGAAATGGCACTTCAAAAACCCAGCCTTCTTCATCCAACTTTTTGTACATAAGGAGATCTTGCTTCATCAGGTATTCATTAAAGTGATAGTTGTCTCCGTCAGTCCCTTTCTTGTGCCAGACAATTTCGTCTCCCTTCAACTGAACAAGCGCAACGATATCTTCCTCAACCTCCGGCGCTGGCTGGCGGTCTTCCATATCGCGAATGACGAAACAGATTAAGAAACAGTCCCCGGTGTCAGGGTTGCTGGTGGTGTAGTAGTGCATTTGATTCTCCAGTTTTTAGTTTTGCCTCCAGTCTATTCGTTGTCGCATTTGGACAGGTCAAGTTTTTTGGCCACCGTGCTGGTGGCCCCACTCTTAATCTTCGTCGTCCGGGAACTCGATGTGTACCGCGTCCACCAGCTCCCGCTTTTCATCTTCACTGAGCAGATGCCAGATATCCTTCCCTTTGGGTGATTCCCCTTCAGCCGGGACGAAAGACCACAACTTGCGGTACAACTCCGGTCCCACAGCATCCAGACACTCAGCTAGGGAATCCACGCTCCACACCTCAACCATCACAGGCATCTTAATCATCTCTTCACTCTCACTTCGTTTCTGACGTCGTGCAGTTCCACGCGACGGACATTGGGTTGTCCTCGATATGGAAATCAAACGTCCCTTCTCTGTATCCTTGAGAGATGAGCGTCGCCACGCGACCAGCAACATCCTGGGAACGGATAACGTCATCGAGGGAGATCTCACACTCGGAGGACTCTTCCTCGCCACAGAGGGTGATGCTGATATTCAGATGCTTGTACATGTGTTTCTCCTTTGTCTAAACACGTTGTTTTCTTGTTGGTGTTATTATCGCAATAAGAAAACGGGGAAAAAGAATTCCTTAAAGGCTGATGTGCTTGTGCCGATTTATTGCTATGTATGTATCTGGCTAACTCAGAGGGAATGTGATGAGCACTAAAGACTACACAGACGGGTACTTCAGCATCGACGCCGAGAGAGGCGAGTTGCTTCATGGCGGCATCACTGTCGGACGCGTCATTTTGGTTAACGGTCAGATTTACACAGAGCTGGACGATACCAGTTCAAACGCACCTGTCGTCTCCGGCCCCTTCGGGACAAGAGAAGAGGCGCTCGATGATTTGTGGGACAACAGGGACGATGCGAATCAGGGCAGTGAGATTTTCGAATAAACGTCCTCGGCGATTTCACCACCAAAACCCGTAACCCTTTACACTAGATCTGGCTTCCCGATATGAGCGTGCGAAGCTGATCTGGTTCCAACGCTCAACTGCGGGATTCACCAATTCCCGCACTATTCAGGTGAATGAGGAAAAGGCATGCTCCCGCAGCCGTCCCTCGCTCTGAACCGGGATGTACCCGTTTCCCGACCTGCAGCCAGCCTTTTCCCGGTTCGTATAGCGGGATTCACACCGTTTCCCTGAAAACCTCCAGCCTTTTCCCTGCGGCGATGCTCCCGTTCCTGAAAAGGGACATGGCCTTTTCCCTCGATGGCCCGAAGGCTGACCGAAGGGGTGGATAGGGACGTTACGGGGGATGAAAACTATGGCTTGAATTTCTACGGAGAAAGTAGCGATACCCCTCTTCCCCTTCCCACTTATACCTCCAGTTAAATCTCTACGTATTTTCTCTCCTGTGGACGTGCAAGCCTTCCCCCTGATAACGCTCTGTACGGCGAGTATTCCTTTGGGTGAAATGGGCGGTTTGTTCTCTCTACCGGCGTATGTGGTTTCGTTGTTCTTGAGGTGGCTCTTCTCTGTGTTTTCGTCTGGGTTGTTATCGTCGTTTTGGTGAGTGTTCTTCTCCGTGTATGGAGTAATGGCAGGTGCGCTTTTACCTTCGTTTACGTGAAATGATGGAAGTGTGGGTAATGGCAGTAGGGCGCTTTAGTTGTTCTCCGCATATGAAGTAATGGCGTTCCCTGCTATTCAGGAATTTGCACTCTCTTCCGGGGTAATGGTGGGTAAGCGAGATTGCGACGGTTCCTGTTCTGGTCTGGGTTTGTCCGGGGTTTCGTTCTGGCTGTTCTTCTCCGTGTATTGGGTAATGGCGTGTAGAGGTTTGCGTGCGCGAGCTGCGTTCTCGGTTGCCTGGGGAGATTAGGTGGGTGGTCTGTAGCCTGGGGCAAAGAGGTGGGTCTTTTCGGTAGCCTGACAGGAAGAGGTGGGTGTTTCCGGGATTGTGGGTAATGGCGTCGCTGGGTTCTCTGTGGGTGTGGTTAACTTGTTTTCTTGTACCTGAAAACAACTTGTTTAGATGCTCAATATAACGCAACGGGAGCGCTTCTGAGCGTGTCTGTTTTTGGGTGGTATCACGAGTCGTTTTTGACGTTTAGGTCGCAGGGAGATGGATTCTGGTGCGCAGGATTTTGGGTATAAGAGATGGCGTGCGTAAACGTCAACTTTTTAGACCAAATCAGGGGAAAGCGTTGACTTTTCGTTGATGTGTTATTTATTTGTTTTCTTATGGGTGTAATTGGCTTAAATGCCTTGTCACGCCTGGGCTGGAGTAGGTTGGATGGATGGGGAAAGTGGCGATCAACGGACTCTTATAGAAATCCTCAATTTGTGACCGCCAATGTCAACGAGTTGCAGCCGCTAGTTGTTCAGATAGGCATCAGGAACGCGGACATAAAAGTTTCTGTCGCCGGTCAGTTCCAGAGTAACGTTAATGTCATTGCCGTTATCCAGCGTAGCCGTCGCTTTATAGAACTTGTCCGTCACCTTGTCCTGAATTGTCACCTTCATACATTTCGGCGCTGTGGTTCCGTTATTCTCTTTCAGAATGGTCGTTACGAGAGGACAAGCCGCTTCTTCAAGAGCAACCTCTTCCTGGTGCGGGATGCCGATAAAGATGATGCAAGCCAGCGAAGCGACAATGACGATAAACGGAATCCGACTCCCTTTTGTGATGGTCGCACGCTTCCAGAGATAGACCGGCAGGAAGAGTACGCCCCACAAAATGGCCGGTGGTTCATAGCCTGCTTCTGAGAGTGCCATTCTGTCGGCCACCAGCAAACCGATGACGGCAACACCGCCAATGACCATTGCGTAATTGAAGTACTCGTCTGGCGGTACGCCAAAGAAGAGAGGCAGGAACGCTAATATCCACGCATAAATATTTTTCAGAGGTTTTGTTTGTTGGTTCTGGGTTTCCATCACATCCATTCCATCAGATTAAAACAGTGGTCATATGTTACCAATTTTCCTCGCTTATATAACCTGATTACTCAACGGGTGGGCGATCACCAATCCCATGCAGGCAGCCCATCCACCAGCTCGGCGTCGCAATCGAAGTGAACCGCGTCATAGCCGGCATCCAGTACCTTCTGAATGTTCTCGATGGTTTGCCATGTGACGCCGTAATCACGTAGCTCTTCTTTCCAGTCGTTGCCACGCATACCTGCGCGGACAATCCATCCGTACTCCGTGCCGTGTACCCAATTCAGTCCACGATCTGTTAGTGGGTCGAAACAGATATTAGGCAGACACTCAGAGTCATGCTGTGTAACGTGGGCGGTGCTGATCACCGCCGTCTTATACGATTCGGTGATTTTCAGCATCATGCCTTCTCCTTTGGAAACAGAGTGTCGGCCGTGTCGGAGATGACGTCCCAATTCACGCCGACGCTGGCGTCATGGCACTCTTTGATTTTTCGCAAAACCTGAATGCACTGTTCGTCAGTCAGGTCTGGTCGCACTTCACCTACATCTTCCTTGTGCCACATCACCATCAGCAGCGGCTCGTCTTCTGGGTAGTTCTCCAGCTTTTCGATGATGTCTTTTGCGGTTCTGAGCATGATTAACCCCTTAAACAATTTGTTTTCTTGTTGGTGTTATTATCTCAAATAACAAAAGGCAGAAAACAAGATGTTTAAGGGATGATTAGGTGAGTTTGAAGTCATCTATGTCATCAACAAACTCCATATACCTGGCTTCGACACTCGACAATCTGATCAGATACGCAAGCCCGTAACTAAGTGAAGTGGGTTGCTCCAGCACAAATTCGAACCCATCATCATGCGTTTTACCAAGCCAGAATCCCCCACCGTATTCTTTTTCACGTTGGAAGAAAACGAACTGTCCTGGTATCAGGTGTTTGAGTGCTTCGCCTCTATAGACGATCTCATATTTGGAATTTTTGCTGCCCATTTTTCCCGCCCAACAATACTGTATAAAGAAACAGTAGTAATTATTGCAGTACCGGTCAACTTTGCTGGTTAAGGGAATAACAAGGTGGTGAAAACAATTTGTTTCGGCATTTGAGATTTTGCAAATCGCACATACATGGAAAACGGCAATTATTGAAACCTGATTTGACCCATGTGAAAGGAGGAAACGATGAAGACCTATGATCGCAACCGTAACGCTATCACTACCGGCAGCCGAGTGATGGTGGCAACGAATGGTGCAACGGGAGTCATCAAGGAAATCTGCGGAGAGGGCAAATCAGAAGAACAATTACGCCGTTCTGACTGCGTATCTATCGAAGGTGTGGAGGGTCTGTTCTGCCCAATGGATTTGGTTCGCTTAGGGTTCCACTAATTTCACCAACCAGAAAACAAATTGTTTAAGGCCACAATAGTGGCCTTAAATTTACTTACGGCACAGCGGTAATCAGATCGCAAATGCCTGTTTTAGTTAAATCACTATTCAGCTTCTGAAAATTAGCATTCAAAAGCGCGGTATGTATACGATTCTCAAGCTCAAAGAAAAGGTCGATCTTGCCCTCTTTTGCAGCGTGCTTCTTCCAGACATTTACCTGGTCATCGGCCATACGACTGGCGCAGGTGAACAAGAACGAGCTACCTCGTGGAAGAGATGTTGTGCTGTAGTACTCACCATCAACTTCAATATACTTGGCCCGGAACGACTCCAGAGTTAGCTCATTACCGCTCTTGACCGGCTTTGTGTCTGTCTTTTCCCGAACTTCAGGCTGTTTCTGCACCTGCTTCGGTGTCTCATTGGCCAGCGATGTACTGGCCGAGCCACCCAACCCCTTGAGTCCATTAATTTGGATAAGATAAGCCAGCTCAAGAGCCTTATCATCAGTGAGTTTTCCACGCATATTTATCCACTGACGTTGAACCGTCTTTAGGGTGTCTGCATCCCCCGGGTTCGCTTTGAGAGCAATAGAATAGGTAGAGCTAAGTTGTTCATCTAATTTTGACAGGCGTTCGTTATCGCAGATTTTGTGTTCGATTTCTGTCGAAGCCTTTTGGCAGTCGAAGCTGGCTGCAAATGCAGCTGGCGATGCCACCAACAATGATGCCAGTAGGATATTTTTCATATTCACTCCATAAATATAAAAGCGCCTGACTATAACACTTAACCGACTGCTTCTCTCGCTTGATCGTCAAGCGCTTTCAGCCCATCACGTACCGCGTCACGATACGTTCCAGGTATTGGTATCTGGGGTTTGGCACCGTTGGCCAACCGGCATACCACGGATCGTCACCAAACAGACTCAGCAGTTCGTTGCCGACACCGAAACAGCAGCAACTTTCTTTTACGTCATCAGCGTTTTCTGCCTCGTCCCACATATTGCGGGCCTGTTCTGCGTCGATTTCTCTCTCCCTGCGCAACTTTATGATTTCGGACTTTACGAAAAGCAGGTTTGCGTCGTTGTCATCGTCGACCGTACTCAGCAATTGAGGGTCGAGGCAACCAATCAAATAATCGTTGCTCACTCTCTTAATAAACGTCTGCACGTCATCCCCGCCCATCGCGAACCAGGCAGCAGTCCATGCTTTCCCATAGCAGGTAATGGTGACTCTTCCCTTGCCCGGCTCGTAGTTTTCAATCATTACGCGTACCGGGTCGAGACGCTCCAGATCCGTCAGCACAAAGGAAAGAACATCTATTTTTTCGACCTTCATGCAGCCTCCCACGCGTTCCAGATCAGCGCTTTGTGTTTTTCATAACGTTTGGTGTGTACCGGTTGCAGACTGGCAATGCCTTTCGTCACCATCGCCCGGGCGTTTATCAGCAACGAATGCTCTATGCCTTTTTTCTCCAGGTACTCGACAACACCGGCATCGGCACCAATCTCCTTGCCGTCAAAGAGTACGGCCAGCATCAGCTCTTTCTCTGCGAGCTAGATGGCTGAAAACTCAGGGTCGCGACTCACGATAGAAGAGGTATTGTCCAGCAGGTCAGCCAGCTTGATCATGCGCGTCTGCATGTCGAGGCTTTGCTCCAGCTCCCGGACGTTGATGATGAAGCGCTGTATTCGATTGCCGTCTTCTGGTCTAGCAATGTTGGTCAGAGCCAGAACCATTTCGGCTACGTGCTCACCGAAGTGCTCACGAACCATCTCTATGGTGACATGGGTGTCTTCGACCACATCATGCAGCAGCGCCGCGATCTGCATCTCCACGGTTCCACCATGCCAGGCAACAATCTCGCGGACAGCAACCGGGTGGTTGATGTAGTCTTCACCGGTATATTTTCTTTTCTGGCCAACGCCGCCATGAGCGCCAGCGGCAAACATATGGGCTTTGGAAATACTGGACATTCTTAACTCCGTTGTTTTCTGGATGTGGTTATTTTCACAGATAAGAAAAGGTAGAAAACAAATTGTTAAAGGCCACAATAGTGGCCTTTATTTACTCAGCGATAAGCGATCCAATCATCGCCTGTAGCTCTCGTTCTTTTTCTTTGGCTACGCGGAGTAATTCGGCATTTACATGACGTTGCAGCTTATCCATTACGCGGAACGACGGACGGCGCATGACGCTCTCGTCGATGGCTTTGGTATTCAAGCTAATAAGATGCCCGAAGTGGTTGAAGCCAGCCCCGACGAACACTTCATATAGCTGGGCATCGCGCTCAAACAGAGCGATCCCATTTCGCACCTCAAGCAGCGTTCCTTCATCAATAAGTGTATCCAGCGCCTTATCCCAGACCGGACAAAAGCGATAATTGAAACCTTCCAGTAATGCTGTAAAAAACAGCGAAACGGCATTACCCAACTTCATAGTTACTCTTCCTTACTCCTTGCTCTGTTAGCCTGCACTTCCTTAGCCAGCTCGTAGGTAATTTTGCACGGCACAATCATCGCCCAGCCTTTTTCGTGGCTGTTAATCACCTGCTGAACATGGCCGTCTGTAATGGGCAGATCCGGCAACTGTTTAAAAACTTCCATCTGCTCATGGATATGCAGAAACCACCTTGCCAGCTCCATCTGCTCACCGCGGGTGAGGGGATTATCCAGCGGGGACTTAACAAAAGCGGAGACTCGCTCGACAAGCAGGTCATTCATGCCGCGCACCTCTCTGCTTTCTCTTGCAATTCGCGAACGTACTCGACCAAAGAGCCGCCAGGCGGGATCTGGCATTCCTCAACCAACTGGAAGTAGATGTCTGCGGCCGCGCGTGTGTTCGAGCCTTTGTTCAGCTGTTCTTCGCGCAGCGCATCACGTTCGTTGATCAAACGGACGCACTCGCCGTTACGCTGATCCACAACGGCCTCAAGTTCAGCGATACGTTCGCCTGGCGTCTTGCCTTCTTTGCGTTGGATGGTGACGGTAAACTCTCCCATTTCAGGAACGTTGTACCCCAGCTCCAGGTAGTTTCTGGCGCCGCTGCGGACGAACTCACCTGCGAACATGGTGGCGAACATCGCAGAGGCCATCTCTCCTTTGAAAAGCGACTCCAGATCTAACGGAGTACCGGCAGCCAGAGCCTCTTTTGCTGTGTCCATTGCGTCCATGAACCGGTCAAACTCATTGGCGCGTTTTTCCAGGTTTTTCCATTGCTGGCTCCAGCGCTTCGCAATGTGTTCCACAAACACCTGTGCAGCGGGATCAAAATCGCCGGTGAACGTCACTTTATCTTTGTCGATGGTAATTTTGCCGACTTGTTTGTTCGAGTTGCCCTGAAACACGATGTTAAATGGCGTGTCAGCCATACTCGCAGAGGCTATAAATGGTGCTACTGTGTTTTTCATGTTTCTCCCTCAGTCATTTGTGCCAATTCTTACACAAATTAAGTAAGTATTTACCTATCATTTTACGCGTTTGAAAACGTATACGCTGACAGTGATTCCGGTGTCTTCAAACTCGTCAGTAAACGACTTCCCTTTGGCATAAACGTAATTATCCAGCGTCATCCAGTTCAGAACTGGCGCATCACCCGGCAGTACTGCCACCAGTCGCCCGCCGACTTTAAGATGCTCCAGCGCGGCCAGCGTATGCTCTCTGTGACGGCCAAGAGAGTAGGGCGGGTTCATGACGATTTTGTCGAACTGATAGCCTGCATTGTCCTCAGACCACTTCATGAAGTCGCAGCAGACCGTATTTGTGTACCCCTTGCCAAGCAGGATATCAGCGAAGAGAGGTGCGACTTCTATGCAGGTAACGTCTTCCGGATTGACGTCGATGCAGGCCAGCAGATCTCCGCGCCCGGCTTCAGGCTCCAGCAGCTTCTCACCCGGCTTCAGCTCAATGGCTCTGGCAACGTACTCCGCTATCAAACGTGGGGTAGGGTAGAACTGGTGTGATTTCGTATCCGGTATTAAGCCGGTGGCCACAATCGTATTGAGCGTGTGGCCGATCTCATACGGGAACTGCCAGTGCTTTTTCTCCTGCACGCCGCCAATGAAGTTCAGTGTGCGCTCAAGCTCTTCCACCTGTGACTTCTGTAGGTTGGAATCAGAGAAGTACCAGACGCCTTTGTCTTTGCTGAATCGCCCGTCGCGCAGCGCGGTACGAACCGGCTCAGAGATCGTCTTCTGGATTAACCCGAACTCTTTTGGTGCCCGTGTTTTGGGTGCAGTACGGCATGGCGCCGGGATTGCTGCAGGCATACTGTAAGCCAGCACCTCATTCAGCTTCCAGGCCACGTCAGGATGTATTTCAAAGTGAACGTTGCCGTTCTTGAACATCTTCACGCGCATCAGGTTTCCGTCGACATTCATCCAGTCACCGGTCTGGCAGTCGTTTGCCCGGTACGCAGCTGATAGCATCTCAGTTGTGCGGTTGATGGTGATGAACTCTTTGTGTGCGAAGAAATGAAGCATGACGCGCAGGTCGTCGATGTAGTCCTCTTTCCGGTAGTTCACGCTGACGCTGTCCCGCCAGAACTCGGAAATGCAGTTGGCGATGATCAGACGCTCGCTAAAGCCGTTCGTCTTATTGGTCTTGTGGGCAGGACTCAGCGCTTTAAACAAGCCATACACGCGCTCAGAGAGATATTTGTGCCTGTCATTCAGCAGATTGAGCATCGTTGGGATGACCGTTTCTGCTTTGAACTCCGGCACACCAAGGAACTCCTTAACCTTCATCTGGTAGCCGGTTCTGTCAGTCCTGATGGTCTCCTGCTTGCCCTCGATAAACTGCTCACGCCACTCGTCGCGGCGGGAAGCTGGCATGATCAGCAGAACGTTTGTCATATCCGTGACCTTCTTCCAGTACTCGGCCCAGATATTCTGTTTCACCCATTCAAGGTCGACCTTGTCCAGCCAGGCTCTGTTAAAGCGTGTGCGCTCGTCATCCGGCCGGTGGTTGAGTCGCAGCAGGCGGTTAATCATGTTGTGGCGTTCGTCGCCATAAACGAAGTCGTGAACCTGATGCATGAATGCGATCTCTTTCTCGCACTCGGCCACAATTTCGTGGATGACGTTCATTTCCTGCCGGTAGTCGATATCAGTGTTTCGGGTGATAGCGTCAATGATGGAAAGGGCTGTATTCATGATTACACCATTAAACAAATTGTTTTCTTATTGGTGTTATTTTCCCAAAGTTGAAAAGGCGTAAAAGCAGTATTCACAGGGGTTGTAGAGACGCTTAGAGACGCTTAGAGACGCTAAATTGATAGTGTTCAAAGTTAATTGGTAATTCAATAAATTAAGAACGTAACCACCTTAAAATCTAAGGCTACAACCGCTGTCATTCATGCTTATTTTTTTCCTGAAGAACGCTCAGCTCCTAGATTAAGAAGTCATATTCTTGTGTAACCCGTTAAAAATGATACATTAATCTCCCCCCTCTTCGGGAAAACGGAAGAAGTTTGATGAGGATGGCATCAGGCAAATGGAACTCAAGTCTACAAAGGCCATTGCCCCCTCCTTTTAACGCTAAAAGGGTAATACATGAAAGGTAACGTTCTAGGGGATATCAGAGCAGAACACGATGCCAAAATGCTTGAAGCCTCATTCTGGCAAACAACTGATTATAAAGCTCTTTTAGAGTCGTATGATCGATGCATAGTTGTAGGTCGCAGAGGCACTGGCAAAAGTGCATTAGTGCATATGCTGTCAAAACATTGGCACGCAAAACCTAAAACGCATGTGATGACCATTAGCCCTATTGAAGAACAAATTATTGGTCTAAGAGATGTTGTCTCACTTTTCGGTGAAAATTATTTGCATATTAAAGCCGGAAGCAAACTAGCTTGGCGCTATGCGATTTATATGGAATTACTTTCCGAAATAGCAAGCCACTATAGGATGAAAAATGATCTAGACTATAAAAGTGTAGAGAAACACTTATTATCTTGGGGAGCTAAAAGACAAAACATAAGTGGTAAAATAAGGAAAAAATTAATATCTATCCTTGATACTGGAAAAGATGTTAAACCGGCTACAAGAATATCAGATTTATCAGATAATTTTGAATTAGATTTACTAGAAGAGGTTTTATTCGAAGCTATTTCAAAATCAAACCATCAATTCGTTATTTTTGCTGACAGGCTAGATGAAGGATACACTCCAGATGATTTAGGGGTTGCTATCGTTGACGGTTTCATTCAGTCTGTTATTGATATAAAACAAAATTTGCAAGAAAAAGTTATCGCATTTGCTTTCGTTAGAGACAATATCCATAGAGCCATATCTAAAATGGACCCTGATTTTACCAGAAACATTGAAGGACAGGTATTAAGATTACATTGGGACGAATACAATCTCTTCAATTTGGTTTGTAACAGAATGAGAGTTGCATTTAACTCAACCATAGAAAATAACACGCGAGTTTGGAATGCGTACACCGCTAATGAATTACAGTCAAATACGGGTTTTAAAGAAGCACTTAAGCTTACATTATATAGACCGAGAGATATCTTGGTATTATTAAATGATGCTTTCCTGAGGGCCGCAACTCACGATCGCACAAAAATAATAATTGATGACATAAAAGCCACTGCAAACACAATATCTCAAAACAGGCTTAACGACTTACTAAAAGAATATGAAAATGTATTCCCTGCACTAGATATATTTACATCGCTTTTTGGCAATAAAAGACCAGATTTTACCATCGCGGAAGCCTCTGAAATAATAAGCCAAGCATTTGATATAAAAGAAGTTAATGACAAAATGAAATTACAGGACATCCTTTTGTTTGAAGGTCCTGTTCAGGTGATCCAACGTTTGTATAGTGTTGGTTTTTTTGGATTATACAATCAGCAGTCCTCATCATATGTGTTTTGTCATGATGGAAAAGAACCAGAAAAAGAGTTTACACCAGGCTCCAAGCTTCTGCTACATCCTTGCTATTGGCTTGCATTAAGTGTTCATGAGTCAGACATTACTCCTGAAACAGCTGACGATATCCACGATGAATACGATATCGAAGTTAGCTCCGTATCAGAAGAACAACGAAAACAACGGATCGGTGCTCTTCTTCAAGAATTAAATAATATCCCAGAAGGTAAGGAAGGGGCTGTTGATTTTGAAGCATGGGCTTTGAAAGCTATTAAAATATTGTTTGCGACGAATTTGACCAATATTGAACTCCATTCAAACAAAAATGGTCTACAGCAGCGAGACATTATTGCAACAAACCTTGCCGACACACCTGTCTGGAAAAGGATATTGACTGATTACCAATCTCGACAAGTTGTATTCGAAATCAAAAACTACAAAACGTTAGGTGCTGATGAATATAGACAAGTAAATTCATATTTATTTAAAGATTATGGTAGGCTAGCTTTCATTATAAATAGGGATTACTCTGAAAACTTAGAAAAACATAAAGAGCTAATCTGGGTAAAAGAACTTTATGACAACCATAACAAATTGGTTATAAAGTTGCCTTCAAAATTTCTTGAGCGACATCTTTCTAAAATGCGTAGCCCTCAAAAACATGATGAAGTTAACAAACAGCTAAGCAAGTTGCTTGATCTATATATTAGAAGCTATTTAAATAACAAGTGTAAGTAAATCACAACGCAGGCTATAATATCTTATTAGCCTGCGTTTTTATCGAAAGTTTTACGAAGATGAAAACTCAATAAAAAACAAATTACAAAGTCCAGCCGTCATAAGTAAAATACAATATTCAATCCATATTATTAGGGTATTGAGGAAGCTCCATTTCATGCAATAGCCTCAGTCACAGCAGAAGGAAGATCCGGAGTTGCAGGTCGAGCTGGAATCGTGTCCAGCAGCATCCCATCCAGAGAGACAGGAGGTCGTTCTGGCAGGGGTGTCGTCTGCAAGGTTGTGGTGGAAGTAGTTGTGTCCGGTATCAACAGACTCTGACCGGCTGGCACGGCTACCGCTGCCAGGGTTGCTAAAATTACTCCGTAGGCCATTGGCTTCAGTCGATTTCGTTGAAAATTTTCCATGGGAACTGTCCTTGTGTGCCTGGGATTCACGCAACACACGAGAGGCGACGGAATCACGCACCTTCCCCATGCCTACTGTCGCACCCAGATTTGCTATGGCGGTAGCTTGCGCATCAATGCGCTTCTCCAGCTCAAACACTCGTTCTTCCAGTTCCGCAAGGCGTGCAGAAACACGACCGCTAAACAGCTCGGCCAGAACCAGGCGAATTGAACGGGGACGTTTATTGAAAGAAGTGAAAGGCGTTTGACGTGCCATTTGGATTCCATTCAGTGTCAGAAAGAGTTGCGGCTGGCCAAGCCAGCCGCCTTTTGGCGTTCCATCCTGGAACAGTACCTAACCGGTACTTCGTCATCCTGACGAACGGTAAGATACCTGATTTAAAATTATAGGTAAATACTTACTTATCATTTTGTAACAAAAATCCAATATCACGCTTGTGAGGCATATCAGCTGCGGAGTAGGCGGCGATCTTCGCCAGGCGGTCACACATTTCGTTCTCGCGATGACCGGCATGACCTTTAACCCACTTCCAGCGGACATTGTGACGGCTGGCGGCCGAATCGAGACGTTTCCAGAGATCGACGTTTTTGACTGGCTTCTTCTCAGACGTGATCCATCCGTTACGCTTCCAGCCTTTCATCCAGAGCGTCATGCCGTTTTTTAAATACTGGCTGTCGGAATGCAGGATCACGTTGCAGGGGTACTTCAGACGCTCCAGCGCAATCAGGGCGCCCATCATCTCCATCCGATTGTTGGTCGTGCTGTGGAAGCCCTCAGAAAGCTCGCGCTCTTCGCCTCGATACTGGAGAACGATGCCGTAACCGCCCGGCCCGCCCGGATTTTTGAGGCAAGAGCCATCACTGAATACTTTTACGGTTTTGAGCTGGGGATTGAACTCGACTACGGGGGTTTTGAAGTTGGTACGGGATTGCTGGTGGGTTTGGTATCTGGCTTTGGACTTCGTGCGGCAGCCAGTATGTTGCCGGGCTGGGGTCTTGGTCGTCATTTTGGCTCCAGAATCGCGCGCCGCGACGATTTTTTTCCTCGCGCGTGTGCGCACGCGTGCGTGTAAATATTAAAAATTTTTAGAAAAGAAAAACTTACTTCCCAGAACAGGTTTTAATAAAACCTGAACTGAACGAACGAAGTGAGTGAAGTTCACCTCGAACGAAGTGAGAGGTTGTCTTTTCAGGTAATACTTTCCCAGGGAAGTGAGTACAAAATTTCCTCACCAACCTGGTCGTTACATAACCTGAAAAGTTATGACCTAAGTCTACTGCCAGCTTAGGCTTGGGAAGTTATGGATGACAGCACCCCAGAACCGAGATCTTCCCACACTTTATGAAGGGGAGTACTGGATTCAACCTCTCGAAACACTCCAGACTCGACAATCATAAAGTGACCCTTCTCTCTGCTCACTTTGGTTCCCCCTTCCCCAACCCCTAAACGGTGCCGGTTCTACGCTGGTAGTGAGCTTTTTTAAACCTGACGCCAGTGACGCTATCCCCCACCCATCAGGTCGAGCTGCCGGAATCAATCCGGAAAGCGGGTAGATTTTATCACTGGCGATCTGCGTTTTAAATGGTAAGTACTTACCGATTATTTCGATTGATTATTTTCTCGACCATGAAGCTGGACGTTCAGGGCAAACACCTCATTGATGAGTTCCCCTAACAGCTGCTCCACCAGCTCTTTGTGCTCGCCTGAATGAAGACATTTGAGCGACCATTCGTAGAGACTGAAAGCCTTATCGCGATCTTTCATCATGTCGCGCACTTTGGCCAGAAAATCGCTCTCAACGAGCGCTACGACGTTCGTCGGGTATACCATGATAGTTTTCCTTACTGTGGTTCATAAAATCGATTCTAGAGCGTCTGGAGAGGGGTTCCAGTGGGTTCTGGAGGTGTAAAACGGTCTGGGAGTTGTTTGGAAATCACGTCTTAAAAAGCCTGCGTCTGTATATATTAATAATTAGTACTTAGTTATTTATATATACGGAAGCAGGTTCTCAAACTAACTCCCAGACTGGTGTTTACGCTGCCTTTTTACGTGGTCTCTTCTTCCTGACAACATTGGCAGGATCATAACCACCCAGCTTTTTCATTACCGCCAGCGGTATCTTACTGATAGTGTGCCCAGCTTCCTGACAGTAGCCACGGAAGATAAGTAACATGCTGCCACCAGGGTTGATGTTCACCTCCACCAGCCCAAGTTCAACATCCGGCTCAACGAACGCCACACGGCCGCCAGACAAGATGACGGTTTCGTTGGCGCATTCAGCCGCACGCTCGTACCACTGCGTATCGAGGGATTGTGGTATCAGCATGACCGTCGTCACTCCACGCGCCTGCTCGCGAATGGCTGCGTCTATCCAGGGTGTGATTTTGGAGTAGGGCGGGTTAAGGAACGCCACAGTGCCAGGTTCTCCCCAGCTGCACTTGAACGCATCACGCTCAACACCGATAAAGTTCGGCAGGAGAGCATTATCTTTGTTGCAGGCGACGTCCACATCGAACTTTACGCCTATGTAACGTTGGATGGCGACAAACAACCACTGCGGTGTGCGCCAAAGGTCGCGAAGAGAGGCATCACGCTCTCGCTTTTTGATTTTTTCGGCTGCGATCATTACTTTGCCATGATAGGTAAATGCTTACCTATTTTTTCATTTAATCCAACGGATAGCAAACAAAGAAGAACGCGCCAGATTCGCAAACGGGAAGCGCTCTGGCGCGTTTTATCGATGCTGGGTATGCAATGAGCTTACCCAGCGTCCTAAAGCTCTCAGGGGGCTTTAGATCGGGTAGGGGAACATCATCCAATGGAATACTCCGCTATGAATTTTTTGACGATCGGCGACTCTTTATTAAGGGTTAGATTTCCACCTTCCCTGGTGGCAACGCCAGTGGCCGGAAACACAGCCATCATCTGGCCAGCCTGAGTCGAAGCCGTGTTGAGTGGGTATGGTTTCTCCGGGTTGCTCATTAGCGCCAGTTTAATGCTATTGCTGGTCGCCGTGTTCGCGTCAAGGATATGGCGCATTGCGATTACCGTGTAGACGCTGATTTCAGGGCCACCACTAAACCAGTTCAGCAGGTTTAAGATCTTGTCTTTCGCTTTGACTGGCGCCCCTTCAAATGCGGCAGTAAAGCTCTCACTTTCCAGACCGGCTGTCGCATAGAACGATTCGTCCTTACCTTCCAGCGTGAAGCGAGGTTTGGCCGGAGCACGCTCTGATTTTGCCTTCTGGCGTTTTGGCTGCTCTTCTTCAGGTTTAGTCTCTGACGCCACTGAAGGTAAAGGAGTTGGATCTGTATCGGTAGTCTCAGTACTTTGAGCGTCAAGTTCAGGCGTTGGCTCGTTCACTATCTCCGCAATAAGATCACGCTCTGGTTCCTCAACCTTCACTGATTCGTGCTCAATCTCAAGCGCTTCCAGAACGCTACTCAGATCTCCGGTAGAGCTGGCATTCATGACTTCATCCGCCACCGCCTCGACTGGTTTTGAGATTGCATCATCCAGACCAGAGAGAAGATCGTCGATCTCGTCGACACCGCTCATTTTCGCAGCTTTCTGAACTGGTTCGTCGAGAGATTGCAGCATTGCAGTCAGTTCATCCAGGTCATCGTTTTTAACAGTGTTGGTAACTGCACTCATTTTTAACTCCTTATGTTTTCGTTGGTGCGTTTCCGCGTTTTGGTTGAGCGTATTCTGGCAAAACCTATCAGGCAAAAAACAAATAAATTCAGGTTATTACAGGAGATTTAGCTCACGCTTTTGAAGATTTTTTTCATACAAATCTCATATGTTTTTCCAAATGTAAAAGCAGCAGCTATGATAAGAGGCTTCTGCTAAAGGAGTGATTAATGTGAACATTGATGTAAATGCCATTTTGAACGATGCAGTCAAAGATATGCCCGTTGCTAACATCATCGTGATAGGAAAGACTGGTGTAGGGAAAAGTTCTCTCATTAATAGTGTATTTCGTGGAGACTTTGCGAGAACTGGAGTAGGGCGCCCTGTAACAGAAAATATAAAAGTAATTAAGAAAGAAGGCGTCCCATTACAAATCATTGATACTCAGGGACTTGAAGTTGCGGATTATGATAAAACAAGATTAAAAATTGAAAACTATATAAATGAAAATAACAATAGTGAAAAATCAGAGAATTATGTCCATCTCGCTTGGCTATGTATTAATGACACTGGTCAACGTTATGAAAACGCTGAATTAGATATTGCTAAATTCCTGATAAATAAAGGAATACCAGTCATAGTGGTACTAACAAAAACAAACAATTTCACAAATAATGAATTTGCGAAAGAGGTTGAGGGTGCATTTAAAAACTATAGCCATTCCGTATGTCTGACTCGTGCGATTGAAGAAACGATTTATGATGAAGATGAACCAGATGAGATCATAGGGAAAAGAAAGGTTAGAGGCATAGATGATTTAATCCAAACATCGTATGAGGTTATTCCAGAAGCACAAAAAAAGGCATTTTCCAATGCTCTTTCAATTAAAAATAAGAAAGCATTGGATATAAAAAAAGAACAAGCCAGTAAAGAAGTTATTGCCGCAACAGCCCTCGCAGCTGCGGCCGCAGCAACCCCAGTCCCATTTTCAGATGCATTTACCTTAGTGCCAATTCAAGTCGCAATGATTGCAAAAATCAGTTACACCTTTGGAATGGATGTATCTAAAGCGGCATTAACAACAATGGTAACGTCTTTAATAGGTGCTGGTGGTGCAGTTTTTGTAGGACGAACAATTGTCACAGGGCTATTAAAGATGATACCTGGTGTAGGAAGCCTCGTTGGAGGGGCAATATCTGCAACAACGGCAAGTGCAATCACAAAAGTTCTAGGCGATACATACGTTCTGGTTCTGTACAAGCTCGCAACAGAGTCTAAAACCGGAGAAATTGATTTTGAAATGGCAGCCAAGTTACTGAAGGCAAAAGTTTCATTCTAAAAAGTTAAACGGTGCAATTTATTGCACCGTTCATTAAATTAAAAATCGAAAAAACCATATTTTTCCCGAGCTTTGAAAAAACATTGCATCATCAGCTCAGTATCGTAGAGAGCACTGTGGGCTTTCTCCAAGTCGTATGTGAACCCTAATGAGAACGCCAGTTCTTCTAGGCGTGGACGCTTCCCATCTTCGGTAGCCCACAACCCATCTAACATAGTGTCTACGAGGGGGATATCTGGCAATTTCACCCCATAACTGCCGAACTCGTGGCGAATGAACGGAAGGTCAAAAGCCTCTCCGTTATGGGCGACTAACGCGCTACATGCGCCCATGTACGCAGCAATCTTGCCTGCGTGGTCAGCCAGTAGCGGTTCCGTCGCCAGATTTTCCAGTGAAATGCCATGCACCGCCTGCGCCTTCGGATCGATACTGCGACGCGGGTTGAAGCGCATCTCAAGGCTGTCGATGTGCTTTTGGGTTTCCAGTTCATAACGGGTTATCGCGATTTCGATAATTTTGTGGCCGGATGTGAAGTCCAGCCCTGTGGACTCAATATCGACGCCACCGACAATCGTGGTCATTGGTACTCCTTACAGCTTCTTCGCGCCTTTCAGCAGTGCGCCACGCACAAACTGAGCAGCCTTTTTCAGTGCGTCCTCGCCACTTTTGCAGACGACCGGCTCGCGCCATTCGCCCGTTGATGTGTTGAGGATCTGGATTTGGTTGGTCTCCAGGCAAACGGATACGAACAGAACCGTACCGCCTGAGAGTTTGAGGTGCATAGGAAACAGAGGGCGCTTGGTGCCGCCATTGAACTGCGACATCGCCACATTGATGGCTTCGCCAACCTCTTCCCCAACAAGCCCTTGAACGGACTCAAACACTGCGCGGATAGCCAGACGTGCTTCACGTTCACTCATCAAAGAGCGGGATTGCTCGTCAGCAATGCGGATCAGTGCTTCAATCGCTTTACGATCTAATTCATCCGAGAGGGGAAGTTCGTCTATCATTCTGTTTTTCCTCGATTCATTTCGCGTGTCTTATTGTCACACTGCCCAACAGGGGAGCAACATTCAGTGGAAGGTCACTCGTCCTGTTATACGGCGCTCGATGTTTTCGGCGGCTCTGTCCAGCACTCGCAATACCGATCTGGCTCGCGCTTCAACCGTGCGGCACTTTTCTGAGATAACGAACACCTGCAGATCGCCGGTTTGGGGAAGTGTGTTGATTTTCGTCAGCTCACCGCACATAAGTGCATCGATGCGAGCAACATAGAGACGGTCAAGCGATCCTCGCTGGGGACGCGCGAGATCTTTGCTGGAAAGCTCAACGCCCGGGCGAAGACCTGCGATAGCATTGAAGTTGGAAATGGCCGCTTTGTGGCAAAACTGCTCAATGTCGAGAGCCAGCTCGATGCAGCGGTCTTCGTTGGTCTGGCCGACCAGGTCAAGCGTATAAGCCATGACATCGGCTGGCGTGCGGTCGATAACAAAACCTTCAACGCCGCGGGTGATCATCTCGATGTGTCTGGCAATCTCCATCTGAACCTGAAGACGTTCGTAAAGGGGCAAACGCTCGCCAACCTTCACCCCCAGACTGCTCATCAGCTTGCCAACGCCGGCATCCACATACGGAATGCCATAATGCGCATCGATGTACCTTGCCAGGGTTGTTTTTCCACTGCCCTGTGCGCCAGTGATTCCAATCCGGTAATCCATTACGACCTTCTGTATACGATCTGCAAAAAGCCAGGCTCATCCTCATTTGCACGTTGGGTATAAGCCGTTTCGACTGGTACGAACCCTAAAGAACGCATCATTGGCGCCGGGAAGAACGCATCCGCGCCCGGCACATCCACGCCAATATGCGACAGCCAGATCTCTTCTACGTGTGGCATAAAGAGCGAGTAAATCTGCCCGCCACCAATCACCCAGACCGGATCTGGTAGTCTCAAAACGTCATCGATGCCAGCGGGGTAGAACCCATTGGGGATATAGCCACGAGAGCGCGTCAAAACGAGGTTATGGCGCTCTGGCAGCGGGCGCTTGAGACTTTCCATCGTCTTACGTCCCATCACGACAGTGGCGTTTTTGGTGAGTTGTTTGAACAGTTTCAGATCGGTCGGGCAACGCCAGGGAAGTTCGTTGCCAATGCCGATTTCATAGTTGCGGCCGACAGCTGTAATCATCTTCATTGGCTTACCTCATAGATGGTTGGTCGCTGGTGAGAATCTGCCAGCGCAGAACGCAGACGCGGATCATGAACCAGTGCGGCGATAAGTAAGTCGCCTTTGTGCTCTGCCAGCGTGCGCTTGATATGGGTTTCAAAACTGACACCGCGCGGAACCAGGTGGAGCCAGTCATAATCAATGCCGAAGTCCTTCAGCCAGCGTTTGGTTGGGCCTTCGAGCGCTTCCGGACGACTGCTGATAAGCACCACTTCAGCACCGGAGCGAGCAAAACCACGCAACATGCGGCTGGTGGGAAAGATGAGTTCATCACCGGCAATGAGAGCGCCTGCATCCGCATCAGACACTGCTTTGCGATGGCTGGCTCTCGCCAGCACACCTTCAATTTCACACAACACATACATCCCTCTGGCCATATCACACCGCCACTGGAACCTTGATCCACGGAAGAGGGGCGTAGCCGCACACCTGCACGCCTTCCCATTTGAAGTCGTCCAGTTCGGCCCATTCATGCGGGAAGATGACAACCGGGTCGGACTCTTTGGGCGGCTCGCGCTTCATCAGTTCCTCAACGCCTTCCATGTGGTTGTCGTAGAGATGAACGTCAAAGCCAAAATGCACGAATGCGCCAGCCATGTGGCCGGTGATCTTCGCGAGGAAGTGGGTGAGAATGCCGTAACCGGCGATGTTGAACGGCATACCAACAAAGGTATCGACGCTGCGCTGCACCAGGCATGAGTTCAGAATGCGTTTCGGGATGCCCAGCTCGTCCAGCATGTTCTCAGTAATGCCGCCATCTCTTTCCAGAAGACACAGCATCTGGGTGTAAATGGACTCGTGGCCGTGGCGGTTGTGCTGAATGCCAATGTCGGTGGCCATCGTCAGTCGGGTCTCAAAGTCCAGCTCGCGACTCCACAGTGAAAACACGAAATGGCATGGCGGCAGCTTCATGTCTTCCAGTTCGCCAACATTCCAGGCATTCAGCAGGATGCGACGATCTGTAGGGTTGGTGCGAAGCGTGTCGACGATACGCTGTAGCTGGTCGATTTCACGGGACAACACAACGCGATCTTCACTTACGCCCAGATACCCCTCGACCTTGTATCCGCGCTCACGGAACGTGTCGATTTTGCTCAAATACTCGCTATGGCTCACGATGCGGGTGTCTTCCCACCGACGCCATTGCTTGCCATAGACCGGGCCTAAATCGCCATTTTCATCGGCCCAGGCATCCCAGATTTTGACGCCATTGTCTTTCAGGAACTGGATGTTGCCCGTTCCTTTAAGATACCACTCCAGCTCAACCAGTAACGGCTTCAGGTTGACGGCTTTTCCGGAGATAAGTGGAACAGAGCCGCCCGTCAGCATGTAGTAGGAAGGGACATATGAAACGCTTTTTGTGCCGGTTCCGGTGCGATCACCCGCGTGAACGCCAGTGTTGAGCACCGTTTCAACCACTTTGGCATACGAACCACTGGCAAACTGACCGTTCGTAAAGTCTCGATTCAGTAGGATAGACAAAATCAACCTCACACAAGATAAGTAAGTACATACACATTATTTTATACAAGTTTATCTGTCAGAAGTGTGTAAGGCTAGGAGGGGAGTGAAAAAAATGGTGGCTCTTAGGCCACCATTGCAATGAGCAATTAAGAACTTGGACAATAAAACACGCCCAGGCAATATATAATGATAAGTAGATACTTACAATTATTTTTTTACCATCTCGTAAAGAGATGAGGATTTCACCTTCTCAACAAAGCGAGTCAGATCCACATCGCTGTAGGTTGGGGATTTGAAGATCTTGCCATCAGAAATTCTGAAGCCAATCATCATGTCAGTCCCTTCAGCATGGCGGAAGCCCAGGTCTTCCTTGTCGTATTTGCAATTCTCTACCGCCACACGACGCTCTTCGGCGTCAGCCGGCCACAGCTTGGTCATGTTGGAACGGTGGATTTCTGCCACCAGCTCAACAATATCGATACCGAGAAAATCAGCCAGGCGGTAGGTCATCATGCAGGCTACGTAGATTTTGTTCATCACGCGGCGCAGCTCCTGCACCAATTCGGAATCGCTTATCGGCTTCGCTTCGAGTTTGTCAGCCAGCGCATTCAGCATTAATGCAGCTTCTTTTGCTTCTTCAAACGGGATGGCCATATCGTCAAAGACCGTGTTGCCCGGAACCATGATGGTGTGGATGAAGCGATCAACACTCTGCTCTTGGGTGTAGTAACTCATGCCCGTAGAGATGCCGCCTTTGATGGCCACCATTGTGCCGACGCCCACGTAAAGGAAGTCCGCCATCGCGTCCAGCAGCGCCGTCATATCCCCATTTTTGGCTGCCGGGATGCCCTCGGTAACAGCTTCTTCGTGGATCAGCTTGGCACGCAGACGCAGTAATGCCGGATCTGGAATGGCACGGCGTGGGTGCTGAAACAGTGTGTGGAACTGGTCAACCATCAAGTAGATGCTTTCCGTTGCCTTGCCAAAACCAGGATTCAACTCGTAAGGCTCTGGCTTAAATCCCACGAGTTTGTCTGCGGCAAGTTTCAGATGATCGGTCAGTTTCGTAAATTTCATGTCTTCTTTCTTTCCTTTGGACTTCATTTGATGCGTCAATTGTGACCCAGCAGCGCCAGGTCACAAAGTGGTTAAACTCGGCTTAAAGGTCTGCGAACTGGCTCAGGCCGGTGCGATCGACGGCGGAGTCAATCTGGCCGACGAGGTAGTTGCTTTGTTCAGCTTCCTGCGGAGCGATCTGCAGGGTGTCTGACAGCAGCCATTTGTTCATCCATACCAGTGGATCGTCTTTGATTTCCGGGAACAGCGGTCGCAGCCCAAGACGACGCATTGCCAGGTTGGTGCGGTATTTCACATAGCTTTTGAGGATGTCGGCATTCAAGCCAATCATTGAGCCGTCTTTAAACAGATAGTCAGCCCAGCGCATTTCCTGCCCGGCCACGTCCATCATGGTCTGATAGATGAAGCTCTCTTCTTCTGCGGCAATCATCTTCCACATCAGACCTTCACGACCGGTACGCATAAAGCGGATCATGCGTTCAGTACCTTCGCAATGCAGAGCCTCGTCGCGCGCGATAAAGCGCATGATCTTCGTGTTGCCCTCCAGCAGCTTCCGCTCACCAAAGGCGAACGTACACGCAAAGCTCACGTAGAAGCGAATCGCCTCCAGTGCATTCACCGACACCAGTGTTCGGAACAGCTGGCGCTGGAGAGGGTAGGGCTTGCCATCAAACTCGCTGACATACAGCCGTTCAAATTCGTCTTCGCCAAGATGCTGGCGAGCGCAGGTCATTTCGTACAGTCTGTCATATTCGCTTGAGATGCTTACAGCCCGGCTGATGATCTCTTCGTCCGTGACGATACCGTCGAAAACGATGCTCGGGTCATCCACCATACCGCGGATAATGTGCGTGTAGCTGCGGCTGTGAATCGTCTCAGAGAACGACCAGGTCTCGACCCATGTCTCCAGCTCAGGAATGGAGATCAGCGGCAGCAGTGTTGCGTTTGGACTGCGACCCTGAACGGAATCCAACAGCGTCTGGTAACGCAGGTTGCTCAGAAAAATATGGCGTTCGTGCTCTTGCAGCTTGGTATTGAAGTCGATGCGGTCAGTGGTAATGTCGACTTCTTCAGGGCGCCAGAAGAACGAGAGTTGTTTCTCAATCAGCTTTTCGAAGTCACGGTACTTTTGCTGATCGTAGCGTGCTACGTTGACAGACTGGCCGAGGAACATAGGTTCCTTCGTTGCGTCGTTAGCGCCCAAACGGAAAGTAGAATAAGTCATGTGTTTCCCTCTGAATGTTATCGAGTGGCTTTAAACAAATTGTTATCTTATTGGTTTAAACAAGGTGCTCAACTCAATGAAAAGGTGGGGGTTTCTCCCCACGCTCATCAGATTTTGCACGCGCCATCACACTCATCTTCTGGCTCAACAACCTCCGCAGCGGAAGGTTCTGACACCTGATCGTCGTCATCACGCTTACCAGCGCCATCACGCGTGTTGTGGTAATAAAGCGTCTTCACACCTTGCTGATACGCAAACAGCAGATCTTCCAGCAGCTTCATCATTGGAACCTTGTCGCCAGGGAAGCGAGTCGGGTCGTAGTTGGTGTTCGCAGAGATGGCCTGATCGAAGAACTTCTGAATGATGGCCACCTTAGTCAGATAGCCGCGGTTGTCCGGCATATCCCACAGGTACTCGTACTGGTCTTTCAGTTGCGCGAAGTCCGGAACGACCATCTTCACGATGCCGTCTTTGGAAGACTTCACGGACACCGGGCCGCGGGGCGGCTCAATACCATTGGTGGAGTTGGTGATCTGACTGGACGTCTCGCACGGCATTTGAGCGGTCAGAGTGGAGTTACGCAGACCATGCTCACGGATACGGCCACGCAGCTCTTCCCACGGCATTTTCAGCTCGAAAGAGGTCTCCGGGTTGGTATCCAGCGTTTTGCGATAGTGGTCGACTGGCAGCTGGCCCTGTGCATATTTGGTGTGGGAGAACCGGTCACATGCACCTTTCGCTTCGGCCAGTCGGCAGCTCGCATCGAGCAGGTAGTACTGAATGGCTTCGAAGGTCTCATGCACCAGCTGGTTGCCCGCAGTGTCAGAGTAGTTAAAGCCGTTCTTCGCCAGATAGTAGGCAAAGTTGGTTACGCCAATGCCCAGGCTACGACGTGCTTTAGCCGGGATTTCTGCAGCAGCCATCGGGTAGTCCTGATAGTCGAGCAGAGAGTCCAGTGCCGCCACAGCGTAGAACGCCACGTCTTTCAGTGAGTCCAGCGTGCGGATAGCGCCCAGATTGAACGCAGACAGGGTGCAAAGCGCGATTTCCCCGTTCGGATCGTCAGTGAACGCCAGTGGCTTGGTCGGTAGCGTGATCTCCATGCAGAGATTGGACTGGTGTACCGGTGCAATTTCCGGAACGAATGCGCCGTGATCGTTCATGTGGTCGACGTTGGCAATGTAAACACGACCAGTAGAGGCACGCTCCTGCATCAGAGTAGAGAACAGGTCGACGGCCGGGATAGATTTCTTACGGATGCTCTCGTCGGCTTCGTACTTCAGGTACAGCTCTTCGAACTTGTCCTGATCAACAAAGAACGCGTCGTACAGGCCCGGCACATCGTGTGGGCTGAACAGCGTAATGTTTTCGTTGCGCACCAGGCGGCGATACATCAGACGGTTAATCATCACGCCATAGTCGAGATGACGAACGCGGTTCTCTTCAATGCCACGGTTGTTTTTCAGCACCAGCAGGCTTTCTACTTCCAAGTGCCAGATCGGATAGAACGCTGTAGCAGCGCCGCCGCGAACACCGCCCTGAGAGCAGGATTTCACCGCCGTCTGGAAGTGTTTCAGGAATGGAATAACGCCAGTGTGGGTGGCCTCGCCATTGCGGATCTCACTTCCCAGCGCACGCAGACGCCCAAAGCCAATACCAATGCCCGCGCGACGTGACACGTAGTCGATGATTGCGGAAGACGCAGCGCTAATCCCTTTCAGACTATCAGCAGCTTCAATCAGCACGCAGCTGGAGAACTGGCGAGTAGGGGTGCGCACGCCGGCCATAATTGGCGTTGGCAGAGACAGCTTGAATGTACTGGTCACATCGTAGAAGCCTTTAACCATCTCCAGACGCGTCTTACCGGCGCAGCCATCTTCCCAATTCTGGAACAGGCACATGCCTACCAGCATGTAGAGTTGCTGTGGCCCTTCGTAGATAGCGCCAGTTACACGGTTTTGAACGAGATACTTGCTCGCCAGCTGCACGGTTGCGGCATAGCCGAAGTATTCGTCGCGCTTAGGCTTGATGTACACGCCCAGCTCGGCAATTTCTTCCTGAGAGTAGTACTTGAGAAGGTCTTCATCGTAAACGCCACGGCTGACGTTACTGACGATGTGATTGTAGAAATTCGGGTAGTCATACTGCCCGAAGGCGTCCTTGCGGATCTTGAACAGGCTCAGTCGCGCGGCAACCTGCGAGTAGTTCGGGGTTTCCGGAGAGATCAGATCGGCAGCGGACTTCACCAGCGCTTCATGCAGCTGGCAGGTGGTCATTCCGTCGAAAATGCTGGCAGCGGCGCCCATAGCGACAGCAGACGCGCTAACGTTGCGAATGTTTTCGACTCCCCACATCACAACGCGGTTGTATTTTTCCTCTGACAACGGCTCTGTGGAACCGTTACGTTTTACGATGCTTATCATGTATCACCCAATAAAAAAGGCCACTAAATATAGTGGCCTCATGTTAATAGATAAGCACTTACCTATCAATTACCGACTTATAAAATTCCTGCAAGAACATCGCGAACCTGACGGAATTGATCAGTTTGCATACCGGTGTAAATCGACGCGACAGCGTCCGCAAGGTGCTCGTTTTTATTCACCAGTACTTCCTTACCAGATTGCTTCCGGCGCAGCCACGGGGCGTTTGGCTGCTTATGCGTAGCCCACTGAATGATCTCTTCCTTCGACGTGGTCAGCTTATTCCCGACATAGTGCTTAATCTCGTTTGGCGTGACCTGTATCAGTGGCTTATCCACGCACGCCAGTACGCCAAGACAACCACCATAAGAAACCATCGCTCTAGCAGATTGACTGCCTACTGGCAGTTCACAGAACACTAAATGAACTTGGTCAATCAGTGGCTTAATACCACGCCAAATCTCGTTCAACCGCCGCATATCGTCACTGTTAACGCGAACTTGCTTTTTCGTATCACCAGCTTTCGTCTCAATGAGATGCAACTTATTGACCTGCAATACACCTGAATCCAGTTCTATTTCTCCGATGGCAACGCCAAAATTTGACAGAGATGGATCGAGACCTGCAACTTTGATTACTTTTTTCACTCTGTGACCTCCATTTCAACAAAATGCGGTAGATTGTGCTCTTCGATAAATCGCTTACGCGCTAAGTAAGCCTCCAATTCATCGTGACATTGATACAAGAAGACACACTCTCCTTTCCACACAACTCTAGCAACCCAAACCTTGTTCGTTTTGCAGTAATGAACGCCAGTAAACTTCGACGTACTACCATCCACTTTCCCTTGTTTATTTGCACTCTGGACGTGCTTGTCAGCCCACCTCAGATTCCCTGGTTCATATCCCTTGCTGGAGTCGATGCGATCAAGCGTAACCCCCTCTACAACTCTCTCCGTATCGGAAAACGGATAGCCCTCAAGTACGGAAACATACCTGTAAAAATTATCAAAATCTTCGAACTCGGTGGCGTAAGATATTCCCCGTCCACCATAATTTTCGTATCTTGCCCGATTTGGATTGTTACAACGCGCCTTCATACTTGCCCAAGTCCAGTACAGAGGGTTTTCCATGACTTTATATTCTGCGTTCTGGCGATATATTCCGGCACATTTGTTTGAGCAGGTCTTCTGTCTGACTCGCTTCGCGTTCTCAAGGTTTGCAGAGAATCGATGGCCACAGATAAAGCATTCAAGCTCAACAATTCGGCGCTTACGCCCCCTTGAATCAAATATTGGCTCCAACTCTCTAATGAAATTTCCGTCGAAATCGTCGGGATTGATAGGTTTCGCATCTTTTCTTAATTTTGTCGCTCTTCCTCTCATCTTTGGTCTCCTTACCACGTAGCCCAGGCTGGGCATTCCATTAGTTTCTGTTCAAGTGTCTTTTCCGGCTCGCGAGTTGGCGGCTTCGGAATGTCGCTAACAACGTGAATGCTATCGTTGGTTAGAACGCCTGCAGCAATATCTGCATCAATCATGCTCTGGCCGATGAAATGTCGCATGATGTCGATCAGATGGCGTGCAGCCGTTTCATTCGCGCTGAATACATGGGGGAGAAGAACTTCAATAACCGCTACTTCACATCCCTCCTCGTAAAAGCAAAGTTTCGCCCGCTTTGAGATTGGCGCGTGCCGATCATAGTCAACAGAGAAGCTGGCGAAAGCAGCACCCGGCATTGCAACGTGATCCGCGCGTGCGTTAGCGTGTCGAATCAGATTAGTGAATGCGGTGCTGATGTGCGTCTCCATCGCATTGAAGAGCGCATTTTCTTGGATGTTCAGCGTTCCGGTTTCAGGAATCACAACGAACCCCGGCCCAGAATGTGGGAGATATCCACCTTCCGTAAATGGATTAATAAGGATCGGCGCAGTGCTTCCTGACGGCAGCATAGACAAACTCGGCATCAACGGAGTCGATGACAACAGACTGGTTAATACCGAGAACTGGTCGTCATTGATGTTTTCGTTTTTCCACAAAAGTGCAGGCGCAGCTGCTTTTGCCGTATGGTGGTTTATCAGCTTTATAGACTGCATCACGGCAAACATCTGCAAAAACTGCGTGCGGCTCAAGTTAAACGACATAGCTGCGACCCTCTTTGACTTCGACTGTGATGGTTTCCCGGAACCACGATTTCATCTCTTTGTGGGAAATGATCATCACTGTGCCGCGTTCACGCGCTTTGGCTTCCAGAATCCCCATGAGACGCTCCAGACCGGCAGTGTCGAGCGCGTCGTCAATTTCATCCCCGATAAACAGCTCGATATTCTTACTGGCACGACTGGCAACCAGATCCTGCAAGGCAAGAGAGCACGCAATGCGTACCTTACGCTTCTCACCACCAGACAACGTCTGGAAGGATTTGCTGGAACCTGTTTTGGTCACGCTGATATTGAATTTGTCGCGATACTCGCCTTTCTTCGTTGTCTCCATTGTCGACCATTCGGCAACGATATTGCCGTCCGACAGCGTGTTGAGATACTCCGCAGTCCTGATGTTCAGGAAAGGCGTAACAGAAGTCAGGATGTGTGAACGCACGCCAGCTGGGGAGTAAACCTGGCGAGCTTTCTCCAGCAACAGAGCCTGTTCCTGAATGCTTTTTAACTCTTTTTTAAGTACTGCATGATTAGATTTATTGGCAGCCAGGTTGTCTTCATGGCGCTTAATGACAGCCAGAAATGGGTTTACCTCTGCCATGATGCGATTCACGTCAGTACGCGCCCGCGCCACCATCGCTTCGACGGCCGCGACCTCACGTTCGCGATGGCGTAATGCACTTAACTCATTGGTCAGACGTTCGATTCTGGCGATGATTTCTGAGACGTCGGGTGTGGCTGCGACCAGTGCAGACTCGATGCCGAGCGCTTTCTCAAGACGAGCTTTGTGTTGAGCCACTGCCGCTGCTGATGCCTGCGCCTGGCCGATCTCATTACGCGCTTGTTCAATGAAACTCTCCTTCACGGTGGACAAATCTTCTTCGCAGTAGGGCTTTCCGCACGTAACACAAGGTGCTCCGACCTTTGTGCTGACCTCTTCTGCTTTGGTTTTAAACGAGCGAGCACGGTTCATCGACTCGTTCTGTGCCGCTTCTGAAGTGCGGATGCTTGAGCGGATCTCCGTAATCGCACCGCGCACCTTCAGCAGTTTGGCGTCATGCTCTTCTTTGGAGGCCAGCTTGCTGCGTTCGCCAGCAATCGCGTTTTCCGTATCCCGGATCTGTTCCGGCAGCGAGCGAATTTCCATCACGACTTCGGACAGCGTTACCTCCGCGCCAGCCAAATCGACGCGGGCCTTGTCCAGACGTTCGCCGCGATCGCGCTCCCAACTATCAGAGGACGCTTTGGCCGCCTCAATCTCTGACTGCGCGGTCTCGATAAGCGTGAGACAGGCGTCCATTTTGGATTTGGTAACGTCCATTCGTGCGGCTGCTGCATTAGCACGCTCTCGAGCAATGGCATAGGCTCGCGTTAACCGGTCGACGCCAGCGGCTTCTTCAACGATTGTTTTGAGGTTCTTATCGGACATACCAGGCAGATCTGGCATTGCTTCCTGACTGGCGTAGATGGACGCCATGAACACCTCTTTCGATGCACCAATCAGGCGTTCAACGAACTCCTGCGTCAGTGTGTCTTTGCCTTTGGTCATGTCACCGTCTTCGCCACGGACGATCAGCCGGTTCTTGAACTCTTTGTGTTTGCGGTGGCGAATGATGGCGTAACGCTTTCCTTCATCCTCAACAGTCACCATCACGCGACAGTTTTTCTCGTGGCCTGTAGAGAGCACGTCGTCACCTTTGACGCCATGCGCAGTTTCGCCATACAGACACCACATCAGGCTGTTCATCAAAGTCGATTTGCCCGCGCCATTGCTGGCAGCGGAAGAGTCGCCACTGTTAACACCCTGAATGAGCACCAGACCGCGTTGGTCTAACTCAACTTCGGCGCTGGCTAACGCCATGAAGTTCTCAACCTGGAGCTTTAGAAATTTCATACAATGCCTCTAACTTTTTGATTCAAATGCTGGCCTTTTCGCAGTTGAAACTCCGTGTGGGCTGGGAAAGATCGGCGTTTCAGTACGCCTTGTTTGCTCAGTCTTCCCAGATAAAACGCCACAGGGTTTCCGTTGGGTGGGTAGGGCTTGTGGAACATCACCGTCTGGCCTCGTTCAAGTCTTTTCATCGTGGAGATGAAGTCCCGAAAGCTCCCAGAATGGCTCGTACTCACATTGCCTCCGCACTCTCCGCTTCGGTCAGGATCTCCTGACACAGCATGTCCAGCTTGCTCAGGTCGAAGCCGCCGTCAGTGTCGTGAACGATCTTGCAGTACGCCGCGACGGACTCGCCCAGGCTGTCTATTTTGCTGGTCTCCGCAGTACTGGCAGTGCCTTCCATCATCGATGCCTTGCGGATGAAGTTGCAGACGACACCCTTCGCGCCCATTGTTTTCAGGACGTTCTGGAGTTTGATGCCTTCTTCATCGCTCTCAACAACGGCACGGAAGCGCACGTAGTTACCGCGAATTTGGTCGTCTTCCACATCGTCCTCAAGGTTGACGAACTTGGGTGCGGAGGTTTCGTGGTGGGTGAATGTGCCGTCAGGGTTGACGATCATGAAGCCAGCCAGCGAGCCAACATCGCCCCAATTCTGGTGCGTCAGCGCCCCGATGCTAACCACTCCAGGCAGCACTTCTTTGTGGTTGTGGTAGTGTCCGGACAGCAACAAACGGAAGCCGATATCTTTCAGTTCCTGTGCGTCGATGCCGACATCAGGCATGGTGGGGATCGCTTTGTTGATCGAGGTATGCACAACGACATCGTGGTTGTCGCCATCCAGCCCGGAACGCAGTGTTTTGAGGTCGCTGATAAGCTCTGCGTGGTTATTGCGCCAGCTAATCAGGTGGACGGTAACGTCGCCCATTTTGATGGAGTGAGGGCGTTTGCCGCAGACGATTTCCACACCGATTGAGCGCAGAGAGGCCGCTGCATTGGCGCTGTATACGGAATCGTTGGTTTCGAGGTCGTGGTTGCCGGCCAGCATGATCACTTCGAGGCCCAACTCTTTGATGATCCACTCGTAAGTTTCGGTCACGAAATGCAGGACGGAAGGCGATATAGCACCACGAACATGGAAAGTATCACCAGCCACCAGCATGTGCTTGCAGCCCGCAGCTTTCATGGCTTTGGCAGCTTCTTTCGTGGCGTCCAGTTGGATCTCCAGTCGAGAGTTCAGCCCGTCAGCGTTTGTTGTCGCAAAAGCATCCCAACGATGATAATGGGGATCTGATATCACCCCGTATGGCAATGTCATGTGTCTTTTCCTTTGTGGTTATTTTGATACAGATATTAAGCGTGCTTGAGAGGCGAAAAACCCAGACAACACGGCACAGAATAAAATCTACAGGCACATGATTATGACAAAATATATAAGTAAATACCTACTTATTTTTATGGTGGTGACAATATCTAAACCGTATGGGGTGTTTATTACTTCGGATCGCGAAACAGCATCTGCGTGCCTTTGGGGGACGTGTCGAAAAGGTGAAAACCTCTGCGTTTTAGCATGTCGGCCATTTGCGAGGATTTGACGTAGCACTTCGCCATCATCGGCTGGCTCGGGTTTGAATCGATCATGTCGGACACCAGCATTGACCCATAGCCTTTCCCGCGCAGCTCTTTGACGATACTGACGGCACGGAGTTCAAGTCGTGGTGCACTGGTTGGATCGAGTGCGGCACAGAACCAGATTAGCCCGACTTTTTTGTCATCAGAACGGCGCAGCAGGATGTAGATAAAATGCCCCGAGTATTGACCCTGCTCGTTCGTCTTGATTGCCAGCCTGGTCTGCTTCTCAAAGGTTTTACAGCCCTTAGACGTGAGGATTTCTTCGTAGAAGTGACCTTTACGCGCGCCGTCTTCAAACTCACCCATGATAAATGGCATGTCTGCCACAGTTGCTGCCCTTGAATAAAATTCACTCATGTATTAATCCCTAAAGCTCTCAGTGTCTTTCTAAGACACCATATTTTATGCCCCGGTAAAACCATGAGTTTACGTTTAAAACGTCTCAGGGGGCTTCTGACGCGCTACGCTGATGTCGATTACCCCAGCTTTTGGGCGAGGGTCGACAAGATTCAACTCTTCAGCGCTGTGATACTCCGTATCGAACTCCCGATCGAGATGGCGAATGTAGATGGCCGTGAGAAGGCTGTCGTCGTTCAGGAAGTGTCCGTAGGATTTGCGGATCACTTCGCCAACCTTCTCAATCTTCTCCCCACCCATGCAAAGATGGTTAAACCGGCTATGTTTCCGCAGCATCTCATCCACCGGGCCGGAGTAGACCTTATCGACTCTCCCGAACCGGATGATATTTCCAGTATCAGCCTCAACCAGACAAACGAGCTTGCCAGGTTCGACCCGGTCTCGCCATGTTACACCAGAGCGGAGTGTGTTGAAGTAGGGAGCGTCTAATCCGATGATCGGTTTACGAAATGCCAGCAGTGGCACGTAACGTATGCAGCTGTTCAGGTGGAAGTGCGCACCGGCGTCGTGGAGTTTGAGCCGGGTTTCGTTAATCGGGCACTTCGACGCAATGCCACACAGGTCGCAGAGCAACTTCTGTTTGTTCAGGCTAGTGTTCGATTCAATAGTGTAGGAGCCATCTTCAAGACGGCGAACCCAGCGCGTGCGTTTGAGATCCATAATTCTTATTCAAATAGTTTTGTCCGGGGCAACGATAACTGACAAGGCGCACCGATGTTTGCAAATGCCTGTTTTACTTATACCCATTATTCACAGGACCGATCCAATAATTAGATCCCCAGAGAGATCCTACAGAAGATCAAAAGAGATCCCCGATCGTCTCCAGCCGTTGCGGTTACTGGCCTGAGAGGGGGTTACTATCCACTATGGGGAGGAAAGTAACCTCTGTAGAGAGCATAATAACCGCTATGAAGAGCAAAACAACCTCTCTGGAGAGTGGTCGGTATCCACTGTAGTGAGTAGGAGACATTGTCTTAACTGGCTAACTCAGTGCCTGTTTTTCTACGTCAGGTGGCTGATATTCATAGAGATGTTGGAAGTTTTGCGTTCAGGCGTGTTTGTTTCGACCACACATTATCCCCAGAAGGGGAGTGATGGCTGGTTTTGCAATTACCTGATTTTTATACACAGGCCCGATCCAGTAATTCAGATCCCAAAGAGAACCAAAGAGACCCACAAAGACCCAAAAAGATCCCCGCACCCCGCAAACCGTTGTGCCACATGGCCTTAGAGGTGATCGATATCCACTATAGAGAGAAGATCAGCCACTATGAAGAGTAAACCAACCACTGTAGAGAGTAGAAAAGCCACTATAGGCGGTAGGATAACCGCTGCGATGAGTGCTACTATCCACTGTAATCAGTAAAGGCCACCAAAGCGGTCGAATAAAAAGAGACACTTGGAATGAGCGAAAACGGCAATAAAAACATAGCGATCGTTGAAGCATTCTCAGAAACAGACAAAAAGACCGGTGAAGTTGTTACGTTAGTTCCTAACACCAACAACACAGTTCAGCCTGTTGCTCTGATGCGTCTTGGTCTCTTCGTTCCGACGCTGAAATCGACCGCCAGGGGCAGAAAGGGGCAAATGGTCTCTATGGACGCCTCTGCTGAACTCAAACAGCTGTCTCTGGCCAAAGCCGAAGGGTACGAGGACATAAGGATCTCCGGCGTTCGTCTGGATATGGATAACGACTTCAAAACGTGGGTAGGCATCATCCACGCGTTCGCTAAGCACAAGGTTGTTGGCGACACCGTCACGTTACCGTTCGTCGAGTTCGTCAGGCTCTGTGGCATACCAACGGCCAGATCGTCCGCGAAGTTACGCAAGCGCCTGGACAGTTCTCTAACTCGTATTGCCACAAACACTATCTCATTCCGCAGTAAAGGCTCTGATGAGTATTACGTGACGCACCTTGTGCAGACAGCAAAGTACAGCACAAAGAACGACACGGTCTCGCTGCAGGCTGATCCTAAGATTTTCGAACTCTACCAGTTCGACAAAAAGGTTCTTCTGCAACTCCGGGCAATTAACGAACTCTCCAGAAAAGAATCCGCGCAGGCGCTCTACACCTTCATCGAAAGTTTGCCACCTGACCCGGCACCAATCTCGTTGGCTCGCTTACGCGCCAGACTTAACTTAACCAGCCGCACCATTACCCAGAACGCGACAGTCAGGAAGGCGATGGAGCAACTTCGGGAGATCGGCTATCTCGATTACACCGAAGTGAAGCGCGGCAGCTCGGTCTACTTCATCATCCACTATAGGCGGCCGAAGTTACGCCCGGCATTGCCACCAGCTAAAGCTGCGCCGGAAGAACCAGAAGAGCAGGAAGATAGCTTGCTTGGTGATGATCAGGAGGACATCATCGATGTTGTTCCTGAAGAAAAAGACGGTGAGATGGTCATGTTGAGCAAGGAAGAACTGGCGATTCTCGAAGAGCTACGCAAGGCAAAAGCTCGCAAATAGCCCAACCACTGTAGAGAGTAGAAAGGCTCACTATCCACTGTAGTGAGTAACAACAACCGAAGAGTAACCACTGTAGGCAGTAGCGCTCAAATAACGAAATAAATGTTAGTGGTTACAAACCTAGATGAAACAAGGGCTGCGAGGTTAGTGGTCACTGGGTATCTTGTTAAATCCACTCTCTATAGTGGTTATCGTTGTTCCCGTCGTTATTGGCTATCCACTGTGGAGAGCAGAATCGGTTGGCCGTATTTACTAACCACTGTAGTGAGTAGATATCCGCTGAAAACAGTGAAGGTTTACTCTCCATAGTGGATACCCGCTGGAGAACGCATTCCATCACTCTCTATAGTGGTTGTTTGCTGCGGATGAACGCCTGTTTACTCCCTACAGTGGATAGCGACGTCGATAATCGCCACTTTACTCACTACAGTGGATACCGGATGTCACGGCAGGCGTTTTACTCACTACAGTGGTTATGGGCCGGATACGCACGCGGTGAGCTGGCTACTCACCGCAGTGGTTAGGGTTATCAGTGGATTTTCTTCAGCAGACCCCAGAGTGTCCCGGCCTTCGTCGTGAGCTTACCTGTTTCCGGATCGTACATGCGCCATTCGCGACGCTGGTGGACAATGACACCGTCCTCACGTTCCAGTCGCTCCAGCACGCCGGGTTGCTTAAACCCTTTGGCACGCCAGTAGCCGCTTGTTTTTTCGATTTCCAGACCTGCCAGTGTAACCGCCATCAACCAACCTCCTTGCAGTCATCGAAAAGGTAGCTGGCGTTCTTCGCGTGAACGCCGTAGACATCACCTGATTTGTTGTAAACGAACTTATCTTCACCCACGCCAGACAGTTTGCCGTTACGTTTGGTGAGATAGGGGGAAGACAGGACGCGATCATCGCGCACAACATAAAACTGTTCGCCGCTGTCCACAACCATCGCGCCGTAGCTGGCTTTGACGACATTGCGGATCACGTCGTTTTTCACTTCGGCCACTGACATCTCACACTCATAGACGTGCGTGTCCGCGTATGCAGGGAGGGAGAGCAGCGCCAGAGCCAGGGCTAGTTTCTTCATGCCACGACTCCTTTGATAACGCCGAATGCTGAGTCGAATACCAGCACTACGGCCAGCGCATTAATCATCGCGCCATTAACAGGCGCCAGCGCTTTACGGATTGCTCCGGTGAAGATGCAATCGAGCACAAAAGCTATCGAGACAATAAGTAATAAAGTGTCTAATACAGTTTTCATGATAGGTAGATACTAACTTATATATTTTTTGTTGTAAATATCACTCAAAAGTACTGATGCCTAAGATACGCTCAAGATGAGCCGCGTCTTCATCGCTTACCGGCATCGTGTCGTCGACGTACCAGCAACTACCGTTGTGCCAACAAACACCGTCATCATCGACATACACAGAATCTGCATCCATGCCTGTGTAATCAACGAGATTGCGCTCAATTACCGCTTGAATTTCTTCATCGTTCAGCCCATCACACTTGACCATGAATAACGGGTAAACGTCATAGTCGGTGCTGGCTGAAATGCGAACCAAAATCTTCATGTGTTTCTCCTTGTTGGTAAGTACTTATTTATATTAATGTGCGCCATGCGGCGCACAATCATTGCGTTCAGGCTGGAGGAAAGAACTTCTCCAGCGTGCGGTCGACAGCCTTATCAATGTGCATCAGATGCCAGACGACCATATCTTTGTTTCCCAGGCCGCGGGTGTAGATCACGTCGAACTTACGCCAGGCGGCGTGAAACCAGTGCGGTGTATCATCAACCGGCAGGTTCTCTCCAGCTTCCTTGAAGTACTTGAGCAACATGGCCTGTTCAGCGGTTGGCGTCGGGCCAATCTCTTCCGCGTACATTCTGATGAAACGCTGCCAGTCGGCTTCATCTTCTGAAGGTTCCGGTGCGTTCATCTCTGCAATCGCCTCACGCAGCTGCGTCGCCCATTCTGGCTCCGGGAAGCCTTGGGCAATTTCGGTATCCACTACATCCAGCGCAGCGTTGGCCGCGTCATACAGTTTCTTCACGCTTTTTCTCCTGCATTAAAAGGAACACGGTCATTGCCGCTCTGAAAGGGTTGGGGTTCTGGATCAGATGTTGTGGCGTTGAGCTGTCCACCTTTCTGTGGGCCGCTCTCCACTCACCGGGCTGTCTGGCAGGAATTACACCGATTCTGTGTCGGTAAATAATGTCCCACGCATCTTCCGGATCGTTACACCAGTCGAAGGTTCCGGCTCCGTTCGGGCCGATGGCGACCACTGCTGTGTAATCGCCTTCCTGTGAGCCTTTCCAGCCATATTGTGAGATAAGCGGTCGATGGCCGGTGGCTTCCGCGACCAGGCAGTTAATCTCAAAGTCCGTCATCTCGCTGTAATTTTTCATTCCCGATCTCCTTCTCATCCGTTGCCGAACAACTATGTGGCGTTGTCACTTTGTACTTCTACGGATGGTAATTCCGTATTAGTAACCAATTTGTTTTCTTGTTGGTGATAATACGGAAATAAAAAAGGCGTCCAAGTGGACGCCGTATCTTTGAAAAGGCTGTTACTTCAACGCGATAAATGGAGTATTCGCCCCTTCAGTCATGTACTGAGGCAACTGGCCATTCCATTTGTTGATGGCTTCCAGCTCCATGACGTTCGGGTTCTGACGTAATGCTTCACCGCGCAACTTGATGGCATCAGCTTCTGCTTGAGCACGCTTACGGATAGCGTCGGCTTCACCTTCGGCTTGTTCACGCAGCATGTTCGCTTCTGCCTTGCGCTGCTCAACTTCCTGCTGGCGCTGGAGCGTTTTCTGGTTCGCGGTCACTTTGGCATTGATAGATTCGATGACAGTGTCCGGGTAGTCTGGTTTGCCCACCCATGACAGGCTAATAACCTCAATACCTACCGGTGACATTTCTGCCTGAATGTCTTTCAGCGCATTGTCGAGCAGAAACGCCTTGCCACCGTCGATGAACGTGTCGGTAGTCATGCGGCTGGCCAGACGGTTCAGTGAGTCCGCAATCTTCTGGCGCAGATCAGTGTCGGTAATGTCATCAACACCTTTGCGATAGGTCTGGAATACGGTAGTTACTTTGTCGCGATTAACCAGATATGCCACACCAATTTTGTGGCCGATGGCCGTACCGTCGCTCATCTGGAATGTGAACGGCTCATCGTAGGTTTTCATCTGTTTGAAAGTGGGGAAGGTGTACAGCTCGGTATTCAGACCAGTCCACTGACGGCCAACGCCGACAACTTCACCGATACCTTTGTCTTCACCCAATTTGTTTATCTTAATGCCAACGTATCCCGGTTCCACGCGATCGCAGCCGGTCAGACCCATTGTGCAAATAGCAGCCAAAGCCACCGCCAGTAAACCTTTCTTCATTACTTACTTCTCCTTGTATCTTGAAATTTAGCTACCATAGCGATGAATAGATTTGGCACGGCGTATGCAGCCTGATTTCTCCAAGGGTTTTAAGCCCGTGACTAAGCGACTGGCGCATATGCTGAGCCACTCATCTGAAACCCGAACAGTTGTCCGTACTCCATAACGCATTTGCAAGGATGGGTAATAATGAGTCTGCCAGGTCCACTTTGTGTCGGTATTGATGTTT
>NZ_KZ559412.1:0-110788 GCF_002850715.1 Citrobacter sp. L55 | reverse complement strand
CAGAACTTCAACGTGTATCTGCGGGGATGGAAACCGATGCAGCGGCAATATGTGAAGCCATAATCAGCAGGTGGAGTAATGGTGTTGTCGAGGGCCATGTAAATCGTCTGAAGATGCTGAAACGGCAAATGTATGGCCGAGCCGGGTTCGAGCTACTGAGACGACGGGTGATGAGTCCTCTGGCATGAAAATCTCCACCCAAGTTGCGGAAGACCCAATATTAGACCGTTGGTGGTGACGGTAAGTGGATCACTTTTTACCCGTTGTTGACAACATTCAGCGACGCGGATTTACGCCACCTTGACCAGGCATTTCCGGTACTGCTCAAACAGCTCGAGTTAATGCTGGTTTCCGGTGAAATCAATCCCCGCCATCAGCACTGCGTCACGCTCTACGCAAAAGGGCTGACCTGCGAGGCCGACAGCCTCGGCTCGCATGGGTACGTATACATGGCAATTTNTCCGGTACTGCTCAAACAGCTCGAGTTAATGCTGGTTTCCGGTGAAATCAATCCCCGCCATCAGCACTGCGTCACGCTCTACGCAAAAGGGCTGACCTGCGAGGCCGACAGCCTCGGCTCGCATGGGTACGTATACATGGCAATTTACCCCACACCTGCAGCAACTGCGTAAACCTTCGAACTGCTTTCCCTCGTTTTAACCCATCAACAAAGGGATCAACTATGCAAACCCAGCCACTATCCTCCACGCAGGAGGTTACGCCACGCCAGTCGCCGGTGGAGATCTGGCACCGGCTTCTNCCCCACACCTGCAGCAACTGCGTAAACCTTCGAACTGCTTTCCCTCGTTTTAACCCATCAACAAAGGGATCAACTATGCAAACCCAGCCACTATCCTCCACGCAGGAGGTTACGCCACGCCAGTCGCCGGTGGAGATCTGGCACCGGCTTCTGAGTCACCTGCTGGACCGTCACTATGGTCTGGCACTAAACGACACCCCGTTTGGCAACGACAGCGTCATCCAGGAACATATCGACGCGGGTATCTCGCTATGCGACGCCATCAATTTTATCGTGGAAAAGTACGATCTGGTACGTACAGACCGTCGCGGNAGTCACCTGCTGGACCGTCACTATGGTCTGGCACTAAACGACACCCCGTTTGGCAACGACAGCGTCATCCAGGAACATATCGACGCGGGTATCTCGCTATGCGACGCCATCAATTTTATCGTGGAAAAGTACGATCTGGTACGTACAGACCGTCGCGGTTTTAACGCAGAAACACAGTCGCCGCTTCTCACCAGTATCGATATTCTTCGCGCCCGCAAAGCCATCGGGCTGATGACCCGCAACGATTACAAAGTGGTGACCGATATCACCACCGGTAAATACAAAGAGGTGCAGCAATGAAGCTGTCTCTGACCGTGGAAGCTGATGCCGTCAATATACTGGCCCTCAACATGGGCCGAATCGCTGTTGATATCGACGGGATTGAACTGGCTGACCTGATCAATGTGGTCTGCGATAACGGNCAACGATTACAAAGTGGTGACCGATATCACCACCGGTAAATACAAAGAGGTGCAGCAATGAAGCTGTCTCTGACCGTGGAAGCTGATGCCGTCAATATACTGGCCCTCAACATGGGCCGAATCGCTGTTGATATCGACGGGATTGAACTGGCTGACCTGATCAATGTGGTCTGCGATAACGGTTATTCGCTTCGTGTTGCTGATGTCCCCGGAAAGGTGATTGTTGATGAATATCCACTCCCGCCTGTCGCACGTCTCAGCGGCATCCAGTGCAGTACTTCTCACATCACCGAAGCCGACAACACCCTGCTGTTTGCCCTTTCACATCAGCATGAAGACTTTGGTGACAGTGAATGGATTCTGTACACCGGGTCGGGCTATCTGCTTCACCTGGNCTCCCGCCTGTCGCACGTCTCAGCGGCATCCAGTGCAGTACTTCTCACATCACCGAAGCCGACAACACCCTGCTGTTTGCCCTTTCACATCAGCATGAAGACTTTGGTGACAGTGAATGGATTCTGTACACCGGGTCGGGCTATCTGCTTCACCTGGATGCGTGGTCATTTCCGGTGTTGCGGCTAAAACGCCTCGGTCTGTCAAAAGACTGTCGTCGCCTGGTGGTAACGCTTATGCGCCGTTACTCGGTCGACATTGTTCATCTGGATGCCTGTGGCGAAGTGCTGCCGGGCTTCGCCACGTTTGACTGGTAATGCTTCCTCAGTAATCACAAGGTTTTCACATGCCGGAATTAACCACCGAACCAGCTCTCAACATTCTGATTGGCTGGCTCCAGGACAATGTCGATTGTGGCAGCGAAATTATCTTCGATAACGACGAAGACAATACCGATTCAGCGGTACTGTTGCCCAAGATTGAACAGGCACTCAGGAATGTTCGCTAACTTCGTTATCTTCAGCTTCTGCAACAAGCCAGTACAGATTAGCCTCCGAACCTTACTCATCACCCACATACAGAGCCAGCCCTCACCGGCTGGCGTTTCGCTTTATATAAAGGAAATTACTGATGGCAGAACTAACTCTCACCGAACCTGAAGTTTTGACCAACCATACCGATGTGATTTGCTCCACCAGTATTGAGCGTATTGTCACCGGACGGAATGTCGCGCTGGCACAGATTGAAGCTCTTATTCAGCAACTTGACGATATCTCTGCCCTGACAAGCAGTGTCGGCGCAGGTAAATCGAATGAATGGGGAGTACGGCAATACCGTTACGACTGCTGGTTGATGGATAAACCAGAAACAGCGATAAAAGCCATCACCCGAAATATCGATCGCAGCATCTGGAAAGACCTGATGAATAAGTCGGGAATGCTGGCGCTCATGGACGCACAGGCACGCGAAGAGTGGTACAACAGTCTGGAAAAGGACGATATTCCCGCTGTCAGTGAAGAGAATATTCTCAGCACCTTTGAGCAGCTACATCAAAGTAAAGCGGAGGTGTTCGAGCGTGGGATCATTAACGTGTTTAAAGGACTAAGCTGGGATTACAAGAGCAACAGCCCCTGCAAGTTCGGGAAGAAGATCATCGTGACAGGGCTGGTGAAACATGATCGTTGGGGATTTGGGCTTAACTGGGGCTGGCAGCGCGATCGATTAGCTGACCTTGAGCGGATGCTGATGATCTTTGACGAAAAGCCTGTACCTGACAACCGCGCTGATGTTACCCATCGTCTCAGCGACCATATTCATGAGAACAGGCATAGCAATTGTTACGAGGACGAGATGTTTGCGATTAAATACTTTCAGAAGGGAACCGCACATATCAGCTTCAAACGACCAGAGCTGGTTGATAAGCTCAATGACATCATTGCTAAACATTATCCTGGAATGTTATCTTCACAATCTAGCGCCACGAATTGATTACAATCGCTATTTAGCCCACATTCCCACAAGTAAAATCATTTGGGGGTGCTTATGGGGGTTAATCATTTATCCAACACGGAACATCAACGTTTAATCAATAAGTTAACCACCAAATGCGACTCCTGTGATCTTCCGCCAAAATGCTCATATCATCCTCAAAGATTTTATTTCGTCTCAATTGTCATAACCTTCAGAATTAAGGAAAAGACAATAAATTTAGCACTAACTGCCGCTACTGTTTTGCTACACTTTTAAGTCCTTTGCTCGCAGTCCGAGTACAAAAACTTATCGAAAAACACTCCTTTATGCACACACTTTCCAGAAAGTGAGAGTGGTAACACGATATGGGATCAGACTAGCCATAGACTTTTTGCGAATTTACTTTCTGTTATGGCTAAAGATATAGGCTACGATTTTGATCGAGTTCATTTGCAGAATACTATTTATATAGCTGTTGCTCACGGGCAAATAAATTTAGATAATCTAAAAATTCGCAAAGGGATGGCTTCAATTTTCTCTGGTTAAACAGCATTGAAAATGGATGTAGTTTCTTTTCCCGAATCCTCTGACGCTCAAAATTCTTAATAGAACTAACCTACATTTCTGGCTCAATACCTAATTTACGTAATTCATTTCTCCCCAAGGTTTTGAGCCAATTCCCCAAACTCATCCCCTCTGCTTTTGCGGCAGCCTCAAATTGCGCCTTTAACTCCGGAGTGATACGAATCTGGAAAGTCGGTGCTTTTCCAGATTTGGACTGATTTGGGTCGCGTTTAGCCGTTGACATATACGTACCTACAAGCGCAAGATATCACCAATCAGGTACGTACCTTTATATCTGACGACCTGACTCATAAACGCTCTCGCCCGGTATTCGCAGTACCCGACGAGAGCTAACCTCACCAACTATCAAGGAGTTGATTATGGCTGATTCGCATTCTACCCCAGACACCGACCAATCTGGAACCGAGCGTTCGGTAATTGTGGGATATCGCCCGAATGTTTTCGACAAATCCACACCCAAAATTATTCTTTCCGGCAAGTGGCTACGCGAAGCGGGGTTTGATACCGGGCAACAGATTACCGTAAAAGTGATGAATGGCTGCATCGTCCTGATGGTCTATGGTGAGCAGGAGCAACGGTTGCAGGATGAGTTGAAAGAGGCAAATCAGAAGCTGAATAGAATTGGGAGCACGCTGGCGACTCTTCAGTAACATATAACTGAACCTGTAAGCGTTACTTATAGGTTTACCAGGTGCCGGATGGCGCTAACGCTTATCCGGCCTACTTTCAAAATGAATCACTCTTCCATAACCAATCATCCTAATTATATATGGCTATTTTAAATTTAACTGTGGAATGATTTATTTATTTTTCTCTATTATTAATGTTTTCACTATTGCAAACCAATCGTAAAAACCCTCATATATTATTTTTCAACAAAATGAGTTGTTAAAATGGCAATTACTGTTTACCTCTGTCTCAAAGACGTCAGAGGTAAAGATAAGCTATGGTAAGTGATGATGATATCATCGCCTGGTACGATGAAACATTTAATAAACCCAGCTTATTCTTTAAAAAGCGTTGGCCAGTCACTCTCGATACCAGCCTTTCAACGGGAGATTATGTGTGGGCCAGTGAAACGGGTGCAGACATCATGGATACTTACTTTGCAACTTTCAATGTTGATTGCGCCAATTTCGATTTCTATAAATATTGGCCTATTGAGACATTCATACTTTATGCAATGTTTACCTGTAGCAGAGATGACGATGAGCCACAGCCATTAACACTCCGCATGCTGGCAGAGTCTGCAAAAGCGGGTAAATGGCTTTATGACTGAACCTTATTGACGGATGCCATTTATCCGACCTACCGCTTCCCCAAAAAATAAAGCCGCTGACCCATTAATCAGCGGCTTTCTGTCACCTGCAGTTACGTCAAAAGTTATATTTCACACCCAGCATACCGCGGGTATCGCTGTAGCCTTTGTCACCAACCTGTTGGGCCACGTTGCTCCACACGTTGAGGCGCGGAGTGATTTGACCTTCAACACCGACTTTCAGCTCGCCAATGTTCTTGGTGCCACGCATGTCGTTGCTCACATCATCCATCTTCACGCGAGTCGTCTGCGTGTTGTGGATCCAGTTGGCTTCAACAAACGGCTGGAACTCACGAGATTTACCGTCGTCGATGGCGTTGTGACCGTTAATAAAGGCTTTTACCCCCAGACGGGTCATCAGGTTGCCATCGGTGTTGTCCTTCACGCGGGTGCCGTTCGCTTCGCGGTGGCTGTCGGCCTGCACGTCCATCCACACCACCTGAGCTTTCGGTTGCAGCCAATAGCTGTTGCGCTCGTTTTCACCCAGTTTGAAGCTGTAACCGGCTTCAACAGAAGCGGTGATCCCGCTGGATTTATATTTCTCCGTCGCCTGCTCCTGACCCATCACCTTGTTATCAAACCAGTTGTACAGCACCCAGGTGTCTACATAAGTGCCGGTCTTGTCAGCGTCATTGGCATACCAGGTGCCGTACAGTCCCACGCTGTAACCAGTGACCTGACCACGTGAATGGTAGCCGGTCAGACTGGACTGCGTGCGGTTCTGGCTGTTGGCATAACCAGCCATCGCGCCGAGGTGCCAGCGGTCGAGACCGTCGCTGCTCCACTGCGCCAGGTCACCGCCTAACTGCAAGACATAGCTGTTGCTTTGGGTTTTCAACTGCCCGCTACCGTCTTTGAAGCGGGTATGTGCCCCGACGTTACGCATCCACAGACTGGTGACTTTTTTCTCGCCCGTCAGCATATCGACGTACTGCGTTTCGCCCAGACGATCGTGGAGTCGGGTCATGAACAGCGTGTTAGCAGCGTAGTTGTTCGCCAGATAACTGCCTGCTTCCGGGCGGTACTGCTGCTCAGTGACAGGGGGCGCAACAGGTTCTTCCGGCTCAGGGATAATCGGGTCGACAGGATCGACCGGGTCCGGGTCAACAGGACCTGGGTCAATAGGGTCAACCGGGTCCGGGTCAACGGGATCTGGGTCAATAGGGTCAACCGGGTCCGGATCGACGGGGTCCGGCTCTTCCGGATCCGGCGGAGCAGGAATAAAGCTGGTCAGATACCAGTTGCTGCCCTTTTGCACCACGTTATAGTCGTACGCACCGGCAACAATACGGCCCGCTTTCTCAAAAGTACCGTCAGAATTACCGGCCACTTCGATGATCTCAATACCTTCAATGGTTTGCGCCCCGGTTCCGCCAATATTGTTCACTGCCACAAATGCGTTACCCGCGGTGTTGCCGAGCACTTTCAGCTTGTCGGTTTCAGAGGCATCGTCATTCAGGACGGTATTGAAAACGAGTTTTCCGCCGTTGCCGGTAAAATCTTCATTGATAGTAAGCGTCTGCCACGGTTCGCCGTCAGCATGCCCAAAGTTCACCACTGACCCGCCGTTCAGCGTCAGGTCGGTGAGCGTTGAGCTGTTGGTCATGTTCCAGGTCGCATCGCTCATTTGCAGCGAGATAACCCCCGTCCCGGCAGTGGCGCTGGTGACGTATGACGCCCCACTCCACAACGAGTTGTCGGTCATATTGAGTTTGATGGTACTGTTTTGCTGCGGCTGGGTGTTGTTTGCGGCAATAGCACCGGCTGCGTGAAGATCGCCGTCGATAAGGAAACGCCCGCCAGCAGAACCGTCGACGATACCGCCCGTTTCTGTACTGATGGCATAACTTTCATTGCTGTGATTGCCCGCCATAGCAATAGTAGCGCCGCCACCGAGATTTACCGTGCCGCGTGAAATCGCATACAGGCCGCGTGGGGCCTTGCTGAATGAGTAAACTTTATCGATGCTGTTAACACGAATCGTCGCATTATCACCCAGATTCACCGTCGCATTATAGGAATAGACCGCATGGGCGCTGGCTCCGCTCACCGAAATAGTGGCGTTATTGCCCAGTTCCGTTTTGGAAGATGAGGCGGCGTAGACCCCTATTGAGGAAGTGCCCGATGTCTCGATGGTGGCGTCATTGCCAAGGCGGATTGAGGACCCGCTCTGTCCGGAGCGGATTCCCTCTGAGCTGTTACCGGTAGTCACAATGTGGGCACGATCGCCGACAATAATCGTATTTTTGGCAAGCGTTGCGTCTCTAAACGCGTTGGCGGTGATGCCACGTCCCTGGTTACCGGTGGTTTGAATATACAGATCGTCGCCGACGTAGATGTTTGCTGAGCCTATCCCACCCTGACCGATGGCGTTGTATCCGGCGTTAATACCGTCACCATCCTGGCCATCTACATAAATACTTGTGCGATCCCCGGTGATAATAAAGACTGGATTATCCGGCGTATTAGCCCCGTGCGTGCGGATACCGTCAACATCTTTACCATTATTAGCGGCATTCTTTGACTGTGTGCGAATCGTCAGGTCGTCACCGAAAATAACGCCCGGGCTACCCGTCGCGCTGTTCTGAATAACGGTAATGGTGTGTTCGAAGGCTTCTCCTCCTGGCCCATTGAGCGTTAATCCATGACCATAAACGGGAATGGTGCCGGCACTCCACTGATAAACATAATTCGGTGTAGCGCTTTTTTTTTCGAAACTGCCATTTGCCTGTGCAGGAAATAAAGCCTGCAACTCCGGCGAAAGACTGCTCACCATTCCACTGGCAGGAAGACTATCAATATCAATCCAGGCCGCGTGGGTTGAAAATACCATTGACGTTAACGCGGTTGATACCGCTATCGCAATGCGTGAGTAATGCTTAGGTTTTTTCATAATAGCCTCCTGCTTTCGGGCGTAGGGCGTCCACCACATCGCAAAGATGTGAAAATAGTAAAAATCAAAAATACGTTATAAAATATTCGACAGTATTTGATGAATGCTATGGCCTAATTTATCTTCAAGCCTGAGCTTGTAGACATATATTTTCTTAATATCTATATTATCTATTTTGGTAATTTGCTGAATACTTTTCCCTGACACAAATCGCTTCAGTAATATCATTTCTGTATAGTTGAGTGTGCGTCCGCGTTTACTGTTCGCAAGGTGGCCGGTAAATAATCGGCGAATTTTTTGATGCTGAACTTCATCATCATCATCGGAATATATAATCCCTTGTATTTTATTGCTTTTCGACAGCCAGTAGTTGGCTAACGGCGCGAGATTCCTGTCCGCTATCAACACAATATACATACCGCTGTAGGCCAGCCGGTCAACCCATTGCGGATCGGCGAACAGGCGCAGGTTTGGGAAGGAAAAGTCCACAAAAATAAACCCACGCGACAAATGATTTTGATTATTAAGGAGAAGTTTTTCAATAATTCCTTTTTGCAGAAAACTATTTCCCTCTGGCCAGATCGCAAAAGTGGCTCGGTGACAGTAGCTGGCGCGTACCACAGTATCCGGAAATAATTGACAGGATAATTCACAGCTTATGCAACGAACACTCTGTGATGGTGATCTCTTCATCAAAAATGACTCCTGTTATTTTTCCATAAATATTTCATTGGTAAATAAATGTGTCAATCCGACACGTATGACATTCCTTGTCAGTTAATAACAGTGACACTTAAAAAATGTAATAAACTCCTGATACGCTATTATGAATAGGCTGTAAGCAATGCGATTGCGCTAAGCTTTTTTCTGCTTTATCTCAGAATAACAGTCTGGGTATTAGGAATTTTATGCATAAATCCAAATCCCAGAATAAAAATTAAAAAAGCACTATTTGCTAAAAATTAACCAATGAAAGGGGCTCTTATTAATTACACAATCCTGATAACTCAATCCCCCTTGAAGTGCTGTTGATAAATATAATGAGAATTCAGATAAAACTGTAATGAATTCTCATTATTTAACATTAGTTAATACTCACCTAAGAATTTACACACGTAACACGTTGTATTTAAAGTATTTTTAATCTTTAAGTGAAATTCTTATCTTCGATCACGTACAAAGAGTGAGGCATATTCACGATTTGGATGTAAAATTTAAGGTATGTGTAGGCACACGCGGTGATACGTTATAGTTACTGAGGGCTGGGCAATTGTACCTTATCAATCAGTTGGTCGAATTTAATCCTGACAGCAAAAGTCTGGTCAATCGTCAGACCGGGCGCGCAATACAACTTCAGCTCCCAGCTTCGCTTTGCTTTCTCTATTTAATTACTCACGCAAGTGACATTGTTTCGCAGAACACATTGATAAAAGTGGGTTGGGGTGAGAGAAATAATGTGACCACAACCAACACATTTTACCAGGCTATTCTGACGCTACGTAACGCGCTGGCGGATGTGGGTCTGCCACGTGATACGGTGAAAACTATTTCACGACGCGGACTCAGATTAAATGGAAATACGGAGGTAGAGGCGATAACGCATCCTCAGAGTGAAGTTTTCCAGTCACCGCTAATAGAGGAATACGCGCCCCCAAAGATAATTCCTCCCGCGGCACAACAAACGACGCGGGTCCCCTGGTGGAATATTATATTTAGCGCTGGCATCGTTATTGCCACTTTGATTATCTGGCTGGTGTGGTATCAGACACGTCCTGTTATGCCGTTTAGTAAATTCATTTCTGTTTCTATGCAGGTCCCATCTCGGCAAAACTGTAAAATTTATTACTCACTGAATGATCACGATCAGGAAAATTATTTCAATCTGATGCAACTGCACCCTTCTCTCTGTGAAAACAACAAGCATGTTTTCCTTTCCGGCTACCGTAAAGCGGAGAGGATCGTGGCATTTGTTTGTGATAAAGATGCACGGGTAGATGCGCACGCGTTTTGTACTACCCATTATTACTGGATGCGCGGGCAATGAAAAAAATACACCACCTTGTTTTAATCGTAATCGGCGTGGCGACATTGCTCGGCTCAGGCGGATGGCTATGGCATTCACGCTATGCCGAAAAGCAGCTAAATTGCGTTGGAAATGTCGAATGGAATATTGGCAGCAACCGCTTTGCAGGTACGGTTTCATTTCGGATGTACAAAGATGCAGGGCTAGCGACCATTACCGGAAAACTGTACGGACGTAATACCTCAGACATTAGCAGGAACATCTATTTCAGTTATACCCGGCAGCACGAAGCCCGAGTGCTACAGGCAATGCAGGTGGTCAAAACCTTCGCTGATAGCGCCGATGAAGCTGATATTAACAACACATTACCCGGATTTTACCGTCAAAGCGGACGAAACCTGAGCCTGGTCATGGAGGAGTATAAGGGCGCATGGATTTTTGCCAGCTCAAATGTCCCCTCGCTGTATTGCCGCAAAAGGTAACGTCATATCCGGATACAAAAAGCACGCCCCCTTCAATAGAATTCATATTTGCCATCATCGACTTACGCGACATGGGTCACTGAATCCACTCATATCCCATTGCTATTCTTCATCCCGAATCAGGAAACATCCTGAATACCACGATATCCATTGCGCAATAATTAAGCGAAATGGGCGTTTTATTTTGCCCAGAAGACTTCAACCTACGGATGGATATTTGGAGAAGACGTGGACAGGGGCGTTTATCTCTCTCGCGAGCAATGTCTGAGCGTTCAGGCGTTATCGCATTTCAGGAAACGGTGTGTTTCCGGTGTATTTTTGGCGTACATATGAGGGATACGTAATGTTTACTTTTAAAAAGTGCCTGATTGCACTTTCTATAAATTTGGCCGTTGTTTCATCAGGTTTTGCTTGTACGACCCTATTGGTCGGTAATGAAGCATCAGCGGACGGCTCCATGCTGGTAGCCCGTAGCGCTGACAGCGATGCCCTGAAAGCGCAGCATTTTGTCATTCATCCGGCCAAGCAGAATCAGACCGGGATATACAGCACCAAAGCACATAATGGCGCGAATGACTTTACCTGGCCGCTACCCAAAAACTCTCTGCGTTATACCACCGTTCCAAACTGGAAAACCCAACTGCACGGCGCGACCGGATTTAACGAATTGGGCGTTGGCGTGAGCGGTACAGAATCTATTTTTGCCTCAGCAAAAGCGCTGGCTGCCGACCCCTACGTTGAAGATAAAGGGATCACCGAAGATGATATCCCGGATATTCTGTTGTCCCAGAGCAAAACCGCGCGTGAAGCCGTGGCGTTACTGGGTCATATCGTTGAGACCGTCGGCGCTGGGGAAGGTTTTGGCGTGGCCGTCGTCGACGATAACGAAATCTGGTACCTGGAAACCGGCAGCGGTCACCAGTGGATGGCGCAACGCCTGCCGAATAACCAGTATTTTGCCACTGGTAATCAGGGCCGCTTACAGGATTACGATCCTAAAAACCCGGACATGATGGCGTCAAAAAACCTGATTCAATTTGCGACCGAAAAAGGTCTCTACGAACCGGCAAAAGATGGCAAATTCAACTTCTCCAAAGCCTATACCCGTGATGATGAGCGTGACCGCACGTATAACGATCCTCGCGTATGGACCATCCAGAAAGAGTTCAATCCTTCCGTAAATCAGGATATGGCCAAAGGGCGCGAATTCCCGGTGTTCATGACGCCAGAGAAGAAGATGACGCTGGATGATGTGAAGGCCGTGCTGCGTAACCATTACGAAGGCACCAGCCATGACCCGTATACCAACGGTCTGAACGGCAAAGAGCCATGGCGTCCGATTAGCGTCTTCCGCACCTATGAAGCACACGTGATGCAGGTCCGTCCGTGGTTGCCAAAAGAGATTGGTGAAACGACCTACATTGGTCTGGGTATGGCCGACCTCACCGCGTTTGTTCCGTACTACAGCGGCCTGAAAGCGTATCCGGCAAACTATACGATGGGTACCGATAAAGCGGACGATCAGTCCATTTACTGGAAATACCGTAAGTTACAGACGCTGACGATGACCGATTATCCGAAGCTCGCGCCAATCGTCAAAAAAGCCTACAAAGCATGGGAAGATAAAGTGGCGAAGGAGCAAAAAGAGGTCGAAGCAAAATATCTGAAGATGGCAAAAACCGATAAACCTGCCGCAGATAAGATGCTGAATGACTTCAACTTGCGCATCATGGCCGATGCCGAGAAGCTGACGGAAGATCTGACTAATCAGCTGTTTACCATCCGCACTAAAGACATTCAGTCTGATATCTTCTTCGCAAACGCTGCGAAAAAAGACTGAGTAACGACACGATACATGCTGGCGCAAAGTACTTATTAGCTTTGCGTCAACGTGTCACACCGCGCCTTCACGGCGTCATGCAGCAGACGGACAGCCGTTGAAAGCTGCTTACGATGTGGGCAAATCATATTTAGCGGGGCTTTTTCGCCCAGGTAATCAGGCATCAGTAGCTGCAATCGTCCATCACGCACATCCTCGCTGACATCCAGCCACGACTTGTATGCGATGCCTTCTCCGGCAATCGCCAGCCGTCGGATTACTTCAGCATCGTCGCTCATAATGGTGCCGTTAACCTGCACACTGCTAACCTCACCGTTATGCGTAAACGTCCAGCGATCGTGCAGGCGTCCGCGTAAGACGAAGGTCATGGCGTTGAGCTGTGTTAAATCATCCGGAGTTTGCGGCGCGCCGTTTTGCACAACCCATTCCGGTGATGCCACCAGCACGCGTCGGTTACCCGGTGCGACAGGTAGCGCAATGTAAGATGCGTCTTCGGTGTTGCCATAGCGAAACGCCACATCGACGGGGTCTTTAAAGACATCCGTCACCTGGTCGGAGAAAAAAATCCGCAGGCGCAGCGCGGGATAGCGGCGTCGAAACGACTGAAAGACCGGCAGCAGTAGGTTCCGACCGAGATCGGAAGGTACGGCGATTTGCAGCGTGCCTGAAACTTCATCTTCCGGGGTCTGAATTTTTTGCAGCCCGGCATGCATCACGTCCAGCATCTGGCGGGCATAGGGTAGCCAGACCTCACCTTCAGGCGTCAGGCGCAGACTGCGCGTGGAGCGGGCGAACAAGCGGATAGCCAGCGTAGACTCCAGGCGCTTAATAGCAGAACTGACCTGAGCAGGCTGAACGCCGACTTCGCGTGCGGCATCGCTAAAACTATTCAGCGCCGCGGCGCGGACAAACAACGTGAGATCTTCAAGCCGGAACATTTTCACTCCCCGAGTATAAGTCCTGTCGCCGAAGGGCTATTTTTCCCGTTCTGCTACCGGTTTACCATCGAATTATTCAACAGATAGAAGGTTTATTAACCGGAGAGATTATGAAAGCCATCGCTATTACCCGCGCCGCAACCGACGGCCGTAACATTGAATTTTTACAAGAGATTGACCTGCCCATGCCCGTCGCCTCCGGGCACGATCTGCTGGTTGAAGTGAAGGCCATTTCCGTCAACCCTGTTGATACCAAGGTCCGCGAAGGTTTTAACGCTGATGTGCCCCGCGTGCTGGGTTGGGACGCCGTTGGCGTGGTGAAGTCCGTGGGTGAAGCAGTCAACCTGTTCACACCTGGCGATGAAGTCTGGTATGCCGGTGCGCTGGGTCGTGCTGGCAGTAACAGTGAATTTCAGTTGGTTGATGAACGTATTACCGCGCTGAAGCCGCAATCGCTGGACAACGCTTCTGCTGCGGCACTGCCGCTGACCGCCATCACCGCCTGGGAAATGCTGTTCGACCGTCTGGGCGTTGAGGAAAATGGCAATGAAAATGATGTGTTATTGATTGTTGGCGCTGCTGGCGGCGTCGGTTCTATCCTGACGCAACTGGCCAGTAAGCTGACCAAAATGACTGTCATCGGTACCGCTTCACGTCCACAGAGCCAGAAATGGGTACGTGAAGCAGGCGCTCATCATGTAATTGACCACAGCAAGCCGCTGATGGAAGAGCTGGCTCAGATAGGCATTAAAGAGGTGACGCACGTTGCCAGCCTGAACAATACCGAGCAGCACTACCCGCAAATTATTGCCGCCCTGGCGCCGCAGGGCAAACTGGCGCTGATTGACGATCCGCAAACCCTCGATGCACGTCCACTGAAGGCCAAAAGCATTTCGCTACACTGGGAATTTATGTTTACCCGTTCGATGTTTACCACCCACGACATCATTGCGCAGCATCAACTATTAACCCGCGTGGCACGGTTGATCGATGACAACACCATTCGCACCACGCTGGGCGAGCATTTTGGCGCAATCAACGCGGCGAATCTGCAAAAAGCGCACGCGCAAATTGAAACCGGTCGTTCAGTCGGCAAGATTGTGCTGGAGGGGTTTTAACATGTCTGATTCAGAGGTGATTTCAATTATTGCGGTACTGAAAGCCAGACCGGGGAAAATCGACGCACTAAAACAGGCGCTGCAGGCTCTGCTGCTGCCCACGCGCCAGGAGCCGGGCAATATTGAGTATGCCCTGTTCCAGTTGCGCGACACACCGGATGTCTTCTACGTTCGTGAATCCTGGCGCGGTCAGGCCGGTCTGGACGAGCATATCGCCCTGCCCCATTTCCAGGCGTTTATTCTGCAAATGAACGAGCTGCTGGCCGAACCGCTACGACTGGATTATCTGACGCCGATTGCGCCGTAAGATGACTGCCGAAGCCCTCTGCGGTGTGGGGGGCTGTGCCCGTCATGTCTCACTCGCTTCGCTATCTCTGCTATGATGCCTGCACACAAATAAAACAAAACAGCATGCAGAGGGAAAGATGAGTTCCACCAGAAGAGGGATGATGAACGTCCTGATTGCCGCCGTATTATGGGGAAGTTCAGGCGTTTGCGCGCAGTACATCATGGAACAAAGCCAGATGTCGTCGCAGTTTCTGACCATGACGCGCCTGATTTTCGCGGGGCTCATTCTGCTGATGCTCTCTTTCGTTCATGGCGACAACGTGTTCTCCATTATCAAAAACCGCAAGGACGCCATCAGCCTGCTGATTTTTTCCGTGGTCGGGGCACTCACCGTACAGCTAACCTTCCTGCTGACCATCGAAAAATCCAACGCCGCCACCGCGACGGTGCTGCAATTTTTGTCACCGACCATTATCGTGGCGTGGTTCTCCGTGGTGCGCAAAGCGCGGCCGGGGGTTTTAGTGCTGACGGCGATCTTCACCTCGCTCATCGGTACTTTCTTACTGGTCACCCACGGTAACCCGACGTCGTTATCTATCTCAGCTGCCGCGCTGTTTTGGGGAATAGCCTCGGCGTTTGCTGCCGCGTTCTATACCACCTACCCCTCAACGCTCATCGCGCGCTACGGCACGTTGCCGGTCGTCGGCTGGAGTATGTTAATCGGTGGAATGATCCTACTGCCGTTCTATGCCGGGCAGGGAACTCATTTCGTGGTGAATGGCAGTTTAATTCTGGCGTTTTTCTATCTGGTGGTCATCGGCACGTCACTCACGTTTAGCCTGTACCTGAAAGGCGCGCAGATGATTGGCGGACCGAAAGCGAGCATTTTAAGCTGCGCGGAACCGTTGAGCAGTGCGTTGCTGTCCCTTTTGCTGTTAGGCATCACCTTTACTCTGCCAGACTGGCTGGGTACGCTTTTGATCCTCTCATCGGTAGTGCTTATCTCAATGGACTCACGTCGCCGCGCCAGAGCGGTTTAACCCAACTGGCGCGGCAACGGGTGACGATTACCAGCCCGGAACTGCGCCGCCGTTAAAGATAGTTTCTGCCGCCTTCGCCACTTCCGGTGACTGATAAGATTGCAGGAATTCTTTCACATTCTCGGCATCTTTATTGTCTTCTCGCGCCACGAGAATGTTCACGTACGGTGAATTTTTGTCTTCGATAAATACGCTGTCATGTACCGGAGAAAGCCCGGTTTGCTGGATGTAGGTGGTACTGATAATCGCCACATCCACTTTTTGATCGTCCAGCACGCGCGGTAGCTGCGCCCCTTCCAGTTCCATAATTTTCAGATGTCGCGGATTATCCGTAATATCCAGTGCCGTTGGCAGCAGGCCGGTATCCGCTTTCAGAGTGATTAACTTCTCTTTTTGTAGCAGCAACAGCGCCCGCCCAAGGTTGGTCGGATCGTTAGGTATCGCAATCGTCGCACCGTCTTTTAGTTCAGCAACGGTTTTGATTTTCTTCGAATAACCCGCCATCGGGAACACAAAGGTATTGCCCACCGCTACTAGCTTATAGCCGTGCGCTTTATTATCTTGTTCAAGGAACGGACGATGCTGGAAGACGTTGGCATCCAGCTCACCATGATTAGTGGCATCGTTGGGCAGCAGAGAACCGCTAAACCCCACCAATTCCACCTCCAGGCCATATTTTTCTTTAGCGACTTTCTTCGCGACTTCCGCCACATCCTGCTCTGCGCCGTTAATCACGCCCACTTTAATATGCTTTGCATCATTGTTCTGCTGATCGCATCCTGCCAGCAATAATCCCGCCAGTAATAACGCCGCCCCAGCCCCGAAATAAGGTATTTTCAGTTTCACGTTTTATCCTTTTGCAATAACCGCCTGATGAGTAATGAAATGACTATAGCGGGAAGGCCGCTGCGGTTTAAAAAACGAAAAAGCATCAGCAAGAAGAAAAAAGCATAATGCGAAAAGGAAAATGAGTCGGAATGTGCCGTTAGGTCATCCCTTTTGCAGTCCTTCCGGTCATCAAAACGTTTTCGACAAATAATGGCGCGCGGAACCGGTTTCTGGAAAGTTATCGAGGGTCATTTGCAACTGATAGCCGTTTTTCTGATAAAACGGCAGCGCCTGGAAACTCATCGTGTCCACCAGCGCATGCAGGCATCCTCTCTCACGCGCCGTCTGTTCAGCGGCCTGCATCAACTTTGTGCCGTAACCGCCTTTACGCAGCGAGTCATGCATCCACAGGAAATCAATACACAGCCATTCGCCTTTGATTTTACCGATCAGCCCGCCCAGTATTTCATTGTGCTCATCGCGCCAGTACACCGCCAGGTCGCCAAAATTGGTGGTCCTCAGGAACTGGCGATTGTAGGCGCGCAATCCAACAAGCAGAGCATTTTGATCGTCTTCAGTAATGGTATCTGTAATCTGTATTTGCATCCTATCCTCCTGAAAAACTAAAACTTCTGGCTGATTTTCTTTTTAGAAATTAACACAGGCTGATGAGTGAGGCGCATGCCGTCTACACTTACTCTTGAGATGATGCGCATCGACAACAAGGATTATTATCATGAAACAAGCCGTTTTACCGCTTATTGCCATCCTTTTCATGCTGCCGGGTTTGGCGCAGGCCGATTCGGCTTATGGCTCTCTACAGTCCGTTCATGAAAAAAACACCGTATTGAAGGATTTACGCAAGATTTGTACCCCGCAGGGGTCGCCATCGGATGAGGTGTGGGAAAAAACGATTATGGCTGATACCCGTAATCAGCAACACATCCGCGAAGCCATTCTGGCAATACAAAGAAACAATCAGAACAACTACTGGGAAGCGCTGGGCAAAGTTGAGTGCCCGGATTTGTAACTATCGCATTGAAAAACGAGTGCTGTAACCGGTTTCTGTTTTGCAAAATCGCCTATTGTGTAGGGAAATGAAACACATCAAGGAGCAAGATAATGCGATACCGTTTTCCCGAAAACTTTTGGTGGGGCAGTGCCTGCTCGGCGCTGCAAACCGAAGGGGATAGTCTGAACGGCGGCAAAAGCCAGACGACATGGGACGTGTGGTTCGACCGCCAGCCTGGGCGTTTCCATCAGGGGGTTGGCCCGGCGAACACTTCGACCTTTTATCAGCACTGGAAACAGGACATCGCACTGCTCAAACAGCTGAAGCACAACAGCTTCCGCACTTCAATCAGTTGGTCACGACTGATCCCGGACGGTACTGGCGACGTCAATCCGCAGGCAGTTGATTTCTATAACAACGTCATCGATGAGCTGCTGGCGCAAGGCATTACGCCATTTATCACCCTGTTCCACTTCGATATGCCGATGGTGATGCAGGAGAAAGGTGGCTGGGAAAACCGTGATGTGGTTGAGGCGTTTGGTCGCTACGCACAAACCTGTTTTACCTTGTTCGGCAATCGGGTGAAGCACTGGTTCACCTTTAACGAACCGATTGTCCCGGTAGAAGGCGGCTATCTGTATGACTTCCATTACCCTAACGTGGTGGATTTCAAACGCGCGGCCACCGTGGCGTATCACACCGTACTGGCGCATTCCACGGCGGTACGCGCGTACCACGCCGGAAGTTATGACGGTGAAATCGGTGTGATCCTGAATTTAACGCCCTCTTATCCGCGCTCACAACACCCAGCGGATGTAAAAGCTGCGCACCATGCGGATCTGCTGTTTAACCGCAGCTTCCTTGACCCGGTGCTAAAAGGTGAATATCCGGCGGATCTGATAGAGCTGCTAAAAGAGTACGATCAACTCCCAGCATGTCAGCCAGGCGACAGTCAGCTCATCGCCGATGGCAAAATCGACCTGCTCGGTATTAATTATTATCAGCCGCGCCGCGTGAAATGTCGTGATACTGCCGTCAATCCTGACGCGCCGTTTATGCCGGAGTGGCTGTTTGATTATTACGAAATGCCGGGGCGTAAAATGAACCCTTACCGTGGCTGGGAAATTTACGAGCCAGGTATTTACGATATTATTACTAATCTGCGTGATAACTACGGCAACCCGCGCTGTTTTATTTCTGAAAACGGCATGGGAGTCGAAAATGAGCAACGTTTTATTCAGCAGGACCAAATCAACGACAGCTACCGTATTGAATTTGTTTCTGCGCATCTTAAATGGCTACATAAAGGCATTAGCGAAGGGTGTAATTGTCTTGGCTACCATATGTGGACCTTTATTGATAACTGGTCCTGGCTCAACGGATATAAAAACCGCTACGGTTTTGTCCAGTTAGATTTAGATACGCAAAAACGTACGGTGAAGAAAAGCGGCGAATGGTTTGCCCATACCGCCGAAAACAATGGTTTTGATTGATTCAGTCGTCAGATAGCGGTGTTGCCTGAAAGCTGCGCGCCATCAGGCAACAATCTCACTGTATTCTGACCTTCATCGTGACCAGAAGCGCCGTCAGCAGCATCAGGCTGCCGGAAAGCATCAGGGGCGAAAGCAGTCCGAGGTTATCGAGCGCATAGCCTCCCACCGCTGCCCCGCAGGTATTGGCAAGCTGGATCACGGCGACCTGGACGGATCCGGCTTTTTCTGCCTGATCGGCAAGCGATCGGGTGATCCACGTCGACCAGCCGACCGGAACTAACGCAAACGCCAGGCCCCAGATAATCGCAATACCTGCCGCCACAACTTTGTCGCTACCCCACAGGATCAGGACCAGCGCGCTAAGCGCCAGCAACAGCGGCGCACCGGCTAAGGCCAGTTTGACCGAGCGCTTCAGAACTACCGAGGAGAGCGACGTCCCGACAAAGCTGGCGATACCAAAACTCAGCAGCACCAACGTCAGGCCATCAACTTCAAAGCCTGCCAGATTCATATAGATCGGGCGAATATAGGTAAAGAAGGCGAACTGTCCGGCAAAGGACATAAAGATGGCAATCATCCCGGCCATCACCCCCGGGCGCTGCAGCAGGCTGAACATATTTTGTTTCTGATGCGAAGGTTCACCTGGCAACGACGGCAGCGCTCTCACCACCCAAATCGTGCACAGCACGCCCATTACCGCCGCCGCATTAAACACGTTGCGCCAGCCGATAATACCGCCCAAAAAACTCCCCAGCGGCGCGGCAATCACCAGCGCGACAGAGACCGCGCCAAAAATCACCGACAGCGCTTTCGGTACCGTACGGGCGGGAACCAGACGCATGGTCAGCGACGCCGACATCGCCCAGAATCCGCCAAGCGCCAGACCGAGACAGGCGCGGCCAATGAGCAGCAGTGAAAAAGAGTTGGCAAAGGAAACCAGCAGGCAGGAGAGCGTCAGCAGCACCGAAAACACGATCACCACGTAGCGACGATCGGTCGCCTGGATAATTTGCGTCACAAACAGGCTGGCGAACATGGCAACAAATGCCGTCACAGTCACCGATTGTCCGGCAACACCTTCAGAAATCCCCAGATCCTGCGCCATCGGCGTTAACAGGCTAACGGGCAGAAACTCAACGGTTATCAGGCAGGCAACGCAGAACGCCACGGCGAATACCGCCGACCAGTTCGGTCGGGCATTTGCCTCAGCGCGGGATTTTTGTTCAACAGCTTCACTCATTTTGTTACCTGCGTGGGGTTATTGCAGAATAAGTTACGCAGTGTAACACTAAATTTGTGACGCATTTAACGTTTTGGCAACTACTTTCATCTAACACAAAATCCAGGCCACACGGATTTTTAAAGATGAAACGCGACTCTTTTACCTGTCGGTAACTTAACATCAATGCTCAGTTCGCCACCTAACGCCGTGACATAACGCTTAAGCGTCGACAGACGAGGATCGTTATCCGCCTGTTCCATTTTTGCGATTGTTGGCTGCTTAACGCCCATTGCCGAGGCAAGTTCCGCCTGAGAGAGATTCAGTTCTTCCCGTAACATATTTAACGCAATCACCTGACGTAGCACTTCTACTTTTTCAGCAATGCGCTCTTGGCTTTCCGGGCTTTGTTTCGCCATCAATTCTTTAAGCGTCGCCATAATTTTCCTTACTTATTAAGGTGATTTCGGTACTCAGCGTCAGCAAGCCTGATCATCTCTTTATAGAATTTCTTCTCGTTTAACCCTGTTTTGTCGCCAGCGCATAACACGATGCCATGGCGAGAAGGATCAAACACGAAGAACGCCCGAATCGGGTTGCCCTGATGCTGCACTCGCAACTCTTTCATATTTGAAAAAGCAGAAGCATTTACCGTATCAGCAAACGGCCTGCCTAACTGAGGACCATACTCGGATAAAATCATCATCGCTGCGAGCATATCTTCCTTGAGCGCCTCGGTCTGTACGTCAAACCATTTATCGAAAACATCCGTTGTTTCCACTTCCCACATCAACGATCCCTCATAGCTAATAAGCTATAGGTAAATTATAGCCCATTAGCTATTAAATCAATTTATATTTGCACAATTAATTCGCCAACAGGCATGACTGTCAGTGCAGCCAGTGCACGCCATCTTCGGGCTGGAAAAAGGCGTTATAGCGCATCTGAAACGCATTAAACTCCTGCATATCCGGCTCTATCTCGCGCAGAAAACCGAGCGCCAGACGCACCTGTGCGTCAGTAATCGGTGTGGCCAATCGGGCTTTTTGCAGCCAACGGTGCCATTGCAGCAGATTCGACTCACTGCCGTCGACAATAACGATTTGCCAGATCAACAACACCTGGGCAGCATTTTGCAGATGCGATTCATCTGGGCGGTGGAGGTACTGTAAAAAAGCCTCACCCTGTACTTTTCCCATCTGATCGATCATCGACTCTACCGGCACAACATCAATATTCAGTCGCTCGCTCAGACGGCGAATTGCCCGTCGAGATCCGGACGTCAACACCCGAAAACCCACTACAAAAACAACGACCAATGTGGCCAGCATTATCCAAATCATGCGCACATCCATTACCAGACAGGATGCCCATCATAACGGCAAATTCCTCTCTGTCGACGACTGAACGTATCAACACGATTCAGGATGGTTCCGCGACATAAAAAAGCCCGCCATCCAGGCGGGCAAAAGTTACCAATGCACACTTAACTTAAGCGACTTTCAATTGTTGAATTTTTTTCTCGCGGCGAATTTTACGTTCTTCAAACACGGCCACGATGGCCATCAGGCAGATACAACCGATGGCGGCGGTATCCAGCGCGGCGAACGTGCCCGCCCAGCCGGTCAGACCGAAAATCGGCGTGCCGTCGGCAATCATCCCCAGACCCAGCTTGGCGAAGCTGTCACCAATCAGATATGCGAAGGTGCCTTTAATCCCATCGGCTGCGCCGATTGCTTTTTTCGGTACGAATCCGACGGCTGCAACGCCGATTAACAGCTGAGGACCAAACACCAGGAAGCCCAGCGCAAACAGCGAAGCCAGATAGACATACTGGTTGCTGGCGTGCTGATAAACGCCCAGGGTCGCGATAATCAACGCCAGCGCCACGCAGGCTACCAGCGCACGACGACCGTTAGCCAGGTCAGAGAGCCAACCCCACAGTAACGTGCCGACCAACGCGCCCACTTCAAACAGGGTAAAGCCCTGAATCGCCACCTCTTTGGAGAGCTTCAGCTCCTGGAAAGCGTAGACAGTGGACCACTGGTCGATACCGATGCGCACCACGTACAGGAAAATGTTGGAGAAGCACAGCAGCCAGATCACTTTGTTTTTCAGCACGTACTCAACAAAGATCTGCCATTTGGTCATCTCATTTTCTTCAGTCTCTTTGTCCTCTTCGCTTATCTCCTCGCCGAACAGCTCTTCAGCTTTACCGAGGCCATAAGACTCCGGGGAGTCGCTGCCATAGCGCAGGCCGATAAAGCCGACAATCAGGGCGATAATTGACGGGAAGATAAACATACCAATGACGTGACCGTCGAACAGATAGTTGGCGCCAAACAGCGCCACGCCAGCCGCACCCGCACCACCGAGGTTGTGGGAGATATTCCACATACCGAGGTAAGAACCCCGCTTGCGACGCGGCGTCCATTTGGTGATGGTGGAATAGCTACACGAGCCGCCAGTACTCTGGAAAAAACCGCTCAGCGCGTAGAAGGCGATCATCAGGAACAGGCTGGTTGAACCCGCCCCCATGCTGGCGCTGAAGCCGAGCATACAGATGGCGGAGAGGATCAGCATAAACGGCAGGAACTGCTTAGTATTTTTGCCGTCTGCGTAGTAGGAAACCAGCGTTTTACCCACGCCGTAGGTGATGGAGAAGCCCAGGCCAATCATTCCCAGCTGCGTCATGCTCAGCCCGTAGGTGGAGATCATGTCGTTCTGCGCGATGTTGAAGTTTTTGCGGATCAGATACATGGTCAGGTAGCCAATAAAGACCACCAGATAGGACTGCATGAACGGTTTGAACCACATTTTACGCCGCACATCGAGCGGCAGATCCAGGGTCGGCTTGCGTACCTGGTTTAGAAAGGCCAGCATTTGACACTCCCGAGCTAATTTTTATACCTGCGAATGGCAGGCATTGTAAAAATCAGCCGGGAGACGCGCCTGAGACAGCGTCCAGGTGAAACCGGGAAAATTTCTTAGTTTTACCCTACTCGGGGCAAAAAGGTGAGGTGCATCACGCTTCGTTGAGTTCGCGTGGAGCCTGGGCGTTCAAAAACGGCAGCAGCAGCAGCGCGGATATCCCCGCCGCAATGGCGATCACCACAAAGAATCCGGTCCAGTGCCAGACCTCCATCACCTTCGCCAGCGGCCAGCCGGAAAGCGATGCCCCCAGATAGGCAAACAGCCCGACAAATCCGGTTGCCGCGCCCGCTGCCTCTTTGTGCGAGCACTCCGCCGCCGCCATGCCGATCAGCATTTGCGGGCCGAAGACGAAGAATCCGGTGGTGAAGAAGCACGCCGCCTGCATCACGTAACTGGCGAACGGCATCAGCCACAACGAGCCCACGGAGAGCAAAATTCCGGCAGCAAAAATCAGGTTCATTGGACCGCGGTTGCCGTTAAACAGTTTGTCCGAGCCCCAGCCTGCGACCAGCGCGCCGATAAATCCGCCCAATTCGAACATGGTCACGGCGGTATTGGCGGTCACCAGATCCACGCCGAGCGTCTCCGACATATACAGATTGCCCCAGTCGTTGATGGCGGCGCGGACGACATACACCAGCACGTAACACAGCGACAGCAGCCAGATATAGGGGTTCAGCAATACATAGCGAGTGAGGATCTCTTTACGGCTCAGCCCTGCGCCTTCCTGCTGCTGGGCGATTTCCAGCTCATCATGGCGCCAGTCGCCAATCGGCGGCAGACCAATCGCCTGCGGCCTGTCGCGCAGCCGCCAGCAGAGAAAAATCCCCACCACAATCGCCAACAGCCCGGCGATCATCATCCCGGCACGCCAGCCGTAGTGCAGCGCCGTCGCCGCCATCACGATAGGGATTAGCGCCCCGCCAACATTGTGCGCAGTATTCCACAGCGCCCACCAGCCGCCGCGTTCGGTACGCGAATACCACGCAGTCAATAAACGCGCGCAGACCGGCGACCCCCAGCCCTGGAAAAAGGCGTTCAGCGCCCAGAGCACCGCAAAAGCCCAGAGCGAGGTGGAAAAACCAAACAGAATGTTCACCACGCCGGTGGCGATAAGCCCAAACCCCATAAAATAACGGGCGTTGGAACGGTCACTGACGATACCGGAAACAAACTTCGACAGGCCGTAGGTGATGTAAAACAGCGTCGCCAGCAGCCCAATGTCGCTGCGGGTCAGCACGCCGCTGGTGAGGATATCCGGTACGGCGGCGTTGAAGCTCTTGCGTGTGAAATAGAACAGCGCGTAGCCGAGCCAGATAGTGGTCAGAATATGCCGCCGCCAGTAGCGGTAGAGGGCATCCACTTCACGCTTATCGGTGATGAGCGGCGCGCTGACTGGGGATTTTAAAAACGAAAACATGACCGCTCCTTACACATAACGCTGGGGTAACGACACGCTGACCCGCGTGCCGTGCGTACAGGAAATCGAGAGCGATCCCCCGAGGGCGGTAATACGTTCACGCATCCCGGTGAGGCCAAATCCCTGCTGATTCGACCCCGGCGGCAGGCCGCTGCCATCGTCCTCAATCACCAGCATCAGCCGTTCATCCTGCTGCCAGCCCTGAAGCGTCACCGCGCTGGCGTTGGCGTGCTTAACGATGTTGTTCAGCCCTTCCTGACAGACGCGAAACAGCGTCACCCGCTGACTTTCGCTGAGTGCAGATTCGTCAATTCGCCAGTCAAGGTGGCTGACGATGCCGCGGCTTTCCAGCTCCATTTCACGCATCAATGAGCGGATGGCTTGTTCCAGCGTGAGATCATCCAACTGGCGCGGACGCAGACGACCCAACAGACGACGCACCGAATCGTAAACGCCAAGAGAAAGTTGTTCGATATGCGCCCCGCTGCGCTTCACCCCTGCGTTTTCCGGCGCCAGCCGCTGGACAATGCCCGCCTGGGTGCGAATGGCGGTGATGGTCTGACCGATATCATCGTGCAGTTCGCGCGCCACATCCCGGCGCACGCTCTCTTCGGTCTCCAGCAGGCGTTCAGCCAGACGATGGTTGCGCGCTAATTCATTTTGCAGCGACTGGTTAAGCTCGCGCAGACGCTGGATCCCCGCGCCGAGCAGCAGCCCGGTCAGGCTTTGCACCAGCAGGGAGAGCAACAGGTCGACGGGATGATCGTGCCAGGTCTGGCTGGCAATCAGCGCAATGGCGTTCATTAACGTGGCAATCAGTGCCCCCTGCCAGCCGTAGTGCCAGGCGAGCGCAATGATCGGCAGTGCGAGGCAAAACGGCGTGAAGCGTGACAGTTCGTCGGGCAGGCCAAGCTGCAACCACAGGCTGACGCTAAACAGCAGCAGATACCAGACCAGATGCCGCCCGCGCCAGTTCACTGGCTGAGACACCACCGCCGGACCCAGCGGCAACCAGGTGGTGCTGGTAAGATAGTGCCAGAAAACCAGACAGATCGGAGCCAGCGTTAATCCACCAGTGAGCGTCAGCAGTAGGGCATTCCACGCCTCTTCGCCTTGCCCAAGCCAGGGCAGCGATTGCAGCAACGCCGCCGCCGTCAGCGCCGCGCCCTGCAACAGCAGCGTGCGCCAGTCGCGCTGATGGCGGTAGCGCGAAATCAGCATCACCGGGAGTAACGTGAGGAAGCTCCCGATCATCAAAAGTGGCAAGTGAGCCAGCGCCACTTCCTGCGCCAGCCAGAAAAGAAGCAGCCATTCCGCACCCAGCAGCACCGGCCAGTAGCCGCGTGGACATTGCAGCATCAGCCCCAGACGCAGGCCAAACGGAAACAGCAGTACCGCCAGCTCCGGGCGCTCAACCAGGTGCAGGCTGATACTCCACAAGCAAAACCACGCGGCAGAGAAGATAAAGAAGCAGGCAACAACGGTGATTAACCGGGAACAGAGCGTGTTCATTGCCAGCCGTCAAACATCCGGCGGGCCAGTTCGACATCGTTGCTAACGCCCAGTTTTTCCATCAGGTTAGCACGATGCACGTGCACCGTTTTCGGCGACAGGCCCAGTTCGGCGGCAATCTCTTTTACCGCCATGCCTTGCGCCAGTTTCTCCGCCACCTGACGTTCGCGTTTGGTCAGCGGATCCTGACGACCAGCCGCCAGTTTGACGGCGATATCCGGCGTCAAATAGCAGCCGCCGGTCGCCACGGTATGCACCGCCGCGATCAGCTCATCAGGGCTACAGCGTTTAGAAAGGAAACCACGCGCGCCCGCGTTGAGCGCCTGCTCCACCAGCGCCGGGCTGTCGTGGACGGAGAGCATGATAATCGCCATCCCTTTTGGCAACTGGCTTAACAGTTCAAGACCGGAGATATCAGGCATCGAGATATCACAGATACATACCTGCACGCCACGTCCCGGTAATCCCGCCAGCGCCTCACTGCCTGAGCCGAACTCAGCCACAACCTGCAAATCAGGTTCCAGCCCCAGCAACTGGGCAAAGCCGGAGCGGACGATAGTGTGGTCGTCGATAAGGGCAACGGTGATCATGGGTTCTGTCCTGGGGGATAAAAAACGTGCTTACCTTAACGATATACACTTTATCCTTCAAGCAGCCTCTGCGTTGGCTTGGTCTGCTCACCCCAGTCACTGACTTGAGTAAGCTTCTGAGGTGAGCAGACTTGCCGCCTTATGCAGCTTGAAGGATTTTGTGTTCCGACGCGCTGCTGTTTAAGCCTTGAGCGATCAGGCGATGCCAGTTGTGACGGTAAATGTGCGGGTGTGCTGCGGTTCTAGCTGAATCAACGTGCCTTTTCGCTGTGCCGCCAGGAAGCCTTCAGGGCGACAGGTCGCAGGTAGGGCGAAGGCTGCCACCTGCTGATCGCCGTTATAGAGGATCCAACGGGTGACATAATTCAGCTCCGCGCTGGAGAAACGCGTCACGAACGTGGTGCCATCAGGTGCGATCATGCGAAATTCAGGCTTATCCGTGTATCGGTCCAGTTGGTCAGCGAAGATAACGATTTCCGGATCGTAAAAATCGGGCTCGTTGAGGCGCCCCAGCGAGGTCTCGCCCTGAATGATCCGCTGATTAAACGCCAGCCACTGCTCGGTAGGTTTAACATGCGCGGGTACCGACTCACGCAGCTTCATGGCTTCATCCGGGATATTCTGGCTGAAGGTCGCTTCCGGTACGTAGGCATAGTTCATATGGCACATATACTGTAAAGGCATTGCCACTGAGGCGAGGTTGGTGACCGCCATCTGAATATCAAACAGCGCACTCGCTTTGCGCATAACCACCGCAGGATGCGCCTGATAATGATGACCGAACCCCATCACATACTCGTAGCGTCCGCTCACGCGCAAATTCTCTCCCTCCAGCTCCAGCCAGGCCTCATCCATCGCGGCACAGGCCATTTCGCCATGCAACGGGTGAGAATCTTCTGGCGAAGGGCAGCCATTAGCCAATATACCCGAGTGGAAAGCAAAGCAGCCGTATGTCGCTACCACTTCCGCAGCCGGTTTTGGCTGACTGAACATGTTGCGCATGGTCAGTTCATGCCCGTCAAACTGAGCATCCCAGATCATCTGCCCCATCCAGGGCAGAATAACCAGATGTCCACGACTGTTTTCTACCTTCAGCCCTTCCACACCGCTGGCGTAACGAAATGCGGTAACCGTGAAGTCGCTATTCTTCAGTAAGATTCGCGGATGCTCTGCAAAGAGTTCCCGCCACAGCGTGATACGTGTTGTCATGATCGCTCTCCTCAGGAAACAGTCGCTTCAGCCAGGTTATTGCGCACTTTGCTTTCACGCCAGAAGTAGATACCGACGTACACGAAGCACAACATGGAGACCAGGAACGAGAGTTGTAGCGAGTGAAACATATCGGCCACATAGCCCTGAATTGCCGGAACCACCGCTGCACCAACAATCGCCATGACAATGACTGCTCCCGCCATTTCAGTATGTTCGTTATCCACGGTATCCAGCGTACCGGCATAGATTGTCGCCCAGCAGGGTCCAAACAGGACGCTCACCAGTACGGCAACGTACACGGCGCTGAAGCTTGGCGCCAGCGCAACATAGACCAGAAACAGTGCGCCAATGATGGAGTAGAGGATCAGCACTTTTTCCGGATTGAAGCGTGTCATCAAGATGTTGGCGATAAACTTGCCGATAAAGAAGCAGGCAAAGCTATAGACCATGAAGGTTGAGGCGTCGCGCTCGTTGATATCACCCAATTCCAGCGCCAGACGGATGGTAAATGACCACACCGCGACCTGCATCCCCACGTACAGGAACTGCGCCACAATCCCACGGCGGAAACGGGCATTGCTGGCCAGATAACGCAGCGTATCCATCGCTGACGGACGTTTATGACTCGCCGTTTGCGCGACTTTACAGGTCGGGAAGCGGGTCAGCAGGAACAACACCATCACCACAACCAGCACCATAATCATGTACTTGTAAGGCTCAAGGGTATTTTCCAGCATCAACACTTTAAAGTTGTGGATCTGCTCCGCGTTCATCCCAGCCATCTGTTTTTCCAGACTCTCGCCTTCAGAGAAGACCAGATATTTACCCAGCAGAATACCGGCGGCTGCGCCAATGGGGTAAAAGGTCTGGCTGATGTTCAGGCGCAGGGTGGCATACGCTTTTGGGCCAATCATGGAGCTGTAGGTGTTGGCTGCGGTTTCCAGGAAGCTCAGGCCAATCGCAATCGCAAAAATTGCCGCGAGGAACATGGTGTAGGTGGCCATGTGCGATGCCGGGAAAAAGAGCGTACAGCCAACAATATAAAGGGTCAGTCCCATTAAGATGGCGATTTTATAACTGGTCTTTTTAATCACCAAAGATGCCGGAATCGCAATTAAAAAATAACCGCCATAAAAGGCACTCTGAACTAATGCCGAAGCAAAGTTGCTGAGTGAAAATACGCTTTTGAATTGCGTAATCAGAATATCATTTAATGCGGCTGCGCATCCCCATAAAGGGAATAAACAGGATAACAAAATAAACTGGAACAGAGGCGTCTTATTCAGATAGCCGTCGGGCATCTGAATGATGTTTTTATCGTTCATAGTGCTACCTTTTACAATGCAGGAGTATTATTCGTTTAAGGTAAGAAACTCATTAAATTGTTCGATGCTTGGATAAGATGATTGAGTGCCTTTCCCGGTAACGCTGAATGCAGCGAAGAGAGCGGCTTTTTTCATGGCGGCTTCGACATCACCGCTTTGAACGTAATAGTGGGCAAAACAACCGATGAAAGCGTCACCTGCACCACTGGTATCGACAGCGTTCACTTTAAACGCCGGGACATGGACTTCCTGGTCACGCGTCATCCACAGAGCGCCTTTCTCCCCCATGGTGACGATAATATTGTTCAGACCTTTATCGACCAAAGAACGTGCCGCGGCGCGAATATGGTCATAGGTATCCACCGGCATACCGGTTAATATTTCGAGCTCGGTTTCATTTGGCACGAAGAAATCGCATTTACAGGCATAAGACATATCTAATTCCCGTAATGCAGGGGCGGGATTTAATAACACTTCAATACCGTGTTTTTTACCGAATTCAATCGCGTGATAAACCGTTTCCAACTGTACTTCCAGCTGCAGGACAATAAGTTGACACTTTTTCAGATCTTCCGCCGCGCGATCGATATCTTCCGGGGAGAGAAACTTGTTGGCACCTTTAATAATCAGAATGCTGTTGCTGGAGTTTGCATTAACAAAGATCGGTGCAACGCCGCTGCTGGTGCAGGGTACCTTTTCGACATAGGTCGTATTAATCCCCCAGGATTCGAGATTACGAATGGTGTTATCCGCAAAAATATCATCACCGACTTTCGTCAGCATCAGCACTTTGGAGTTGAGCTTAGCAGCCGCAACGGCCTGATTTGCCCCTTTACCGCCACAACCAATTTTAAAGGCGGGTGCTTCCAGCGTTTCCCCTTCTTTGGGCATCTGGTTGATGTAGGTGATGAGATCCACCATGTTGGAGCCAATAACCGCGATATCCATTTTACTACCTCTCAGAAACAATCACACAACAATGATATTAAAATAACATTATCATGTTACTTCCGTATCATTTGTGACTAGGATCGCGATTGGAGGATCATTTTATTGTTTATTTATTATGCTAAATGTTGCATCTCTATCACACTCAAAATGATTAACTTGCTTACAATTGACTGAAAACTCGCTGCTTATAATCAATAAAACGTGTAAAAACACGCTTTTATTTCCCAATGGTCAGACGTATAGTAATGCAGCAATATCATGTTCCCAGAAACACATAAATGTTACTGAAGGAACATGAAAACATGATTCGTGGAGAGTGTGCATGGAAACCAAGCAAAAAGAACGTATTCGACGTCTGATGGAATTGTTGAAGAAGACCGACAGAATCCATCTGAAAGAGGCGGCGCGCATGCTGGAGGTTTCCGTGATGACCATCCGTCGGGATCTCAGCCAGGATGACGAACCATTGCCGCTTACGCTACTCGGTGGTTACATCGTGATGGTGAACAAGCCCGCCACCCTCGTTAACGCTCCGCTCCCCGTGCAAAAGCAGTATCATCGCGACGATTTACCGGTTGCCATTCTGGCCGCGGGACTGGTCAGTGAAAACGATCTGGTCTTTTTTGATAATGGTGCGGAAATGCCATTAGTCGTCAGCATGATCCCGGACGATATTACCTTTACCGGAATTTGCTACTCACACCGGGTATTCGTGGCGCTAAATGAAAAACCCAACGCCACGGTGATTCTTTGCGGGGGCACCTATCGGGCGAAAAGTGATGCCTTTTACGACACCAGCAATCCCTCTCCGCTGGATGCGCTCAACCCACGAAAAGTGTTTATCTCTGCCAGCGGAGTCCATGAGCATTTCGGCGTTAGCTGGTTCAATCCGGACGATCTGGCCACCAAACGCAAAGCGATGGAACGCGGATTGCGCAAAATTCTGCTAACCCGCCACGCCCTGTTTGATGAGGTTGCTCCCGCCAGCATTGGTCCGCTTTCCACTTTTGACGTACTGATAAGCGATCGCCCGTTGCCGGCAGATTACGCAACCCACTGCCGGAACGGCTCTGTCAAAGTCATCACCCCGGATTCAGACGGCGACTAACTCACTCAAAGAAAACCGTGATTTTGTTAAACATCGACGGGTCGGACTGGTTGCGGGCCACTTTCACCACATCTTCCAGCTTGTCGATCTGGCTTATCATCTGCTCAAGACGCTGATCGTCGTTGACCAGTAGCCAGATGCGGCTCTTGTCGCTGTCCTGAATCGGTAGACAGAGAATGCCTTCCACGTTGAACGCGCGGCGGGCAAACAGCCCGCAGACGTGGGTCATTACGCCCGGATGGTTGCGTACGGTGAGTTCCAGGATTACGTTGTCATGAGTCTGCTGTTGCATGGCTTATTCCCCCACCATTTCTGTGTTTGCCGCACCCGGCGGCACCATCGGGTACACTTTTTCTTCGGCATCGATGCGCACGTGGATCAGCGCAGGTCCAGGGCGATTAATAATCTCTTGCAACGCTGCCTGTGGATCCGCTTCGTTATTCAAATCGCAGGTTTCGAGGCCAAACCCGGCGGCTATCTGCATAAAGTTAATCATCCCCGGATATGTCGCTGCAAAAACGCCCTGCTTATAGAACAAACTCTGCTGCTGATACACCAGACCCAACGCTTCGTTATTCATCAGGATGATTTTAATATCCAGTTGATTTTCGCTGGCCGTCGCCATTTCCTGAATATTCATCATCAGGCTACCGTCGCCGGAGAAGCACAGCACCTTTTTGTCCGGGTTGACCAGCGCTGCGCCAATTGCCGCCGGCAGGCCAAAGCCCATGGTTCCCAGACCGCCGGAGGTCAGCCACTGACGAGGACGGTTCAGCGGGTAAGCCTGTGCGGCCCACATCTGATGCTGGCCTACGTCGGTGGTGATAATGGCATTGTCATCCACGCAGGCCGCTACGGCGTTGATCAGCCCATAGTGGCTGAGCGGGTCGCTTTCCTGCGGAATGCTGCAGGGGAATTCGCGTTGTAAATCGGCCACCATTTGATGCCACGACTCTCGCGGCTGCGCGTCAATTAATGGGATCAGTTGTGCCAGAACCTCATCGACATCCGCCTGAATCGCCACGTGCGGCTGTTTGATTTTACCCAGCTCCGCGCGGTCGATATCCACATGGATGATTTTGGCGTTCGGACAGAACTGCTCGGTTTTACCAATCGCCCGGTCATCAAAACGCGCGCCCAGAACAATCAATAAGTCCGCTTCTTGCAGAATAAAGTTAGTGCTGCGCGCGCCGTGCATACCCAGCATGCCTAACGACAGCGGATGCGCTTTCGGCAACATACCGAGCGCCATTAAGGTCATGGTGGTGGGCAGCATGGCTTTTTCTGCCAGTTCACGAACCCGCTCAGGCGCGTTAATCACGCCGCCGCCGAGATACAGCACCGGACGCTGTGCGGCGTTAATCATGGCTGCGGCATCGCGAATGCTGTCCTGGCTGAACGCCGGTGCCGCCATTTTCTGCGCGGGCTCCGGCATCTCTTCAATCTCAAAAACGGCGGTTTGAATATCCTTAGGAATGTCTATCCACACCGGGCCCGGACGGCCGGACTGCGCAATGCGGAACGCATCGCTCATGACCTGCGGTAATTCACTGATATGGCGGACCAGATAGTTGTGCTTGGTGATGGGGATAGAGATGCCGTAGGTGTCGACTTCCTGGAAGGCGTCGGTCCCGATCATTGAGGCCGGAACCTGCCCGGTGATACACACCAGCGGGATGGAATCCAGCCGCGCGTCGGCAATGGCGGTCACCAGGTTGGTCGCGCCCGGTCCGCTACAGGCCATACAGACGGCGGGTTTACCATCGGTTCTCGCCATCCCCTGCGCGATAAACCCCGCGCCCTGCTCGTGGCGCGCCAGGATATGACGGATTTGCGTGCTTTGGCTCAAGGCGTCATAGACGGGAAGAATCGATCCGCCAGGAATACCGGTGACCACCTGAATCCCCTGGCGTTCCATGAAATGAACGATGAATTCTGCGCCCGTAAAACGCGTACGCTTGGATGTTATGCCCGAACTTGCCATGCTCCAGTCCTTTTATTCTGGGCCTTTGCTTCGGGCAGGTCTCTTAAACGAAAAACCCCGCCCGGTTTGCGCCGGCGGGGTTTTGGAATCGTGTGTTGATCCGGACCCTACGGCGCATTGCCGACGACCACCACCACACGCACGACGACCGCTGCGCGAGATGGCGCAGTTTTTAGTAGGGTCGCAGTCAGCATGGAAGGGTTCATTAGGGACCTGTCTGTTTGTTGATTAACTGGATTTATACAAACACAGGTTTTTCAGCGTGACAATGGAAAATTTTTCATCTGCATAAAAATGCGTCAACGATCACATTTCGCTGTGCAGAGTCGGAAAACAAAAAACCCCGCCGGAGCGAGGTTTTTTTCAGCGCTGTGCGGTTGGTAGCCGCCGAACACACTGTGTTATGTCAACGGAAAAAGTATACGCGTTCTGCGAAGAACACGCAATTTCGGCACGAATTTTGATGGTTTTGAGTATGGAACATGAATGGCACAATGTCCATAAAATACTGTTAATTTATACAGTATTTATCTATAATGTCTCGGTACGCAATGTGTTATGCGGGGGCCGCATCGTAAACCGGCGCATCAAAGTCCTGGCTGAAACGGGTGGTGCCGTCAGCGCCTTAACCCCCGTGTGAGCACACTGTGTTATGTCAACAAAGGTGCTGGCAACAGGCAGCGGCGAGGTACGTCAGCACCGTGCTCCTTGTACCAAAAGGAGAGCGTATGAGCCTCGTGGATATCGCTATTCTTATCCTCAAACTCATTGTTGCAGCACTGCAACTACTTGATGCCGTTCTGAAATACGTTAAGTAATTCGGATTCAAGTCGCACCTAAGGGGAGCGGGTAACACTCCGCTCCCCTTTCACCTTCTCCCTGGTGCTTGTCTCGCGCCAATATGTTACGTTTTTATGACATTCTCAGGGAAGAACGCCACCATGACGCTTTCTGTTTTCTGCATTTTGCTGTTCGCCGCACTGCTGCACGCCAGTTGGAATGCCATTGTTAAAGCTGGAAACGATAAACTGTACTCGGCGATTGGCGTCAGCGGCTCCGCGGCGATTATGGCACTGATCTGCTTACCCTTCGCGCCTCAGCCTTCCACCGCCAGCCTGCCGTTTTTGGCTGTCTCAACCGCGTTGCAAGTGGTGTATACGGTCCTGGTCGCCAAAACCTATCAGGTTTCGGATATGAGCCAGACCTATCCTCTGATGCGTGGGACAGCACCGCTGCTGGTTGCGATTATCAGCGTCTTGTTCCTTGGCGATAGCCTGTCTGTGTTTGCCTGGGTGGGGATTGCTACGATCTGTCTGGCCATTCTCGGCATGGCATTTAACGGACGCAGCAGCTCACAACGCGGGATCGTACTGGCGCTCATTAACGCCTGCTTTATCGCTGGTTACACGCTGGTTGATGGCACCGGCGTACGCTTATCAGAAACCGCGCTCGGTTATACGCTGTGGACCTTCTTTCTGAACGGTTCCTGTCTGCTGGGCTGGGCGATGATCGCCCGGCGCCGGGAAGCGTCACGCTATCTGGTACAACAGTGGAAGAAAGGTATTCTGGGTGGAATTGGTACGATGGGTTCTTACGGTCTGGCGCTGTGGGCCATGACCCAGGCTCCGTTGGCGGTGGTCGCAGCGCTACGTGAAACCTCCATTCTGTTTGGCGCTCTGCTCGCCTGGCTGCTGCTGAAAGAAAAGGTTGCCGGAATACGCCTTGTCGCGGCCGCCGGTATTGCCGTAGGCGCTGTCTTACTTCGCTTGTCATGATCGCGCCGTAAAGCCGATGCAATCCGGCAACATTTGTTGCCGCTTTTTGTTTACATTTCCTGCCGTTCATCGCGTAAACATTCCAGCCCACTATCTGGCCTTCTTTTTCTGTTGTGGTAGATTCCACGCGCATTTACGGGAAAGTACAGCACCTTATTCTTCTTTTTTCTCTTTTTTAAAAGTAATCAGCGAAATGAAAAGGCATAGAAGCGTCAATTTGTTGTTGATGTTGGTATTACTGGTGGCGGTAGGTCAGATGGCGCAAACCATTTATATCCCCGCGATTGCTGATATGGCGCGTGAACTGAACGTTCGCGAAGGAGCGGTGCAAAGCGTAATGGCCGCCTACCTGCTGACATACGGCCTGTCACAACTGTTTTACGGCCCACTTTCCGATCGCGTTGGCCGCCGTCCGGTGATCCTCGCCGGAATGTCTATTTTTATGCTGGCCACGCTGGTCGCGATTACCACCCACAGCCTGACGGTACTGATTATCGCCAGTGCAATCCAGGGCATGGGCACAGGCGTCGGCGGTGTAATGGCGCGAACCTTACCGCGCGATCTGTACGAAGGCACGCAGCTGCGCCACGCGAATAGTTTGTTAAACATGGGGATTCTGGTGAGTCCGCTGCTGGCCCCGCTGATTGGCGGCATGCTGGATACCCTGTGGAACTGGCGCGCCTGTTACATCTTCCTGCTGGTTCTGTGCGCGGGCGTCACGTTTAGCATGGCGCGCTGGATGCCGGAAACGCGTCCTGCGGGCGCACCGCGTCCACGCCTTATCGCCAGCTATAAAACGCTGTTTGGTAACAGTTCTTTCACCTGTTACGTGCTGATGCTGATCGGCGGCCTGGCGGGCGTTGCGGTCTTCGAGGCCTGCTCCGGGGTATTGTTGGGCGCAAGGCTCGGTTTAAGCAGCATGGTGGTCAGTATCCTGTTTATTCTGCCCATCCCGGCGGCATTTTTCGGCGCCTGGTTCGCCGGTCGCCCGAATAAGCGTTTCTCGACGCTGATGTGGCAGTCGGTTATCTGCTGTCTGGTAGCCGGTTTAATGATGTGGATCCCGGGCCTGTTTGACGTGATGAACGTCTGGACGCTGCTGGTTCCCGCCGCACTATTTTTCTTCGGTGCCGGGATGCTGTTTCCGCTGGCAACCAGTGGCGCAATGGAGCCTTTCCCATTCCTGGCAGGCACTGCCGGTGCGCTGGTTGGGGGATTACAGAATATTGGTTCCGGCGTGCTGGCGTGGTTCTCTGCAATGCTGCCGCAGACCGGGCAAGCCAGTCTGGGCCTGCTGATGACCCTTATGGGACTGTTGATTTTTGTTTGCTGGCTTCCGCTGGCGTCACGCGTGTCGCATCAGGGGCAGGCGGTTTAAGCGTATGATGGCCCGGCTTATCGCCGGGCTTTTCGCATTCAGGCGCGATCATCGTCGTCAGTAACGGCTCCAGCGCCGGACGCCAGGCACCTTCCTCGCCATCATAAAACTGCGTATCCGCATTGATAGCATAGGGAATTTTCGCTTTTTTCAGTTCGCACGCCATAAAGCGGGCAAACGCCATTTGCGAGGCAGAAGGCGCGTTCCTGATGGTTTCTCCTGGCGACCAGCCTCCCACCCAACTGACATGACCCGTTTTCTGCTGCCAGTGAATGGCGGTATTGATACGGGCGCGAATAGCGGCCTTTTCTGCCGCTGTGCCTGAGGTCCACGGATATTTACCGTTATTTTTCAGCGGCCCCCACGGAAAAATATGCCATTGAGCCAGCACGGTATTCTGACTTTGCGGCGGCAGTTTCAGGTCAGGCAAATCTTCCGGCGCGGCGCGTAGTCGCGGCGCGATAAAAATCATCCGCTGCGGGTCGATGGCATGGACAGTACGAATGGTTTTGTCATACACCCGATTGAGCGACACCTGATTATGGTTGAGCTTATCAGAGGGTTCGTATATCAGGTCGAAACCCAGCAACGGCGAGCTTTGACCAAAGTAATGCGCCACCGCCACCCACCAGTTAACCACCTCTTTTTCGTTACCGGTACTTGGATCTTTTTTATATTCGTCAGCCTGATAGGCAATTATCGGGATCACGCCATACTGCTCGCAGGCTTCCACCAGCTTGCGCAGATGTATAAGCCGCGCCTCCGTAGGCTCTCCCGCCACGCGAATGCGCACGTGGGTTAACCCTTTCGCCTTGTAATCCCGCACCACCAGCGGATCGAATTCACGAATACCCCGATCGGTGCGCGCCCAGTCTACGTCCATCCCAACGCCAAGCTGCTGCGCATACTGCGCCGCGGTCAGCACAGGTTGCGCGGCACACACGGTGGCGCTGGCTAACAGTAAAAGGGAAACTATCGGCTTTAACACGGTCGTCCTTACGCAAATCATCAGGAGTGATATCACGTATTTAGCATGCTTTTTCACTTTGCGTGTAGCGAGAAAGCGTAAAAAATATTCGCGGCCCGCTTATTTAACCTGTTCCTGAAGCCAGCGAATAAACGCCTCGATTTTCGGCCATTGTCTGCCTGGCAGGGTGGTGATGTAGTAGTGCTGATGGCATTTCAGCGCCATATCGCCAAAAGGCGCAACCAGCTCTCCACTGTCGAGGCGTTTTTGCACCAGCCGCTTTCGGCCCATCGCCACGCCGATATGATTCATCGCCGCAATCACCGCCAAATCAGAACGATCGAAACCAATTCCCGACGATGTCGGCAGATTCACCGAAAAATGCTGCGCCCAACTGTGCCATTCATCGGTCCCGGAGTCGTTACTCCACGCCTGTCTGTCATGCAGCAACGTACAGTGCGGTAAATTCACCAGCGAACCGGTAAGGTCATGGCGGCGAGCGTAGTCCGGGCTGCATACCGGCAGGATCTCTTCATCCATCAGGAAGTGGTGCGTGAGCTGCGCGGAGGGCGCGTCGTCAAAATAGATGGCCAGATCGACCCCGGCACGCTGCAGATTGACGTTGTCGTTCCCGGTCAGCATGGTCAGCGAAATCGACGGATAGCGACGGGTAAAGTCGCCGAGCGCCGGAACCAGCCAGCACTGAGCGATAGAAGGCCGTGAGTACACGGTGAGCGTCCCGGACAACTCCTGATTTTTAATATCAAGGATTTCCTGATTCAGCGTATCCAGCGATGATTTCAGCGCCCAGAACACGCGCTTGCCCTCGTGGGTGAGTTCCACTTTACGATGCGAACGAACAAACAGCTGAATACCCAGCTCATCTTCCAGCTGATTAATGCGATGGCTGACAGCGCTGGGGCTTAGTGACAGCTCATCTGCCGCCAGCGCAAACGACTGGTGCCGGGCCGCCACTTCAAAGGTATACAGCTTTGACAACTGCCAGCCGTTGAGCAGCCGATTTCTGACCTCGCGTAAGGGATCCATGTTCACCTCCTGTCCTCCTGATTCATTCGCCGGAGTGTAAAAAAGTTCGCTGCAAAAATCAGCACAAAGATGAATCAAGGTGAACCATATCGCATAAACAAAGCGTAATTAGACGTAAATCACCTACTTGATGCAATCTGGCTCATGTGAAAGGGGATTTATATCGTTTGTCAGACCATGCCTTATTTTTGTCCAATAACCCTATATTAATCACAGGGCAAGGTGAGTTATGCACTCTCAAATCTGGGTTGTGAGCACGCTGCTGATAAGCATCGTGTTAATCGTTTTGACCATCGTGAAGTTCAAATTCCACCCGTTTCTGGCGCTGCTGTTAGCCAGCTTCTTCGTGGGTACGATGATGGGTATGGGGCCGCTGGATATGGTCAATGCCATTGAGAGTGGCATCGGCGGTACGCTGGGCTTCCTCGCCGCGGTTATCGGTCTTGGGACCATTCTTGGCAAAATGATGGAAGTGTCCGGCGCGGCCGAACGTATCGGCCTGACGCTACAGCGCTGTCGCTGGCTTTCCGCTGACGTCATTATGGTACTGGTCGGGCTGATTTGCGGGATCACACTGTTTGTTGAAGTCGGCGTAGTGCTGTTGATTCCTCTGGCCTTTTCAATTGCCAAAAAAACCAATACCTCGCTACTGAAGCTGGCGATTCCGTTATGTACAGCGCTGATGGCGGTACACTGCGTCGTGCCGCCGCATCCAGCCGCCCTGTTCGTGGCGAACAAGCTGGGCGCGGACATTGGCACCGTGATTGTCTACGGCTTACTGGTGGGCTTAATGGCCTCGCTGATCGGCGGTCCGCTGTATCTGAAATTCCTCGGTAACCGTCTGCCGTTTAAGCCGGTTCCGGCTGAGTTTTCCGACCTCAAGGTGCGCGACGAAAGTACGCTGCCATCGTTGGGCGCTACGCTATTTACCGTACTGCTGCCGATTGGCCTGATGCTGGTAAAAACCGTCGCTGAGCTGAACATGGCGAAAGGCAGCACGGTTTATACGCTGTTGGAGTTTATTGGTAACCCGATCACCGCGATGTTTATTGCCGTTTTCGTGGCCTATTACATTCTCGGCCTGCGTCAGCACATTGGCATGGGTGCGCTGCTGACCCACACCGAAAACGGTTTTGGCTCCATTGCTAACATTTTGCTGATTATCGGCGCAGGCGGCGCATTCAACGCTATCCTCAAGAGCAGCGGACTGGCGGATACCCTCGCGCTGATCCTCTCGAACATGCATATGCACCCGATTCTGCTGGCTTGGCTGGTGGCGTTAATCCTGCATGCTGCGGTGGGCTCTGCCACGGTGGCGATGATGGGTGCGACGGCAATCGTGGCCCCGATGCTGCCGCTCTACCCCAACGTTAGCCCGGAGATCATCGCCATTGCCATCGGTTCCGGCGCGATTGGCTGCACGATCGTCACCGATTCCCTCTTCTGGCTGGTGAAGCAGTACTGCGGCGCCACCCTAAATGAGACGTTCAAATATTATACGACCGCGACATTTATCGCGTCCGTTATTGCACTGGTTTGCACATTCCTGCTTTCCTTTATTATCTAAGCGCAAAGAGACTGACTATGGAAAACATTCAAACACTTATCGCCCAGCATCCTTTAGTGGAAGATCTGGTCGCTCTCAAGGAGACGACCTGGTTTAACCCTGGCACTACCTCTCTTGCGGAAGGTTTACCGTATGTTGGCCTGACAGAGCACGATGTTCAGGATGCCCACGCTCGTCTGACGCGCTTCGCGCCGTATCTGGCGCAGGCATTCCCGGAAACCGCAGCCACCGGCGGCATTATCGAATCCGAACTGGCCGTGATCCCGGCGATGCAAAAGCGGCTGGAAAAAGAGTATGGGCAGCGCATCAACGGCGAAATTCTGCTGAAGAAAGACAGCCATCTACCGATTTCCGGCTCAATTAAAGCGCGTGGCGGTATTTATGAAGTGCTAACCCACGCGGAAAAACTGGCGCTGGATGCCGGTCTGCTGACCACGCAAGACGATTACAGCATTCTGCTTTCGCCTGAGTTTAAACAGTTCTTCAGTCAGTACAGCATCGCCGTAGGCTCCACTGGCAACCTTGGGATGTCGATCGGCATTATGAGCGCCCGTATCGGTTTTAAGGTGACGGTTCATATGTCTGCCGACGCTCGCGCATGGAAAAAAGCCAAACTGCGCAGCCACGGCGTGACGGTCGTGGAGTATGAAGAAGATTATGGCGTGGCGGTTGAGCAGGGCCGTAAGGCGGCACAATCCGATCCGAACTGTTTCTTTATCGATGATGAAAATTCCCGCACGTTGTTTTTAGGTTATGCGGTAGCCGGCGAGCGTCTGAAGGCGCAGTTCACGCAGCAGGGGCGCGTGGTGGATGCCGACCATCCGCTGTTTGTTTACCTGCCGTGCGGCGTCGGCGGTGGGCCTGGCGGGGTGGCGTTTGGCCTGAAGCTGGCATTCGGCGATAACGTGCACTGCTTCTTCGCAGAACCTACCCATTCACCGTGCATGCTGCTGGGGATTTATACCGGACTGCACGATACAATTTCTGTGCAGGACATTGGCATCGATAACCTGACAGCGGCAGATGGGCTGGCGGTGGGCCGCGCGTCCGGCTTTGTTGGCCGGGCAATGGAACGTCTGCTCGACGGTCTGTACACCCTGGACGATCAGACTATGTACGACATGCTGGGCTGGCTGGCGCAGGAAGAAGGCATTCGCCTTGAGCCGTCGGCGCTGGCCGGGATGGCCGGTCCGCAGCACGTTTGCGCTTCTGCTGACTATCAGCAAATGCACGGCTTCAGCGCGGAGCAGCTCAATAACGCCACCCACCTGGTGTGGGCGACCGGCGGCGGCATGGTGCCGGAAGCCGAAATGGCGCAGTATCTGACCAAAGGACGTTAAACGCCGCTGAACTTAACGCAGCATCGCCATCAGTTCCATCGGTGAGCGATGTTGCTTCAGAAGGTCACGCATCACGCGCATATGCGGCGCGGTATGATTGAAGAAAGCGCTGTATCCGCCGCAAATCGCACTCTTTCCACTGCTGTCGCGATGCTTTGGGCAATCACCATGGCAAAAGCGTAATAGCGAACACGCCTGGCATTCCGCGCTCAGCGTGGTTCTCTTGGACTGACCAAACGCCGCTGCCCACGGGCTGGCGTTGAGCTCACTCAACGACGTGCGATGAATATTACCCAGGCGAAAATCAGGGTGAACATAGTGATCGCACTGATACAAATCGCCATTCGCTTCCAGAGCAAAAGCATGTCCGCAGGTGGAGCTTAGCGAACACATCTGCGCCGGGTGTCCGCACCATACGCCCAGAGTTGAATCAAATAACTGGACGAATACGCGGCCAATATCCTCTCTGACCCAGATATCAAAGACGGAATTCAGGAAGGTTCCCCACGCCTGAGGCGGGACGGATTCGGCGGTAAGCTCGCTGTCTTCATCATATTCAACCAGCGGAATGAACTGCAAAAAAGGCGTGCCAAGCTGGCGAAGGTAGCGATACATCTGTCCTGGTCGCTGGCTGTTCAGAGAATTAACCACTACCAGCAGATTGAACTCCACCTGATGCTTACGGAGCCTGGCAATGGCGTCCACCACCTTATGGTGAGTCGGTTTTCCGCTGCGGTTAACACGATAAGCATCGTGCAACTCGGCGGGGCCATCCAACGAAATCCCCACCAGCCAGCCGTTATCGTGCAAAAACTGACACCATTCGTCGTTGAGCAAAATCCCGTTGGTCTGGAACGCGTTATGGATTTTCTTCCCTTCCCTGTACTGTTTTTGCAACGTCACTACGCGGCGAAAAAAGTCGATGCCACAGAGGGTTGGCTCTCCGCCCTGCCAGGCGAACATCACGTCAGCCCCCGGCTGTGCGGCGATATGCTGACGGATAAACGTCTCTAAGGTGGCGTCGTCCATTTCGGGTTGAGTGGGTTTATCGATGTAAAAACAGTAACGACAATCCAGGTTACAACGAGAGCTGGCTGGTTTGGCCATGACCTGACATCCTGTCATGCTAAATTCCCGATAAACGCAATAAGTTGGCGGACATGCGTTACAGCAAACAGTATTGCGAGGGATAACACCGCGAGGGAGATCATAAATTTGTCACGCACCGCGCGAGATTCAGAAAAATCGCTATGCGTAACATCCATCAGATTACGGCTGCGGGTATAGCGCCACAGAACGATTGCCACCAGCGCCAGCACCACAATTGAAACCCAAAACAGGAAACCCGCCTGATGCCAGTTGTGCTTCAGCGCCAACGCCATTAGCGCGCCATAACCCAGAAGCGTACGAAACCAGGCCAGCGATGTTCGCTCCGGTTGTAACCCCGGATCGGCGATACGTCGCGACTTACGGCTATCCGGCATACAGCACCAGTCCCATGACAATCACCGCGACGATCAACAAAATCAGACTGATGATTAACAGGCTATGGGTATAGGGCAAATCCTCTTTCAGGCGCATCGCCCTCTCATTACGCAGCCAGCGCAGGTAGCCATAAATCGCCAGACCACCGGCAAACAGGCACAGCAACAGCGCCAAAAGCTCACGAATTACCGGCGTGGCAAAATCCGGAGCCAGTTGGTCGAGACCAACCCCCGCCGCCAGAAACCCCAGCGCGGTACGGATCCACGCCAGAAAGGTACGCTCATTTGCCAGTGAGAAGCGGTAATCCGGGGCTTCTCCAAGGCGGGAAATTTTCATTCAAACTCCTCTGGCTGTCATTGCCGGATGGCGGCTAATGCCTTATCCGGCCGACAGGTAAGTGCAAATATGAGTATCTGCGCCAATTGGCATTGTAGTCAGAACTTCTGCTTTTTCTCCTCCACTTTTACGCCCTGGGTTGGTAAACCGGTGTCGTAATCGCGTACCACGGGAGAATAGCCGTCTTGCGGGCGCGGGCGAAAAGCGCCCATCCAGCGCGGTACGGCGTCAGGACGCCAGGGACGCAAACTCCACTGATAGGTGCGGAATGGATCGCGGATTTTATCCATATAGTCCAGCAGCGCGTCGTGCATCTGGCAGCGAACATCGGCTAATTGCGGAGAATCTATCTGGTTGTGTAGCTCATCGGGATCGTTTCGTCTGTCGTAAAGCTCATCACTGGTAAACAGGTTCAGCACCAGCTTCCAGTCATCCGTCACCCAGCAACGTACCGGTATAAATCCGCCAAAACTGTCATGTTCAATCTCATAACGATTGAACTCCACCATCACACCACGTGGTTTTTCAACGGTAAGGATGTTTTCACCCGGCAGGATTTGTGGCTTCTCAATACCCGCCAGCGCCATCATCGTCGGCAGCAGATCGATATGGCTGACCGGCGTGTCTACCTGCATTGATTCTCCCTGAGGCGAGCGCATAATCAGCGGAATTCGCGTGATGTCGTCATACATCGCTGCCCCCTTACTGATGAGCTTATGCGCCCCCATCATCTCGCCATGATCGGAGGTGTAAATGACCCAGGTGTTGTCCCGCTGCACGGGCGTTAAGGTATTAATAACCCGGCCAATCTGGTCATCGACAAAGTCGTTGCAGGCAAAATAGAGCGGATGGTGATAGCGCCCATCATCACCTACCGGCGAAGGCATCGCTTCAGACCAAAGACGATGATGTTCAGGTTTGTTACTCAAAGAGTCGTGCGCCTTCATCCCCAGGTCATAATAAAAATCCTGATATTTCTGCAGATACTCCACGGGACAGGTAAACGGGTGATGCGGCTCGTCGTAGGAAACTACCATCAGGAAGGGTTCTTCATCACGTGCAGGGTGGCGGAGGAAATCAATCGCCCGGTTACTGATGCGGTGCGCCCAGGTAAAGGTTTCATTGATATTGTTATCCAGCAAATCCTCCACGCTGTTCAGACCGTTACGCCACAAACCGATCTCTTTGTCCGTCAGTTCCGCGAGGTAATTTGCCCCGTCATACCAGTAGTCAGCATCCCATTCGGGCGGGCACTCGCCGGTACCAAAGTAATCGTGCCCGTCGAGATGCCACTTGCCGATGTAGCAGGTGTGATAGCCCGCATCCTTAAAATAGCGTCCCATGGTGGAGATATTTTTCCCCGGCGCGACGTTATTGGTCCACGGGCCGGACTGGTTGGCATAAATCCCGGTAAACAGCCCAGCGCGGGCCGGAGTGCACACCGGTGAGCAGGTATAAGCAGAATTGAAGCGAATACCTTCCGCCGCCAGGCTATCAATGTTATTGGTATTCAGCGACTTACCACTATAACAGCCGACCATATTGGTCGCCTGAGTATCAGTCATAATGAACAGGAAATTAGGGCGGGTCATGCTTTATCCTTAGCGTCAGAGACAGAAAGTGCAGTGGCCAAACGACGCGTATGCCAGGTGCTGTAAATTAAATACATCATCACTGCCGCCGTAATTGAGTAGCAGAGAATCGTCAGCCATTGGGTGTTGTACCCTCCAAACTGCGCCAGTCCAGCATAGACGCCGAGCATCGCGGTCAGGATACCGACAGAGGCAAGTTTGGCGTTTTTCCACGGCTTCATGTCTACCGCAAAAGCATCATGGAATTTAAACGGCGTCGCACGCGGCTTGATAATGCCGATAACCAGCATCACCACCACGTTGATGCAGAAGGACAGGCCAGTACGTAAAGGAAGTGAAAGTCGAACTTCACCAGATAATTAATGGTGATGTAGCTGACGATACCGAGTCCCATAGCGACTTTCGCTGCCAGCGCAGGAATGCGCGGGAAAAAGAATCCCATGATGATGATGGTCACCAAAGGCACGTTATAAATACCGTTGAGCTGTTTCATCCAGCTGTAGAGTCCTTCCGGTGCATTAGCGATCCACGGTGCTACCAGCACGGAAATTACCGCGATAAAGAATCCGAACTTACGCCCAACCCGAACCAGCTGTTCCGGTTGGGCGTGTTGATTAATAATCCGCCGATATATTCCCATGCTAAATAAGGTACTGGCGCTGTTTAAAAATCCATTGAATGTACTGATTACCGCGCCGAATAAAACGGCACCGAAAAACCCCACCAAAGGGACAGGAAGCACGTTATTTACCAGTGTCGGATATGCCATATCCGCCTTTGGCAGATCCTGGTATAGATGAAAAGCAATTAAACCTGGTAATACCAGCACCAGTGGATCGAGCATTTTCAATACCGCTGTGAGCAATGCTCCTTTCTGCCCTTCGGCGAGGCTTTTGGAAGCCAGCGTACGTTGTACGATGCCCTGATTAGTACACCAGTAGAAGGTATTCACCAGAATCAAACCGGTAAAGGCTGCACCTATCGGCAGCGGATCGTTCGCTCCACCAATTGAGTTTAATTTCTCCGCATGTACGGTGGTCAGTTGCTCAACACCTTGTAAAAAACTGCCTTTTCCCATCGCAATCAGGCCGAACACGGGGACCATCAATCCACCAATCACCAGCCCTATACCATTGATAGAATCGGCCACCGCCATCGCACGTAAACCGCCGATCACCGCATAAATAATCCCGGCAAGGCCCAGCAAAATAACCAGTAACCAGATTGCTGCGCCCTGAGAAATATTCAGCGATTCACCGATGTGAAAAAGGCTATTCAGCGCCAGCGCCCCTGAATAAAGCACAATCGGCAGGAAGCAGACGCCAGTGGCAATAAGAAAGCAAAAATCGATAATGATTCGCGTGGTTTTATCGTAACGCTCTTCCAGAAAATCTGGGATCGTAGCGATACCACGTTGCAGATAGCGAGGTAGAAAAATCAGCGCCAGAAAGATAAGCGTCACCGCAGAGGTGACTTCCCAACCCATAACCGACATTCCGCTTTTGTAAGCCTGACCAGACAGACCAACCAACTGTTCGGTTGAAAGGTTAGTTAGCATCAATGACGCGGCAATCACCGGCGCTTTCAATGAACGCCCGGCAAGAAAATACCCTTGTTGCGATCCGGTATCCGTTTTACGTACCTTCCACCAGGTGATTAGCGCCACCAGCAGCGTAAAGCCCACAAAGCTCAGAATTTGTAGCGTATTCATCTCATAGCCCTTATTTTTCATTATGTCCCGGCAGCTGTAGGGGGAATGCAAGGTAATGTGCGCCGGGTCAGGCAGTCAGATTTCTTAAAATAAAAACGTCATATCCCTGAACAGATTTTTTCTGTTAAGTTCAGGTTGTGGGCATAATTCTCCGGTGGGAAATTAAAATGAATGGAAAGATGCAAAGTTCGCATGTAAAAAACGAAACTACGTACAATATTCCCCTGTTGATTAATGAAAGTGTGATCTCCAGCGGGATTTCATTGATCTCGCTGTGGCACACCTATGCCGACGAACATTATCGGGTTATTTGGCCACGTGATAAGAAAAAACCGCTGATTGCTAATTCATGGGTTGCGGTCTACACCGTCCAGGGCTGTGGAAAAATCCTTCTTAAAGGCGGTGAACAAATCACGCTTACCGGAAACTGTATAATCTTTTTAAAACCAACCGATATACAGTCTTATCACTGTGAAGGGTTGGTATGGGAACAATACTGGATGGAATTCACACCAACCAGCGTAATGGATATTCCGCTACGACAACAAAGCATTATTTATAATGGTGATATTTATAATCATGAGCTGACCAAAGTTTCGCGATTAATTACATCCCCAGACTCAATAAAAAATAATCTGGCAGTCGCCTTTCTCACAAAAATAATTTATCAATGGATTTGTCTTATTTACGCCGAAGGTAAAAAAGACCCACAGCGAATACAGATTGAAAAACTGATTGCCACTCTACATGCCAGTCTACAAAAACGGTGGAGCGTGGCGGATATGGCAGCCACTATCCCCTGTAGCGAAGCCTGGCTACGTCGTCTTTTTTTACGCTATACCGGAAAAACACCGAAAGAATACTATCTGGATGCGCGGCTGGAACTGGCGTTATCGCTGTTAAAGCAAGAGGGAAATACGGTCGGGCAGGTCGCTGATATACTTAACTTCTTTGACTCGTTTCATTTCAGCAAGGCGTTTAAACACAAATTTGGCTATGCGCCGTCGGCGGTATTGAAACATGCGGACCGGCACCCAGAGGATGCCGGTCAACTGGGTTAGCGCAGTTCCGGCCAGTACTCTTTGTTAGCGTCGATCAAATCATCCAGAATCGCTTTAGCTACAGACGCACTCGGCACGGTTTTCGACAGGGTGATAGCCTGCCACAAACGCTGGTAAGAGCGGTGCTCCCAGGCATCGACCACCAACTTCTCAACCGCCACCTGCTGGCTCATCAACCCTTTCTGGAACTGCGGGATATCCCCCACCGTCAGCGGCTCCGGGCCGTTATGCCCCACCAGGCATGGGATCTCGACCATCGCTTCATCATCAAAGTTATGAATCGCACCATTATTTGGCACACTCAGCAGCATCCGCTCCTGAGTGTTAAAGGCGATGGCCGCCGCCAGATCGACAATGTAGGAAGCATGTTCGTCAATCTCCAGTTCACCGGCCGCAGAATGGCCCGCCTCAATAATGGCCCGGCAGGAACCGAACACCTGTTTTTCGCGGTGATCCATAACCTCGTTGGCACGGGTACGCTGCGGATTGGAGTGCTGGACCACGTAATCCGGAAACAGATAGTATTTCAGGTAGGTATTTGGCATGGTGTCCGGATCCAGCGCCTGCACATCCTTCGCCTTAGCGAAGGTATCATTCCAGCTCGCCTCCGTATGCGGGTCGTTCGATGGCGGCACATAACCATGCTTCGCCACGTATTCACGCAGCTTCGGCATCAAATCGTTACCCTGGAGATCTTCAATTGATGTCCACCAGCCAAAGTGGTTCAGCCCGTAGTAGCGCACGCGCATCTGTTTACGATCTTTAAGGCCGACGATCTGCGCCATCCGTCCTTCAATACCGATGGGCATATCGCAAATATTGAGGATTTTCGCATTTGGACGCAGTCTACGCGTGGCTTCAGCCACAATTGCCGCCGGGTTAGAGTAGTTAAGCATCCAGGCGTTTGGTGAATATTTTTCCATATAATCCACCAGTTCCAGCACACCGCCAATAGATCGCATGCCGTAGGCAATCCCGCCCGGCCCACAGGTTTCCTGGCCTAACACCCCGTGACGTAATGGGATTTTCTCGTCTTGTTCACGCATTGGGTATTTACCCACGCGGATATGTGCCATCACAAAATCAACATCGGTAAACGCAGTTTTGGGATCGGTGGTGTAACTAAACTCTATCTCCGGCGCCTGCTCTTTGAGGATGATTTTACACGCCTCGGCAATCACCTCCTGACGCGCGCCATCGTTGTCATAAAATTTCAGCGCACGAAGCGGGAAACGGTCCTGATTTGCCAGCAACATCAGCACGATGCCCGGCGTAAAGGTACTACCACCACCTGCGATAACCACTGAGAATTTTTTCATGATACTGCCTCCGTCATGGGGATCTGTTCGTTTGATAAAGTAGATTTCATTAGCGTTTCGAGCTGGTCGCGTACCTGAGGGACGTGTAAACCAACAATGACCTGAATACCATTGCCGCGACGCACAACACCGTGTGCACCCAGCGCTTTGAAGACGTCATCGCTTTGCGTTTTCGCCATGTCGTGAAGCGCAATCCGCAGGCGAGTGGCGCAGTTATTAATACTTTCGATATTGCCTGCGCCGCCTAACGCTTGCAGAAAACCGGCCGCCTGTCCCAGTTTGGTGTCTGGCGCAGTGGCGGTGGTTTGCCCACGCGCGGCTTTATAGTCAGCTTTGGTGTAGAGTTTGATTTCGCTGTCTTCCCGGCCCGGCGTTTTCAGGTTGAAGCGCAGGATCAGCGCGCGGAAGATGGTGAAATAGATCGTGGTAAAGGCCAGGCCAATCGCTATCTGGGTGAACATCATTCCGGCATGGTTGTGGAACATTGGGATCCAGTTTTGCGGTAAGAACTGGTCAAGCAGGCCGCCACCCATATTGCCTACCACGCCGCAGAGATACATTACCGTCGCCATGGAGGCCGCCAGCACGGCGTGTACAGCAAACAGCAAGGGTGAGATAAACAGGAAGGTGAACTCCAGCGGTTCGGTAATCCCTACCAACACAGCCGTTAGCGTAGCGGGGATCAATAATCCCGCCACCTTCACCCGGTTTTCCGGAGAGGCAGTGAAGTAAAGCGCCAGAGCAATACCTAATGAACCAAAGATTTTCGAATTGCCGTGCAGAGCAAAACCCCCTTCCGGGAACAGCGTTTTCAGCGACTCTGTGCTTTGGCTGAATTCCTGCAAGTGCTGCGCCCAGTAGACCTGGATGCCACCTTCCACCGCCGCAGGGCCGAAGATAAATGGACCATAGACGAAGTGATGCAGCCCGGTCGGAATCAAAATACGCTCAAGGAAGGTATAAACCCATACCCCCAGTGCACCCGCAGAACGCAGAAAAGCTTGCAGAGATTCAATCCCCATCTGCACCTTTGGCCAACCCAGCAGCGTCAGCCAGGCACAGGGAATCATCACCAGGAAGGCAATGATCACCACAAACGATGTTCCCTGAAAAATACCGAGAAATACTGGCAAGGGTTTGTCGAAATAACGGTTATGCAAAGCAGTAACAATACCGGAAATGACAATGGCGCCGATGATGCTGGTATCAAGTGTTTTAATCCCAGCCATCATCGTTAAGCCGCTACCTGCCGTCGGGTCTGCGCTAAAATCCACGCCGAAGAAATCTCCCCAGGTCATGCCCATGGCATTGATGAAGTAATTCCACGTAAGAAAGCTGACCAGTACCGCCAGGCAAGCGCGCCCCTGAGCCTGTTTCGCCAGACCGATCGGCAGACCAACGGCGAAAATCAGCGGCATATTGCGAAATACCGTCCAGCCACCTTCTTCGATGATATGAACGATTTGTGCGAACAAACTGTTGGGAGCGGTAAGCGCTTCACCCACAAACAGCGGGTTGCGCAGCATAATAGCGATACCGACGACGATACCGGCAAAGGGAAACAGCAGCACCGGGGTGAACATCGCGCCGCCAAAGCGTTGTATTTGACTGAGCATTTTCACATCCTCATATAACAACCAGTAGGGGAGAGGCCTTTTTTGTAGTGATTGCTGGCCTGATACGAGAATAGAAAGTTGCGATCCTTCAGACATGGCATGCCGCTGCGATTCGTGATCGCTTTCATGGTTTTAATTTCGGCAATGAGGTCTACTTTTTACGTAAAAGTTAGACATCAAAAGGTTTATGGTGCGGTAATTAAAAGAAAAAAGAGGTCTGGTAGTGATCTACAAATCAATTGCGGAACGACTACGAATTCGCCTGAATTCTTCTGATTACAACATCGGTAGCCCGTTGCCTGGTGAAAAAAAGCTTGCCCAAGAGTTCGCGGTTTCACGAATGACGATCCGTAAAGCAATTGATATGTTGATTGGCTGGGGATTGGTCGTACGCCGTCATGGGAGTGGAACTTATGTGGCGCGCAAAGATGTCCATCATGAAACCACAAACCTGACCGGACTGGCGGAAGTACTGAAGCGACAAGGGAAAGAGGTCACCAGTGAAGTACTGGTATTTGAAGTGATGCCCGCACCACCAGCAATTGCCAGCCAACTGCGTATCCAGATTAATGAACGCATCTACTTCTCACGTCGCGTTCGCTATGTGGACGGCAAGCCGCTGATGCTTGAAGACAGCTACATGCCGGTAAAATTATTCCGTAATTTATCGCTGGCGCATCTGGAAGGGTCAAAATTCGATTACATTGAGAAAGAGTGCGGAATAACTATCAGCGGCAACTATGAAAGTCTGACTCCCGTTCTTGCCGATAAACAGCTTTCCGCGCAGATGAACGTACCTGAACAGACGCCATTGCTGCGGATTACCTCACTGTCCTACAGCGATAGCGGGGAGTTTTTGAATTATTCGGTGATGTTCAGAAACGCCAGCGAGTACCAGGTGGACTACCACTTACGGCGCGTCCACCCAGACTCAGCGTGACTAACCCATTCCCCAAAAAATCACCGCCAGCAGTTGCGGCGTGATAATTCTCAGGAACATCACCAGCGGATAAACGGTCGCATACGAAAGCGCCGCTGCCCCGCTGGTGGCATGCAGGTTGTTAGCAAATGCCAGTGCAGGCGGATCGGTCATTGAGCCAGCCAGCATGCCGCACAGCGTGAGGTAGTTCATTTTGACGAAAATCCTCGCCAGCAGCCCCACGGTAATCAGCGGAATCGCGGTGATGAAAATACCGTAGCCCACCCAGCTCAGGCCATCCCCCTGCGTCAGGGTATGAACAAAATCACCGCCTGACTTCAGACCAACCACTGCGAGAAACAGCACGATACCCAACTCTCGCAGCGCCAGGTTAGCGCTGGGGGGCATAAACCAATACAACTTACCGATGCTGCCAATACGCCCCAGGATCAACGCCATAATCAGCGGCCCACCGGCCAACCCCAGTTTTAGCGCCACCGGGAACCCAGGAATGAACAGCGGGATTGAACCCAGCAGAACACCCAACCCGATCCCGATAAATACCGGCAGCATCTGCACCTGCTGCAGTTTTTGCTGGGCGTTACCCACCACATTAGCAACAGCATCAATCGAGGAAGGTCGACCGACCAGATTGAGGATGTCGCCAAACTGCAGGCTGGCGTCGCTGCTGGCTACCAGCTCAACCCCCGCACGGTTCAGACGGGAGATAACCACGTCGTAACGTTCTTTGAAATGCAGGTCGCGGATTCGTTTCCCCAGCACCTGTTCGTTGGTCACCACCACGCGCTCAACGCGTAAATCGGTACCTCGCGTCGACAGCGATGTGTCCACCTCCTGCCCAATCACCACCTGCGCATTGTGCAGATCAGCAGGCTGACCAACCAGGTGTAGCAGGTCGCCCATCTGAATAATCGTCCCCGGCGACGGCACCATCAATGTTTCTTCACGTTTTAAACGTGAGCAGATGATTTTGTCGCTGTTCAGGATTGGGACATCCTGAATCGCCATATTGTTGAGGTTCGGGTTTTCCACACGGATATTCATCGTCTGAATCAGCGCGTGTCCGTTGGTCAGCGTGGATTCATGCTGATGGGCTTCGGCATCAACGTTAACGCGAAAAATAAGGCGCATCAGCCACATAGTGAGCAAAATACCGCAGATACCAAAAGGATAAGCCATGGCATAGCTCATCCCCATCTGATCCACCACATCAACAGGAGTACCCAGATCGCGCAGAATCTGCTGCCCCGCGCCTAACGCCGGAGTATTAGTGACCGCACCGGAAAAAATGCCCAGCACCACGGGAAGGGGAATGGCAAAAATCTTATGCAGGATCGCGGTGACCAGGCCACCCATGATAACAATCAGCACGGCAAACAGATTCAGCCGTAGGCCCGAAACGCGCAGTGACGCAAAAAAGCCCGGCCCCACCTGAATACCGATGGTGTAGACGAAAAGAATCAGGCCAAATTCCTGAATAAAATGCAGCATGTCGCCGCTCAGGGTCATCCCTGCCTGATCGACAAAATGCCCGACAATAATACCGCCGAACAGCACGCCTCCGATGCCAAAACCAACACCACGTATTTTTATGTTGCCGATCCATAATCCGACAACTGCCACCATTGCCAGAACGCTGACCGTCAATGCTATATCACTCATTTTCCTGTTCCCTGTGAATAACATTTTATTTAACGAAGATTATGACTGAACCGTTCAGGCATGAATGCAGAGTGGCGCACATTATCATGCTACAGAGCGCCCAGGAGCGCTTAAGAAGGGCGTTCTTTACTGTTTTTCTTCACGTCGATTTGAAATTGCTGAATGCTTTTTTCTGGCAATGGCAGCGCTTCCGGCATCCTGCCCTCCCAGATAATAGTTTCATGTGGGCTGAGGCACAAAAAAGCCCCGTCATTTCTGGCGGGGCAAAGGCATGGAGCTATTTAACTGTCTAATGCGGGACGTTCGCTGATGGCGATACGTTGTGGAGCGATGGTTTCAGGTTCATTCCGGGTCAAATCGATATGCAGCAAGCCGTTAGTGAAGCTTGCGCCGGAGACTTCCATATTTTCAGCCAGCGTAAAGCTCAGGCTGAACGGCTGAGTGACCAGCCCCTGATGCAACCATTTGGTCTCTTTTTCCGGCTGCTGCGGCGTACCTTTCACGGTCAGGCGCGTGCCTTCCAGTTGAATATCCAGATCTTCCTGGCGGAAACCGGCTAACGCAAGGGTAATGCGGTAGTGGTTATCATCGCTCTTTTCGATGTTATAAGGCGGGAAGCTCTGGCTTTCGCCCGTGTTTTGCAAGGCATTGGCCAGTTTGTCAAAACCGATCCATTGACGCAGCAGTGGGGATAAATCGTAGTTACGCATAATAATCTCCTTCTAAGAAGCGAGTAAGTACCTTTTGGCTCCCTGACGGCAAGCCGATTGCTTAACAGGGCCGCCTGAAGCGGCCCACAGAATTAGTTGATTTCGATGCGGCGCGGCTTGTTCGCCTCGGGAATCACGCGTTCGAGATCGATATACAGCAGACCATTCACCAGGTTCGCGCCGCGAACATGAATGTTCTCCGCTAACTGGAACTTACGTTCGAAGTTGCGCTCGGCAATCCCCTGATACAGGTAAGTACGTTCTTTTTGATCGTCCGCATGGGCGCCTTTCACCACCAGCAGATTGTCCTGGGCAGTAATTTCCAGTTCGCTTTCAGCAAAACCAGCAACGGCAATCGCAATTCGGTAATGGTTTTCGTCTACCAGCTCAACGTTATACGGAGGGTAGCCGCCATTGCTCTGGCCCTGATTGTTTTCCAGCAGGTTAAACAGGCGATCAAAACCAATAGCAGAACGGTACAGCGGGGATAAATCAAAGTTACGCATAATCAATAGCTCCTGAAATCAGCGAGAATAATAGACCTTCCATCATGGACAGGTCAGGTAGCCAGGACACCCATCAGGCATGCCCTTCATTTGTCTACACTCTAAAAATGGGTCTTAATACAAACTTTTCAAGCGTATTCATCTGACTTTTTTTGCAGTTTGTTGTCTATTGCATACACTGGTGTGAGCAGTTGTTATCGTTAAATCGCGATAGCCGCCACAGTGTGACGAAATGGTGATGTTATTTTCGCAACGGATCGCTTTAACTCACCATGCAAACACAATAAATACAGATGAAAAAAATGATGATAAAAAAAATGTTGGTAACACTGACAATGTGCAGCGGGATGGCGTTTGTGAGCGGCTGTTCCAGCATTATGTCGCATACCGGAGGCAAAGAAGGGACGTATCCTGGCACGCGCGCCAGCGCCACAATGATTAGCGAAAGTGATACAAACTGGGGAACCAAGTCACTGGCGATTCTGGATATGCCGTTTACCGCAGTACTGGATACAGTATTACTTCCGTGGGATCTCTTTCGCAAAGATAACTCGGTGAGATCCCGTGTAGAAAAAAGCGAGGAGAGAACGCAGGCCACGAACGCCGTTATCCCTCCGGCTGAAATGCCTGCTCCTTAAGTTAACGCCCTGTCTCTGTTACCCACAGCTGGCGGAAACCCTCGACGTCTTCCATCCACGCAACCTGTCGACCATCAGGAGAGAAGATGATCGCATCGCCCGATGGTGGGTTGCCGTGACGGTCCGTTAGAAAATCAACCTCTCCCGTCTGAGCATCACAACAAGCAATTTTGTTATCCAGTACAAACCCCAGCCATTTCCCTGAAGGATGCCAGTTGAATGCTGACTGAATATCCGTGGCGCAGCGGGTAAGCTGACGCGGTTCCCCTCCTTGTGGGGAAATCAGCCACAGTTGCACAATGCCGACGTCATCACGCATTAAAAACGCAATATCAGATGCCTTTGGATTACTGCGCACCCAATGGCGCGGCTGATTTACCAGACCGGGAAAGGCGCGCGCATGAGTAAACGTCAGGCGGCGTTGATTAATACCGAATGGCGGCGCAGGCATTGTTGCCTCAGTGCCCTCCAGCGGAGCGTCGCCCGGCTGTTTCCAGCCGCTTTCATCCTGTGGTAAATCAACAATAAATAACTCCGGCACTTTCTCGTCCGTGACTGATAACGTATCACCGATAAACGCCAGTCTGTTTTCCCCTACCCAGCCCTCTTCATAGGCGCGGTTAATCTCATCGCTACCCGGTTTAGGCGTGGGTGTCGTCTGGGTTACCAGCACGCACCAATGGCTCCCGCTGTACTCACGGGGATGCTGCGCGGAGACCGTCACCGGACCATAGGGCGCAGCCACACCGACATTGCGTAAATCCAGCGCCGGTGAGCGCTCATGCAGCACATGGTCGTTATAGGTGAAACTGACAAACTCGCCGCTCGGGCTAAATACATGTACATGACTACCGCCGCGCAGCGCGCCCGGCGTATATGGGGCGGTAATATCCATCGCATCCAGATTCTCCACTTTTGCCTGCGTAGCTATCACCCCACGCCGATGATGGAAGTCGTAATGCCATGTTTCATCAGGATTTTCAGGCCCATGAATAAACACATATTTTTCCACCTTTGGATGAACGGTCACCACGCCAACGTGCGATCCCTGCATGGCCCGATAAATCACCTCCAGCTCGCCAGTATGAATATTGACGCGCTCAATTGTGTCGCCGGTAAAAGAGGCACCGGAAGGGCGCACATCAAAGACCAGCCACTGGCTGTCCGGTGTCCAGGTATTGATATTGGTAAGCTGATGATTACGCGGCGTAAAGGTGATTTGCTTCATGGAATGCCCTGATACAAGACGATTTCAGCAATCATACTTCACAAGCACTTCACTTTCAGGCTTTAGCGTATCGCCATCTTCATTTTTGCGGACAGAAAGATGGAACATTTTGACGTAGCCATTATCGGGTTAGGCCCGGCAGGCGCAGCGCTGGCGCGGCAGTTGAGTGGAAAAATGCGCGTGATCGCGTTGGATAAAAAACACCAGTGTGGCAACGAAGGTTTCACCAAACCCTGCGGCGGTCTGTTAGCCCCGGATGCCCAGCGTTCGTTTATCCGCGACGGGATAACCTTACCCGTTGATGTCATCGCTAACCCACAAATATTTAGCGTTAAAACGGTTGATGTTGCAGCCTCTTTGACGCGTAACTACCAGCGCAGCTACATTAATATCAACCGCCATGCTTTTGATTTATGGCTTAAATCTCTCATTCCTGATGATGTACAGGTGTACCACGACAGCCTGTGTCGGAAAATCTGGCGCGAGGGCGATAAATGGCATGTTATCTTCCGCGCCGACGGTTGGGAGCAGCAGATCACCGCGCGTTATCTGGTGGGAGCCGACGGCGCGAACTCACTGGTACGCCGTCATCTCTATCCCCGGCACCAGATCCGTAAATATGTTGCTATTCAACAATGGTTTGCGGAAAAGCATCCCGTCCCGTTCTATTCCTGCATTTTTGATAACGACGCAACCGACTGTTATTCCTGGAGTATCAGCAAAGATGGCTATTTTATCTTTGGCGGTGCCTACCCGATGAAGGACGGTCAGGCGCGCTTTGACGCGCTGAAAGCGAAGATGGAAGCGTTCCAATTTCAGTTCGGAAAACCGGTGAAAAGTGAAAAATGTACGGTGCTGTTTCCTTCACGCTGGAAAGACTTCGTCTGTGGCAAGGACAACGCATTTTTGATTGGCGAAGCGGCCGGTTTTATCAGCGCCAGCTCACTGGAGGGGATTAGCTATGCGCTGGACAGCGCGGAGGCGCTCAAATCTGTATTGTTGCGGGATGCACCAGATATGAATCACGCTTACCGCAAAGCCACCCGCAAGTTACGTCTCAAACTGTTTGGCAAAATCCTGAAAAGTCGGGCCCTGACGTCGGCGTTTTCCCGCAAATGGATAATGCGCAGCGGCGTGGCGCATATTCCTCAAGGTGACCACTCAGTATCACAACTAATTGCTGAAACAGGGCAAATGCGCCAAGGCATTTGCCCATAACATCTTATTTCAGCGCAAACTTCTCAATGGCATATGCGACGCCATCTTCAAGGTTAGATTTCGTCACAAAGTTGGCGATTTCTTTGACTGACCCAATAGCGTTGTCCATGGCAACGCCCACGCCTGCGTATTCAATCATCGCGATGTCGTTTTCCTGATCGCCAATCGCCATCACCTCTTCAGCTTTTATACCCAACGCATCGGCCAGCGATTTCACGCCAGTCCCTTTATTGACGCGTTTATCGAGGATTTCGAGGAAATACGGTGCACTTTTCAGCACGGTGTACTTCTCTTTTACTTCCGCAGGTATGCGCGAGATAGCTTTATCGAGGATCTCCGGCTCGTCAATCATCATCACTTTCAGGAACTGGGTTGCGGGATCCATTTTCTCGGCTTCACAGAACACCAGCGGAATCGTCGCAACAAACGATTCATGTACCGTGTAGTAACTGATATCACGGTTCGCGGTATACAGGGTGTTGCGATCGAGAGCGTGGAAATGCGAGCCAACGTCCCGGGAGAGCTGCTCCAGATAACGATAATCATCATAGCTCAACGCGGTTTGCGCGACAGTACTGCCATCCCCTGCTTTCTGCACTAGCGCGCCATTGTAGGTAATACAGTAGTCACCGGGTTCTTCCATATGCAATTCTTTCAGATAGCTGTGGACGCCGGCATACGGGCGCCCCGTGGTCAGCACCACATTTACGCCACGCGCGCGCGCTGCGGCAATCGCCGTTTTGACCGCGGGTGAAATGGTGTGATCGGGCAGCAGAAGTGTGCCATCCATGTCGATAGCAATAAGTTTGATAGCCATGAGTTCCCCGGATTAAATGAGTCCGTCCTCATGCTAACGCGATTCCGCTCAAAAAACAGCTACGAAAAGGGGGATAGAAAGGGGAATCGAGATTCCCCTTTTGCAGGACGGTTGTAGACCTGGGTGCAAGTTAGATATCGATGTTCGCCGCTTTCAGGGCGTTTTCTTCGATAAACGCGCGACGCGGTTCAACGGCATCGCCCATCAGCGTAGTGAACAGCTGGTCGGCGGCAATCGCATCCTTCACGGTAACGCGCAGCATACGACGGCTTTCCGGATCCATGGTGGTTTCCCACAGCTGATCCGGGTTCATCTCGCCCAGACCTTTATAACGCTGGATAGCGAGGCCGCGACGTGACTCTTTCTGCAGCCATTCCAGCGCCTGCTCAAAGCTGGCAACCGGCTGGCGGCGCTCGCCACGTTCGATAAACGCATCGTCTTCGATCAGCCCGCGCAGCTTCTCACCGAGCGTACAAATACGACGGTATTCGCCACCGGTCACAAACTCGTGATCCAGAATATAGTCGGTATCCACACCGTGAGTACGGACGCGCACAATCGGCTCAAACAGGTTCTGCTCTGCGTTGTGGTGGATATCAAACTTCCACAGGCTGCCGTGCTGTTCTTTTTCGTTCAGCTCGGTAATCAACGAATTAACCCAGCGGGTAACGGTCTGCTCGTTCGCCAAATCAGCTTCCGGCAGCGTCGGTTGATAAACCAGTTCTTTCAGCAGCGCTTTCGGGTAACGACGTTCCATACGGCCAATCATTTTCTGCGTCGCGTTGTATTCAGAAACCAGTTTTTCTAACGACTCACCTGAAAGAGCAGGTGCGCTGGCATTAGTGTGTAGCGTTGCGCCATCCAGAGCGATAGAAATTTGGTACTGATCCATCGCTTCGTCATCTTTAATGTACTGTTCCTGCTTACCTTTTTTCACTTTGTACAGCGGTGGCTGTGCAATGTAAACGTGGCCGCGTTCCACGATTTCCGGCATCTGACGATAGAAGAAGGTCAACAGCAGCGTACGAATATGCGAGCCGTCGACGTCCGCATCGGTCATGATGATGATGCTGTGATAACGCAGTTTGTCCGGGTTGTACTCGTCACGACCGATGCCACAGCCGAGCGCGGTGATCAGCGTCGCCACTTCCTGAGAAGAGAGCATTTTATCAAAGCGCGCTTTCTCGACGTTGAGGATTTTACCCTTCAGCGGCAGAATCGCCTGGTTTTTACGGTTACGGCCCTGCTTCGCAGAACCGCCTGCGGAGTCCCCTTCCACAAGGTACAGTTCGGACAGCGCCGGGTCGCGTTCCTGACAGTCCGCCAGCTTGCCCGGCAGGCCCGCTAAGTCCAGCGCGCCTTTACGACGGGTCATTTCACGCGCGCGACGTGCCGCTTCACGGGCACGTGCAGCATCAATAATTTTGCCAACGACGATTTTCGCGTCAGACGGGTTTTCCAGCAGGTATTCGCTCAGCAGTTCGTTCATCTGCTGTTCTACCGCCGATTTCACCTCAGAGGAGACCAGCTTGTCTTTGGTCTGTGAGGAGAACTTCGGATCCGGTACTTTCACGGAAACAACGGCAATCAAGCCTTCACGGGCATCATCACCGGTGGCGCTGACTTTGGCTTTTTTGCTGTAGCCTTCTTTGTCCATGTAGGCGTTCAGGGTACGGGTCATCGCCGCACGGAAACCTGCAAGGTGAGTACCGCCGTCACGCTGCGGAATGTTGTTGGTGAAGCAGTAGATGTTTTCCTGGAAACCATCGTTCCACTGCAGCGCAACTTCAACGCCGATACCGTCTTTTTCGGTGGAGAAGTAGAAGATATTTGGGTGGATCGGCGTTTTGTTTTTGTTGAGGTATTCAACAAACGCCTTGATGCCGCCTTCGTAGTGGAAATGGTCTTCTTTACCATCGCGCTTGTCGCGCAGACGAATAGAGACGCCGGAGTTCAGGAACGACAGCTCGCGCAGACGCTTAGCCAGAATCTCGTATTCAAACTCAACGACGTTGGTAAAGGTTTCGTGGCTTGGCCAGAAACGTACCTGAGTACCCGTCGCTTCTGTTTCGCCGGTTACCGCCAGCGGCGCCTGCGGCACACCGTGCACGTAAGTTTGCTGATGCACTTTACCTTCGCGGCGAATCACCAGCTCCAGTTTCTGTGACAGGGCGTTTACTACGGACACACCTACGCCGTGCAGACCACCGGAAACTTTATAGGAGTTATCATCGAATTTACCGCCTGCGTGCAGAACGGTCATGATAACTTCCGCCGCCGAAACGCCCTCTTCCGGGTGAATACCGGTTGGGATACCACGGCCATCATCGGTAACGGACACGGAGTTGTCAGCGTGAATCGTTACAACGATATCTTTACAGTGACCCGCGAGCGCTTCGTCGATAGCGTTATCTACCACCTCGAATACCATGTGGTGCAGACCGGTGCCGTCATCCGTGTCGCCGATATACATACCCGGGCGCTTACGCACCGCATCCAGTCCTTTCAGGACTTTGATACTGGAGGAGTCATAAGAATTCGACATCAACGTTTCTCGCTCATTTAAACTTGGGTTAATCCGTTATTTTACCCTTTTCCACGGTGAACATCTTCGAATTTTTGTCCGACATGTCCAGAACGTGTTCAGCGCTGATTGCGCTGACAAAGACCTGAGATTGCGTCGCTTTTAAGCGGCTGGCTAACAGCCCACGACGGGCATCATCAAGTTCAGAGGCAAAATCATCTATCAGGTAGAGACACCGCCGCCCACTTTCGCGGGTGAGGAACTCCCCTTGCGCCAGACGTAAGGCGCACATCAGCAGCTTTAGCTGCCCACGCGACAACGTGTCTTCCACCGGCGCACCGTCAGCGCGAATGCGAAAATCCGCTTTGTGCGGACCGTGTGCGGTGTAGGTCAACATGCGATCGCGTTCAAAACTGCGTTCCAGCACTTCGGCATAATCGGTCTCTTTCTCCCAGCCGCGCTGGAATGAGAAGGAGAGAGAAAATTCGGGTAGAAACTGCTGACAGGTATCCGCCATATCCTGCGCGATACCGGCGCTGTACTCCGCGCGCCAGGTGCTGATTTGTTCCGCCAGCGGGATCAGTTCTTTATCCCACGGACGCAGTTGCTCATAACGACTCACCTGGCGCAGGGCTGCGTTGCGCTGCTTTAGCAGTCGCTTCAGATTGCTCCAGGCGGTGAAAAATCCGGCTTCATTGTGAAAGCATCCCCAGTCAAGGAATGCTCTTCTGTATTTGGGGCCGCCATTGAGTAAAGTAAACCCCTCTGGCGTGATCAGTTGCATCGGCATCAGGTGCGCCAGTTCCGCGACCTTGTGCCCGTCAGTGCCGTCAATGCGCACTTTGCTGTCGCCCAGTTTGTCTTTCGTCAGGCCAATCGATGTCTCACGCTCTTCCCCCTGCAAACGCCCGTGTAAAACAAACGACTCCTGCTCGTGGCGAATTACGCGGCCAATCTGCAAACTGCGAAACGCCCGACCGTGGCCGAGCGTATAGATGGCTTCCAGCACGCTGGTTTTGCCGCTGCCGTTCGCGCCAACCAGGAAGTTAAAGCCAGGGGATAAAGCGAGATCCGCGCTTTCGATATTGCGAAAGTCGCGGATCAACAGACGGGTGAGCGACATTACAGTCTCATTGGCATAACAACATAAGCCGCGCTCTGGCTGGCAGCATCTTCAATCTGTACGCTCGATACGGAATCGGTCAGCAGAATACGAACGTTCTCGCACTTCAGCGCGTTTAGTACGTCCAGTACGTAGCTAACGTTAAAACCGATTTCCAGTTCAGTGCCAGGATAGGAGACATCCAGAATTTCTTCCGCTTCTTCCTGCTCCGGGTTGTTGGCGGTGATTTTCAGCTGGTTTTCACTGACATACAGACGCACGCCGCGGAATTTCTCGTTAGAGAGGATCGCCGCACGAGCAAATGCCTGTTTGAGGATATCGCAACCGGCTTCCAGATGTTTGTCCGGATTCTTCGGCAATACGCGGCGATAATCCGGGAAACGACCATCAACCAGCTTGGAGGTAAAGATGAAGTCACCCACGTGCGCACGAATGTTGTTGCTGCCAATCTGCACGCGCAGCGGGTTGTCGCCGCCGTCGAGCATACGCATCAGTTCAATTACGCCTTTACGCGGAACGATCACCGAATGGCTGGGTAACTGCTGACCGACAGGCATTGAACAGACCGCCAGGCGGTGACCGTCGGTCGCCACGGTACGCAGCTCTTCCCCTTCGGTTTCAAACAGCATGCCGTTTAAGTAGTAACGCACGTCCTGATGCGCCATAGAAAACTGCGTGGCTTCAATCAGGCGCTTCATCGTGGCCTGCGGCAAAGTGAATTCGACTTCGCTCTGCCAGTCGTCCAGATTCGGGAAGTCGGCGGCAGGCAGCGTAGACAGCGAGAAACGGCTGCGGCCAGAACGCACCAGCATGCGATCGCCTTCCAGTTGAACGGCAATTTCCGCGCCTTCCGGCAACCCACGGCAAATATCGAAGAATTTACGCGCCGGAACGGTGGTCGCACCAGGTTCATGAGGCTGGATCAGCGCCACGCGCGCCACCATCTCCATTTCGAGATCGGTACCGGTCAGAGAAAGCGCACCGTCAGCAACCTGCAGCAGCAGATTTCCGAGAATAGGCAGTGTAGGACGTCCACCCAGCGGGCCGCTGACCTGCTGAAGCGGTTTTAATAAATGTTCACGTTCAACGGTAAATTTCATAGCGTCACGAAGATAATGTTCTGATTAAATTGGAGAAATCTTCTTTAATATCATGGCTTTCTTCACGCAACTGCTCAATCTTGCGACAGGCATGAAGCACGGTAGTATGGTCACGCCCACCAAACGCGTCGCCAATTTCCGGCAGACTGTGGTTAGTGAGCTCTTTTGCCAGCGCCATCGCCATCTGGCGCGGACGAGCTACCGAGCGAGATCGACGCTTAGAAAGCAGATCCGCAATTTTGATTTTGTAATACTCCGCCACCGTCTTCTGAATATTGTCGATGGTGACCAGCTTTTCCTGCAAAGCCAGCAGATCGCGCAACGCTTCGCGCACGAAATCGATGGTAATCGCCCGGCCGGTAAAATTAGCGTTGGCGATCACGCGGTTCAGTGCGCCTTCCAGCTCACGTACGTTAGAGCGTAGACGCTTGGCAATAAAGAACGCCACTTCACCCGGCAGACGAATGTCGTTTTCGTCGGCTTTTTTCATCAGGATCGCGACGCGCGTTTCCAGCTCAGGCGGCTCGATCGCAACAGTCAGTCCCCAGCCGAAGCGGGATTTCAGACGATCTTCAACGCCGTTGATCTCTTTCGGATAGCGATCCGAAGTCAGGATGATCTGCTGATTGCCTTCCAGCAGGGCGTTAAAGGTGTGGAAAAACTCTTCCTGCGATCGTTCTTTATTCGCGAAGAATTGGATATCGTCAATCAGCAGCGCATCCACGGAACGGTAGTAGCGTTTAAACTCTTCGATCGCGTTGTTTTGCAGGGCCTTAACCATGTCCTGCACAAAACGTTCGGAGTGCATATACACCACTTTCGCGTTTGGCTTACGCGCCATAATACCGTTACCGACAGCGTGCAGCAGGTGGGTTTTACCCAGACCCGTACCGCCATAAAGAAATAACGGATTGTAGGCGCCACCAGGATTGTCCGCCACCTGACGTGCCGCCGCGCGCGCCAGTTGGTTAGATTTACCTTCAACGAAGTTATCAAACGTGTGTTTGACGTTGACGTTAGAACGATAGGTAGGTTCTGCCGGTGCCGGGACGTTATCCCAGCCTGAGCGCGCCGCCGGAGCGGCACGTTGCGGTTGCACTTGCTGAGCCACGTAAGCGGGCGCAACAACGTTGTTCACCGGCGTTTTCAGCGTTTGCGTGACGGGTTTAGTACCGACTTCAAAGCGCAGCTGCGGGGCATCCGCTCCACAGAAGTTATTGAGTAATCCATTAATATTATTAAGGTATTTATCCCTTACCCAATCAAGCACGAAACGGTTTGGCGCATACAAAGCCAGCGTGTTATCGCTCAGTTCCGCCTGCAACGGGCGTATCCACATACTGAACTCTGTGGCTGGTAACTCATCCTGCAATCGGGCAAGACACTGCTGCCAAAGCGAAAGTGACACGGCGGACTCCACTCGAACAAAAGTCGATAAATGACAAAGGCTGAAACATTCATGATTGTTGACGCACATCGACAAGACCCTATGCAAAGGGTGACGTGCGAATTGCTATCTGCAATTTTTACCCGATCAGGATCCATTGAAACGATCAGGACCGCGGATCATAGCGTAAACTGAGAAAGAGATCTTCTGTTTCTCACAGATTCTTCCCGATTTATCCACAGGATGATCCAGAATCGGCTAAGTGTAAACGATCCTGGAGAAGTGCTGCAGGTTTTAGCGCGCATATTGAAAAAATTAATGAGTAAAGATGCTTTACTGCTTAAACGATCTAATAAAGATCCCGAGCGATCCTTGCGCTTTATCCGCCAGCCCGTATAATTCTTACCCCCAGCGAGTAACGGTCGCCTTAAGGCGTCAACGCTGCCTGTTTTATACGCGAAACCATGCGGAAAAAAGCGGGAAATAAGGAAAGAGAATTGACTCCGGAGTGTACAATTATTACAATCCGGCCTCTTTAATCACCCACACTGTGGCGTAAGTCGTTCGAAATTCGTTCGGGTATACGCAAAAGTCAGTGAATTTATTCAAGTTTAGGTAGAAATCGCCATGAAACGCACTTTTCAACCGTCTGTACTGAAGCGCAACCGTTCTCACGGCTTCCGTGCTCGTATGGCTAATAAAAATGGTCGTCAGGTTCTGGCACGTCGTCGTGCTAAAGGCCGTTCTCGTCTGACCGTTTCTAAGTAATAAAAGCTAGCCCCTGAGTGGTTAAGCTCGCATTTCCCAGGGAGTTACGTTTGTTAACTCCCACTCATTTCACATTCGTCTTCCAGCAGCCACAACGGGCTGGCACGCCGCAAATCACCATCCTCGGCCGCCTGAATTCGCTGGGGCATCCCCGTATCGGTCTTACCGTCGCCAAGAAAAACGTTAAACGCGCGCATGAACGCAATCGGATTAAACGTCTGACACGTGAAAGCTTTCGTTTACGTCAGCACGAACTTCCAGCAATGGATTTCGTGGTGGTGGCGAAAAAAGGGGTTGCTGACCTCGATAACCGTGCTCTCTCGGAAGCGTTGGAAAAATTATGGCGTCGCCATTGTCGCCTGGCTCGCGGGTCCTGATAGCCCTTATTCGGGTCTATCAACGCCTGATCAGTCCGCTGCTTGGGCCGCATTGCCGTTTCACTCCAACCTGCTCGAGCTACGGAATTGAGGCATTGCGCAGGTTTGGAGTGATAAAAGGCAGTTGGTTGACGGTGAAACGCGTATTAAAATGCCACCCTTTACACCCTGGTGGTGACGATCCCGTCCCGCCCGGACCATTTGATACCAGAGAACACTAACGATGGATTCGCAACGCAATCTTTTAGTCATCGCTTTGCTGTTCGTGTCTTTCATGATCTGGCAAGCCTGGGAGCAGGATAAAAACCCGCAACCTCAGGCCCAACAGACCACGCAGACAACGACCACCGCAGCGGGTAGCGCCGCAGACCAGGGCGTACCGGCCAGTGGCCAGGGGAAACTGATTACGGTTAAAACTGACGTGCTTGATCTGACCATCAACACCCGTGGTGGTGATGTGGAACAGGCTTCACTGCCAGCTTACCCGAAAGAACTCGGTTCTACCGAACCGTTCCAGTTACTGGAAACCACGCCACAGTTCATCTACCAGGCACAGAGTGGCCTGACAGGTCGTGACGGCCCGGATAACCCGGCTAACGGCCCGCGTCCGCTGTACAACGTCGAAAAAGACGCGTTTGTACTGGCTGACGGTCAGAACGAACTGCAGATCCCGATGACCTATACTGACGCAGCGGGTAACACATTCACTAAAACGTTTGTACTCAAGCGCGGTGAATATGCTGTCAACGTTAACTACAGCGTGCAGAACGCCGGCGAAAAACCGCTGGAAGTCTCCACCTTTGGTCAGCTGAAGCAATCCATCAATCTGCCATCTCATCGCGACACCGGTAGCAGCAACTTTGCGCTGCACACCTTCCGTGGCGCGGCGTACTCCACGCCGGATGAGAAGTATGAGAAATACAAATTCGACACCATTGCTGAAAACGAAAACCTGAACGTCAATGCTAAAGACGGCTGGGTCGCAATGCTGCAACAGTATTTCGCAACGGCATGGGTTCCGCGTAACGACGGCACCAACAACTTCTATACCGCTAACCTGGGTAACGGCATTGCCGCTATCGGCTATAAATCACAGCCGGTGCTGGTTCAGCCTGGCCAGACTGGCGCGATGACCAGCACCCTGTGGGTCGGCCCGGAAATTCAGGATAAAATGGCGGCAGTTGCACCGCACCTGGATCTGACCGTGGATTACGGCTGGTTGTGGTTCATCTCTCAGCCGCTGTTCAAACTGCTGAAGTGGATCCATAGCTTCCTGGGTAACTGGGGCTTCTCCATCATCGTTATCACCTTTATCGTTCGTGGCATCATGTACCCGCTGACTAAAGCGCAGTACACCTCCATGGCGAAGATGCGTATGCTGCAGCCGAAGATTCAGGCTATGCGTGAGCGTCTGGGTGATGACAAACAGCGTCAGAGCCAGGAAATGATGGCCCTGTACAAAGCTGAGAAGGTTAACCCGCTGGGCGGCTGCTTCCCGCTGATCATCCAGATGCCAATCTTCCTGGCGTTGTACTACATGCTGATGGGCTCCATTGAACTGCGTCATGCGCCGTTCGCTCTGTGGATCCATGACCTGTCTGCACAGGACCCGTACTACATCCTGCCGATCCTGATGGGCGTGACGATGTTCTTCATTCAGAAGATGTCTCCGACCACCGTGACCGACCCGATGCAGCAGAAGATCATGACCTTTATGCCGGTCATCTTCACCGTGTTCTTCCTGTGGTTCCCGTCAGGTCTGGTGCTGTACTATATCGTCAGCAACCTGGTAACCATTATTCAGCAGCAGCTGATTTACCGTGGTCTGGAGAAACGTGGCCTGCATAGCCGCGAGAAGAAAAACTCCTGATACTAGTCGCAGGGGCGTTGGCTGAATTTGCTTGCCGCCTTCCTGCACTTGAATTATTTCGAGTATTCACGGTAAAGTTAATGCCAGAGAAGGCGGTCATTAGACCGCCTTTTTTACATTTACAAGAGAGCTATCATGAACCATAACGACACCATCGTCGCTCAGGCCACCCCACCGGGACGTGGTGGCGTGGGTATCCTGCGCATCTCCGGCCTGAAGGCGCGCGAGGTTGCAGAAACCGTACTGGGGAAACTACCAAAACCGCGCTATGCCGACTATCTGCCGTTTAAAGACGCGGATGGCAGCACGCTGGATCAAGGAATTGCCCTGTGGTTCCCCGGTCCGAACTCCTTTACCGGTGAAGATGTTTTAGAGCTTCAGGGCCACGGCGGTCCGGTGATTCTCGATCTGCTGCTTAAACGTATTCTGATCATTCCCGGGCTGCGCATTGCCAGACCGGGTGAATTCTCCGAGCGTGCGTTTCTCAATGATAAGCTTGATCTGGCCCAGGCAGAGGCAATTGCCGACCTGATCGATGCCAGCTCAGAGCAAGCCGCTCGCTCGGCGCTGAACTCGTTGCAGGGCGCATTTTCTGCACGGGTAAATCATCTTGTGGAAGCGCTCACTCACCTGCGCATCTACGTGGAAGCGGCGATCGACTTTCCGGATGAAGAAATCGACTTCCTGTCTGATGGCAAGATTGAAGCGCAGCTCAACAACGTTATCAGCGATCTCGATGCTGTTCGTGCCGAAGCGCGTCAGGGCAGCCTGCTGCGCGAAGGGATGAAGGTGGTCATTGCCGGTCGCCCAAATGCCGGGAAATCAAGCCTACTGAACGCGCTGGCAGGTCGTGAGGCGGCCATTGTGACCGACATTGCGGGTACGACTCGCGACGTACTGCGTGAGCATATTCATATCGACGGTATGCCGCTGCACATCATCGACACTGCCGGTCTGCGCGATGCCAGCGATGAAGTTGAACGCATTGGTATCGAACGCGCGTGGCAGGAAATTGAACAGGCCGACCGCGTTCTGTTTATGGTTGATGGCACCACCACCGACGCCGTGGACCCGGCTGACATCTGGCCAGACTTTATTGCCCGCCTGCCAGCCAAACTGCCGATTACCGTGGTGCGTAACAAAGCGGATATTACCGGTGAGACGCTGGGCCTTAGCGAAGTAAATGGCCACTCACTGGTTCGCCTATCCGCGCGTACCGGTGAAGGCGTTGACGTGCTGCGTAACCATCTCAAACAGAGCATGGGCTTTGAAACCAATATGGAAGGCGGCTTCCTGGCGCGCCGTCGTCACCTGCAGGCGCTGGCAGAAGCGGCGGAGCATCTCGAGCAGGGTAAAGCCCAACTGCTCGGAGCATGGGCCGGAGAATTGCTGGCAGAGGAACTACGTCTGGCGCAGCAGAACCTCAGTGAGATCACCGGGGAATTTACCTCCGACGATCTGCTGGGAAGGATTTTCTCCAGCTTCTGTATTGGCAAATAACGTTCTGTTGCCCGGTGGTGCGATGCCTACCGGGCCTACAGTACCCGTAAGTCGGATAAAGCAAAGCGGCTATCCGGCTACAAGTAATTTCCCATATGGAAATCACTGTTGTCCAAATGGCAACTCGTGCAGTTGACTCTCTGCCCGTATGCTTAGCGCCACATTCCTCATGAGGTCGCTATGACACGCTTTCTAATCTGCAGTTTCGCCCTGGTGTTACTCTATCCCGCGGGTATTGATATGTATCTGGTGGGGCTGCCCCGTATTGCTGCCGATTTACAGGCCAGCGAGGCGCAACTGCATATCGCGTTTTCGGTTTATCTGGCGGGAATGGCGACGGCGATGCTGTTTGCCGGGAAAATTGCCGACCAGTCAGGACGCAAACCCGTCGCTATTGTCGGCGCCCTCATCTTTATTTTCGCCTCTGCGCTGTGTTCATTCGCCGAAAGCGGTACGCCGTTTCTCACAGGCCGCTTTATTCAGGGCGTAGGCGCAGGCTGCTGCTATGTGGTGGCTTTCGCCATCCTGCGCGATACGCTCGATGATCGCCGCCGGGCGAAGGTACTGTCGCTGTTGAACGGTATCACCTGTATCGTGCCGGTACTGGCACCGGTGATGGGGCATCTGATTATGCTCAAATACCCGTGGCAGAGCCTGTTCTACACGATGATCGGTATGGGGGTGGCCGTTTGCCTGCTGTCAGTGTTTATCCTGCGAGAATCGCGCCCAGCGACGCTCCCGGCATCTGCAGAGAAGAACCACCTATCTGAATCGCTGGTGAACCGTTTTTTCTTAAGCCGTCTGGCCATCACCACTCTCAGCGTGTCGGTGATCCTGACCTTCGTGAATACTTCGCCGGTGCTGTTGATGGAAGTAATGGGCTTTGACCGTGGTGAGTACGCCACCACGATGGCCATGACCGCAGGCATCAGTATGGCGGTCTCTTTCTCTACGCCATTCGCCCTGAGCGTGTTTAAACCTCGCGTTCTGATGCTGACCTCACAAGTGCTGTTTCTGTCTGCCGGCGTGGTGTTAACTCTTGCCAGTACGCATATGATGACGCTGTTTGGGCTGACCTTAATCTGTGCCGGGTTCTCGGTCGGCTTCGGTGTCGCGATGAGCCAGGCGCTGGGACCTTTCTCGCTGCGTGCGGGCGTTGCCAGCTCGGCGTTAGGTATTGCGCAGGTTTGCGGTTCCTCGCTGTGGATATGGCTGGCGGCGGTGCTCGGTCTTGATGCGCTGAATATGCTGATCGGGATTCTGATTGGCTGTAGCATAGTGAGTATCATGCTGATTATCACAGTTGCACCTAACCGGTCCACGCCAACTCATGAAGAAATCCCTCAGCAGTCTCGATCTTAATTTATTGCTCTGCCTGCAGCTGTTGATGCAGGAACGCAGTGTTACCAAAACAGCCAAACGGATGAACGTCACGCCGTCGGCAGTCAGCAAGTCGCTGTCTAAACTGCGGGCCTGGTTTGACGATCCACTGTTTGTAAACACCCCGCTGGGGCTAACGCCCACACCGCTGATGGTCAGCATGGAACAGAATCTGGCAGAGTGGATGCAGATGAGCAACCAGTTGCTGGATAAGCCACACCATGAAGCGCCGCGCGGGCTGAAGTTTGATCTGGTGGCCGAAACGCCGCTGGTGATGATCATGTTTAACGCGCTCTCCCGACAGATCTATCAGCGTTATCCCCAGGCGACGATCAAAATACGCAACTGGGACTATGATTCGCTGGATGCAATTATTCGCGGCGAGGTGGATATCGGCTTTACTGGCCGGGAAAGCCATCCGCGTTCGCGTGAACTGTTGAGTTTGCTGCCGTTGTCGATCGACCATGAAGTGCTGTTTTCCGATCTCCCCTGCGTCTGGCTACGTGAAGATCATCCGGCATTGCAGGAAGAGTGGAATCTGGACACATTTCTGCGCTATCCGCACATCAGCATTAGCTGGGAGCAAAGCGATACCTGGGCGCTGGATGAAGTCCTGCAAGAGATGGGGCGCGCGCGCAATATTGCGTTATGTCTGCCCGGTTTTGAGCAGTCGCTGTTTATGGCCGCCCAGCCGGATCACGCGCTGATAGCCACAGCTCCGGTTTATTGCCAGCGTTATAACCAACTCCACCAGCTTCCGCTCGTGGCGCGTCCTATGCCTTTTGATGCCGCGCAGCTGGAAAAAATGCGCGTACCGTTCACCCTTCTTTGGCACAAACGTAACAGTCATAATCCTAAGATCGTCTGGTTGAAAGACACCATCAAGGCGCTTTATCGCGATATGTCCTGACGTTGCACCGCCACTTTGTTGCTAAATCGACTATTCTGGCAACAGAAATGTAAATATCGCGTAATGTATTCTATTTCAGCTTACTTTTTGGGCAGCAAAGCCTGCCTGGATGCCGCGTAAATGTTACTCTGGTAATTATCACGGACCATTAATCACGGAGCGAAAAATGGCGACACATTTTGCCAGAGGGATTCTTACGGAGGGACACCTGGTTTCAGCTCGCCTCCCTTCTCCATGTCATATCGAAGCAAGAGATCTCCCCGCTCATCGCCGAACACGTTTCCTGGCTTCCCGAAGTTTACTCGCTGAACTAATGTTTATGCTTTACGGCACCAGTACGCTGCCCGAGATTGTTACTCAGGCCAAAGGTAAGCCCGTTTTTCGCGATAAGAACCTGCCGGGATTTTCGATTTCTTATGCCGGGAATATCGTTGGCGTTGCGCTAACAACTGAAGGAACGTGCGGGCTGGATATGGAACTGCAGCGAGCTACCCGCAGCTTTCACCATCCGCATTCAACGGAAACATGGCGCTTCTCCAGCAACGAAAATCTGTGGATCAATAACCAAAACGACCCCAACGAAGCACGCGCGCAGCTCATTACGTTGCGCCAGAGCGTACTCAAACTCACCGGCGATGTAAGCAATGATGATCCGCACGAACTCCAGCTTTTACCCGGCGCAGGACGTCTGAAATGTGCCCATGTTGCGCAGGTTGAAGCCATTTGCGATGCGGAAGATGTTCTGGTGTGGTCGGTTGCGGTTACGCCAACCATTGAAAAACTCAAGGTTTGGGAGTTTGATGGTAAACAGGAATGGAAAAGTTTGCCTGATATCCAGACCCGCGCCAATGAGCCTACGGGTCGTCTGATCCGGTTCTCTCAATTATGCGCAGCGAAGAGCCATACGCTTTGATTTAACCTTTATGATGAAACAGGAGTCACCATGTCAGAAACATTGAATGTTGTTACGTTACTGGGAAGTCTACGCAAAGGTTCGTTTAATGGAATGGTTGCCCGTACGCTGCCCAAGATTGCTCCAGCAGGAATGGAAGTCAACGCGTTGCCATCAATTGGTGATATCCCACTGTACGATGCCGACCTCCAGCAGGAAGAAGGTTTTCCGGCAAGCGTAGAAGCGCTGGCAGAGCAAATCAGGAAGGCTGACGGTGTCGTCATCGTGACACCGGAATATAACTATTCCGTGCCTGGCGGACTGAAGAACGCCATCGACTGGCTGTCCCGCCTGCCGGATCAGCCATTATCGGGTAAGCCGGTGCTGATCCAGACCAGCTCCATGGGCGCCATTGGCGGCGCGCGCTGCCAGTACCATCTGCGTCAGATCCTAGTGTTCCTCGACGCCATGGTAATGAATAAGCCGGAATTTATGGGCGGCGTGATTCAGAACAAAGTGGACCCGCAGACAGGTGAAGTGATCGACCAAAGTACGCTGGACCATCTAACCGGCCAGCTGACCGCATTTGGCGACTACATCCAGCGTGTGAAAGCCTAAAAGAAAAAGCCCGCTGGCTGCAATGCCTAGCGGGCCGTATCCGGTTATCAAATTTGCCTGATGGCGCTGCGCTTATCAGGTCTACACGCCTCGCGCAGCACCGTCTCAGCGGCAATTAATGCGCGTCGATAAACACAATCTTCAACACAAACAGCAGTGCGACAACGATGACGCATGGGCTGAGATCGCGGAAACGTCCGGTACCGATTTTCATCACACAGTAGGAAATAAAGCCCAGCGCGATACCTTCGGTAATCGAGAAGCTAAACGGCATCATCACGGCGGTAATAAACGCCGGAACGGCTTCAGTCAGGTCATCCCACCTCACGCGCGACAGGCTTGATGTCATCAGGACGCCAACGTAAATCAGCGCACCAGCGGCCGCATATCCCGGTACCATTCCCGCCAGCGGCGACAGGAAGATAACCAGCAGGAATAGCAGGCCGACAACTACCGCGGTCAGGCCAGTGCGTCCACCGACAGAAACCCCGGAAGAAGACTCGATATACGCGGTAACGGAAGAAGTACCGATAAACGCACCAGCAACCGATGACACGCTATCCACATACAGCGCCTGCTTCATGCGCGGAAACTTACCCTTCGCATCCGCCAGACCGGCTTTATCCGTGACGCCAATCAGCGTACCGGAGGAGTCGAACAGGTTGACCAGCATGAACGAGAAAATTACGCCCGCAAGACCAATGTTAAACGAACCAGCCAGATCAACATGCCCGATAACGGACATTACGCTCGGCGGCGCGGAGACGATCCCGTTGTAATGGACATCGCCCAGCATCCAACCCAGCAGCGTGGTCACAATGATAGAGATCAGTACCGCCGCATGGATGTTACGTGAAGCCAGAATCGCGATGATAAAGAAGCCCAGAATACCGAGCAGTACGCTGTGGGACGTCAGGTTGCCAATAGACACCAGGGTGTCTTGGTTGGCGACGATAACACCAGCGTTTTTCAGCCCCATCATGCCGATGAACAGACCAATACCGCTGGTGATCCCCACGCGCAAGCTAACCGGGATGTTGGCAATCATCCAGTAACGTACGCGGAAAATCGTCAGTAGCAGCAGACCTACCGCGCCCCAGAAGATTGCGCCCATACCGATCTGCCATGACAGGCCCATCGCGCCAACGACCACGAAGGCGAAGAACGCATTCAGACCCATAGCAGGCGCAAGTGCGACCGGCAGGTTGGCAAACAGGCCCATCAGGATGCTACCAAATGCAGCAATCAGGCAGGTAGTCACAAAGACGGCGCTGGTATCCATGCCAGCCACGCCAAGAATTTGCGGGTTAACAAAAACGATATACACCATCGTCAGGAAGGTGGTTAAACCGGCGATCACTTCGGTCCGTGCCGTCGTGCCATGTTCGCGCAGTTTGAACACGCGTTCCAGCATCCCCTGGCCAGAAGCCTGGGTTGTGTGTTGTTGACTCATTATCAATTTCCGAACAAGGAGGGAAAATTCGTCGCTATCCTATACCAAAATGCGACAATAGGGTTGGGTTATGAGCAACTTTTTTCATTGATTTTGCTTATACGGCAACGATTGCGTCGCCCAATAATGCATTACGAAAACGTTAAACTTGTTAAAACGGAAATGACATGTCCCAGATAGAAGCCGTATTTTTTGACTGTGACGGTACCCTTGTCGACAGTGAAGTGATTTGTTCTCGCGCGTATGTCAGCATGTTCCAGGCGTTCGGCATTACGCTCGATCTTGAAGAAACTTTTAAACGCTTCAAGGGGGTAAAGCTGTACGAGATCATCGACATTATCAACGAAGAGCACGGTGTCGAACTGGCAAAAGCCGAATTAGAACCGGTTTACCGCGCAGAGGTCGCACGTCTGTTCGATACGGAACTGGAGGTGATTGCCGGTGCTAATGCGCTGCTGGACAGCATGACCGTCCCTATGTGCGTGGTATCTAACGGTCCGGTCAGCAAAATGCAGCACTCTCTGGGTAAGCTGGGCATGTTGCACCATTTCCCTGATTTGCTGTTCAGCGGCTACGATATTCAACGCTGGAAACCCGATCCGGCCCTGATGTTCCATGCGGCGAAAGCGATGGACGTTAACGTTGAGAACTGCATTCTGGTTGATGACTCCAGCGCAGGTGCGCAGGCGGGGATTGCTGCAGGGATGGAAGTGTTTTACTTCTGCGCCGATCCGCATAACAAACCAATCGATCATCCAAAAGTGACGACGTTTACCGATCTGGCGCAGTTGCCAGCGTTATGGAAGGCGCGGGGTTGGAATATTACGCGATAACTGAAAGGCCGGATGGCGCTAACGCTGATCCGGCCTGCATGTCTCGTAGAGCGGGTAAGCGTTAGCGCCACCCGCCACAAACATCACTCTTTCGGATCTTTGCCCGCCAGCAGCTTATCCAGCTCATCACCGCCCACGTGACGGAAGTCTTGTCCCTTCACGAAGTAGAAGATGTATTCGCAGATATTCTGGCAACGGTCACCGATACGCTCGATGGAGCGCGCGCAGAACAGCGCGGTCAGCACGCTTGGAATAGTACGCGGATCTTCCATCATGTAGGTCATCAGCTGACGCACGATACCTTCATACTCCTGGTCGACTTTCTTATCTTCGCGATAAATACGTACCGCTTCGTCAAGATCCATACGCGCAAACGCATCCAGCACGTCATGCAGCATTTGTACGGTGTGGCGACCCAGTGATTCCAGGCTTACCAGCAGCGGCTGATGCTGTTGCGAAAATTTCTCCAGCGCGGTGCGGCAAATTTTATCCGCAACGTCGCCAATACGTTCCAGCTCAGCGATCGTTTTGATAATCGCCATCACCAGACGCAAGTCACTGGCGGTCGGCTGACGCTTGGCAATGATACGCACGCAGGCCTCGTCGATCGCCACTTCCATCATATTGACGTTCTTATCGCCCTCAATGACGCGCTTCGCCAGCTCACTGTCCTGATTGTGCATGGCGGTAATCGCATCAGAAAGCTGCTGCTCGACCATGCCGCCCATGGTCATCACCTGGGTACGGATGCTTTCCAGCTCTGCATTGAACTGGCCGGAAATATGTTTATTAAGGTTAAGATTATCCACAACAAGCTCCTGAATCAGCCGTAACGACCGGTGATGTAGTCTTCAGTTTGTTTCTTCGCGGGCTTGGTGAACAGATCGTCCGTGTTACTGAACTCAATCAACTCGCCCAGGTACATAAATGCCGTGTGATCGGAACAACGCGCAGCCTGCTGCATGTTGTGGGTAACGATAACAACGGTGTAATCCTCTTTCAGCTCAGTGATCAACTCTTCGATACGCCCGGTAGAAATAGGGTCGAGCGCTGAACACGGCTCATCAAGCAGAAGCACTTCCGGGCGAATGGCGATCCCACGCGCAATACACAGACGCTGCTGCTGACCACCGGAGAGAGAGTACCCGCTCTGGTGTAATTTATCTTTGGTTTCGTTCCACAGTGCGGCCTTGGTCAATGCCCACTGCACACGCTCGTCCATATCCGCACGAGAGAGTTTCTCAAACAGACGCACGCCAAAAGCGATGTTGTCGTAGATGGACATCGGGAACGGCGTCGGCTTCTGGAATACCATGCCCACTTTGGCACGCAGCAGAGCGATATCCTGAGTGTTGGTGAGAATATTGTCGCCATCCAGCAGGATTTCGCCTTCCGCACGCTGTTCCGGGTACAGTTCAAACATTTTATTGAACGTACGCAGCAGCGTCGATTTACCACAGCCTGACGGCCCGATAAACGCCGTTACCTGGTTTTTGGCAATATCCAGGTTGATGTTCTTCAGGGCATGGAACTTGCCATAGTAGAAGTTCAAATCACGAACCTGAATCTTACCCGGGGCAGTATCAACCATACTCATTTCAATCTTTTCCTCATCATGCCTGATGGCGCGCAGCTTTCAGGCCTACAAATGTCTTCAATCGTAGGCCGGATAAGGCGTTTACGCCGCCATCCGGCACTTCGTCTTAACCGTGTTTCTTCTTCGCGAAAATGACGCGCGCCAGAATGTTCAGCAGCAGTACGCACAGGGTAATAATCAGTACCCCGGCCCAGGCCAGTTGCTGCCACTCAGCAAACGGGCTCATCGCAAACTTAAAGATAGTGACCGGCAGGTTGGCGATAGGCTGCATCATGTCGGTGCTCCAGAACTGATTGGAGAGCGACGTAAACAGCAGCGGAGCCGTTTCACCTGCGATACGTGCAATAGCCAGTAAAACGCCTGTAATGATGCCTGAGACAGAGGCCTTCAGGGTGATCGCAGAAATCATCTTCCATTTCGGCGTACCCAGCGCATAGGCGGCTTCACGCAGGCTATCCGGTACCAGCTTGAGCATGTTCTCCGTGGTACGAATAACAATGGGCACCTGCAGCAGCGCCAGCGCGATAACGCCCGCCCAGCCGGAGAAGTGCTCCATTTTTGCTACCACGATGGTGTAAACGAACAGACCGACCACGATTGATGGCGCAGAAAGCAGGATGTCGTTGATAAAGCGGATCACCTCAGCCAGCCAGGACTTACGTCCGTACTCTGCCAGGTAGATGCCCGCCATAATACCAAGCGGTGTACCAAACACGGTCGCCCACAGAATTAACAGTCCGCTACCGGCCAGGGCATTCGCCAGACCACCACCAGCCGTATTCGGCGGAGGTGTCATTTCGGTGAACAGCGCCAGTGACATACCGTCAATACCGCGGGTGATCGTGGACATCAGGATCCAGATAAGCCAGAACAGACCGAATGCCATGGTCGCCATAGAGAGCGTCAGCGCGATGCGGTTCTTCAGACGACGACGCGCCTGCATTTTACGGCGGGATTCCGCAAGCGCAGCGGTGTTTTGCATTTCAAGCGTAGCCATTAGCGTGCCCCCTCGTTCTTCGCAAGGCGCATGATCATGAACTTAGACGCCGCCAGCACGATGAAGGTAATCACAAACAGAATCAGGCCCAGTTCCATCAACGCGGCAACGTGCAGTCCTGATTCCGCTTCGGCAAATTCATTCGCCAGCGCAGAAGTAATACTGTTGCCCGGCATGTACAGCGAGGCACTATCGAGCTGGTAGGTGTTACCGATGATAAACGTCACCGCCATGGTTTCACCCAGCGCGCGGCCCAGACCGAGCATCACGCCGCCGATCACGCCGTTTTTGGTGAACGGCAGGACGATGCGCCAGATACTTCCCAGGTAGTACAACCGATGCCGTAGGCTGACTCTTTCATCAGCACCGGCGTTTGTTCGAACACATCGCGCATAACCGCCGCAATGTACGGGATGATCATGATGGCGAGGATCACGCCAGCGGCCAGAATACCGATACCAAATGCCGGACCCGCAAACAGCGCGCCAACAAACGGAATGTTGGAAAGGATGTTCCCGACCGGCTCCTGGAAGTAAGTCGCAAACAGCGGGGCAAAGATAAACAGGCCCCACATGCCGTACACGATACTCGGAATTGCCGCCAGCAATTCAATAGCGATACCCAGCGGGCGACGCAGCCAGCCAGGAGCAAGTTCAGTCAGGAATAAGGCAATGCCAAAACTCACCGGAACGGCGATCAGCAGTGCGATAAGCGAGGTGACCAGCGTACCGTAAATCGGTACTAATGCACCGTAGATATCGTTTGGCGCATCCCATTCTTTAGTCCACAGAAAGGAGAAGCCAAATTTCTGAATGCTTGGCCAGGAGGAGATAACCAGAGAGACAATAATGCCACCCAACATCAATAGCACAATCAGCGCAGCCAGTTTTACCAGCGCGCTGAATATCATGTCACCTTTTTTACCCGGTGGGTTCAAAGCAGGCTTGGTTGCAGCCATAAATCACTCTTTAAGTTTGGGCCAGGAAGCACGCATTTTATCGTGCTTCCCGGCTAACGTAATGCCATACCCTAAATAATTCGAGTTGCAGCAAGGCAGCAAGCTTGTGAATACCCAGGAGCATAGATTCACTATGTGACTGGGGTGAACAAGCACAGCCAACACAGCTGCGGCTCGAAGTATGACGGGTATTTAGTACAGCGCTTTACCGCTGCTGTCCTTCACGTTGGTCTTCCATGCAGCACGAATCTGCTCAACCACGCTGTCCGGCAGGCTGGCGTAATCCAGGTCATTAGCCTGTTTGCCACCATTTTTGTACGCCCAATCGAAGAACTTCAGCACTTCAGCGCCCTGCTCAGGTTTCTTCTGCTCTTTATGCACCAAGATGAAGGTGGTGGAAGTGATCGGCCACGCATCATCACCTTTCTGGTTAGTCAGATCCTGAGCGAAGGTTTTGCTCCAGTCAGCGCCTTTTGCAGCGTTGGCAAAGTTTTCTTCGGTCGGACTTACCGGTTTGCCATCAGCAGAGACCAGCTTGGTGTACGCCAGGTTGTTCTGCTTAGCGTAAGCGTACTCAACGTAGCCGATAGAACCCGGCAGACGCTGTACGAACGCAGCGATACCGTCGTTACCTTTACCGCCCAGACCGGTCGGCCAGTTAACGGTAGAGCCGGAACCAATTTTAGATTTCCACTCTTCGTTCACTTTCGCCAGGTAGCTGGTGAAAACGAAGGAAGTACCGGAACCGTCAGCACGACGCACAACGGCGATATTCTGAGAAGGCAGCTTCAGACCCGGGTTCAGTTTGGTGATGGCTTCATCATCCCACTTCTTAATTTTACCGAGGTAGATGTCGCCCAGCGTTTTACCATCCAGCACCAGTTCGCCGGATTTCAGGCCAGGGATGTTCACCGCCAGCACCACACCACCGATAACAGTCGGGAACTGGAACAGGCCTTCTTGCGCCAGTTTCTCGTCAGACAACGGTGCGTCAGAGGCGCCGAAATCAACGGTATTGGCCGTAATTTGTTTTACACCACCGGAGGAGCCGATACCCTGGTAGTTTACTTTGCTACCGGTCTCTTTCTGATAGGTATCTGCCCATTTGGCATACACTGGCGCAGGGAAGGTTGCACCTGCACCTGTCAGGCTCGCTGCTGCAAACGCAGAAAACGCGCTCATGGATAAGGTCGCGGCGACAACAGTTGCGACAGTGGTACGCATAACTTTCATAATGTCTCCTGCACGGTTTTCGTAAATCGTTGTTTGAGTTGCTACTGTGAGCAAAATAGGACAAACAGGTGACAGTTAAATGTACGAAATATGACAGTTTTATGACAATGAAAAACTCGGGAAGTTTTTTATCTAAAAATACATTTAAAACAGTATGTTAATTACCATCATGACAATAACATTTCGCTGAAATTTTCTTTTTATGACACTGAAAACAGTAGTTGAAGATGACGGTTTGTCACATAAAACAGGCGGGGTAATTGATTAAAAACAGAACAAGCTAAAAAAATGCCCCGCTTGCAGCAGGGCATTTTCAGTTCAGTTAAGTGCGGATTACTCTACGGTAACCGACTTTGCCAGGTTACGCGGCTGGTCCACGTCGGTGCCTTTAATCAGCGCCACGTGATACGCCAGCAACTGCAACGGAACGGTGTAGAAGATCGGTGCAATCACCTCTTCCACATGCGGCATCTCAATGATGTGCATGTTTTCGCTGCTGGTAAAGCCAGCATCCTGGTCCGCAAAGACGTACAACTGACCGCCACGAGCGCGAACTTCTTCAATGTTGGATTTCAGTTTTTCTAACAGTTCGTTGTTCGGTGCAACTACGATAACCGGCATATCGGCATCAATCAGCGCCAGCGGACCGTGTTTCAGTTCGCCTGCAGCATATGCTTCAGCGTGAATATAAGAGATCTCTTTCAGCTTCAGCGCGCCTTCCAGCGCAATCGGGTACTGATCGCCACGCCCCAGGAACAGCGCATGGTGTTTGTCTGAGAAACCTTCCGCCAGAGCGGCAATGCGTTTGTCCTGAGACAGCATCTGCTCAATACGGCTCGGCAGCGCCTGCAGACCATGAACGATCTCCTGCTCGATAGACGCATCCAGGCCTTTCAGACGAGACAGTTTCGCCACCAGCATCAGCAGAACGGTCAGTTGGGTAGTAAATGCTTTCGTCGAGGCCACACCGATTTCGGTACCGGCATTGGTCATCATCGCCAGGTCGGATTCGCGCACCAGAGAAGATCCCGGTACGTTACAAATAGCCAGCGAGCCCAGATAGCCCAGCTCTTTAGATAAGCGCAGACCCGCCAGGGTATCCGCCGTTTCACCGGACTGGGAAAGGGTAATCATCAGACTGTTACGACGCACGGCGGATTTGCGATAGCGGAACTCGGAAGCGATTTCGACATCACAAGGAATACCAGCCAGCGATTCAAACCAGTAGCGGGACACCATACCGGAGTTGTAGGACGTACCGCAGGCGATAATCTGGATATGCTCAACCTGAGACAGCAACTCGTTGGCACGTGAACCCAGCTCGCTTAAATCCACTTCACCGTGACTAATGCGACCGGTCAGCGTATTTTTAATTGCGTTCGGCTGTTCGTAGATCTCTTTCTGCATGTAGTGGCGATAAATACCTTTTTCGCCCGCGTCATACTGCAGATTCGATTCGATATCCTGACGCTTCACTTGTGCGCCAGACTTGTCGAAAATAGAGACAGAACGACGGGTCACTTCTGCGATGTCACCTTCTTCCAGGAAGATAAAGCGACGGGTTACCGGCAGCAACGCCAGCTGATCGGAAGCGATAAAGTTTTCCCCCATCCCCAGACCAATCACCAGCGGGCTACCTGAACGGGCCGCCAGCAGAGTTTCCGGGTTACGGGTATCCATGATCACCGTGCCATAGGCACCGCGCAACTGTGGAATAGTACGCAGTACGGCTTCACGCAGCGTACCACCCTGTTCCAGTTCCCAATGCACCAGGTGAGCAATCACTTCGGTGTCGGTTTCAGAAACAAAGGTGTAACCACGGGTTTTCAGTAGTTCACGCAGAGGTTCATGGTTTTCAATGATGCCGTTATGCACCACAACAATGTGTTCAGAAACATGGGGATGCGCGTTCGCTTCTGAAGGTTCACCGTGTGTCGCCCAACGGGTATGAGCGATACCTGTACCACCATGCAGCGGATGTTCTTCCGCAGCAGCAGTCAGCATCTGCACTTTACCCAGACGACGCAGACGGGTCATGTTGCCTTCAGCATCGACAACGGCCAGACCAGCAGAGTCATAACCACGATATTCCAGACGACGTAAACCTTCGAGAAGGATTTCAGCTACATCACGCTGCGCGATAGCGCCAACAATTCCACACATATTTTTTGATTCCGAATTTAGGCATTTGCCTGTCGTTGTCGCTGACCTGTATTTGCCCTTTCCGGGCGCCCCGAGCCTTGTAGAGAGTGGGGTTATTTTTATGGTACTGCTTGTTGAGCGGAGGATTATGTTATCCCCTCATCTCTTGTCTGCCTGATGGCGCTTACGCTTATCAGGCCTACAGAACGTCACCGCACGTAGGCCGCCATCCGGCAAAAATCACTTACTTCTTCTTCACCGGACGCTGCCAGCCCTGTTTATGGACCTGAGGTACACGGCTTAATACCAGTTCGTTATCGGCGACATTACGCGTTACGGTGGTTCCGGCGGCAATCGTCGCACCTTTACCCACGGTGACAGGCGCCACCAACTGAGTATCTGAACCCACAAACACATCATCACCAATAATGGTTTTAAACTTATTGGCACCATCGTAGTTGCAGGTAATCGTACCCGCGCCGATATTCACGTTATCGCCGATTTCCGCATCGCCCAGATAGGTCAGATGACCGGCTTTAGAACCTTTACCCAGACGCGCTTTTTTCATTTCGACGAAGTTACCCACGTGCGCGCCTTCCTGCAGCTCAGCACCCGGGCGCAGACGCGCGAATGGACCGATGGTGCAAGCGGCTTCCAGATGGGCATCTTCCACCACACTATATGGGCTAAGCTCACAACCTTCACCAATCACGCTGTTTTTGATGATACAGCCAGCACCAATCTTGACGCGATCCCCAACGGTTACGTTACCTTCAATGATAACGTTAGTATCAATTTCAACATCGCGCCCGTGAATAAGCGTACCGCGAAGATCAAAACGTGCAGGATCGCGCAGCATCACGCCCGCCAACAACAGTTTCTCTGCTTGCTCAGACTGATAAACACGCTCCAGACGGGATAACTGAAGACGGTTATTCACCCCTTCCGTTTCGCTAATACGTGCCGGATGTACCGCAGCAATTTCGCGTCCTTCCTGATACGCCATCGCAATGATATCGGTGATGTAGTATTCACCCTGCGCATTGTTATTGGTGAGTTTGGACAGCCAGCGCTTCATATCAGCGCCATTGGCAATCAGAATACCGGTGTTGATTTCCTGGATTTGGCGCTGCTCGTCAGTTGCATCTTTATGCTCGACGATACCGGTGACGTTACCGTTCTCACGCGTAATACGCCCATAGCCGGATGGATCATCCAGTTTTACCGTTAACAGGCCGATGCCGCCCTGCGGTTTAGCATCACGCAGGCTACGTAAGGTATCGGTAGAGATCAGCGGCACATCGCCATAGAGCATTAAAATGTCTTCGTCATCACCAAAGAATGGCGCTGCCTGCTGCATTGCATGGCCGGTCCCCAACTGCTCTGCCTGCAGAATCCAGTTTAGATTGCCATCTTTCAGCGTCTGCTTAAGCAAATCACCACCGTGCCCGTAGACCAGATGTACGTGAGTGGCACCTAATTCATTAGCGGCATCAATGACATGCTGAACCATCGGCTTTCCTGCGAGGGTATGCAGCACTTTAGGGAGATCGGAATACATACGCGTGCCTTTGCCTGCGGCAAGGATCACGACGCTCATAGCATTATTCAACATACACGTCCTGACTGTAATTTGAGAACGAATTTATACCGTTTCACATTGAAAATACTACATTTTTTTCATCGTGAAATGGACCGAAGATAAAACGTTCAATCGGGGAAATTTCCCCTCTGATAACTCTCTATTTTCGTCTATTTCGGCGTCTTTTGTCTCCCAAAAACCAGGAGGCTGCTCTTATTAAAGCCTAGGTTAATGTTTTTGCTATTTTTTTACTGCATGAATAAAGAGTTACAAAAGAAAAGTATAATTTTATTAATGTGATTCAGCGAGAAGCAGAAAAAACAGACAGGGAAAATAGAGTTTTAAAAGGGAAGAGGACAAACGATAAAGCGGAGGAGTGGGATTTAATAACAGCTGGCGCGTGCTGATAACCGTATGAAGCATCGCGCCACAGAGCATGTCGGGAAGACTAAACTTCCATGCTGCTGAAAAGGGCGATGATTTTATTAATCAGTTTCATGTTGGTATCCTGTTTTTATCTGAGTTAATTATGTGACACACATCACACAAAAAAGAGTCTACGCCTCATTTTTTAACCGATCAATATTTTTGTGACACAAATCACAAAATAATAAAACAGCTTTTTAGTTCCACTTTCACTGAAACAAAACCATAAAAAAAGCCAGCCTGGCAACCAGACTGGCTTTTGTGCTTTTCAAGCCGGTGTTACATCGCTTTTTTGGTCAACTCGATAACGCGCAGTTTCGCGATCGCTTTGGCCAGTTCCGCAGATGCCTGAGCGTAATCCACGTCACCATGAGAGCTCTTAATGTGCTCTTCAGCCTTACGCTTCGCTTCCAGGGCTCTCGCTTCATCGAGATCCTGTCCGCGAATCGCGGTATCAGCCAGAACGGTCACGCTGCCAGGCTGCACTTCGAGAATGCCGCCAGACAGATAGATAAACTCTTCATGACCGAACTGTTTAACGATGCGGATCATACCAGGCTTAATGGCGGTGAGCAGCGGTGCGTGACCCGGGAAAATACCCAGTTCACCTTCACTACCCGTTACCTGGATTTTTTCGACCAGACCAGAGAACATTTGCTGCTCTGCGCTGACGACGTCCAGGTGGTAAGTCATTGCCATATCACCCTCCGATTAAGGCGTTAAAGTTTTTTGGCTTTTTCCACGGCTTCGTCGATAGAACCAACCATGTAGAACGCCTGCTCTGGCAGGTGGTCGTATTCGCCTTCCATGATGCCTTTAAAGCCACGGATGGTGTCTTTCAGGGATACGTATTTACCTGGAGAACCGGTGAATACTTCCGCAACGAAGAACGGCTGGGACAGGAAGCGCTGAATTTTACGTGCGCGTGCTACCACCAGCTTGTCTTCTTCAGACAGTTCATCCATACCCAGGATGGCGATGATGTCTTTCAGTTCCTGATAACGCTGCAGCAGAGACTGTACGCCACGCGCGGTGTCGTAGTGTTCCTGACCAACAACCAGCGGATCCAGCTGACGGCTGGTGGAGTCCAGCGGGTCAACTGCCGGGTAGATACCCAGAGATGCGATCTGACGGCTCAGTACCACGGTTGCATCTAAGTGAGCAAAGGTGGTTGCTGGGGATGGGTCAGTCAAGTCATCCGCAGGTACGTATACCGCCTGAACGGAGGTGATAGAACCGGTTTTGGTAGAGGTGATACGTTCCTGAAGAACACCCATCTCTTCCGCCAGAGTCGGCTGATAGCCTACCGCTGATGGCATACGACCCAGCAGTGCGGATACTTCTGTACCGGCCAGGGTGTAACGATAGATGTTATCAACGAACAGCAGAACGTCACGACCTTCGTCACGGAACTTCTCTGCCATGGTCAGACCGGTCAGAGCAACGCGCAGACGGTTTCCCGGCGGCTCGTTCATCTGGCCATATACCAGGGATACTTTGTCCAGAACGTTGGAGTCGGTCATTTCGTGGTAGAAGTCGTTACCCTCACGAGTACGTTCACCCACGCCCGCAAACACGGAGTAACCGGAGTGTTCGATCGCGATGTTACGGATCAGCTCCATCATGTTTACGGTTTTACCTACACCCGCACCACCGAACAGACCAACTTTACCGCCCTTAGCGAACGGACACATCAGGTCGATAACTTTGATGCCGGTTTCCAGCAGTTCCTGAGAGCTGGACAGCTCTTCATAGGAAGGTGCCGCGCGGTGGATAGCCCAACGCTCTTCTTCACCGATATCGCCTTTCATGTCGATCGGGTGACCCAGGACGTTCATGATACGACCCAGAGTTGCTTTACCTACCGGGACTTCGATCGGGTGCTCGAGATCTTTAACTTCCAGACCACGACGCAGACCGTCGGAAGAACCCATGGCGATGGTACGTACGATACCGCCGCCGAGCTGCTGCTGAACTTCCAGCACCAGGCTCTCTTTACCATTCATAACCTCAAGAGCATCGTACACGCGCGGTACGGCATCCTGAGGGAATTCGACGTCAACCACGGCGCCGATTACCTGGACAATTTTTCCAGTAGCCATCTTGAATCCTCTACGAATTAACCTGGTTATACCGCGGATGCACCACCGACGATTTCGGTGAGTTCCTGAGTAATGCTGGCCTGACGAGCTTTGTTGTATACCAACTGCAGCTCTTTAATCAGGCTGCCGCCATTGTCGGTCGCGGCTTTCATCGCCACCATACGTGCGGCCTGCTCGCTGGCCAGGTTTTCTACCACGCCCTGATAAACCTGAGACTCGACATAACGACGCAGCAGGGTATCCAGCAGCGCTTTCGGGTCTGGCTCATACAGGTAATCCCAGGATTTACGCTTCAATTCATCATCATCTGATGCCGGCAGAGGCAGCAGTTGGGTGATGGTTGGCGTCTGAGACATGGTGTTAATAAATTTGTTGCTGACAACGTACAGTCTGTCCAGACGACCTTCATCGTAGGCCTGCAGCATCACTTTAACCGGACCGATCAGTTCGGACAGGGAAGGGTTATCCCCCATACCGGTTACCTGAGCAATCACATTACCGCCAACGGAGTTAAAGAAAGACACGCCCTTAGAGCCGATCATTGCGATATCGCACTGAACGCCTTTATCGGACCATGCTTTCATATCCGCCAGCAGCTTTTTGAACAGGTTAATGTTCAAGCCACCGCACAGACCACGGTCGGTCGACACCACCAGGTAGCCCACGCGCTTAACGTCGCGTTCTTCCAGGTAAGGGTGCTTATATTCCAGATTACCATTCGCAAGGTGACCAATCACTTTGCGCATGGTCTCTGCATAAGGACGGCTGGCCGCCATGCGATCCTGCGATTTACGCATTTTGGAAGCGGCGACCATCTCCATCGCTTTAGTGATCTTCTGCGTGTTCTGGACGCTTGCGATCTTACTACGTATCTCTTTTGCGCCGGCCATGAGCTTCTCCTCAATGCCTTGCGGTCCGCCCTAAAGCAGACCGCCAGACGTTACCAGGACTGGGTTGCCTTGAAGGAATCGAGGATAGCTTTCAGCTTGCCTTCGATTTCATCGTTATAGCCACCGGACTGGTTGATCTCTTGCATCAGCGGAGCGTGGTCACGGTCAACGTAAGCCAGCAGAGCGGCTTCGAAGCTACCGATTTTCGCCAGTTCCACATCTTCGAGGTAACCGCGTTCAGCCGCAAACAGCACCACACCCTGCTGTGCTACAGACATTGGGGCATACTGTTTCTGCTTCAGCAGTTCAGTTACTTTCTGACCGTGGCTCAGCTGCTTACGAGTAGCTTCATCCAGGTCGGAAGCGAACTGAGAAAACGCTGCCAATTCACGATACTGCGCCAGTGCGGTACGAATACCACCGGACAGTTTCTTGATGATCTTGGTCTGCGCTGCGCCACCTACACGAGATACAGAGATACCCGGGTTAACTGCCGGACGAATACCGGAGTTGAACAGGTTGGTTTCCAGGAAGATCTGACCATCTGTAATGGAAATTACGTTGGTCGGAACGAACGCAGAAACGTCACCCGCCTGGGTTTCGATAATCGGCAGAGCGGTCAGGGAGCCGGTTTTACCTTTAACTTCACCATTGGTGAACTTCTCAACGTATTCCGCGTTTACGCGGGATGCGCGCTCCAGCAGACGGGAGTGGAGGTAAAATACGTCGCCCGGGAATGCTTCACGTCCTGGTGGACGACGGAGCAGCAGGGAAACCTGACGGTAAGCAACAGCCTGTTTAGACAGGTCATCGTAAACGATCAGCGCGTCTTCACCGCGGTCACGGAAGTATTCGCCCATTGCGCAACCGGCATATGGCGCCAGGTATTGCAGAGCAGCAGATTCAGACGCGGTCGCCACAACAACGATGGTGTTGGACAGTGCGCCGTGTTCTTCCAGTTTACGAACCACGTTAGAAATGGTGGACGCTTTCTGGCCGATAGCCACGTACACACATTTGATACCGGAATCACGCTGGTTGATGATGGCATCGATTGCCATCGCAGTTTTACCTGTCTGACGGTCACCGATGATCAGCTCACGCTGGCCACGACCGATTGGGATCATGGCATCAACAGATTTATAACCTGTCTGTACTGGCTGGTCGACGGACTGACGTTCGATTACGCCTGGTGCGATAACTTCGATTGGCGAGAAGCCATCGTTATCAACCGGACCTTTACCGTCAATTGGGGAACCCAGAGTATTCACCACACGACCCAGCAGGCCACGGCCAACCGGAACTTCCAGAATACGACCCGTACACTTAACCTTCATGCCTTCGGCGAGGTCAGCGTATGGACCCATCACAACGGCACCTACGGAGTCGCGCTCCAGGTTCAGTGCGATAGCGTAACGGTTACCCGGCAGGGAAATCATCTCACCCTGCATACAATCGGCCAGGCCGTGAATGCGGATAACACCGTCACTTACAGAAACAATAGTACCTTCGTTGTGAGCTTCGCTCACAACATTGAACTGAGCAATGCGCTGCTTGATCAGTTCGCTGATTTCGGTGGAATTCAGTTGCATGCTCCAGTCCCCTTAAGACTGCAAGACGTCTGCAAGGCGCTCAAGACGGCCGCGTACGCTGCCATCAATGACCATATCACCCGCTCGGATGATTACGCCAGCCATTACAGACTTATCGATTTTGCAATTCAGCTTAACTTTGCGTGACAGACGTTTTTCCATCGCTGCACTAATCTTCGTAAGCTGTTCATCACTCAGTGCATTGGCAGAAGTGACTTCTACCTCAGAGATAGCCTCACTGGCTGCACGCAGATGAATAAACTGCTCAAGAACATCCGGGAGCGCATTCAGACGGTTATTTTCAGCCATTACCCTAATCAGGTTTTGGCCGCTTTCGTCCAGCTGCTCACCGCACACGGCGATAAACGACTCAGCGAGCGTTTCCGGCGCCAGCGCGCCAGAGAGAAGCTCTGCCATTTGTTCGTTTTTCGTCACCTCAGCGGCAAACGTCAGCATATCCTGCCAACGGTCAACGCTTTGGTGCTCAACGGCAAAGTCAAAAGCTGCTTTGGCGTAGGGGCGAGCTACCGTAATAAATTCAGACATCAGCCCCTCCCTCCTTACAGTTCAGCGACAAGTTTGTCCACGATGTCGCTATTAGCAGCTTCATCCACGGAACGTTCGATGATCTTCTCGGCGCCAGCAACAGCCAGGATAGCAACTTGCTTACGCAGCTCTTCGCGAGCACGTTTACGCTCGGCGTCAATTTCCGCCTGCGCCTGTGCCACGATTTTAGTACGTTCCTGCTCTGCTTCAGTTTTAGCTTCGTCCAGGATCTGAGCACGGCGTTTGTTCGCCTGCTCGATGATTACCTGAGCTTCCGCTTTCGCTTTTTTCAGCTGGTCGGTCGCGCTGGCCTTTGCAAGGTCAAGATCCTTATGTGCTCGTTCTGCAGAAGCAAGGCCGTCAGCAATTTCTTTTTGACGTTTTTCGATGGCAGCCATTAAAGGCGGCCATACGTACTTCATGCAGAACAGAACGAACAGGACAAACGCGATGGCCTGGCCGAGGATTGTTGCGTTAAGATTCACAGCACAATGCCTCTATCTAGTTAACGTTCTGATATTGCTCTTAATTCAAGCAACGCTTACTACGCGACAGCAAACATCACGTACAGACCCAGACCTACAGCGATCATTGGGATTGCATCCACCAGACCCATAACGATAAAGAACTGAGTACGCAGCAGAGGAATCAGATCCGGTTGACGCGCTGCGCCTTCCAGGAATTTACCCCCGAGGATGCCGATACCGATCGCAGCACCGATTGCCGCCAGACCCATCATCACAGCGGCAGCAATGTACAGCAGATCCATATTCAGGTTTTCCATGACAGTCTCCAGTTTGTTTCAGTTAAAACGTAGTAGTGTTGGTAAATTAATGCTCTTCAGATGCCATCGACAGATAGACAATCGTCAGAACCATAAATATGAAGGCTTGCAGCGTGATAATCAGTATGTGGAAAATGGCCCATGGCACATTCAGGATCCACTGTGACCACCACGGCAACAGACCAGCAATCAGAATGAAAATCAGCTCACCGGCATACATGTTGCCGAACAGTCGCAGACCAAGAGAAATTGGTTTGGACAGCAGGCTTACCCCTTCAAGGATTAAGTTGACAGGGATGAACGCCCAGTGATTGAACGGCTGCAGCGTCAACTCTTTCGCGAAGCCGCCGATGCCTTTCATTTTGATGCTGTAGAACAGAATGAGGATAAATACGCCCAGCGCCATCGACAGGGTGATGTTTACGTCAGCAGACGGAACCACACGCAGAGCCGGCAGGCCAAAGATATGCTCACCGATGTACGGCAGCAGGTCGATAGGCAGTAAATCCATCAAGTTCATCAGGAATACCCAGACGAAAATCGTCAGGGCCAGCGGAGCAATCAGCTTGCTTTTGCCATGGTACATGTCTTTCACGCTACCATGCACAAAGCCGATTACCAGCTCAATCGCGGTCTGAAATTTACCTGGTACGCCGCTGGTCGCCTTTTTAGCTACGCTACGGAACATAAGCAGGAACAACAGACCCAGAACCACCGAGAAGAAAATGGAGTCAATATTGAGCGTCCAGAAGGTGGCTGGGGGGTTGTGCGGATCCACCAGCGAGAATGTACGTAGGTCCAACTGAAGGTTATTCAGATGGTGTCCTATGTAATCCTGCGGCGTCATATTTTCTGAAGCCATGATGCCTTTACCCTTTGTTGTTAATTACAGCCGGCGCCAGTATCTGAACCACCAGCACCAAAACCCACGTAACGATCAGCGGCATGAATACCGCTTTCAAAACAGCCAACGCCACCACCAGCAAAACCAGCATAGCTAACACCTTGAAGGCTTCGCCGAAGGCGAACGTCCAGGCTACTCGGCCTTTAGCTGGTGTATGCGCCTGGTGACGCCAGGCAAATATCATAAACAACACATTAGGCAGCAACACTGCCAATCCACCGCACAATGCGGAGATGCCCCAGAAAGGGTCTTTGAGGCTAAACAGCAATCCACTTGCTATTACCGCCAGAAACTGTGTGAGCAAAAGCTTACGAGCAACGTTTCGACTCAAGAGCGACATAGACATCACGTTTTTACTCCTGCTCCCTTCGAGGTATGCCGCGTGTCGTATAAAACGTTCTTTATGGCTTAGAGTCAAGCATCAAAAAGCGGTCAAATTATACGGTGCGCCTTCGTGATTTCAAACAATAAGTAGCTAAAAAGTGAATAAATGTTTAAATATTTTTCGCTACCCCACATTTATCACTTTTAAGCAAACTGTGAACGATCATGCAAAACTGCAAATGCCGCGTAAATACTGGCGGCAAAGCGTGCACCAGATCACATATTGAACATATTCACCTTCGCATAATTTATTTACGTGGCAAATGATGCCTTTTCATCTTTTTGATATTTAAGCGTAAAAATAGCCACTTTTTCAAAAACAACAGCTAACAACAAAAAAACCACGCATTGACATTTATAATAAAAAATTAACACAACGGGTGGTTCTTACGTTCTATTTTTAGCAGACTGATATTTTCACAGCTGACTTGTTTCGCTTTTAACAAAAAACGGTACGTTATAGTTATGATGCAAAACCGTAAGGCGCTAGTGAATTGTAACGACATTTAACCACACTATTCCCTATGGCTTTTAACACCTGAATAGCCGTTTTTTTTCTATTTTTTTTGATAAAAATTAAATTTTGTTTGGCTTAATAACCACCAGATGACGTTCACCATCCAGTTGCGGAACGCGTAATTTTTCGACCGACTCGACGCTGAATTCCGCAGGCAACGTAGCAATTTCATCTTCTGGCAACTGCCCTTTTAGCGCATAAAAACGCCCATCCAGGCCAGGCAAATGATGGCACCAACTCACCATATCAGTAAGCGACGCGAACGCACGGCTAATGACCCCATCGAACGGCGGCTCTGAAGGGAATTCTTCAACGCGACTTTGCACAGGAGTGATGTTAGTAAGCGCAAGCTCATGCTGCACCTGACGCAAGAAACGGACGCGTTTTCCCAGACTATCCAGCAGTGTGAAATGCGCTTCTGGGCGCACGATAGAGAGAGGAATACCCGGCAGGCCCGGTCCCGTACCCACGTCGATAAAACGCTCCCCCTTCAGATACGGCGCGACGACAATACTGTCCAGAATATGGCGCACCAGCATTTCGTTGGGATCCCGTACCGACGTCAAGTTGTACGCTTTGTTCCATTTGTGCAGCATATCGACATACGCAATCAGCTGATTTTTCTGGTGATCGGTAAGAGAAATACCAGCATCAGCCAGCAGACGAGAGAGTTTGTTGAGCACGGTCGTTACCTGTTCATAATCAATTTCCCGATGCGCTATAGCTTATCGGGACTACAAATTTGTAGGGCGGGCAGGCGAAGCGCCCGCCGCCAAAATAGTGTTATCAAGCGCTGCGGCGCAGCATACCTTGTTTCTTCAACCATACCAGCAGAATGGAAATGGCGGCAGGCGTTACGCCAGAAATACGCGATGCCTGGCCGATCGATACCGGTTTGTGATCGTTCAGCTTGGCGATAACTTCATTCGACAAGCCTGAGACCTGACGATAATCCAGCGTTGCAGGCAACAGGGTGTTCTCATTACGCTGTTGTCTTTCGATTTCTTCCTGCTGACGGGCGATATACCCTTCGTATTTCACCTGAATCTCAACCTGTTCCGCGGCCTGAGCATCGTCGAGCGCTGGTGCGAACGCAGATAAAGAGGTCAACTGAGCATAGGTCATATCCGGGCGGCGCAGAAGATCTTCACCGCTGGCTTCACGTGACAAAGGCGTAGCCAGGTGAGCATTCACTTCTGCTGCAGATTCCGCTAACGGATTTACCCAGGTTGATTTGAGACGCTGACGTTCCTGTTCGATACGCTCCAGCTTCTCGTTGAAACGAGCCCAGCGCTCGTCGTCCACCAGACCCAGTTCACGACCAATTTCGGTCAGACGCAGGTCGGCGTTATCTTCGCGCAGCATCAAACGGTATTCTGCGCGTGAGGTGAACATGCGGTACGGTTCTTTGGTGCCAAGCGTACACAGATCGTCCACCAGTACACCAAGATAAGCCTGATCGCGACGCGGCGCCCAGCCGTCTTTCTCAGCAGACAAGCGCGCGGCGTTCAGACCCGCCAGCATCCCTTGCGCGGCAGCTTCTTCGTAACCGGTAGTACCGTTAATCTGGCCCGCAAAGAACAGACCCTGGATGAATTTACTTTCCAGAGTGGGTTTCAGGTCGCGCGGATCGAAGAAATCATACTCAATCGCGTAGCCAGGACGGACGATTCTGGCATTTTCCATTCCCTGCATGGAGCGGACAATTTGCATCTGCACATCGAACGGCAAGCTGGTGGAGATACCATTCGGATAAATTTCGTTAGACGTCAGTCCTTCCGGCTCGAGGAAGATCTGATGCTGATTACGATCGGCAAAGCGCATCACTTTGTCTTCGATCGACGGGCAGTAGCGCGGACCGATACCTTCGATCACGCCTGCGTACATCGGGCTACGATCGAGGTTATTGCGGATCACGTCATGGGTTCTCTCATTGGTATGCGTGATGTAACACGGCATCTGACGCGGATGTTGAGAAGCATCGCCCAAGAATGAGAAGACCGGCATCGGGTTATCGCTGTTTTGTTGGCCGAGCACGCTGAAATCAATAGTGCGTGCATCGATACGCGGCGGCGTACCGGTTTTCAGGCGGCTGACGCGTAACGGCAGTTCACGCAGACGGCGTGACAGCGGGATAGACGGCGGATCGCCAGCACGGCCGCCGCTGTAGTTGTCCAGACCAATATGAATTTTGCCGTCAAGAAAAGTCCCTACGGTTAACACAACCGCTTTGGCACGGAACTTCAGTCCCATTTGGGTCACTGCACCCACAACACGATCGTTTTCAACAATCAGATCTTCAACTGCCTGTTGGAAGATCATCAGATTGGGTTGATTCTCGAGTGCGGTGCGTACAGCCTGGCGATAGAGCACACGGTCGGCCTGAGCTCGGGTAGCACGAACGGCTGGCCCTTTGCTGGCGTTTAGTATCCTAAACTGGATACCTGCATGGTCGATCGCTTTTGCCATCAACCCACCAAGCGCATCCACTTCTTTTACCAGGTGTCCCTTCCCAATACCGCCGATCGCCGGGTTGCAGCTCATCTGTCCCAGAGTGTCGATATTGTGTGTCAAAAGCAGAGTCTGTTGACCCATTCGCGCCGCGGCCATTGCGGCCTCGGTGCCTGCATGACCCCCGCCAATGATGATGACGTCAAAAGGATCCTGATAAAACATGGTAATTGCCTCGCATAACGCGGTGTGAAAGTGGATTGAAGCCCGGGCCGTGGATTCTACTCAACTTTAGTCGATCGAGAAAGCCCTGGGATCCTGGGTATTAAAAAGAAGATCTTTTTATTTAGAGATCTGTTTTATTGTGATCTCTTATTAGGATCGCAACTTTCTGTGGATAAGGGCGATCCTTTGAATAAGATCAACAGGTTGTTGAGGATCATTAGCTGTGAATGATCGGTGATCCTGGCCCGTATAAGCTGGGAGCAGAATGAAGGGTTATACACAACTCAAAAACTGAACAACGGTTGTTCTTGGGATAACTACCGGTTGATCCAAGCTTTTAACCAGAGTTATCCACATAAAAAAGTACGATCTTTACAAATATCTGAGCAATGGATGCCAGGATCCCAGCCAAATTTCAGCCGGATCTTCCGGAATTTCATGTTCCAGTACGTTGATCCTGAGCGTTTCGCCGATCTGTTTTGCCCCGCAGGCTTTCAGTTCGGCTTCCAGCTTGTCGATTGCGCCGCAAAAGGTGTCATATTCACGACTGCCGATCCCGATTGCACCAAAGTGCACTTGTGAAAGGTCCGGTTTTTGCTCGCATAAGGCATCATATAAAGGCTGCAGGTTGTCAGGAATGTCTCCCGCACCGTGCGTGGAGCTAATAATCAGCCAGATCCCATCAGTCGGGACCTCTTCAAGCATTGGCCCATGCAGTATTTCGCTGGAAAAACCCGCGTCGTCCAGTTTTTCAGCCAGATGCTCTGCTACATATTCCGCACTGCCAAGCGTGCTGCCGCTGATAAGAGTGATTTCTGCCATGATCGCCCACCTTTATAAAGAGGGCGTATTGTACGCTGTGAGCGAGCTGGGATCTACCTGTGGAAAAATAGGGGATTAAAAAAAGCGATCATGGCTTGATGGTACGCATGATCGGGTTTTGCAGGACGATCAGGGTCTCCGTGGACTGAATTTCATCAATTGTTTGGATCTTGTTGATAAGTACCTGCTGTAACGCGTCGATCGACTTGCACATCACCTTTATAAAGATGCTGTAGTGCCCGGTGGTGTAATACGCTTCGGTCACCTCATCGAGGCTTTCCAGTCTGGCCAACGCTGACGGATAGTCTTTCGCACTTTTCAGGATGATGCCGATAAAGCAACCGACGTCATAGCCCAACTGTTTGGGACTAACATCAATCCGCGCGCCGGTAATAATCCCGGCCTGCTTCATCTTCTCTACGCGAACGTGAATTGTCCCCGGGCTCACGCCGAACTGTTTGGCCAATTCGGCATAGGCCGTTCGGGCATTTTCCATCAGGGCGTCAAGAATGCCGCGGTCCAGATTGTCGATCTGATAATTTTCCATAGGTTTTTCTTATGTAGATTAATGATTCCCTCTATTTTAGACGTTAATTTTAACGAATCAAAATCGAAGTCGGCTTTTTGTTTGTTGATTATTGAATATTACCTACATTCTGTTGCTTAATCATAGGCAACAGGACACAGGAGTACACATAATGAAAACCGCTTACATTGCCAAACAACGTCAAATTAGCTTCGTAAAATCTCATTTTTCTCGTCAGCTGGAAGAGCGTTTAGGTCTGATCGAAGTTCAGGCTCCGATCCTCAGCCGCGTAGGAGATGGCACGCAAGATAACTTGTCGGGCTGTGAAAAAGCGGTGCAGGTGAAGGTTAAAGCATTGCCAGACGCTCAATTCGAAGTGGTTCATTCACTGGCGAAGTGGAAGCGTCAAACATTAGGACAACACGACTTTAGCGCAGGCGAAGGGCTGTACACGCATATGAAGGCCCTGCGTCCCGATGAAGATCGCCTTTCCCCGCTGCACTCAGTGTATGTTGACCAGTGGGACTGGGAGCGCGTGATGGGCGACGGCGAGCGTCAATTCTCCACTCTGAAAAGCACGGTAGAGGCTATCTGGGCGGGAATTAAGGCTACCGAAGCTGCGGTGAGCAAAGAGTTTGGTCTGGCACCGTTCCTGCCAGAGCAGATCCACTTTGTTCATAGCCAGGAACTGTTATCTCGTTATCCTGGTCTTGACGCAAAAGGTCGTGAACGTGCGATTGCTAAAGAACTGGGCGCGGTATTCCTGGTGGGGATCGGCGGCAAGCTCAGCGACGGTCACCGCCATGATGTACGTGCGCCGGATTATGATGACTGGAGTTCAGCATCCGAGTTGGGTCACGCCGGTCTGAACGGTGATATTTTGGTCTGGAACCCGGTACTGGAGGATGCGTTTGAGCTGTCTTCTATGGGGATCCGTGTGGATGCTGACGCTCTGAAACATCAGCTGTCTCTGACCGGAGATGAAGATCGTCTGAGTCTGGAATGGCACCAGGCGCTGCTGCGCGGTGAAATGCCACAGACGATTGGTGGAGGAATTGGGCAGTCGCGTCTGACCATGCTGTTGCTGCAATTACCACACATTGGTCAGGTTCAGTGTGGCGTATGGCCGGCACAGGTACGTGAAAGCGTCGCCTCTCTGTTGTAAGAATTAACGCCGCCAGCGTCTGAGCAGGCGGCTTCGCATCCCGGTATCAAAGCGCCAGATATGATCGAAAATGCGCATGATGCCGGGTTTACCATGTGCTGACATCGCCACCGCGTGAAAACGGTGCTGGTGCACCCGCTGTAATTCCTCCACTTTGCTGACAACCTCATCGGGCAATCGCTGTGCGATAAAATCTGAGATCACCACCGCATCAGCATCAAACCATTCCCGACCCTGCATGCGCTCAGTAATGGCGCGAAAACAGCTGGCAATATCGGTACCACCGCGAAAGCGCTGACTTAAAAAACGGATCGCCTGTTCGATGCCCTCCGGGCCGGATAGCTCATAGCGCACTACTTCTGTTGAAAACAGCATGATGAAACAGCGTCGGTTATCGGCAAGGGCGACGCGCATTAGCGCCAGGCAAAAGGCTTTCGCACACTGCTCATTAAACCCACCCATCGATCCCGAAGTATCAACGCAGACGATAAAAGGTCCGCGCGGTTGCTCGTCAAAATCCTGATGCACCACGGGGCGTTCCGTGACTTTCTCACGCCATGCTTCGCCGTGCAGGCGATAGGTCAACAACTGCTTTTCCACCAGTCGTCGGTAGAACTCGTATTCCAGTTCGGTAATGCCCAGCGTGGCCAGTTCCGGCGGCAGCAGGCGCAGGATATCGTCGCTTTGCTGGATGCCATCTACTTGCTCCGGGACGGTTGCCGGTTCGCGCACCAGGGTGCGGAAGGTTTCCATTGGCGCATCTTTACGCGGTATGGATTTCGCTTCTCTGGAACGGCCTAACTGCTCAGCCAGACGCTGGAGTTCAGGTTGTTGCGTCAGGAATTCGCCATATTTCACCATCAACTGATAATCACCGCGCTTGATTTGACCTGCGCTCATATCCCACAACCGGCCTGCGGCGTTGTCATTTTCTGCCAGTACGGGTTCCAGTTGCCCGCTGAGGGTCATCCGTTCCTGTACTTCACTGAGCAAATGCTCGCGCTCTTCTTCCAGCAGTTGCTGATTCAGCGTTGTGGTTTGCACCACCAGGCTCAGGCGCCAGCGCTGGAGAAAAAGCGTATGTAGGGCAGGCGTAAACGCGCTGTTGTCATTGACCAGTTGCTGCGCTTGTCCGGCCCATGGCGAATGGAGGTGGTGCAATAGCGACAATATTTGCGGTAGCTGGACGATAAACTGCGCATGAGAGAGGAGCTGGCTTTGTTGATAGCATATAACCTCTTCCGCTAACTCCGGCGGTACATGGGTATCTTTGAGGCGGCTACGCAAAGATTCACGCCAGCGGGGAATATCGTCAGTGATCGCTTTTTTAAGGCGAGGGAATTTGTTAAAAAATACCACCATCTTTGGAGAAGCCAGCAGGGCGACGATCATCTCTTCGATCATCGCTTCTTCACTGACTGCCAGCATGATGTTGAGCGTATCAAGGGTCAGCATTGTTGCGCCTGGCGGATTTGTGCCCCGACATCCTGCAGACTGGCCTCAATGCGGCCTAACCAGTCGCTATGAATAAACAGACATTTTTGCTGCTCGCTAAATGCGCTGTGCTGCTGATGCCACTCGTTATCGAGCGCTTCAAGCTCCTGTTTTATTTCAGCGGGCATACTCTCTTGTGATGTACCGGGCAATGCCAGGCGAGAGCCTTGTAAGCTGATGTCGCGTACAACCAGGTGCTGCGCGCTATCCACTTCCATGTTCAGCGTCTGGGCAAAACCGATGCCGTTTAATTTTCCGCGGATCTCACCGCCTTTGGTTAACCACAGTTCCAGCGCACTACGTTCGAAAGCAATATGGATTACTTCCATATCATGCAGCTTTAAGGGTTTTTGCAGTAGTAATGTCACGACGGAAGACGTGGCCTCCGGCGGTAAATCATAATGAGGACGACGGCTGAACATGCCGCCCTGACGGATCACGGTGAATGCTGTTTTATCGCTTTGCTGCTGCTGGAGCTGAATGCGGCGCTGCACAATACTGCCCAGACGGGTCAGCATGGCTTGCTGTTGCCATGCGTGTCCGGTCATCAATATTTCCAGCTGCTGCTGCATCAGATTCAGGCTTTGTGCGTCGTACCACAGGCAATCTTTCAGCAGGATCAGGTCGATGGGAACTACCGCATCTCGTCCGCTAAAGAAGGCGCTGGCCTGGAGCAAGCGAATGGCTTTTTTCCAGCGACGATCGGACACGTAGGGGGCATTCGGTAGCGTGTCCAGTTGCTGGCGCAGCATGAAAATAAGCTCAAACACGCGATCGGGAAGCGTGATGGCGCCAATGTCCTTTTGCCACTGGTAATACTCTTCATCCGTTACCTGTAACGATGCCGGGACCGGATTGTCGCTTTCATCCTGCTGACTTAACAGCATCGAGCGGAAGTTGGCCTTGTCCTGGACTTTATCCAGCCAAAGACGAATCAGCATACGGTCATACAGCGCTTCCAGGCTGCTGTCTGCTTCAGGCAGTTCGTTGGAGGCTGCCACCAGCAGGCGCATCGGGATTTTCTCTTCATGCGCGCCGTTGCGGAAGTGGCGTTCGTTGATGGCGGTCAGCAGGGTGTTAAGAATCGCCGGTCCCGCCTTCCAGATTTCATCGAGAAAGACGATTTCAGCTTCAGGGAGATAGCCTGCCGTTAAGCGTTCATAGCGACCTTCGTCTTTTAACGCCTGAATGGACAGCGGGCCGAAAACCTCTTCCGGCGTAGAGAAGCGCGTCATCAGATATTCGAAGGCGCGAGCATTTTGAAAGGCAAATTTCAGTCTGCGGGCAATTAAGCTTTTAGCGATCCCGGGAGGACCTAATAAGAAAACGCTCTCGCCGCTAAGTGCAGCCAGCAGACACAGACGAATGGCGTGGCTACGTTCATAAAGTCCCTTTTCCAGCGCATTGCTCAGACGGGAAATTCTTTCCGCTAATAAATGTGGGTGAGCCATAATGAAGTGGCGTCCTTTCGCCAAATGTACTGCATAAACAGCGAGTATAGATGCTTCACACCAGTGCAGTAATAGACTGAAGGTGCGCTTATTTTTCTTTGAGCCAGATTAATCTGGTCTCATTTAGGGGTACGATTTTGCGATTAATCGTGCATACTGTGCGCCTTTTTGTGGGCCAAGGGACGACGCACACATTTCTTATATATACACCAAATCAATCAAGCTGCACCAAGGCGGCAATGGAGTTTTCTTCTGGGATGGGGGGAATAACGAATGCAGCTCACGCGGAGGTAGCTTGAAAGATGATGTGTATAAACGAAAGACGAGTCTATGAGCACTGATAATAAACAATCATTGTCTGCGATTACCCTTGCGGCCATTGGGGTTGTCTACGGTGATATTGGTACCAGCCCACTTTATACGCTTCGTGAATGTTTGTCCGGCCAGTTTGGTTTTGGCGTTGAACGTGATGCCGTATTTGGCTTTCTCTCGCTGATTTTCTGGCTGCTGATCTTTGTTGTCTCCATTAAATACCTGACGTTTGTCATGCGCGCGGATAACGCCGGAGAAGGCGGGATCCTGACGCTGATGTCATTGGCCGGGCGTAATACTTCAGCACGAACAACCTCCATGCTGGTGATTATGGGGTTGATTGGCGGCAGCTTCTTCTATGGAGAAGTGGTGATAACGCCTGCTATCTCGGTGATGTCGGCGATTGAAGGTCTGGAGATCATTGCCCCGCAACTGGATACCTGGATTGTTCCGCTCTCGATAATCGTACTGACCCTGCTGTTTTTGATTCAAAAACACGGTACCGGCATGGTCGGTAAGCTGTTTGCGCCGATTATGCTGTTGTGGTTCCTGACGCTGGCAGTGTTAGGCGTGCGCAGTATTATTGGCAATCCGGAAGTGCTGCAGGCGCTCAATCCGTATTGGGCGGTGCATTTCTTCCTCGAATTCAAAACGTTGTCCTTTATTGCGCTGGGTGCGGTGGTGTTGTCGATTACCGGTGTTGAAGCGCTGTATGCGGATATGGGCCACTTCGGTAAGTTGCCGATTCGCCTGGCATGGTTCTCCGTGGTATTGCCTTCGCTGGTACTGAACTATTTTGGTCAGGGGGCGTTGCTGTTAAAGCATCCTGAAGCGATTAAAAACCCGTTCTTCCTGCTGGCGCCGGACTGGGCGTTGATACCGCTCCTGATCCTCGCCGCGCTGGCAACGGTTATCGCTTCACAGGCGGTTATCTCCGGCGTCTTCTCACTGACGCGTCAGGCCGTGCGTCTGGGGTATTTATCGCCGATGCGTATCATCCATACCTCGGAAATGGAATCGGGCCAGATCTACATTCCTTTCGTTAACTGGATGCTCTATTTCGCAGTGGTTATTGTGATTGTGAGCTTTGAACACTCCAGCAATCTGGCTGCGGCGTACGGGATTGCGGTGACGGGGACGATGGTGCTGACCTCAATTCTGTCGACCACCGTGGCGCGCAAAAACTGGCACTGGAATAAATACTTCGTCTTCCTGATCCTGGTGGCGTTCTTGTGCGTCGATGTTCCGCTGTTCTCCGCGAACCTCGATAAACTGATTTCCGGCGGTTGGCTGCCTCTGACGCTGGGTCTGGTGATGTTCACCATCATGACCACCTGGAAAAGCGAGCGTTTCCGTCTGCTGCGTTGCATGCATGAGCACGGCAACTCTCTGGAGGCGATGATTGCCTCTCTGGAGAAATCACCACCGGTACGCGTGCCGGGAACGGCGGTGTACATGTCTCGTGCATTGAACGTCATCCCGTTTGCGCTACTGCATAACCTCAAACATAACAAGGTCCTGCATGAACGCGTTATTCTGCTGACGCTGCGCACGGAAGATGCGCCATATGTTCACAATGTGCGTAGGGTGCAGATTGAGCAGTTATCGCCCACCTTCTGGCGCGTGGTGGCCAGCTACGGTTGGCGCGAAACGCCGAACGTTGAAGAAGTGTTCCATCGCTGCGGTCTGGAAGGCTTAAGCTGTCGGATGATGGAAACCTCGTTCTTCATGTCGCACGAGTCGTTGATTGTTGGCAAACGACCATGGTATCTGCGTCTGCGCGGCAAGCTGTATCTGCTACTACAACGCAATGCGCTGCGCGCCCCGGACCAGTTTGAAATCCCACCGAACCGGGTTATTGAGCTCGGTACTCAGGTCGAGATTTAATCTCATCGACGCCCTCTTTCATCGCGAAAGGGGGCGTTTTGTTTTGTCCCTCCCAGTTTTCATTTCATCGAATGATAATCCTTGCGAAACGTTTCGATGACGATCACATTTTCATAACTTCGCGGTGGTTTTATCTCCACTCTTCGCTCTACACTTATCTTCAGCGAAACGTTTCGCTAGTGGGGAAAGAAAATGAAGAAAGGCACGGTACTCAACTCTGAAATTTCATCGGTGATCTCCCGTCTGGGGCATACCGATACGCTGGTGGTGTGTGATGCAGGTTTACCCATCCCGAATAGCACAACGCGTATCGATATGGCATTAACCCAGGGCGTACCTTCTTTTATGCAGGTACTGGATGTGGTGACACGTGAAATGCAGGTCGAGGCGGCCATTCTCGCGACGGAAATTAAACAACATAATCCGCAACTCCACGAAACGTTGCTCAGCCACATTGAGCAACTGCAACAACACCAGGGAAACACCATAGAAATTCGTTACACCACGCATGAACAATTCAAAAAACAAACCGCAGACAGTCAGGCGGTAATTCGCAGCGGAGAGTGTTCTCCGTATGCGAATATCATTCTCTGTGCTGGCGTCACGTTCTGAGGCCATCATGAACGCATTACTGCAACTCAAAGGGATCGATAAAGCGTTCCCGGGCGTAAAAGCGCTATCCGGCGCCGCGCTGAATGTCTACCCAGGCCGCGTAATGGCGCTGGTGGGCGAAAACGGCGCGGGCAAATCCACCATGATGAAAGTGCTGACCGGGATCTATACCCGTGATGCCGGTTCTTTATTGTGGTTGGGAAAAGAGACCACCTTTAACGGCCCTAAATCCTCCCAGGAAGCCGGAATCGGTATCATCCACCAGGAGCTGAATTTGATCCCGCAACTCACTATCGCCGAGAACATTTTTCTTGGCCGTGAGTTCGTTAATCGCTTTGGCAAAATTGACTGGAAGAAGATGTACGCCGAAGCCGATTTGCTGCTTGCCAAACTGAATCTGCGCTTTAAAAGCGACAGACTGGTCGGTGAACTGTCGATTGGCGATCAGCAGATGGTTGAAATTGCCAAAGTGCTGAGCTTTGAATCGAAGGTCATCATTATGGATGAACCGACGGATGCGCTCACCGATACCGAAACCGAATCCCTGTTCCGCGTCATTCGCGAACTGAAATCTCAGGGACGCGGCATTGTCTATATTTCTCACCGCATGAAAGAGATCTTCGAGATTTGCGACGACGTGACCGTTTTTCGCGACGGGCAGTTTATTGCCGAGCGTGAAGTCGCCTCGCTGACCGAAGACTCGCTGATTGAAATGATGGTGGGACGTAAGCTGGAAGATCAATACCCGCGCCTGGAAAAAGCGCCGGGTGATATTCGCCTGAAGGTCGATAACCTGTGCGGCCCTGGCGTAAACGATGTTTCATTCACGCTGCGTAAAGGCGAGATCCTTGGCGTATCGGGGCTGATGGGTGCCGGACGTACCGAGCTGATGAAAGTGTTGTACGGCGCATTGCCGCGCACCAGCGGTTACGTCACGCTTGATGGCCATGAAGTGGTCACCCGTTCGCCGCAGGATGGGTTGGCTAACGGCATCGTCTATATTTCTGAAGACCGTAAACGCGATGGTTTAGTGCTGGGCATGTCGGTGAAAGAGAACATGTCACTAACCGCGCTGCGTTATTTCAGTCGCGCTGGTGGAAGCCTTAAACATAAAGACGAGCAGCAGGCGGTAGGTGATTTTATTCGTCTGTTCAATGTTAAAACGCCATCGATGGAACAGGCTATCGGCCTGCTTTCTGGTGGTAATCAGCAGAAAGTGGCGATTGCGCGCGGTCTGATGACCCGACCAAAAGTCCTGATCCTCGATGAACCAACGCGCGGCGTTGACGTTGGGGCTAAGAAAGAAATCTATCAGCTTATCAACCAGTTTAAGGCCGATGGGCTGAGCATCATTCTGGTCTCCTCTGAGATGCCAGAAGTATTAGGCATGAGCGATCGAATTATCGTTATGCATGAAGGGCATCTCGGCGGTGAGTTCACTCGCGAGCAGGCCACTCAGGAAGTATTAATGGCTGCCGCTGTGGGCAAGCTTAATCGCGTGAATCAGGAGTAAAAAAGATGACTACCCAGGCTGTTTCTGGTCGCCGTTATTTCACTAAAGCATGGCTTCTGGAGCAAAAGTCGCTCATCGCTCTGTTAGTGCTGATCGCGATTGTTTCCACCATGAGCCCTAACTTTTTTACCGTTAATAACCTGTTCAACATTCTCCAGCAAACGTCGGTGAACGCCATCATGGCCGTTGGCATGACGCTGGTTATCCTGACGTCGGGGATCGATCTGTCTGTCGGTTCTTTGCTGGCGCTTACCGGTGCGGTTGCGGCTTCCATTGTAGGGATTGAAGTCAATGCGCTGGTGGCTGTCGCTGCGGCCCTGGCGCTCGGTGCTGCTATTGGCGCGGTAACCGGGGTGATTGTCGCGAAAGGCCGGGTACAGGCGTTTATCGCGACCCTGGTGATGATGCTGCTGCTGCGTGGTGTAACCATGGTATACACCAACGGCAGTCCGGTTAATACCGGGTTTACTGACAATGCCGATCTGTTTGGCTGGTTTGGTATTGGTCGTCCGTTAGGCGTCCCTACGCCTGTGTGGATTATGGGGATTGTCTTCCTCGCGGCGTGGTACATGCTGCACCACACTCGTCTGGGTCGTTATATCTATGCGCTGGGCGGTAACGAAGCGGCAACGCGCCTGTCCGGTATCAGCGTAAGTAAAATCAAAATTATCGTTTATTCCCTGTGTGGTCTGCTGGCATCGCTGGCGGGCATCATTGAAGTAGCGCGCCTCTCCTCGGCGCAACCGACGGCAGGTACTGGCTATGAGCTGGATGCTATCGCCGCGGTGGTGTTAGGTGGTACCAGCCTGGCGGGTGGTAAAGGACGTATTGTTGGGACGCTGATCGGCGCATTGATTCTTGGTTTCCTCAATAATGGTTTGAATTTGTTAGGTGTATCCTCCTATTACCAGATGATCGTCAAAGCGGTGGTGATTTTGCTGGCGGTACTGGTAGACAACAAAAAGCAGTAACAACGATTACAGGACATCTTAAATATGAACATGAAAAAACTGGCTACCCTGGTTTCTGCTGTTGCGCTGAGCGCCACCGTGAGCGCGAATGCGATGGCGAAAGATACCATTGCGCTGGTGGTCTCCACCCTTAACAATCCGTTCTTTGTTTCTTTGAAGGACGGGGCGCAAAAAGAGGCCGATAAGCTGGGCTACAACCTGGTGATTCTGGACTCACAGAACAACCCGGCGAAAGAGCTGGCTAACGTTCAGGATTTAACGGTTCGTGGAACTAAAATTCTGCTGATTAACCCGACAGACTCCGATGCTGTTGGTAACGCTGTGAAGATGGCTAACCAGGCGAAAATTCCGGTTATCACCCTGGACCGCGTTGCGTCCAAAGGCGAAGTGGTAAGCCATATTGCATCTGATAACGTGCTGGGCGGCAAGATTGCGGGCGATTACATCGCGAAGAAAGCGGGTGAAGGCGCGAAAGTTATCGAACTGCAGGGTATTGCCGGTACTTCAGCGGCGCGTGAGCGTGGCGAAGGTTTCCAGCAGGCTGTTGCGGCACACAAATTTAACGTACTGGCCAGCCAGCCGGCCGACTTCGACCGCACCAAAGGTCTGAACGTCATGCAGAACCTGCTTACCGCGCATCCTGACGTGCAGGCCGTATTTGCCCAGAACGATGAAATGGCGTTGGGTGCGCTGCGCGCACTGCAAACTGCGGGTAAATCTGATGTGATGGTGGTTGGATTTGACGGTACTCCAGATGGCGAAAAAGCAGTAAATGATGGCAAACTGGCTGCGACCATTGCTCAACTGCCGGATCAGATCGGCGCGAAAGGCGTTGAGACTGCGGATAAAGTCCTGAAAGGCGAGAAGGTTCAGGCTAAATATCCGGTTGACCTGAAGCTGGTCATCAAGCAGTAATACCGATTCAGGTCGCTCGCGGCCTGATGGAGACATAAAGACGCCATCCCCGTATCGGGTTTTGGGGATGAAGGCGTAAAAAGAAAAGCAGGGCACGCGCCACCCTAATCCGGTGGCGCACTTTGACTTGGAACACCAAATATGAAAACCGCAGGCAACCTCGTTGTTCTTGGCAGTATCAATGCCGATCACATCCTCAACCTTAACTCTTTCCCGACACCTGGTGAAACCGTAACCGGTAACCATTATCAGGTCGCATTTGGTGGTAAAGGCGCGAATCAGGCTGTTGCAGCGGGGCGTAGTGGCGCGAATATCGCATTTATTGCCTGTACGGGTGATGATGATATTGGCGAAAGTGTTCGTAAACAGTTAGCTAAAGATAATATCGATATTGGGCCGATTAGCGTAATTTCGGGGGAGTCGACCGGTGTGGCGTTGATTTTTGTGAATGGTGAAGGTGAGAACGTCATCGGCATTCATGCTGGTGCGAACGCGGCACTTTCGCCTGCGCTGGTGGAAGCTCAGCATGAGCGTATTGCCCAGGCGTCTGCCTTACTGATGCAGTTAGAGTCGCCGATCGAAAGCGTACTGGCTGCGGCAAAGATTGCACATCAAAATAAGACCACGGTAGCCCTTAACCCGGCCCCGGCACGTGAACTTTCTGACGAACTGCTGGCGCTGGTGGATATTATTACCCCGAATGAAACCGAGGCTGAAAAGCTCACGGGGATCCGGGTTGAAAACGATGAAGACGCGGCCAAAGCTGCGCAGGCATTGCACGCGAAGGGGATCCATACTGTACTGATTACCTTAGGCTGTCGCGGGGTGTGGGCCAGCGTAAATGGTGAAGGTCAGCGTGTGCCAGGGTTTAAAGTGGACGCCGTTGATACCATCGCTGCTGGGGATACCTTTAACGGCGCGTTAATTACAGCGTTACTGGAAGAGACCCCGCTGCCTGAAGCGATCCGATTTGCACATGCCGCTGCGGCGATTGCGGTCACCCGTAAGGGCGCACAGCCTTCCGTTCCATGGCGCGAAGAAATAGAAGCGTTTTTAAGTCAACAGAGGTAACGCTTGGCTACAATGAAGGACGTCGCCCGCCTGGCGGGGGTTTCCACGTCGACGGTTTCTCACGTCATTAATAAAGATCGCTTTGTCAGTGAGTCTGTCACTGACAAAGTTGAAGCGGCGATTAAAGAGCTTAACTACGCGCCCTCAGCGCTGGCGCGTAGTCTCAAGTTAAACCAGACCCACACTATTGGCATGTTAATCACTGCCAGTACCAACCCCTTTTATTCCGAGCTGGTGCGCGGCGTTGAACGTAGTTGTTTTGAACGCGGCTACAGCCTGGTGCTGTGCAACACTGAAGGTGATGAACAGCGCATGAACCGTAATCTGGAAACGTTAATGCAAAAACGGGTGGACGGCTTGCTGCTGCTCTGCACGGAAACACATCAACCTTCCAGGGAGATCATGCAACGCTATCCTTCTATACCGACCGTCATGATGGACTGGTCGCCTTTTGATGGTGAAAGCGATCTGATCCAGGATAACTCCCTGTTGGGCGGGGATTTAGCCACTCAACATCTTATCGAAAAAGGTTTTACGCGCATTGCCTGCATCACCGGGCCGCTGGATAAAACTCCAGCGCGTTTACGTCTGGAAGGATATCGGGCGGCAATGAAGCGGGCGGGGTTGCCGGTCCCGGAAGGTTACGAGATTACCGGTGACTTTGAGTTCGGCGGCGGCTTTGAAGCTATGCAAACGTTGCTGTCGCATAAACAGCGACCGCAGGCCGTTTTTACCGGCAATGATGCCATGGCGGTTGGCGCGTATCAGGCTCTGTACCAATCGGGATTGCGCATTCCGCAGGATATGGCGGTGGTGGGTTATGATGATATCGAGCTGGCGCGCTATATGACGCCGCCGCTGACGACCATCCATCAACCAAAAGATGAACTGGGCGAACTGGCCATCGATGTATTAATCCACCGGATGGCGCAGCCCGCATTACAGCAACAGCGCCTGCAACTTACTCCTGTTTTGATGGAGCGGGGGTCGGTTTAGGATTATGTCGCTCTTTAATCAGATTACGTCCATCTTTTGCTTTTAGCAGCATGAACATCAGCGCAGACACTACCGTGATAGCGCCCATCGTCATAAAGGTGTAGTGGAACTGCTCGACCGTATTGGTTCCTTCCATACCTTCATAGATACGCAGAACGGCAGCGCTGATGGCGACCCCTAAACTGATTGATAACTGCTGAGTAACGGCCAGCACACTGTTGCCGCTGCTGGCGTTTTCATCGGTCAGGTCCGCCAGAGTGATGGTATTCATGGAGGTAAACTGGGTGGACATCGCCATACCCAAAATGAACAACGGCAGGATCAACATCCAGACCGGCATGGCGGGAGATTGCAATGCGAACTGCGCAATCATCAGGCCGATAAATACCGTAACACCCACCAGTGTGGTTCTGTAGCCGAGCCGGCGCAGCACCTGCGTCACCATTGATTTCGCCAGTATTGATCCCAGCGCCGTTGGCGCCATCATGCAACCGGCTATCAGCGCCGGGTATCCAAAGCCTACCTGCAACATCAGCGGCATTAAGAAGGGCACGCACCCTGTACCCAGACGAGTGGCAAGGTTTCCGGCGATCCCGACGGAAAAAGTTCGGGTCTTAAATATAGGAAGCGATATTAGCGGCGTTGGGTGACGACGCGCGTGGCGAATGTAGGCGAGCAGTAACAGAATGCTGGCAAGAATAATGCTGAGCGCTATCCAGGTCTCGACAAGCTTCTCACCGAACAGCTCTACCCCGCTGGAAAACAACACCAGGCTCAAACCAAACAGAAAGAAACCGGTCATATCAAAACCGCGGCGCGGCGTGGTGAAGTTCGGCATATATTTGCGGGCATAGAAGATACCGGCAACCCCAATTGGAATATTAATCAGGAAGATCCAGTGCCAACTGGCCCACGTGACCAGTACACCGCCCAATACCGGACCTAAAATCGGCCCCACAAGTCCAGGCATGGTTACGAAGTTAAGCACGGGAAGCAGTTCGCTGCGGGGGTAAGCACGCAATAATGCCAGACGGGCAACGGGCATCATCATAGCGCCGCCAATGCCCTGAATGATGCGGAAAATCACCAGTTCGCTTAGGGAGCTGGACAGCGCACAGGCCAGCGAACCCAGCGTAAACAGGCTAACAGCTATCATAAAGACGCGCCGGGTACCAAACCTGTCTGCCAGCCATCCACTCACCGGGATCAGCATCGCGACCGTCAGGGTGTAACTGATAATGGCTGACTGCATGGCGAGCGGAGAGCGGTTAAGGCTGTGTGCTATTGCGGGTAAGGCGGTATTGAGGATCGTGGCGTCTAGTGCCTGCATAAAAAAGGCCATGGCTGCTATCCACGGTAGCCCGGCCATACTGCGTGATTTCTTTTCTGACATATTATTTATCCGGTAGCACGTTCGGTGCTATCAGCAATGCCTGACAGGCAGCGAAGGCGCGATCGCCATCGCTCTCATCTATTGCGTCGACAATGGCCTGGTGTAAATCCAGCTTGACCACGTCGTTATAGGTAATAGAGGTAAAGTAGGTCTGGTAAACGGAATGGAAGAGTGACGCGAAGGAGATAAGGAACGGGTTCGCACTCATTTCATAGATGTGTTCATGCCAGGCGATATCAACCTCAATCCAACGCTCGCGTCTGAAGTTTCTTTTCAGCTCGACCATTTCTTCCATCAGCGTGTTGAGATGCGCTTTCTGTTCTGCCGTACCTATAGTCGCCGCCAGTAAACACGCCTGAGGCTCCAGGCTGATACGCATCACCAGAAAATGTTTAATGACCTGAGAGAAATTATCTTCTGTCATCCACCAGGTGAGCAGCTCCTGGTCGAGGAAGTTCCAGTTTGCCTGCGGCATGACGCGTGTACCAATACGCGGGCGCGGTAATACCATACCTTTTGCCGTTAACGTCTTTACCGCTTCTCTTACCGCGGTACGACTCACGCCAAACTGATCGCCCAGCTCTATTTCGCCAGGCAATATAGCGCCCGGTGCGTATTCACCTTTTAATATTCGCTGAGCCAGCTTTTCGGCCAGAACGTAGGACAGGTTTTTCTGTGCGGCTAGCTGTTGGGCATTTAACGGCATGAATGGTTTTCCTTACTTTATTTCTTATTCATTAGTATGCCACCTGGAAGTGTTATTGCGGCTGCAAAAACGGCAATTTGCTTATTTTATGGCATGTTAATGGTGGTTTTGCTGAAAAAACACGCACTCGGAAAGTTATTTTAAATTTCCCCTTGTCAGCCTGAAATAACTCCCTATAATGCGCCTCCACTGACACGGAACAACGGATTACATACCGCCGGGTCAGCGGAGAAAAGCGAAAATAAACGCTTGACTCTGCAGCGGGATGGCGTAATATGCACACCCCGCGCCGCTGAGAAAAAGCGAAGCGGCACTGCTCTTTAACAATTTATCAGACAATCTGTGTGGGCACTCGAAGATACGGATTCTTAACGTCGCAAGACGAAAAATGAATACCAAGTCTCTGAGTGAACACGTAATTCATTACGAAGTTTAATTCACGAGCATCAAACTTAAATTGAAGAGTTTGATCATGGCTCAGATTGAACGCTGGCGGCAGGCCTAAC